>NZ_JBJHDO010000045.1:0-227 GCF_050958605.1 Mesorhizobium sp. 1B3 | reverse complement strand
AAGGTTGGGTCGACGAAGATGAATGATACTAGCATGAAATGCGCCGGTGTGGATGTCTCCAAGGCGAAGCTCGACGTGGCCGTTTTCGACGGGCAGCGTTTTGTGGAGACGAATGACGCTGACGGCCACCGCCGGCTGGCTGCCCGGCTGAGGGCGGCCGGGGTCAAGCGGGTTGGGCTGGAGGCGAGCGGCAACTATGAAGCCGCCGTCAGGACGGCACTTGAAGC
>NZ_JBJHDO010000044.1:0-314 GCF_050958605.1 Mesorhizobium sp. 1B3 | reverse complement strand
ACACGGAAGAGGTCGATGATCACGCCGCCCTTGAGCAGCAATTGCGCCATCAAAAGGTAGAGCGGGATGATCGACAGCGTGTAGGCCGAGGCGGTGTAGAAGGTGTCCTGCCCGACGATGCCGTTGAGCACGCCCGGCCCCATCCACAGCATGACGCCGACCAGCCCGGCGCCGAGCAGGCAGGTCGCCACCGCTTGTCCCGCCATCATGAAGACGACGATCCAGAGCGTCACCGCCCAGATGATCCAATCCTTCGACATGCGACTTCCGATCTGAGTAGAGGAATGGGCGCCGCCGGACCGGCGGCGCCGGCG
>NZ_JBJHDO010000043.1:0-318 GCF_050958605.1 Mesorhizobium sp. 1B3 | reverse complement strand
CCCGGACAGCCCGCATTCCAGGCCGGTGTCGACGTTCCAGTTCTCATAGGCGCCGATCCAGGCCGCCTTCTTCATGTCGCCCTTGCGGATCATCGGCCCGGCTTCCATCGAGGTGTGGATCTCGTCGCCGGTGCGGTCGAGGAAACCGGTGTTGATGAACACCACGCGCTCCTTGGCGGCGCGGATGCACTCCTTCAGATTGACGGTGGTCCGCCGCTCCTCGTCCATGATGCCCATCTTCAGCGTGTTGGGCCTCATTCCCAGGGCCTGCTCGACGCGGCCGAAAATCTCCACCGCGAAGGCCACTTCCTCGGGCCC
>NZ_JBJHDO010000042.1:0-373 GCF_050958605.1 Mesorhizobium sp. 1B3 | reverse complement strand
CTGATGTTCGGGCTGTTCGCGGCCGGCATGTTCCTGGAGGAGGTGACGGTCATCGTCCTGGCCATCCCGATCATCATCCCGATGGTGCAGGCGGCCGGCATCGACGTGATCTGGTTCGGGGTGATGGCCTGTTTCGTCATCTCGCTGGGGCTGCTGACGCCGCCGGTCGGGCTTGTCGCCTTCTCGGCCGCCACCGCCGCCCGCACCCCGGTGGGGCCGGTGTTCCGGCCCTGCCTCACCTTCTCGTCGATCGCCGCCTTGGTGGTCGTCGCCGCGATGATGATCTTCCCCGGCATCGCCACCTGGCTGCCGAGCCATCTCAACTGAGGTCCGCCATGCGCTTCTGGAGAACCATCTGGGCCTTCGAATGGGG
>NZ_JBJHDO010000041.1:0-530 GCF_050958605.1 Mesorhizobium sp. 1B3 | reverse complement strand
CTGATCCCCGGCCGGCCGGCGCCGAAGCTGGTCTCGGCGGCGATGGTCAAGTCGATGAAGCCGGGGTCGGTCATCATCGATCTGGCGGTGGAACGCGGCGGCAATGTCGAGGGGGCGGTTGCCGGCAAGGTCGTGACGTCGGACAACGGCGTGAAGATCGTCGGCCATCTCAATGTTCCCGGCAGGGTCGCGGCCTCGGCCTCGCTGCTTTATGCCAAGAACCTCTTCGCCTTTCTCGAGACGATGGTGGACAAGGCGAGCAAAGAGCTTGCCATCAACCGCGACGACGAGCTGGTCAAAGCGACCATGCTGACCGATGGCGGCAAGGTCGTGCATCCCAATTTCGCGGCTGCGGCAGGCGTCGAGGACGGTGTCCAGACGACGTCGAACCAACAAGAAGCATCGAAAGGGAATGCCTGATGGACGGGCTCGAAAAGGCACTCGATCAACTCGATCGGGCCGCCGACGCGGTAAGGCTTGGCGTTGAGGAGTTGCAGAAACAAACTGCATCTGGCGTAATCGACGCGGCA
>NZ_JBJHDO010000040.1:0-544 GCF_050958605.1 Mesorhizobium sp. 1B3 | reverse complement strand
GCCTTGCAGGAGCATATGACGCTGATCGAGGTCCTCGCCGACGACATTGCCAGGCTCAAGACCCGGCGTGACCGCTTCAGTGAGCCGGCGCATCGGCGCTTCCTCGAGGCCGAGATCCAGCGGCTCAGCAAGCGCCGCTCCAAGGAGATCGCCAAGCTCGCCGCCAAGGTCAAGGCCCATGCCGATCTCGCCGATCGGATGGCTCTTCTGCTGAGCATTCCCGGCTTGGGCGAGATCACCGCGCTGGTCTTCGTCGTGCGCATGCCCGAACTCGGCCGTTTGAGCCGAACCGAGGCGGCCGCGCTTGTCGGTGTGGCGCCCTTCGATCAGGACAGCGGAACCCATGTCGGACAGCGTCGCATCGCGGGTGGACGCAAGCGGCTGCGCAAGGCTGTCTACATGGCGGCCTTCTCGGCCGCCAACCACTGGAACCCGGCTCTCGTCGCCTTCAGGAAACGCCTGCTCGAAGCCGGCAAGCACCACAATCAGATCATCGTCGCCTGCGCCAGAAAGCTGGTCCATATGGCCAATGCCGTGCTCGCCA
>NZ_JBJHDO010000039.1:0-569 GCF_050958605.1 Mesorhizobium sp. 1B3 | reverse complement strand
TCGCCGAGCAGCATCATGGTGCCGTCCTTGTAGAACAGCGTGTTGTCGATGCCGGCATAGCCGGAGCCGAGCGAGCGCTTGACGAACAGGCAGGTGCGCGCCTTGTCGACGTCGAGGATCGGCATGCCGTAGATCGGCGAAGACTTGTCGTCGCGGGCCGACGGGTTGGTCACGTCGTTGGCGCCGATGACATAGGCGACGTCGGCCTGGGCGAACTCCGAATTGATGTCCTCCAGCTCGAACACCTCGTCATAGGGCACATTGGCTTCGGCGAGCAGCACGTTCATGTGGCCCGGCATGCGCCCGGCGACCGGGTGGATGGCGTATTTCACTTCGACGCCAGCCGCCTTCAGCTTGTCGGCCATCTCGCGCACCGCGTGCTGGGCCTGGGCGACCGCCATGCCGTAGCCCGGCACGATGATGACCTTCTGCGCGTTCATCATCAGATAGGCGGCATCGTCGGCCGAGCCCTGCTTCACCGTGCGCTCGATGCCGTCGTCCGCCGCGGCGGCCGTCTCGCCGCCGAAGCCGCCGAGGATGACCGAGATGAAGGAGCGGTTCATGCCCTT
>NZ_JBJHDO010000038.1:0-590 GCF_050958605.1 Mesorhizobium sp. 1B3 | reverse complement strand
TTGATCCCCGGCCGACCGGCGCCGAAGCTGGTCTCGGCGGCGATGGTCAAGTCGATGAAGCCGGGGTCGGTCATCATCGATCTGGCGGTGGAACGCGGCGGCAATGTCGAGGGGGCGGTTGTCGGCAAGGTCGTGACGTCGGACAACGGCGTGAAGATCGTCGGCCATCTCAATGTTCCCGGCCGGGTCGCGGCGTCGGCCTCGCTGCTTTACGCCAAGAACCTCTATGCCTTCCTGGAGACGATGGTCGACAAGGCGAGCAAGCAATTTGCCATCAACCGCGACGACGAGCTGGTCAAAGCGACCATGCTGACCGACGGCGGCAAGGTCGTGCATCCCAATTTCGCGGCTGTGGCCGACACGATCGCGGCGGAACCCGAGGCGGCTGAAAAACCGGTCAAGAAAACGGCCGTCCGAAAACCGGCCGCTCCCAGAAAATCGTCCACGCCGAAAACCGGGGGAGTCGCGTGATGGAACAGACCGCATTGGAAAGGGCGCTCGACCAGCTGGACCAGGCAGTCGCTGCGGTGCGCCTGGCAATCACGGACACCGCAGGCGCGCAGCGCGCCGCCGAGGTGGCCGGCGATGTC
>NZ_JBJHDO010000037.1:0-653 GCF_050958605.1 Mesorhizobium sp. 1B3 | reverse complement strand
AAGCTTTCCGGCGCATACATCGCCGCGGCCGCCACCATCACCGCGGCAAGGCCGACGAGGCTGTGGAAGGCCGCCACCAGTTGCGGCATCGAGGTCATGGCGATGCTGCGCGCCACATAGGCGCCGACCCCGCCGCCGATCGCCAGCCCGACGACGATCAGCGCAAAACCGCCGAGGTTCGGCTGGGCCAGCGCCAGCGTGGTCAGGATGGCGATGCCCATGCCGACCATGCCGTAGACATTGCCTTGCCGGCTGGTGGTCGGATGCGACAGGCCGCGCAGCGCCAGGATGAACAGGATGCCGGAGACGAGATAGAGGAAAGAGGCGAGATTGGCGTTCATCGCTTACTTCTCTTTCTTCTTGTACATGGCCAGCATGCGCTGGGTGACGAGGAAACCGCCGAAGATGTTGACGGCGGCGAGCACCAGGGCAACGAAACCGAAGCCGGTGGCCAGGCCCGCGGCGGAGATGCCGACGGCGAGAAGCGCGCCGACCACGATGACCGAGGAAATGGCGTTGGTGACGGCCATCAGCGGCGTGTGGAGCGCTGGCGTCACCGACCAGACCACGTAATAGCCGACGAAGATCGCCAGCACGAAGATGGCGAAGCGGAAGACGAAGGGATCGATCGCCCCGCCCGAGGCGGCGTGAGC
>NZ_JBJHDO010000036.1:0-706 GCF_050958605.1 Mesorhizobium sp. 1B3 | reverse complement strand
GGGCGCCAGGGTGATCGCCTGGGCGCGCGATTTCCTGGATCGCGCCGCGCCACTCGACGGCGTTTCCTGGCAGGACGCGCGTGGCTTCTCGGTTAAGGACGGAGCGCTCCTGGTGAGGCTCGACGGCGGGCGTGCGGCCGGCCTCGCGAACCCAGCGCAATTCGCCGGCTATCATGACGATCCGTCGGTGCAGGGCCAGGTCCTGCTCAGGAACAACGGCATCCTGATCGAAATCCTGGTCGACCCCACCTCGACCATCGGCAAGGATGATCCCGCCCATATCTCCGATGTCTGGCTGGAATCGGCCTTGACCACCATCATGGACTGCGAGGATTCGATTGCCGCCGTCGATGCCGATGACAAGGTCGTCGTCTATCGCAACTGGCTCGGCCTGATGAAGGGCGATCTCCAGGAGGAGGTCACCAAGGGCGGCAAGAGCTTCGTGCGCAAGCTCAATCCCGACCTCGACTACCGTGCGCCCGACGGCTCCACTTTCCAGTTGCGCTGCCGCTCGCTGATGCTGGTCCGGAATGTCGGCCACCTCATGACCAATCCGGCGATCCTCGACCGCGACGGCAACGAGGTGCCGGAAGGCATCATGGACGCCATGATCACCAGCCTGATCGCGCTGCACGATGTCGGCCCCAACGGCCGTCGCAAGAACTCGCCGGCCGGCTCGGTCTATATCGTCAAGCCGAAGATGCAT
>NZ_JBJHDO010000035.1:0-724 GCF_050958605.1 Mesorhizobium sp. 1B3 | reverse complement strand
GACGAGCACGAGCACCGTCGGATTGCCGATCAGCGGTTGCGCAAGCTCGAGCAGCTCGGTCGGCAGCCGCGAGAAGGACATAAACCGCGAGAAGATCTGCGCGGCGATGAGCAGCATCAGGAGCATCGCCGAGACCTTGACGGAATCGATCAGCGCGGCGGCGATGTCCTTGGGGCCGACCCGCCGCATGACGATCATTCCGACGAAAGCCGCGAAGGCGCCGAGCGCGCCGGCCTCGCCCACGGTGACCACGCCGCCGTAGATGCCGCCGAAGACGACGAACATGAGCACGACGACGAAGCTGAAGGCGGCGATCGAGCGCCGGGTCTCCTGCGGATCCTCGGCGACTCCGTGGCGGCGGCCGTCGACGGCCTGCGGCTCGACATCGCCGAGGAAATAGAGGCAGCCGGCATAGGCAAGGATGCACAGGAGGCCGGGCCCGATCGACCCGATGAAGAGGTGGCCGATCGGGGTCTCGGTGAGCGATCCGTAGATCATGATCAGCAGGCTCGGCGGGATGATCACCGAGAGCGAGCCGGAGATGGCGGCGAGCGCCACCGAAAAACTGCGGGTATAACCGACCCGTTGCAGTTCGGGACCGGCGAGCGTGGCCAGCGCGGCCGCGCTTGCCGTGCCCGAGCCCGACACGGCGCCAAGCAGGCCGCCGGTGACGAGGGTGGCCACGCCGAGCGGAAACCTGCGATAGCCGGCAAGCCTGTGGCCA
>NZ_JBJHDO010000034.1:0-724 GCF_050958605.1 Mesorhizobium sp. 1B3 | reverse complement strand
CGGCCACAGGCTTGCCGGCTACCGCAGGTTTCCGCTCGGCGTCGCCACCCTCGTCACCGGCGGCCTGCTTGGCGCGGTGTCGGGCTCGGGCACGGCAAGCGCGGCCGCGCTTGCCACGCTCGCCGGTCCCGAACTGCAACGGGTCGGTTACACCCGCAGCTTTTCGGTGGCGCTCGCCGCCATCTCCGGCTCGCTCTCGGTGATCATCCCGCCGAGCCTGCTGATCATGATCTACGGCTCGCTCACCGAGACCCCGATCGGCCACCTCTTCATCGGGTCGATCGGGCCCGGCCTCCTGTGCATCCTCGCCTATGCCGGCTGCCTCTATTTCCTCGGCGATGTCGAGCCGCAGGCCGTCGACGGTCGCCGCCACGAGGTCGCCGAGGATCCGCAGGAGACCCGGCGCTCGATCGCCGCCTTCAGCTTCGTCGTCGTGCTCATGTTCGTCGTGTTCGGCGGCATCTACGGCGGCGTGGTCACCGTGGGCGAGGCCGGCGCGCTCGGCGCCTTCGCGGCTTTCGTCGGAATGATCGTCATGCGACGGGTCGGCCCCAAGGACATCGCCGCCGCGCTGATCGATTCCGTCAAGGTCTCGGCGATGCTCCTGATGCTGCTCATCGCCGCGCAGATCTTCTCGCGGTTCATGTCCTTCTCGCGGCTGCCGACCGAGCTGCTCGAGCTTGCGCAACCGCTGATCGGCAATCCGACGGTGCTCGTGCTCGTG
>NZ_JBJHDO010000033.1:0-970 GCF_050958605.1 Mesorhizobium sp. 1B3 | reverse complement strand
GGAGCGTTGTCTTTGCGAGCCCGGCTGAAGTCTTCTTCAAGATGAACGTCCAGCACCCAGTGCAACCCGTTTTCGATTTGCCAGTGGGCGCGCGTCATGGCGAGCGCCTGCTGCGGTGTCGGCAGGAGGGAGGTCATAAACAGGCGCGTCAGCGGCTTGGCCTTGTCGCGTTTGGAGGTGATGCGCAGGAAAGCGGCGTGGCCGGCCATCAGCGGCTTGGCGGCCGGT
This sequence comes from Mesorhizobium sp. 1B3, assembly GCF_050958605.1. Classification (NCBI taxonomy): domain Bacteria; kingdom Pseudomonadati; phylum Pseudomonadota; class Alphaproteobacteria; order Hyphomicrobiales; family Phyllobacteriaceae; genus Mesorhizobium; species Mesorhizobium sp. 1B3. Next base: position 742 of record NZ_JBJHDO010000033.1, on the reverse strand, counting down.
ACGACTTCGGCCAACCGCCACTCGTTACGGCCATGGCTGAGTTCATTGCATTCGGCGCTTGCGGGGCGGGACTGCTTCAGGGTTTCCCGTGCCTTCTGACGCCAATGGCGGCGGTTTCCTTTCAGAGCGAGCACGTAATTTCCACCCCGATCCATGATAGCTTGTGCCATACGCCGGTGACAGTGGAGCGCATCGGCGGTGACGATTTTATCTGTAAGGTCAATCAGTTCCACAACCCTGAGCGCCGCCTCGACTTCGTTCTCAGCGGGGCTTGGCGTCACCGCCGCCAGACACAGGCCGACCTCGGTCGCAAAGGCGGACACCGTCAATGGCGGGCTAGCCGCATGACCGCGCTCATAGGCGCGCCGCAACGCCTTGCCGTCGAGCGCCACGACCTCGCCGACACCATTGCCTGTCTCGGCAAGCGCCTGCGCAAAACCAGCAGCGAAGACGGCGAAAGCCTGCGCAAAGGCAGTGGGGTCCAGCAGCCGCAGCACCCGCGAGAAGGTGTCGTGACTGGGAGCACTGTCGTAGTCGATCAGGCGCGACAAGGCAGCTTTGCGATTCTCGGCAAACAGAGCGAACTCCGTCGCCGTCGTGGCCCCGCACAAGCTCGCCGCTACCATCATCACGATGATATCGCCCAGTCGATGCGAGGCGTTGCGAGCGCGCGGATCGGGCAGCGCTCCAAAACAGCTCTCAAGACAGGAAATGGCAGTCTCTCCTCTGAAAAACTGCCTCT
>NZ_JBJHDO010000032.1:0-1194 GCF_050958605.1 Mesorhizobium sp. 1B3 | reverse complement strand
CAGGGGCTTGAGAAGCTCGAATCATGTGTGATTCTGTAGCAGCCATTGTTGATTGTGGAGATTTCAACGATGGTACCGCTGCTTGGATACTTCGGCGACGTGCGCTTGCAAAAAAGGGGAGCATGGTGCTGGAGCGCATGTTTGCGCGCGTCAGTGCGGGGATACGCCGGCTGGCAGACACGCGCGCCGAGAAGGTTGCGTTCACGCGCCTGTTTCGCAATCCCAGCGTGACGACGCGGGAGATCATTCGGACGGCGGCGGCGCGCACGGCAGAGGCGGCGGCTGGCCGCCATGTGCTGGTCATCCAGGACAGCAGCGAGATCAACTACGAGGCCAAGGCGTCGCGCAAGCGCGGCCTTGGGCGTGTCGGCAATGGCAAGGATGTCGGGCTGTTCGTGCATCCGGCGCTCGCCGTGGATGCTGCCGACGGCAGCGTTCTGGGTCTTGCAGCGGCCACGATTTGGCGGCGTGAGGGGCAGAAAGCGGCAAACTACCAGGCTCTGCCGATCGAAGAGAAGGAAAGCTACAAATGGATCGGCACCGCCAAAGCGGCATGCCAGGCGCTGTCCGACACGCCGCTGGTCACCGTCATCGGCGACCGCGAGGCCGATATCTACGAAGTGTTTGCCAGGCTGCCTGACGCGCGCACCCATGTGCTCATTCGCGCCGTGCGCGACCGAGCCTTGGGCAAGCAGGGTCGCCTGTTCAGCGAGATCGCCGCAGGGCCGGAAGCCGGTCGTATCGCCTTCGAGCTTACGGCGCGTCCTGGCCGCCCGGCGCGCGCCGTGCGGTTGGCGGTTCGCTTCGCTGAGGTCACTTTGCGCCAGCCCCGCCTTGGGGCCGATCAGCGCGACCCCGGTGAACTCAGCCTCAACATTGTCGAAGTGCGCGAGATCGATCCGCCTTCGGCCAAGGAGGCGGTGATCTGGCGGCTGTTGACCACCCACAGCATCAAAACCTTCGCTGATGCCGCCGCTATGGTCGATCTCTACCGCTCGCGCTGGACTGTCGAGCAGCTCTTCCGAACAATGAAATCGCAGGCCATCGACATCGAGGAAAGCCTCATCGCCGATGGCGAGGCGCTCGAACGTCTGGCCGCGACCGCGCTGATCGTGGCCGCCAGGGTCATGCAACTCGTCCACGGGCGCGCCGCGGCCGGCCAGTCCGTCACGGCCGCGCGCATCTTCAGCCCAA
>NZ_JBJHDO010000031.1:2500-5650 GCF_050958605.1 Mesorhizobium sp. 1B3 | reverse complement strand
CATCGCGTCAGCGATGGATACAAGCAATGGGAACGATCAAGCCGATCGAGCTATTAGTACCGGTAAGCTTCAAGCATTGCTGCTCTTCCACACCCGGCCTATCGACGTGGTGGTCTTCCACGGCTCTCAGGGAACACTCGTTTTCAGGTGGGTTTCCCGCTTAGATGCCTTCAGCGGTTATCCCGTCCGTATATAGCTACCCTGCTATGCGGCTGGCGCCACAACAGGTCCACCAGAGATACGTCCATCCCGGTCCTCTCGTACTAGGGACAGATCCTGTCAATATTCCTACACCCACGGCAGATAGGGACCGAACTGTCTCACGACGTTCTGAACCCAACTCACGTACCGCTTTAAATGGCGAACAGCCATACCCTTGGGACCTGCTCCAGCCCCAGGATGCGATGAGTCGACATCGAGGTGCCAAACAACCCCGTCGATATGGACTCTTGGGGGTCATCAGCCTGTTATCCCCGGCGTACCTTTTATCCGTTGAGCGATGGCCCTTCCACGCGGGACCACCGGATCACTATGACCGACTTTCGTCTCTGCTCGACTTGTCAGTCTCGCAGTCAGGCAGGCTTATGCCATTGCACTCGCCGAACGATTTCCGACCGTTCTGAGCCCACCATCGCGCGCCTCCGTTACTCTTTAGGAGGCGACCGCCCCAGTCAAACTACCCACCATACATTGTCCCGGACCCGGATGACGGGCCGCGGTTAGACATCCATAGAGATAAGGGTGGTATTTCAAGGGTGGCTCCACAGAAACTGGCGTCCCTGCTTCAAAGCCTACCACCTATCCTACACATGCCACTACGAATGCCAATGTAAAGCTATAGTAAAGGTGCACGGGGTCTTTCCGTCTAACCGCAGGAACCCCGCATCTTCACGGGGAATTCAATTTCACTGAGTCTATGCTGGAGACAGCGGGGAAGTCGTTACGCCATTCGTGCAGGTCGGAACTTACCCGACAAGGAATTTCGCTACCTTAGGACCGTTATAGTTACGGCCGCCGTTTACTGGGGCTTCGATTCAGAGCTTGCACCCCTCCTCTTAACCTTCCAGCACCGGGCAGGCGTCAGACCCTATACGTCGTCTTGCGACTTCGCAGAGCCCTGTGTTTTTGATAAACAGTCGCTACCCCCTGGTCTGTGCCACCCCCCGATGGTTGCCCATCGAAGGGTCACGCTTCTTCCGAAGTTACGCGTGCAATTTGCCGAGTTCCTTCAGCATAGTTCTCTCAAGCGCCTTGGTATACTCTACCAGTCCACCAGTGTCGGTTTCGGGTACGGACTATAAGGAGGAGCTATTTCCCGGGACCACGCGGCTGCCCGACCAATCCGATAAGGTCGGACAACTTCAATGATCCGTCACTACCTCCAGGCTCACGAATATTAACGTGATTCCCATCGACTACGCCTTTCGGCCTCGCCTTAGGGGCCGGCTAACCCTGCTCAGATTAACTTTAAGCAGGAACCCTTGGACTTTCGGCGGGGGTGTCTCTCACACCCCTTACGTTACTCATGTCAGCATTCGCACTTCCGATACCTCCAGGAGCCCTCGCGGGTCTCCCTTCGCAGGCTTACGGAACGCTCCGCTACCGCTCACGATTGCTCGTGAACCCTAAGCTTCGGTGTATGGCTTGAGCCCCGTTACATTTTCGGCGCAAAGACCCTTATTTAGACCAGTGAGCTGTTACGCTTTCTTTAAATGATGGCTGCTTCTAAGCCAACATCCTGGTTGTTTTGGGATCCTCACATCCTTTCCCACTTAGCCATAACTTGGGGACCTTAGCTGTAGGTCAGGGTTGTTGCCCTCTCCACGACGGACGTTAGCACCCGCCGTGTGTCTGCCGACTAGTACTCCCAGGTATTCGGAGTTTGGTTAGGTTTGGTAATCCGGTGAGGACCCCTAGCCCATCCAGTGCTCTACCCCCTGGGGTATTCGGTCGACGCTCTACCTAAATAGATTTCGCGGAGAACCAGCTATTTCCGAGTTTGATTGGCCTTTCACCCCTAGCCACAAGTCATCCCGAACTATTGCAACAGTTATGGGTTCGGCCCTCCAGTAAGTGTTACCTTACCTTCAGCCTGCTCATGGCTAGATCACTCGGTTTCGGGTCTAATGCGACGAACTGAACGCCCTGTTCAGACTCGCTTTCGCTGCGCCTACACCTACCGGTTTAAGCTTGCTCGTCACACTAAGTCGCTGACCCATTATACAAAAGGTACGATGTCACCATTTCAGGCTCCATCTGTTTGTAGGCAATCGGTTTCAGGTACTCTTTCACTCCCCTTGTCGGGGTGCTTTTCACCTTTCCCTCACGGTACTAGTTCGCTATCGGTCATGCACGAGTACTTAGGCTTCGAGGGTGGTCCCCCGAATTTCAGACAGGATTTCACGTGTCCCGCCTTACTCAAGGACTTTTGCTCGCATTACGCGTACGGGGCTATCACCCGCTATGGCCCTCCTTTCCAGAAGGTTCCGCTTGTCTCGCAAAAGCCGCTGGCCTGGTCCGCGTTCGCTCGCCACTACTTGCGGAGTCTCGGTTGATGTCCTTTCCTACGGGTACTTAGATGTTTCAGTTCCCCGCGTTCGCCACTTTATCCCTATTTCATTCAGGATAAGTTACCTATCAACAATACTTGGAAACCACAGCACCGGCCAAACTCACGCCCAGCCGCCGCTCTGATTTTCCAAGTATCTTAGGTGGGTTTCCCCATTCGGAAATCTACGGATCAAAGGGTATTCGCACCTCCCCGTAGCTTATCGCAGCGTATCACGTCCTTCATCGCCTGTGCATGCCAAGGCATCCACCAATTGCCCTTAAGACACTTGATCGTTCTCATTGCCAATATCCACCGCGCAATTCTCGAAGAGAATTGTCGCGACAGTCTTGGCACAAAAAGACCAGCTTCTCGAGATCGGTTCGGGGGCTGCGGTTAGGCGTGCCCATCATGAGCCGCGGATTGAGCGTCCACGGCGACGGACCGTATCCATCATCACCCGGCCGCTTACGAAAGGTTATGGACCTTTCCGGGCCAGGCTCCGAATACGGAACCCGAACAAATCTTCTCTTTACGATGTCATGCAGAACAGGCGGTGAGCGTTGCTCGCCGCAAACTTGTTTTCCTGAATGGTTTTTGCC
>NZ_JBJHDO010000030.1:0-6684 GCF_050958605.1 Mesorhizobium sp. 1B3 | reverse complement strand
CGCCAAGAAGATGACCGAGGAAATCGTCAAGGCCATGGATCACTGAGCCTTCGATCTTCTGAAACAAAAAGACCGGCCACCGCGCCGGGCTTTTTTGTTCAAGCGGTTTTGGAACACCTGATCCGGACAGGGCTGGCGCAACGAGCCCCCACCGGCAGAAACTGCCGCCGAGAGCAACTTAAGGCAGCACCGATTCACCTTGGTGAAGCCATCCCATCGTCCGCGGCATAGAGATGCCTCTCGAACTTTTGGACCAGCGCATGCATGGCCTGGCGTGCATCGCTGAAGTCGGCCGATCCCTTTCTGATCGCCATGTCGGCCTCGTAATCCGCATGTGAAGCGAAACTGCATTCCCAGCGGACGTCTGGGCCATTACCCTCCAGCTTGACGAAAATCAGTCCCGGATCAAGGCCGAGCGACGACCTGATCGCGCTCGCCCTGCGGCGCTGCTCCAAAACCGTCTGCGCTTGTCCTTCTTTTGCGAAGTAATTCGTTATTTCAACAATCATAGCCCCTCCGCCCCGTTGTCCAAATGCCGCCGACACGCTTGACGTGCTTTGTTTATGATCATAAAGTGTGATCACACTAACTGATCGCAACTGTAGCGCAGCGCATGCGCAGTGACAACGAAAAGGTGGACGCCGTTGCCTACGATCAAGTCCGTTGAAACGCTGATTGTCCAACTGCCAACCCGACGTGAGCACAAATGGGCGGGTTTGACCGAGGTCATAGGCCGTTATGTGATGGTCAAGATGACCGACAGCGATGGCCGAGTGGGTTGGGGCGAGGCTCCGGCCCTGAAGGATTGGGGTGGTGAATTCGGCCGTTATTTCGGCGAATCGGCCCTGATCACACGTACTGTGATCGACACCTATCTCGCGCCCGCCGTCGTCGGTCTCGATCTCGGCAATTTCGCGGAACTCCATGCCCGCATGGATGCGATCATCCGCGGCTATCCTTACTCCAAAGCGGCGGTGGAGTTCGCCGCCTACGATCTTGCCGGACGCTGGCTCAATGTGCCCGTCCATACGCTGCTTGGCGGCAAGGCGCGGGACCGCGTGCCCGTAACGCATTCGATCGGACTGATCTCCATCGAGGAGGCACGGGCCGAAGCAGCCAAGCTCGTGGAAGAAGGGGTCAAGACCATCAAGGTCAAGATCGGCGTGGATGCTGACCGTGACGTCGCAATGGTCGATGCCGTCAGGGAGGTCGTAGGAGATGCAGTGGAGATCTGTGTCGACGCCAATGAGGGTTACAAGACACCTGGCGAGGCCGTCCAGACCGTGCGCCGAATGGAAAAGAACCGGCTGAAATATGTCGAGCAACCCGTCATGGGCATCGAGCGTATCGCCGAGGTCGGACGACGCATCGACGCCCCGGTGATGGCCGACGAGTCCGCCTGGAACTCCCATGATTCCATACAGATCGTTCAGTCCGGCGGGATCCAGATCGTGTCGATCTATACGACGAAGGCCGGCGGTCTCTACAAGGCGATGGAAGTGGGTGCGGTGTGCCGGGCCGCGGGCATCATCTGCAACGTCAATGGCTCGATCGAGACGGGTGTCGGCAATCTGGCCAATGTGCAGCTTGCGGCGGCTTCACCGGCCGTCACCTTGTCTTGCGTCATTCCCGTTTCGACCCCGGCCGAAGCGCAGCATGGCCAGGTGGGAGGCATCTACTACAAGGACGACCTGCTCGTGGAGCCGATGCGGTTCGTCGACGGCGCGATCGTCGTTCCGTCCGGTCCTGGAATGGGAATCGACGTGGATCTGGCCAAGATCGAGAAATATCGCGTCCGCGATTGACGGCGGATGCAAAGGCATCAGGAGAGAGGAAACTAGCAATCATGCGGGCAGAAATCGTCAGAAAACAGACTAAGGCAATGGCCGAGCACGGGCTCGACGCCATGATCTGCTGTTCCCCGGAGAACTTCGCTTACACGACAGGTTTCGTCGTGCCATCGCAGCCGCTTATCCGGCATCGCCACGCCATGACGATCGTGACGGCCGACGGGCGCACGGCTTTGTTCGGGGTGGACATGGAAGCGTCGACGATCAAACGTCGCCTTCCCGATGTCCCGACGCGGATCTGGGCGGAGTTTTCAGACGACCCGATGCTCGTTCTGGCCGACCAGTTGAATGGCCTCGACCTCGGCAAGGCCCGGATCGGTCTTGAGATGGACTATCTGCCGGCAGGCGATTTCGCTCGGCTCGTCGCCGCAATGCCGGCTGCGAAATTCGAGCATGCCGAGCCGATCCTTGCCCGTTTGCGGCAGATCAAGACTCCGGAAGAGATCGCGCTTCTGCGCAAGCTGTCGCGCATCGCCGACCAGGCGATCACGGATACGCTGGCCGTGGTCGACGAAGGCGACTCCGAAATGGACATCGCCGGGCATCTGACTCGCAACGTCTATTCTCTGGGGGCCGATCACTTCAAATTGCTGATCGTGGCGACCGGAGAACGCAGCGTCTTGCCCAATGTCGGGCCCTCCGAACGGGTACTCAAGCGGGGCGACATCTGCCGTGTCGAAATCTTCTCCGTCATCAACGGCTATCAGGCCGGCGTGTGTCGTACGGCGGTCGTCGGGGAGGCACCGCCCATGGCCGACAAGATCTGGGCGCATCTGGTCGAGTGCAAATACGAGATCATGGAAAAGGTGAAACCCGGCGCAAGCTGCCGCGAGATCTACGATGCGTTCATCGCCAAACTTGCCAGGATGAACCTGCCTCCGATTTCTTTCGTGGGACACGGAATTGGCCTGCACCTGCACGAAGATCCATATCTCGGCATGACGCCCGTGCTCGGCAAACCCGGGAGCGATGCACCGCTCGAGGAGAACATGGTGCTCGGCTTCGAGCCTCTCTGCTACGATACCGGATATGGATTCGGCATGCAGAACAAGGACATGCTGCTTGTCACCAGGAATGGATCGGAGCTGCTTTCCGACTATGCCGATACCGATCGGCTGATCCCGACCGGGACGGCCAGGACGGGCGCCTCGGCGAAGCGGGCCGTCGCCTAGGGGGGGAGCCGCCAGCCGGCTTTTAAGAAACATCGATCGGGGCATGGTGTCCCGATCGGGGTGATGACGATATCGCCCACCGCAGCGGGCCCGGTGGGATCGTTCCTGTGCAGGTCCGCAACGGGTGGAAACGCATGCGCACGCTGATCAAAGATTTGAACTTCGCCTTTACGGTCGACCGAAACGACACGGTGCTGCGCAATGCAAGCCTGGTGATCGAGAATGACCGGATTGCCGATATCGGACCGGCGGCTGAAATTGCGGCCCGCCATCAAGGGGTGAGCTTCGACAAGGTCATCGACGGCAGGATGCTCGGCGCTTGCCCAGGGTTCGTGGACAGTCACGTTCATCTGTCGGAGACCTTGTCCCGGGCGGTTTTCCCGGACAACCTCAACACTCGCGCCTGGGTCTTCCATTGGGCCAAGCCTTTCTACGCCCATATCACGGAAGAAGACGAGTATTGGGGCGCGTTGCTCGGCATTACGGAAATGCTTCGCTGTGGCACCACCTGCTTCCTGGACATGGGGTCGCAATACGATCCCGGCATCGTCATCCGGGCCATGGAGAAAACCGGCATCCGCGGCATCACGGGCAGGCATGCGGCCGACAATCCTCCGGCCGAACTGCCACGCGGCTGGACCAAGGAGATGGCCGAGCACCATTTCTTCCCCGACGCGCAGACTGCGCTGAAAGTTCTGGAAGATTGCGTTGTCCGCTACAACGGAGCGCTCGATGGCCGTGCGCGCTGCTGGGTCAATATCGAAGGCAAGGAGCCTTGCTCGCTCGAACTGCATGTCGGCGCGGTGAAGCTCGCCGAACGTCTCGGCGTCGGCACGACCTATCACCTTGCAACGTCCATCGAGGAAGCCAAGGTCTGCGAAAGCAAGTATGGCTGTTGGCCGATCACAAGGATCGATCGTGCCGGCGGGGTCGGCAAAAATCTTGTCATCGCGCATGGCGCGGCCGTGACGGACGAAGAAGTACGCCTGCTTGCCGAACGTGACGCCAGCGTTGCCTTCTGCCCGTGCTCTTCCTTCAAGCTCGGAAAGGGCGCGACCGCTATCGGGAAGTATCCCGAGATGGTGAAGGCCGGTGTGAAGGTGGGACTCGGCACCGACGGCGTCTCGGCGGCCGGCAACATGAACCTGATGCGCCAGATGCTCGTCGTGGCCGGCATGTTCAAGGATGCCCGCATGCAGCCCGACATCTTCACCGCCAGGCAAGCCCTTCGCGCCGCGACGATCGAGGGCGCGCGGGCCCTCATGTGGGACGACGAGATCGGCTCGCTGGAAATCGGCAAAAAGGCGGATTTCATCCTCTTCGATCTCGATCATGTCGAGTGGACGCCCTTCTATGATCCGCTGCAGGCCTTGGTCTTCTCGGCGTCGACGGCCTCGATCACCCAGACTTGGGTCGACGGCAAGCTGCTTTATGCCGATGGCAAGGTCCAGGGTGTCGACGAGGTTGGGATTCGCAGCAAGGCACGCGAACTCGCAGCCGCCGCCGTCAGGCGGGCCGGCTTGCATGAGGAGGGCGTCGAAACCACGACAACGCTTTACGACGAAGGAAACTGACTGCTTGCACTGCCGGTCATCGGAGTGGAGCGTACAGACAGCCATGTGAATGCGTTCGAATGGCTGCATGGGAGAGATCGGCTGTCGTAGATAACGACAGCCGACGCCGACGGAGCAACCCCCCAGGAAACTCTCAGGCAAAGATGACCATGCAGCTGAACGATCTGGAGAGTGGCACCGCGAGTGCCCACCGAAGGGGAAAGCCACGCCGGCCGAGCCGTCGCGGTTAAGCTCTCAGGTACAGCGACAGATTGGGGATCAACCGCGGACTCCGGTCCGCACCCAACTTTGGTCGCGGAGAATGCAATGCCCCATATTGCCGTCATAGGCGCCGGTATCACCGGCGTCACCACCGCCTATGCCCTGCTTGAGCGAGGGTATTCGGTGACTGTCATCGATCGTCAGCGTTACGCGGGGATGGAAACATCCTTCGCCAATGGCGGCCAGCTTTCCGCCAGCAATGCGGAGGTCTGGAACCATTGGTCGACCCTTCTCAAGGGCATCAAGTGGATGATGAGGCGTGATGCTCCGCTGCTGATGAATCCCGCACCCAGCTGGCACAAATATGCCTGGCTCGCCGAGTTCGTTTCCAACATCATGAGCTACCGCGAGAACACGGTTGAGACCACCCGCTTGGCGATAGCGGCACGCGAGCACCTGTTCGGCATCGCCGAACGCGAGAAGATCGATTTCGATCACGTCCGTCGCGGCATCCTCCACATTTATTGGGATAAGCCGAGCTTCCAGCATGCCCTGAAGGTCAACTCCATGCTGATGGAAGGGGGCTTGGACCGGCAGCCCGTGACTGCGGCCGAAGTCAAGTCGATCGAGCCCACCTTGCATGGCGAATTTTTCGGAGGGTTCTACACGCCGTCGGACTCGACCGGCGACATCCATAAATTCACCTTCGGTCTCGCCAGGGCCTGCGAGCAGCGCGGCGCCAGCTTTCTCTTCGATGCCACCGTCAACCGTGTCGAACGCAAGCGGCAATTCCAGATCGCCTATTCGCTGGGCTCGCTGTCGGGAGAAACCACCAAACGCGACCGTATGATCGAGGTCGACGCCGTGGTCGTTTGTGCCGGTTCGGCCAGCCGCCATTTCGCAGCCATGCTCGGTGACCGCGTCAACGTATACCCGGTGAAGGGTTATTCGATCACGGTGCATCTCGACGACGAGCGAAGCCAGGAGGCTGCTCCCTGGGTGAGCCTGCTCGACGACCGGGCCAAGATCGTGACGAGCCGCTTGGGGCCTGGGCGTTTCCGGGTGGCCGGAACCGCGGAGTTCAACGGCATGAATCGCGATATACGGCACGACCGCGTACGGCCGCTGGTCGATTGGACGAGGATGCTGTTTCCTGCTGTCGACACCAACCGGGTCGTCCCGTGGGCCGGCTTGCGTCCGATGATGCCCAACATGATGCCGCGTGTCGGAAAAGGCAGGCATCCGGGGGTCTTCTACAATACCGGCCACGGCCATCTGGGCTGGACGCTCTCCGCCGCCACAGCCCAGATGGTTGCCGAATGCATCGTCGGCGATCTCGGGGCCTCTGTGGCCCTGGCTGCCTGAATCCGGGAGAATCGATATGAACATCTCCACCCCGAGTACCGACCGCGTCGAAATCGCCGGCCTCAGGATTGCGGGTCAGCTGCGAGATTTTATCGAGGCCGAGGCGCTGCCCGGCACCGGGATCGACGCGAATGCGTTCTGGCAGGCCTTCTCGGCGATCGTCCATGATCTGGCGCCGAAGAACCGGGCGCTGCTGGCCAAGCGCGACGCGCTGCAGCAGAAGATCGATGACTGGTACCGGGCCAACGGCGCGCCCACGGACATGGCCGCCTACAAGGCCTTCCTCGCCGAGATCGGCTATCTCCTGCCGGAGGGGCCGGCCTTCAGCGTGACGACCACCGATGTCGATGCCGAGATCGCCGAACTGGCCGGGCCGCAACTCGTCGTGCCGGTGATGAATGCCCGCTATGCCCTCAACGCCGCCAACGCCCGCTGGGGCTCGCTCTATGACGCGCTCTATGGCACCGACGCCATCCCGGAGACCGACGGCGCCGAAAAAGGCAAGGGCTACAATCCGACGCG
>NZ_JBJHDO010000029.1:0-8174 GCF_050958605.1 Mesorhizobium sp. 1B3 | reverse complement strand
GCTTCGCGGCCACCTTCTCCCACAAGGGGAGAAGGCAGGAGCTTGGCGCAGGCGCTCTTGCCAATCGCAAACGTTGGCGGTTGGCACCGGCGTCGCGGCCAACCTTCCCTTCTCCCCTTGTGGGAGAGGTGGCCGAGCGAAGCTCGGTCGGATGAGGGGTGAGCCTTTCTGCTACCGCACGAGAATATATCAGAGCGTCGCAACCATTCCCGAGTGCACCAGCGCCGCCGCCTTGACCACGCCGAGCGCGAGCGCAGCGCCAGTCCCCTCCCCATGGGCGAGGCGGAGATCGAGCACCGGCTCCATGCCGAGCCGCTTCAGCGCCTTCGCATGGCCGGGCTCGGCCGAGACATGGCCGGCGACGCAATGGTCGAGCGCGGCGGGACTGACCCGATGAAGCACGGCAGCCGCTGCAGTTGCCGCGAAGCCATCCAGCACCACGGCCACTTTCTGCATACGCGCAGCGATAATGGCACCGGCGATCGCCGCGAACTCGCGGCCCCCGACGCGGCGGAGGACCTCGAAGGGGTCTTTCAGGTTGCTGCCATGGAAGGAAAGCGCGGCATCCACGGCCGCGGCCTTCCGTGCGATCATTTGGAGGTCGGCGCCCGAGCCGGGTCCAACCCATTCAGCACCGGAGCCGCCGTAGAGCGCCGCAAGCATCGCCGCCGCGACCGTTGAATTCCCGACCCCGAGATCGCCGATCGCGATGATGTCTATGCCACCCGCGATCGCCTCCATGCCGAAGGCCATGGTCGCGGCGCAGCCGCGCTCATCGAGAGCCGCATCCTGGACGAAGTCGGCAGTGGGAAGATGCAAGGCGAGGTCGAAAACCTTGAGCCCGAGATCATTGGCCAGGCAGAGCTGGTTGACCGCCGCCCCGCCCGCCGCGCACATCTCCACCATCTGCGCGGTCGCCTCCGGCAGACGCGGCGATACGCTATGCTTGGTGATACCGTGATTTCCGGCGAAGATCGCCACAAGCGGACGCGTCACGGCCGGCGGGCGCCCGGTCCAACCCGCGAGCCATTCCGCGATTTCCTCCAGCCGTCCGAGCGAGCCCCGCGGCTTGCGCATTTGGCCGAATTGCGTGCGCACCTTCTCGGCGGCGGCCTCGTCGCGTGCGGGAAGCTCTCGCATCAAGTTGCGGAAATCTTCGAAGGGGAGTCCGGTCGTCATCTGTCCTGTCCTGCCTATGGCAAGGGCGACATAACGAGCTTCGCCGCGCCGCACAATCCATCCCGCACGATCACTGGTGTGAGAAAACGCCTCCCCATGACGCAATCGACGGGGCTTGTTTTGGCTTTCCTGTTACACCATGTGCATTGAGCGAACGGAACCGCGCCGCCTTGTCCATCGAATCCCCTTGCATCCTCGTCTGCTCCATCGACACGAAGACCGGCTATTGCTTCGGCTGCGGCCGCACGCGCGACGAGATCGCCAGCTGGACCGACATGACGCCGCAGATGCGACGCGACATCATGGCCACGCTCCCGGCCAGGCTGGCGACGGTGGAGCGTAAACCGCGGCGCGAAACGCGGCGGGCTAGGATGGCCCGCGAGCGCAACGCGGCGGAATGACCGGGACAAGGATATGCGCACGAGCAATTTCTTCTGGGTCGTCATGGCCGCGATCGGAGGCGGACTTATCCTCCTGCTGCTCAGCGATACCACGGACGCGCCCTTTTCCGGGAACGATGACCTCGGCCGCATGCTTTATCTGGGCATCTGGGGCACGGTTATCGCGGCCGGCATATTGGGCTCGGGCATGCGTCTCGGTTATGTGGCACGCAGCCTTGCGCTGTGGCTGCTGGTCGCGCTCCTTCTCGTGGCCGGCTATCAATATCGCTACGAACTGCAAGACGTCGCGAACCGCGTCACTGCCGGCCTGGTTCCCGGCAGCCCCATATCGATCAGCGACGGCGGCAACACGGTGATGCTGGAAAAGGCCGGGAACGGCCATTTCGAAGCACGGATCTTCGTCAACGGCGCGCCGGTGCAGACCGTCGTCGACACGGGCGCAACCGCTACCGTACTGACGGCGGCCGACGCCCGCGCGGCGGGCTATGACCCGGCGTCCCTCAATTACACGATCACCGTCTCGACCGCCAACGGCAGGGCGCGCGCGGCGCGCGTCACCGCCGACGAGATCACGCTGGGCACGATCAGCCGCAGCAACATTCCGGTTCTCGTTGCCGAGGCGGGCATGCTCGACCGAAGCCTTCTCGGCATGAATTTCATCAGCACCCTGTCGGGCTTCGACGTACGCGGAGACAGAATGATCCTGCGGGACTAAAGCATGTCGCGCGACATGGCTGTTGTTCTTCTGCATGTCCTTTGCCCAAAACCGCTGCACACTTTTGGGCGACATGCATTAGACAAAGGCCTGCTGCGGGACCGGCATCCGCTTCTCGTAAATGTGGTCGACGATGCCCCAGGCCTTCGCTTCGTCGGCTGTCATGAAGAAATCCCGATCAAGCGTGTTCTCGACCTCCTCCAGCGTGCGTCCGCAATGGCGGGCATAGAGTTCGTTCATCCGTCGCTTGGTCTTGATCACGTCTTCGGCGTGACGTTCGATGTCGGAGGCCTTCCCCTGGAAACCTCCGGAAGGCTGGTGCAGCATGACGCTCGAATTGGGTAGCGCGATGCGCAGGCCGGGGGTGCCGGCCATCAGCAGGAACGAACCCATGGATCGAGCCGTGCCGATGCAGACCGTCGAGATCGGGCAATCGATATATTGCATCGTGTCGTAGATGGCGAAGCCGCTGGTGACGACTCCCCCCGGCGAGTTGATGTAAAGCGCGATCTCCTTCTTCGGGTTGTCCGATTCCAGCGACAGGAGCTGCGCGCAGACAAGGGCCGAGACATTGTCGTCGATCGGCCCATTCAGGAAGACGATCCGCTCGCGAAGCAGGCGCGAGAAAATGTCGAAGGTACGTTCTCCTCGGCTCGACTGTTCGATGACCATGGGGACGAGATTGGCGACACTGTTCATTGCTTGCGGTCTCCTGTGTGTTTTTCGCGGCCAAGCGGGATCGCTCGGCGTCGCACGGTGCGGCCAACTTGGATGGATCCAGACTGAGGGATCGCCGCTTCGCGTCCAAAGGGACGCGGATCGGACTACGCTGCGCGCGAGAGCCGCGGGGCTATGTTGGTGTTCGCGGCCTGCAGCGCCATGATCGATGCTTTCGCTCTCGCCCCGGAATGGACGATCCGCAGGTGCGTGCCCCCCTCGCCGTCCCGCGAAAGCTCGAACGTGACGACCGACGTCAGCGCATTGTCCCGGGCCTCGCCGTCACGCCAGGAATAGCGGAGCCGGCGGCACGGTTCGGCCTCGAGCACTTCGCAATCGATGCGATCCCCGGCGGGGCCGTCCGCGTGCAAGGCAAATCGTTCACCTTCGACGGGCCGGATGTCGTTGGGCATCAGCCATGCGCCGAGAAGCTCGGGGACGGTGAGTGCGCGCCACACCTTCTCCGGCGGATGCGGCAGGTCGCATTCGGTGACGACGGAGAGCTCGGCGCCCTCCTGGTCTTCCCGATCGGTGAGTTCCATCATTGGTCCATACCTTTCAGCACATCCTTCAGCCGTTCGACGCGCTCCGGCCAGAACAGGCGGTAACGCTCCATCCAGGCCACGAGAGGCGCCATCCCCTGCGGGACGACCCGATAATAGCTGTTGCGGCCGTCGCGCCGTTCCGCGACGAGCCCCGCTCGCTTCAACGCAGCCAGGTGTTGCGACACAGCCGGTTGCGAGATCGAAAACCCGGATTTCAACTCACCGACGCTCATTTCTCCACCGGCGAGACGTTCGAAGACGGCGCGGCGGGTCGGATCGGCAAGGGCCCTGAAGATTTCGGTCTCGATCATGGATAATTTATAAGCCGATACTTATCGATTTGGCAAGCGTTATGTGCTTGTCCGCTTGCATCTCGGTAATCGAAGATCAGGCCGCAGCCTCGGTCCGCTCCAGCGAGACCGCCTCGAAGGCCTTGAAGAGGACTTCAGGCCCGGCTCCCGGCCTCGTGGCATCGGTGGAAAGGATCTGCCGGTAGCGGCGAGCTCCGGCAAAGCCGTGGAACAGGCCGGTCATGTGCCGCGTGACATGCGAGAGCCGCCCGCCCTCGGCAATGTGGCGTTCGGCATAATCCGCCATGGCGGTGATGACGGCCGCATAGCTCAGAGGCCGATCCGGTTGCCCATAGATGCGATGATCCGCCTCGCCCAGAATGCCGGGCGTGTGATAGGCGGCCCGCCCCAGCATCACACCGTCGACGTGTCCAAGATGGGTTTGAGCATCGTCCAGCGATTGAATGCCGCCATTGATGCCGATGAAGCGGGTGGGATATTTCTGCTTCAGTCGATAAACGCGCGGATAGTCGAGCGGCGGGATGTCGCGGTTTTCCCGGGGGCTCAGGCCCTCGAGCCAGGCCTTGCGCGCATGCACCCAAAGAGCGTCGGCACCCTCGCCGAAGACCGTCTCCGCCATGGAATCGAGCGCCGTCTCGGTGTCCTGCTCGTCGACGCCCAGACGGCACTTGACGGTGACGGGAATGGAGACGGCGGCCTTCATCGCCGCGACGCAGGCGCCGACGACGTCCGGCGTGCGCATCAGGCAGGCGCCGAACGTGCCGGATTGCACGCGGTCTGACGGGCAGCCCACATTAAGATTGATCTCGCCATAACCGAAGTCCGCGCCGATACGGGCAGCCTCGGCGAGTTTCTGCGGATCGGAGCCGCCAAGCTGCAGGGCGACGGGATGCTCGACCGTATCGAAGCCGAGCAGACGCTTGCGGTCTCCATGGATCGCCGCATCGGCCACGACCATCTCGGTATAGAGCAGGGTCGAGCGGGTGAGCTGCCGGTGGAGGTACCTGCAGGCGGTATCCGTCCAGTCCATCATAGGCGCCACGGCTAGTTTGTGGTTCCCGTAAGCCATCTTAGTTGCTGATTTTCCTGCGAATTCGTTGACGCTCGTTGCCACACATCGACCCTTCCGCCGGACAATGCAGCACTGGCACGGCCTTACATAGTACCGCGACACACTTTCCGCGAGAGGGACTGGGCCTCGCAGCTGCCATCAGAACTTTCTTATCGGCGCGGGGTATTGGGCGAGAGCCTCGTCGACTGTTGCCAAGGTGATCCCTTCAACGAGCGATTGCGCGACAAGCAAGCGATCGAATGGATCCTTATGAATCGCAGGAAGCCCATCGACTGCTACGGTGTGCTCGCTCGTGATGCTGAGTTCCTGATAACCGCTGTCGAACAATCCTCGCCTCAGCAGGCGTGGATCGACCTGAAAGTCGGCCCGGCCAAGGCTCCGTTTAACGGCGACTTCCCAAAGACTGACCGGACTGAACAACAGTTCGTTCTCCGGATCTTCGATCGCCGCGAGAGCCGCGACGGGCAGTCGGTCCGGTTCTCCGGCGGCCCACAGTATGAGGTGCGTATCGAGCAGCAGCTTCATCGGTCAATGTTGAACAGCCGCTCGATCTCGTCGCTCCCCATCCGATCGAAGTCGTCAGGTACGGTGAATTGGCCCGCCATGAACCCGACCCGACGCATCTGGGCCGGTGCCGGCTGATCGACAGGAACGACCTTGACCATCGGCTTGCCCGACTTGGCGATCACGAATGGCTTACCCTTGGCGGCCTGCTCGACGAGGCGTGACAAATGTGTCTTTGCCTCATGAATGTTCACGGTTTCCATGAGCGTCCCTGATCAGACTTAGTCCAGTAGACTTAGTTCACTTCAATCCCGGAATCAAGTGCCGGTGGAATTCGGGACCGAGGTCTCCAACGAGCACGGCGTTTGGTCGGCCGTTCTAAACAACGGCGCCCTCGCCAAAAATCCTACCGTTCGATACCGCCAATAAGCACGCTCTTTCCAAGGCATCGCGGTTCAAGCCCACTAACTTATGGAGTTAACGGAGACGCGCAGCCCCGAGCCTTTGTCGAACGGCAAGAATATCGGCAAAAAAATGGCGACGGTGTGCTGCCGTCTGCCAAAAAGTCACGAAAAATCAAGAGTTTCCGCTTGTATATTATCTCTGCAAAATTTATGTACCGTAGAGGTCGGGTTGCGGCGGAAACGAGCTGTCGTCATCGGCAAGACAGAAGAAGCTGGTCGAGGCAGCGGCGTTTCCATGACAGTTCAGGACGATGCTCACTAAAAAAGGCAAATACGGGCTCAAGGCTCTGGTCCACCTCTCCTATTTGCCGGCAGGGCAGCTTGCCTTCGTCAACGACATCGCCGTCGCCAACAACATTCCCAAGAAGTTCCTGGATGCAATCCTCGGCGAATTGCGCAATGCCGGTTTCGTACAGAGCCGAAAAGGCAAGGACGGTGGCTATCGGCTTGCCCGGCCGGCGGGCGACATCAAGATCGGCCATGTCATTCGCGTCCTCGACGGCCCTCTGGCGCCCCTGCCTTGCGCCAGCCGAACCCAATACCAGCCATGTGAAGATTGCGACGAGGCGACATGCCAAGTCCGACACATGATGCTGGAGGTCCGCCAGGCGATCGCCGAGGTGCTGGACAACCGCAGCCTTGCAGCGATGCGCGACAGCGCGGACGACGATGTCGCCACGGTCCTGAAGTACCAGAACTGAAGCGGCTTACCGCGAAAGCAGACGCATCATGACGGCCCGCGCCTCCTTGCCGTCCATCATCATCATTGGTGGCGGGGCGAGCGGCATCCTGATGGCTGCCCATCTGCTGCGGGGAAACGATGCGGACATACGCGTGACGATCGTCGAGAAGGGCCCTGCCTTCGGCAAGGGCATCGCCTATTCGACGACCCTGCCCGACCATGTGCTCAATGTGAGCGCACTCGGCATGAGCGCCTATGCCGACGATCCCGAACATTTCTTCCGCTGGCTGGTGGAAACGGGGCAGGCAACCCCCGAAAATCCCGCCGTCTACGTACCGCGCCGCATCTACGGCGAATATCTCGCTTCCGTGCTGGCCAAACTCCGTGGCCAGGAAGCGACAACGGGCAGGCTGCGTACCATCGCGGAAGAGTGCCTCTCGGTCCAGCCGACGGCATCAGGGGTGGAGGTGCGTCTTGCCAACGGCACCAGTATTGTCGGTCATGCGGCAATCCTGGCTGTAGGACACGAAGAACAGCCCTCCCCCGATCACGCTTTCGCCATCCGGCCAGGACCGGAAAGCGACACGCCGCTCGAGGCCGATGCGCCGGTTCTCATTCTGGGCACCGGCCTGAGCATGGTAGACATGTGGCTGTCGCTGGAAAGTCGCGGGCATCGCGGTCCTGTCGTTGCCGTGTCGCGACGCGGGCTGCTGCCGTCCGTCCATCGCAAGGGTAATCCGATACGGCTCGACCGCGCCGATATTCCGTTGGGCACCGAGCTCTCATATTTCGTGCGATGGTTCCGCGACCTCGTCCGCGCGACCGAAAATGCCGGCGGCAACTGGCGTGACGTCGTCGACGGGCTGCGGCCGTTCAATCAGTTGATCTGGCAGAACTGGCCGGTTTCGGCCAAGCGCCGCTTCATCGAGCACACCAAGGCCTGGTGGGACATCCACCGTCACCGCATGCCTCCTCCCATCCATGAGCGGGTCTCGGAAGCCGTGAGCGACGGCCGCATCAGGCTCGTGGCAGCGAAGGTAATCAACGTGGATCAAACGCAGGACGGCTACGCCGCAACCCTCCAGCCGCGCCACACCACCCAAACCGAGATCCTCCGAGCGACGCGCATTTACGACTGCACAGGCATCGTCAGCGATCTTTCAACCGGGTCCAACCCGGTGGTCCGATCGCTGATTGATCGCGGACTGGCGCGGCCGGACCCGCTGCGCATCGGCCTCGACGTCGGCCAGGACTGCGCCGTCCTCAATGGAGACGGCATCCCTTCGAAGCGCCTTTACGCCATCGGTCCGCTCACACGAGGCGCTTTCCTGGAGATCGATGCCATTCCCGATATCCGCATCCAATGCGCCGGAGTCGCCCGACACCTCGTCGGATGATCGTGATCACCAGCGGCCGTGCCGCGGACCGTCGGGAGCGCAGAGGAGTAGACGTCACGGCAGTAGGCACCCCCTCTGTCCTGCCGGACATCTCCTCCACAAGGCTACGAGATTCACACATCTCACGTATCGTCGGCGGTCTCTGGAACACCCCTCATCCGACCTCCGGCACTTGTGCCGCGGCTCA
>NZ_JBJHDO010000028.1:0-12641 GCF_050958605.1 Mesorhizobium sp. 1B3 | reverse complement strand
TTCGCCACTATCTGAAAACCCCGGCATGATATCCCCGGCCAACAGCTTCTCCTTGCTGAGTAGCCCGGCGTCCTCAAGCGCCTGAAAGTCCGGCAGGTCGCGCAGCGTGTCGAGGCTGAAGTGAGACAGGAATGTCTTTGTGGTGACATAGGTATAAGGCGCTCCCGGCTGCGGGCTGCGCGAGCCGGAGGCGATGAACTCCATCGACCGCAGCACGCCGATCAGATCGCGTGAAACCTCTGCCCCGAAGAAGCTGGACAGCTCGCCGCGGGTGATCGGCTGGAAATACGCGATGCACATCAGGACCAGCGCTTCTAGCTGCGACAGCGATCGCTCTGTCTCGATCTGGCCCGTCGCCGCGCGGATGACTTCGGCAAAGGCCGTTTTCGTCCGATGCTGCCAGCCGCCGGCGACCGACACCAGCTCGTAAGGCCGGCCGCGTAGTTCCTCGCGGATGTCGTCGACAATCAGGTCGATGTTGCAGCTTTTGCCGACGACGCGCGCCAGCGTCTCGCGCGGGACTGCTTCGCTCGCCGCGAAGATCACTGCCTCGACCCGGCCCATCCATTCGCGCCAGCGCAGGTCAGGCGGCAGGTGATCCAGCTCGCGATCGAACAAATGGTCATTTGAACGATGATCGTTTGATCGCCCCTTCCCTCTTCGCGCGTCTCTCGCCTCGGCCATTGGGGTCACAGTCCGTAGATGCGGAAGGTGGGGCGGCCGGTCAGTTCGCGCACGGCGCCGAACTCGACCAACCGGTCGAACAGGCGGCGCAGGCCACGATCGCTCATGCCGGCGATCTTTTCAGAAGCAACGATTGCGTCGCCGGACAACAGCCTTTCGACGACGGCATCCGATCCCTTGGCCCTGAGCTTTGGCGCGACGGCGAGCAGCCGATCCGCCCGGCGTTCCAGCTCGCTCGACAGATCGATGGCGCGCAGCGCGGCTCGCGCCTGCGCGGCAACCAGGCCTTTCGCGCCGTCAGTCTCCAGTTCGATGCGCGCAGGTGGAGGAGCCATTGCCGAACCGCGCGCACGACCTGGACGAGAACCCAAGGCCGCCTCGGTGCCCAGCAGCGGCACTGCATTGGCCCAACCCAGCCGCTGCGCTAGCAGGGCGTCGGCGAGCCAGGCTCCAAGGGCGCGCCCAAAGCCGCGGCGGTCTACGATCGCGATGGCGCCGGTCATCATTCCCGTCGTCCCGCCACTGGCGGCTAGCTGAGAAAGATCGTCCGTCAGGTCGCCCACGCTCTCGTCGTCATGCGCAAGACCGAGATCCTCCAGCACCGCGCCGACGCTCACCGCGGTCAGCAGCTTCTCCACAGGTGTGATGGCCAGCCTGCGCCAGGCCAAAAACATGCGTCCGGCAGGGCCGACATCGTCGCCCGGTCGCGTCAGCAGCACGGCATCGCGCAGGGCCGCTTCATCCTCGATGCGACCACCCTGCCTTGCTGTTACCGCGGCCGCCGAAAGCGCCAAACGCTGGCGCCAGGCTCCGGCCCATCGCTCCTGTCGGCGGACCACGGCGTCAAGTGCGCCGATGGCGGCGCCGGCAACGAGCGCCACGTCGTCAACGTCTTTGCCCGCCAGGCCTTGGCCATCGGGGACGGCACGGCGAAGCCAGCTTGGCACGGTCGCAATCGGCATGGCCGCAGCGGCGGCGCAGACCGAGGAATGGTAGCGCGGAGCGGATTTGGGACGAAGAATCATCGCGAGAAAGGATGAAACACGGCGGCGCTTTCTGCAAGTCAGAACGCAGAAAACCGCCGCACCCGTCGATAAGCCATAACGAACGATAACGTTGCCTTATCGTTCGTATTTGACGGGCAGCAAAAGATCGGGTAGAAATTGCATAAAAGGTAGAATTTCGGAGCGTCTCGTGTCCCTAAACATCAAAAACCCGGCCACCGTCGCTCTTGCCGACGAACTTGCGCGCCGCCAAGGGATCAGCAAGACCGCAGCCATTCACCAGGCTTTGACTGAGCAGCTGCATCGCATGGGCTTCGGGGGCAGCCCCCAGGAGCGCCTGCTCGGAGAATTGCGTGCGATCCGAGAGAGGGTGGCGCGATTGCCTGAACTGGATAATCGCACTGACGAAGAGATCATCGGCTACGACGAAAATGGCATTGCGAACTGATGGTTATCGACACCTCAGCCATCGTCGCGATCCTTCAGAATGAACCTAAGGCGGCAAAGCTCGAAGAAGCGCTTGTCTCCGATGCAATCCGTCTGGTCCCCGCGACCTGTGTGCTCGAGGCGCGCATGGTGCTGGTCAGCAGGCGCGGTGAGCATGCGTTGGCCGAAATCGACCTCTGGCTCCGCAAAATCGAGGCTGACATCATTCCTGTCGATTCCGACCTGGTGGATCTGGCGACAGACGCTTGGTTGACCTACGGCAAGGGCCGTCATCCGGCCGGCTTGAATTTTGCCGATTGTTTTTCCTACGCTTTGGCAAAACGTGCAGACGAACCGCTGCTGTTTATCGGCAAAGGCTTTGCCCAGACGGACGTCGAGGCGGCATAGGATGGCTGACGGCGCTCAGAAATCATCGGCAGTTCCTGGAAACGAGGATCTCCCCGACATCATTGATGTGGTGATGGCGATGGCAAGGCATACCGAGGAGCCTGAAAAGCCCCCCTCCCCTGCCCTGCCTGCCCCCATGCAGGATCAGGAACGGCTGCCCGGACACCTCGAGGCGCTAGCCGACAAGGCGCGCGTTTACGTCGAGGCGGCGAGTTCGGCCAACACCCGCCGCGCCTATGCGTCGGACTGGAAGCAATTTGCGAGTTGGTGTCGCCGGAACGGCATCGAGATGTTTCCGCCCGATCCCCAGGTCGTCGGGCTCTACATCACTGCCTGCGTCTCCGGCACGGCGACTGGCGACAAGAAGCCGAACTCCGTGTCGACGATCGAGCGACGCCTCTCCTCGCTGACTTGGAACTATGCGCAGCGCGGCCAGTCCCTCGACCGCAAGGATCGCCATATCGCGACTGTCATGGCCGGCGTCCGCAACACCCACGCCGCACCGCCCCGGCAAAAGGAGGCGGTGCTGCCCGAGGATCTCATCGCCATGCTGGAAACGCTCGACCGCGGCACCTTACGCGGCCTGCGCGGCCGCGCCATGCTGCTCATCGGCTTCGCCGGCGGTCTGCGTCGCTCCGAGGTCGTCGGCCTGGACTGCGGCCGTGACCAGACCGAGGACGGGCGCGGCTGGGTGGAGATCCTCGAGAAAGGCATGTTGGTGCGCTTGCGCGGCAAGACCGGCTGGCGCGAGGTCGAGGTCGGCCGCGGCTCATCCGACACTACCTGTCCGGTCGTGGCGTTGGAAACCTGGCTCAGGCTCGCGCGCATCGCGCATGGTCCCCTCTTCCGCCGTGTCACAGGTCAGGGCAAGGCGGTCGGCGCTGATCGGCTCAACGACCAGGAGGTCGCCCGCCTTGTCAAGCGAACCGCGCTGGCCGCGGGGATACGTGGCGATCTGCCGGAAGGCGATCGCGGAAAGCTGTTTGCAGGCCATTCGCTGCGCGCCGGCCTGGCGTCTTCGGCCGAGGTCGACGAACGCTACGTGCAGAAACAGCTAGGTCACGCCAGTGCCGAGATGACCCGCAAATATCAGCGGCGCCGTGATCGGTTTCGAGTCAATCTCACCAAGGCGTCCGGGCTGTAGGAGGCAGAAAACCCCCTGCCCTGTTGAAGCCGTATGATCGTTTCATACAGTCAACTTGGTCAGAATGGTCATGAAGGCCATAATGCTGTCTGAGCTCACCGGGGATGCCTTACTCACTGTCGCCGGCATCGAATCCCAAGCAGGCAGCGTCGGCGGCGAGAAGACCTCGTAGCTGAGGCCCACGGAACGGTGATCTCGACATAGTGCTGGTTTGGCGGCAGGCGGCCGGACCCGTGGACCAGCTTCTCGAGCAGCGCGGCCGAATAGTGTTCGCTGGCGTAGATGACACGGACTGCCGGCCGTGTTCCACCGTCCCGGCGCCAGAGTCGAGCCCGTGGCATCAAAGATCGGATAGGTCCCCGCCGGATCGCCGATCCGAAAGCAGGTGAGCGCGCGGTCCAGTCTCTGCGCCGTCACGCAACGCTGCCGTACTTCAAGCTTCCGGATCTCTATGACCAACTCCGCCCCGAATTCGCTCTGGATGACAACGTCGATCGGTCGCCGGTCCTCGAGCATCACATGCGGCCGGAACAGAAAATCGCGCGCCTCCGCTTCGCTCTGCCAGACATCCAGTGCCAGGCTCCAGACCCGACCGACGCGGGCAAGCCGCCAAGCGCGGTGAGGCAAGCATTCCAAGCCTCCATTTCTCGGCGCACGGCTTGCGTTCCGGCTTTCAACCGAGACTGCTCGCCGTGGCATTCCCCTTCCCGAGGGCATGCAGCAAACGCAGCACCGCTCGGTCCAGCAGGCCTCCCGCTGCTACAACGACGCCGGAATGTCGCTGGGACGCGCTGCCCGGATCCTTGTGTGACGTCGACGCTCCGGGGGGAGACGAGCTGAGGCGGTGTTTCAGGATTGTCATCCTGTTCTCGCCCTAGCGGATCCGCTCTCAGCCTTGAGCAACGCCATCAGCATCGGACCGACTGAGAATTGGCCGGCTCTGGCTTTTTCGGTTAAGGCGCGCAGGTAACCGCCGGCCGAACCGATATGGTGCGCGCGTTGCAGAAGGCAGGCAATCACGAGCGCGGCATTCTCCTGCCCGAGCTCGTCGAGCGCATCCGCGTAAGCCGAGGGGCTGATACCCAGGAACGCCCTCACCTGCGCGGCTGTTGCCATCAGATCGCGCCAGCTGGCTATGCCGTTGACGGCGTAGTCGACAATGTCGGGGCAGGCTTTCAACACGAGCCCGAGCGGATAGGTTTTGGGCGTCTCGGTGCTTCTCGGTTTTGGCGCTACGGCCGACCCGCTCATTTCTGGAGCAGGTTCAAGTTCAAAAGTAGATTCGGGGTTTGAATTAGATTGTTGCCGCTCAGTTTGGGACTCATTGGCGCTCGGATTCGAGAAAATCATGTGCGTTGCCAACAAGATATCCACCTCCTCGTGAAGCGCTGCAAGATCAGCGACAATCGCTTCGAGCGCCCCTAGAGTTGCCCGTCTCGGAATTGCCTCCACAATCGCCCGAAACCGTCGCCAAAGGCTGCCCCAGTCGCCAGGCAGTCCCTCCTCAAGGCCAACCTCGATGAGCTTCTGGATGTCTCTTCGATGCAGCGTGATGCGTTCGCGCATGAGCCTGATCGCCCTGTCCTCGGCCCGAACCCGTTCGGCCGCGGCCGCGAATTCATCGGCCCTCGCGAGCAGCGGCGCCAGTGAGAAGCCGAAAGCGTCTTCGACCTCCCCTCCCCTGCCCTTACGAGCGTAGCGCTTTCCGTTTGGACTGTCGCG
The DNA here is from genome assembly GCF_050958605.1 of Mesorhizobium sp. 1B3. Lineage (NCBI taxonomy): Bacteria > Pseudomonadati > Pseudomonadota > Alphaproteobacteria > Hyphomicrobiales > Phyllobacteriaceae > Mesorhizobium > Mesorhizobium sp. 1B3. Next base: position 7,253 of record NZ_JBJHDO010000028.1, on the reverse strand, counting down.
CCGGGTGATCAAGCCGCATTCGACAAGAGCTGCCAGATGCCGGCGCAGCGTTGCGTCGGCCATGCCATGCGACCTCAGAGAAAGCTGCGCATTGGAAGGAAAAACGATGAGACCGTTTTCCTCGCTCAGATCACTGTCAGGATAAAACGACAACAGCGCGTTCAGCACCGCCAGCGCGCGATCGCCAATGCCGATAAGGCTCCTACCCTCACAGAGGCTCCGGTAGACCTGCCATTTGTCTACCGCCCTCCCTTCTGGAATTTCCTGTGACCGATACTGTGCCGTCAACATGGCAAGCGACATCGGCCGCCGCCCGAAGGGCGTCGTCGTTACTTGTGTCCCCATTTTCCTTTCACCTATTCCTAGGCAAAAGAAATCTGCTCGCCCAAACGGCGCCATGACTCTTGACAGCGATTCGCGGATTTGCGATTCTCAGCTTGTCACAGCATTGAGAAGGGCTTCCGCGCGGAGACGTTCGGGGGCCTTTTTCTTTTGCGGGCTGGATACTCCTTTACTTGGTTTCTTGCTTTCGGAACTCGTCGTAGAGATCCTGCAATCTCCCACGTATGAAGGTTGCGAATTCCGGTTCAATGCGTTTGTCGAAGGCGAAAGTCGTCTTCAGGTCAGTATCGGTTATTCGAACCAGGCGGGCGCCATTGCGCGCGGTCCAGACGGCCACTTCCGGTTTGTCCCTGCTGGCCTTGATCAGATCGTAGATCGCTTGAAAGCGCTCGTCGCTTTTGCGGGAAAGGAAGCCGTCCTCCTGGATCTCCTTCAGGGCCTTTGCCCGCTTGCCGCGCTCGTCAAGCATGTCCGCAAGCTCGGCCCACCGCTGTCGCCCGAACGAGCCAGCCGTTCCGATTGCCTCGATGAGCTCCGGTGGCAGGCGCGCGACCAAGGCGATCATCCTGGACAATGCAGCCTTGTCCACCCCCAGCGAAGCCATGATGACGTCCCGGGAGAAGCCCTTTGCTTCTAGTCTCGTCGCGAAGTAGCACCGCTCGATATAGGAGAGGTCGGTACGGCTGTTGTTTTCCTGGCCTTGGCTGACGACGAGTTGCTCGTCCGTCAAATCGCGAATGACGGCCTTGATCATGCCGCCGATTTGCCTCACTGCGGCCAGCCGCCGATGCCCATAAGCGACCTGGTAGCGACCAGGCTGTTCGGGATGAGGACGTACGAGGATCGGTACCTGCTGCCCGTGTTCTCGGACTTGCTCGACAAGCGCGGCCTGCTGCTGATCGTCAAAACCGAGCCGATCGACTACGATAGATTGATCAATGAGGCTGGGATCGAGTTCGACCACCGCCTGACCTTCGGCAAGCTTCCTTTCGATCTGTTCGGCACGAAGCGTGCGCGCATTGATATCGTCAAGCGACTGGGAAAGCGCTCCCACCGGGCCGGTTGGCTTGAGCGGCCTGTCCAGCCCCATCAAGGGTCTCATGAGCGGCTTTTTGGCCTGCTCCACGGCCGGATCGTCGTCGATCGGGTTGGCGACTTCGAAAAGATTCTTGCGAGCCATGGTTATTTTCGTCCCCAGGTCGTTCGGATCAGCTCCTCGATCTCCCCATTGACAAGCGTCAGACTCTCGAGGGCGCGATCGTAGGTACCTCGCGTGAACTGCCCTCGATCGACTTCGTAGAGTGTCTGCTTGGTCAGGCCCGCATCCGATATGGCCGTCGACTTGAGCATGGCGTTATCAAGAACGCGATTTCCGAAGATCGAGCGCATGAAACCGGCCATCTGGCTCTGCGGGCCATCATTCGGCTCGTACCGGGTGACGAGATACCGCATCCAGTCATACTCGGTGTCGCCTCCCGCATTCTCGACGACCGAAAGCAAATCGGACGTCATGTGCAGGAATTGGGACATCGACATCACGTCGAGCATCTGCGGATGCACGGTGATGAGCACGGCGGTCGCAGCGCACAGTGCCGACAGCGTCAAGAAACCCAACTGAGGCGGGCAATCGATCACGACCACGTCGTACGCGTTCTCGATTTCGGCAAGACACTCGCCCAGCCGGGCAAAGAACATCGTGTCCGATCGCCTGTCGGCAAGCACCTTCGGTGTCTCATGTTCGAATTCCATGAGTTCCAGGTTGCCGGGGATGAGGTGGAGATTGGGCGTATAGGTCGACCGCACGATTTCATAGATGCTGCGGCGTTCCTGGTCGTAGCGGATCGCCCCGTAGATCGTCTCATTGTGCTCCACATCCAGTTCAGGCTGATGCCCGAACATGGCCGACAGGCTGGCCTGCGGATCAAGATCGATTGCAAGTACGCGATAGCCACGCAACGAGAGGAATTGCGCAAGATGGGCTGCCGTTGTGGTCTTGGCGCTCCCTCCTTTGAAATTCATAATGGAAATAACCTGCAGCTTCTCCCCTGCCCTGCGATGTCGAACGTATCTTCTCGGGCCCTTGGAATTCGCCTCGTCGAGCACTTGACGGATTCGATCGATGTCATCGACCGAGTACATGCGACGCCCGTTTGGCTGGGGCTTGGGACCGTGGCCTTCGGAAACGATCTGGCGAAGATATCCTTCATGAATGCCGATAAAGTCCGCGGCTTCGCCGGGGGCGAACAGGCGCATGCCCTTCTGCGCCGTCGGCGGAAAAGTTCGGAGCTGGTGCGCACGAAGCTGCCTTGACAGCTCCTCGGCATCGGCTGCAATGAGTTCACGAAGGCTTGCGCCATCGTCACGAACCAGGCTCGCCCGCTCCAACATAGAGTCTCCTTCGATCTGCGCATTTTGAACTTCAAACACCAAAAATGCGCAGATGAAGATGGACTGATTCTGGTGTAGCGCCAAACGATTTTTGGTTAACAACAGGTTAACAGAGATTCGGTCCTAGGGATCTCCGGCGATCCTCCTCAAAACTAGTATTTCCAAGATCAAACCGCTCCGCCGACACTATTCAATCGGCCGAAGTTCAGCTCAACGGATCCCCTGTTTAATCGGGCACGCGAGCGCGGGTAACAACAGCTGAGACCGGCGCGATGGCAGGCCGCTGATGGCACTCGGCAACGGAATCTCCTGACGGTCAGGTAAGTCGTAAGGCTCAAGCAAGTCTGATTGGAAGCCTCCGCTGGCGATTTTGGCTGCTGGTTTGGGCAGCACAGCCATCAACACGGTTGCACATGTACAACCAGCCTCATAGCATTTTTAGGTTCGGCCGCATCGGATACTCTGAAACTTCCAAGCTTGCGACACCCTTTCCATGGCGACAGCCAGACCGATAACCCCGTTGCGAAATTTTGCTGCGGGGCCTGTGCCTAAGTGCCGGGCCGTATCTCATTGAGCAAAGGTCGCCTCAGAACGCACGAATGCTTGCGCGGATGATCGAGGGCGGGAAACAACGTCCTGCTTCTAACGCGCTGGCCGGGCGCTGACGCCACTGGGCGATGGGACCGCTTGCCGGTGATGGAAGGCCTTAACACTTGAGCAAGCCGAGCAAGAAGCCGCAGCTCGCGATTTGACTCCGTTGCCTTGGCATGCGGAGCCATCGTTCCGGTTGTACATGTACAACTAGCCTCATAGATCGAGTGTGCTCGCCCTTATCGCGATGGAACATACCGCGCTTGCGCCACCGCCTCATGCCAGCAATCGGACCGACACTATGAATTCTGCTGTCAGGCGCGCTGGTACGTCATGGTCGTTCGGTTGCTTTACAACGTAACCTCCGAGTTAGTGGGGATCGCAGCATCGTCGCTGGCGGATGTCAGCATGGCCTCCTGCCTGTCACCACATTTCGTGGTACGGACTGGTTCACGAAAGCGCATCCTGGACCGGACTAAGACCATGGACCGAAGTGGCGGCAATGGCGTTCTCTGCTATGGAATGCCTTTCACCGGCCGCCCCATTGCCCTAAATCCAGGTGCGCCTCCATCACTGGTCATTCGATGGTTCCCGTAGCCAACGCAACGTATTGAATTGGTTAGCTTGCCGTGCGGTCCGCGGCGAACATCGCAACCAGTTAGAGATGTCCGACCGGCTGCGTTAATGTGAAAATACCCGCCGGTACGCGGCTTGTAAGGGCCGGAAGAATTTGACCCACGCTCGAGCTCATTAAACTGTGGCGGGGAGGTCCTGAGATCGAGGTGCAATGATGTACATGTACAACCATTGACGCTGTCTGGCTGAGGCGCCCTCGTACCCATAACGGTGCAGCAGCAGCATTGGGAGGCCGACCCAGTATCGCAATTTCTCGCTCGGTCAGTCTGCTGTTTGCGCCGGGAGATTGCGACGTCAAACGGGCTCTCTCAATCCAGGCAATTAGCGGAACCGATGCAGGGTCACCGACAGGCTTGGCCCGTGGAGGCGAGGGGCTCCGCGCCAGATTGCCTGGTTGTACGTGTACAACTAAGCAATTAAGGCCTCTCGTAAAACTCAGCGCCGCGCAAATAGCCCCAGTGGCGCGAAGAGCTGAGAACTCCGCCATGGAACCAGTGGCCGAACGACGACATATGCGGCTACCTCAGTGCGGCGCTGATAACCGCCGCCCGGTCAACGGAAGAGAGGAGCAATGGCCAGTCCGGCGTAAGATGGCGGCACGAAAGCCACTTCAACGGACCGTTAAGGTTAACAATATTCTGGCAAACGTCATCGGTTGGAGAAAGTTGCGCTTGCACGATCATCGGGAGGGGAGGGAGGGAAAATATCGCTTGCTCCGAAGATCTGGCGGCCCGGTCAGATCTCACATTGCCGCGACCACCAGGCCGTGAACGCAAGGCAATTTTGCACCACGCGGAGGAGTTCCTAACTAGTGCGCGTCCATACAGGCGAGTTTTCGAAATTACTAGTAAGGCCAGTTTTTTCTGTGGGAAAGGCCCGGCAGCTTCAGGTGCCCTTTAGCTTAGATCAAGCTACTGATTGTAAAGGGAAACCTGCCACAGCCGGAGCCGACAATGCGCCAAGAACGCACCGTCCAAGCCAGCATATTCGCTAGTTTTGCCGAACACGAGAACGGTGCGAAATGAACGCGAGGTCGCAATGACTGGACCAACATGGCGGTGTGCTGAGCCAAGTTGCGGAGAATCTGCACCGCCACGGTTTCAAACAGACCGGCCGGCAAGGCCTGCCGGCCAAGGCGGCGCTGCGCTGCGCGCTGTTCAAGCAGTGCCGCCAGTTGAGCTATGAAGAGCTGGCGTTCCATCTTGAGGACTCCGCCTCGTTCCGGGCATTTGCCCGGTTACCATGGGGTGAAGCCCGAAGAAGTCGGTGCTGCACAAGGCCAATCAGCGCAACCCGGGCTGACAGCCGGGAGCAGATCAACAGACAGTTGCTGGCGAGCGGCCGGCAGGAGAGGGTGGAAAGCGGCAGCAGTTTGCTGTGGGATGCCGTGCGGGTGATGGTGCGGTTGTTGCAGCAGGCGGATGCCTTGGGCAGCGCCATCCAATGGCACGATCACCGCCGGGCGGCCAAGAAGCGGGCCTGGACGATCCGGTACAGCCGAGGCCGCCACAACGGATAAGGCATTATCAGTCGTTATTTGTCCTCGACAGGCGCGGCGGTTTGATCCAAAAGAAATTGCCAAAAGCGCCGCGATGATTCATCCTGCTGGCGATGATTCTGCGCCCGAACCCATCCCGACAGCGCGTTGTCGAGCCGGCCCGCCCCGAGCCGTCCACCCCCACGACGCCGGTGCCGTCTTGGCTGCGCCAGGCGGCGCAGCAGCCGCTAACACTTGAGGATGCCGCGATTGCCGCAGGGGCCGCGCTCGGCGCGCTCGATCACGTGATCCGCCGACAGGCGCGATGGGCCGGTGTCTGGCGGCAGCGGCTGGCGTTGGCCGCGGCCGCGGTGACGGCGCGGCAGGCGGGTCGCATCGAGGATGAAGCCACATTGCGCGACGCCGTGCTGCTCACCCGCCCTGGCGACGATGTCGGCCCTGCCGGTTCTTTTGTCCTTGCTTGGCGCCGGCTGGTTGGGCGGCCGGCGGAAACCCTGCTGACGGCGCCGAGCATTGCTGCCGTGCTGGATGAATTTGGCCTCCCTCATGATGATGGGGTGGCGAGCGAACTGGCGGACGATCTTCGGCAGCTTTCCGCCGGCGAAGGCTTGGTCGGAATGCTCGCCGGTGTATTTGCGGTCGCCGAGCGGCATAGCTTCGGGCGCGTCGTGGGACTCTGGCTTGCCGATGCGCTGCTGGCGCAGCGGCTGGGCTGGACGTATGCGGTGCCGCTGCTGGGCACTGCGGGGGCCTTGGGCGTGCGCCCCAATCGCGCTCGCCGCTCGGCAAATGACATTGCCGCGACGCGCGGCGAGGATGAGGCCGACCGGACGAAGAACCTCCTTGCCATGCAGGCCGGCGCCGCATTGCGCGCCATCGACCTGTCGGCCGAACTCAAGCGACGCGCCGATCGGCTGCTCGCCGTCGCCCCCAAGCTCAGAGCCAAGGGAGCGGACACGGTCGTCGGCCATTTGCTGGACGACGATGCGCTCATGGCGTCGCGCGGGGACAAAACGGCCGGCATGAGTGATCGCGGATTGCGCCGCCTGTTCGATCGGCTGGTCGAGCTTGGCGCCGTGCGCGAACTCTCGGGCCGCCCGACGTTCCGCATCTACGGGCTGTGACGACCATGGTTGAGGGAACGCGCACCGGGCGAGCGAAGGGTTGGCCAGGGGACCATCTGTTTGACCGGGAGCTCGATCATCTGCCGCCGGAGGCGCGCTGGCGCGAATGGATGCATCGCGTTGAGGCAACCATCTTCGCGGCGAGCGAGCCGGTCACGCGCGAGGTGCTGGCCCGCATCGTCGGCAAGACCTGCAGCATCGACCTTTTGATCGACGACATTCGCGAGGAGCTGCGCGGCCGGCCTTACGACCTCGTCGCGGTGGCCGGCGGCTGGAAGCATCTGACGCGCCCGGCCTATGCCGACGCCATCCGCACCGCTGTCGGCGAAACCGAGCGCGCGGCGGATCTCACCCAGGCGGACATGCTGGTGCTGATGTGCATCGCCTATTTCCAGCCGATCACCCGCGCCGAATTGTCGTCGTTTTTTGGGAAAGAGATTTCGCGCGACCTGATCGGCCATCTCCGCAGCGCGGGGCTGATCGCGTCCGGTCCGCGCAGCCCGACGCCGGGCGCACCCTATACCTATGTCACGACCAAAGCGTTCCTGCTTGAGTTCGGCCTCGACACGCTGCGCGAGCTGCCCAACTTCGAGGCGCTTGAAGATGCCGGCCTCCTTTCGAAGGAGAAGCTGTTGGCCGGGGATATCATGCCGGGGTTTTCAGATAGTGGCGAG
>NZ_JBJHDO010000027.1:0-14137 GCF_050958605.1 Mesorhizobium sp. 1B3 | reverse complement strand
CATGCCCAGATCGGCAAGGGCATGTGGGCGATGCCCGACATGATGGCGGCGATGCTTTCCGAGAAGATCGCCCATCCCAAGGCGGGTGCCAACACCGCCTGGGTGCCGTCGCCGACGGCGGCGACGCTGCATGCGACCCACTATCACGCGGTCGACGTCAAGGCCGTGCAGGCGTCGCTCAAGGGCCGCGCCAAGGCCAGGCTCGACGACATCTTGTCGGTGCCGGTGGCGGTGCGTCCCAACTGGACGCCCGAGGACATCCAGAAGGAACTCGACAACAACGCGCAGGGGATCCTGGGCTACGTCGTGCGCTGGATCGACCAGGGCGTCGGCTGCTCCAAGGTGCCCGACATCAATGACGTCGGGCTGATGGAGGATCGTGCCACGCTGCGCATCTCCTCCCAGCACATCGCCAACTGGCTGCATCATGGCGTGTGCAGCCAGGCCCAGGTGGTGGAAACGATGAAGCGCATGGCGGCCATCGTCGACGGGCAGAATGCCGGCGATCCGCTCTACCGCCCGATGGCGCCCGACTTCGACAGGTCCATCGCCTTCCAGGCGGCCTGCGACCTCGTCTTCCAGGGCCGCGTCCAGCCCAACGGCTACACCGAGCCGGTGCTGCATCGGCGGCGGCTGGAGCTGAAAACAGTCGAACCGAAGGAGCAATTCAAGTGACCAGCCTGAGTCTCAAAAATGCAAACACAATTATCGAGGGCGCCTTCGACAAGGCGCGTGAAGCATCGTTGAAGCCCCTGTCGGTAGCCGTCTTGGATGCCGGAGGCCACCTGATCGCTTTCCAAAAGCAGGATGGGTCCTCGATGCTTCGGTTTGAGATCGCCTTCGGCAAGGCTTACGGCGCGCTCGCCGTGGGTGCAGGATCGCGATGGTTGAACAATGCTGCGATGGAGCGCCCTCACTTCGTCCAGGCGCTGTCCGGCGCATCCGGCGGTCGTATCGTTCCCGTCCCGGGAGGGGTGCTGGTTCGATCCGAGAACGGGGCTGTCCTCGGAGCGGTGGGCATTTCCGGCGATACGTCCGACAATGACGAATTGTGCGGGGTTGCGGGTATCGCCGGGGCTGGCTTGGCTGCCGACGCGGGGTAGACAGGTTGGGCCAAGTGAGGAACATCACAGCTTGACAAATCACGTTGTGATCATAAAGTGTGATCAAGAAAATCGATGACGTTGGCGCCGGTCGGGTGAGAGCTCGGCCTGCGCTCGGAGGCCGGCCCAACATGGCGGCGCGTCGGTTTCGGAGGAGAATATGAAAGTTGCAGTATTGGGCGCGGGCGCGGGTGGTACAGCCTCGGTCGCCGAACTGGTCCAGGCCGGCCATGATGTATGTTTCTGGGCTCGGTCCGCCGAGACGCTGGAGCCACATTTGAGGCTTGGCGGCGTCGCCTTTGAGGGCAAGCTCGGAGAAGGTATCGCCAGGCCCGCACTTATCACGACCGATCTCGCCGCAGCCATAGCCGATGTCGAAGTAGCGGTGGTCGCGCTGCCGACCTTCTCCCACGGGGCGATCGCGAAGGGCCTGGCTGATGCCGGCTGGTCGTCGGACAAGCCCGTCGTGCTCAATCCCGGTCATACCGGCGGTGCGCTCGAATTCGCTGAATCCTTCTCGCGCAGCGGCCGGCAAGCTCCTCCGGTGGTCGAGTTTTCGACATTGACCTATGTCGCCCGCAAGTACCGGCCGGACGGGGTAACGGTGAGCGGCCGCGCCAAGCAGTTGAAGGCGGCGGCGTTGCGTGGAGGTGCGGACGTCCTCGATATCGCCGGCAAGTTGTTCCCCGGGCTCACGCCCGTTGCAGATGTGATTGCTTCGGACCTCTCCAACGTCAATATGGTTCTTCATCCGCCGGGCGCGATCTTGGCGGCTGCCTGGGTCGAGGCGACAGGCGGAGATTTCACTTTCTACGTCGATGCGATGACCCCCGGTGTCGCCCGGATCATGCGCCAGCTCGACGACGAGCGTCTCGCCGTTGCGCGGGCCTTCGGGCATGAACTCCCGAACCTCATCGAGGAGATGAAGCTGCTCGGCACGGTGGAGGCCGATGTCGTCGATACCAGCGATTTCTGCGCGGCAATCTCGGGGGGCGAAGCCAATCGCCGGATAAAAGGGCCGGATTCACTCGAGTATCGCTATTACAAGGAGGATTTCGGGCACGGGCTGCTACCCTTCCTCGAATTCGCGGCGATTGCCGGCGTCGACACTCCTGTCGCGAAATCGCTCTACAGTCTTGCTCAGATCGCCGTCGGTACCGAGTACCGCAAGGGCGGGCGTACGGCCGAGGCGATGGGCATCGCCGGGCTCTCCAAGGAACAAGTCATCCGGAAGGTGAGGGCGCTATGAGCTGGCAGGACAAGGTCATCGCAGTCGTCGCCGGCGATGCCCGCGAACAGGAAATCGCACGTTGTGCGCTAAGGGCCGGAGCGACCGTTCGCGCATATGGTTTTCCGTGGCCCGAAGGTGGCATCGAAGGCGTGTACCATGCGAAGGACGCCACCGACGCCTTGAAGGGAGCCGACATCGCCCTGTTTCCCATCCCCGGCATTACGGCGGAAGGTGCGTTGTTCGCCCCGAAGTCGCCCGAGAAGATCATTCCAACCCGGGAGATGCTGGCAGGCATGAGGAAACCCGGCCACATCATTCTCGGCTGGGCGGATGGCAATCTGAAAGGGCACTGCGAGGCACTCGGCATAGCGCTTCACGAATATGAGTGGGATGTCGACCTGATGCTGCTGCGCGGTCCGGCGATCGTCGAGGGAGTGCTGAAAGTCATCATCGAGAACACCGAGATCACGATCCACAAGTCCAATGTTTGCCTGGTGGGGCAGGGCACGATCGGCTCTCTTCTGACGAACACGCTCGTCAGCCTCGGTGCGAATGTGCATGTGGCGGCGCGCAATCCCGTGCAACGCGCCGCCGCCTACGCCGCAGGCGCTGAATCCTACATCTTGGAACAGCTCCCGGAGATCCTGCCGCGAATGGACATCGTCATCGGCAGCGTCCCCAAACGCCTCATCGAACGCGAGCAACTGGCGCTTCTGCCCAAGCATGCGCTGCTCGTCGACGTCGCAGCACCGCCCGGAACGATTGATCGGGAGGCTGCAGCCGAACTCGGTCTGAAAGCGGTCTGGGCCCGCGGCATGGGTGCGCGCGCACCCATTACCGTGGGACGCAGCCAGTGGAGCGGCATCAGCCGCCGCATTGAAGCAATTATGGAGCAGGAGTCATGAAAGCGGATCTGGTCATCAAAAATGCGCGTGTGGTTCGCCATGACGGCGAGTTCCATGGCGGGGTGGCTGTCAGGGATGGCAAGATCGTTCTGACCGGCGCCGACGAAGTGCTGCCGGATGCCAAACGCACGATCGATGCCGAAGGCAGGGTGCTGATGCCGGGCCTCATCGACCCGCATTGCCATCTGGGCGTGAAGTTTCCCTTTGCCGAGGATATGCGCACCGAAACGGCCGCGGCCGCTTCCGGCGGGGTGACGACGGCGCTGCTCTATATCCGCAATCTCAAGGAATCCTATCTGCCGTTCTACGAGGAACGCAAAGCGATTGGCGAGGAGAACTCCGTCATCGACTTCGGTTTCCATTTCGGCATCCAGCGCGAAGAGCATATCGCCGAGATCCCCGAAATCATTGCCAAGACCGGCGTGAAATCGTTCAAGTGCTATTTTGGCTATGAGCCCGACAATCCGATCGGCATCGTGCCGGCGACCGATGGCTGGGTTTACGCGGCCATGCGCATTCTTTCCAAGGTCCCGGGTGCGGTGATCAACGTACACTGCGAGAACACGCAGATCGCGTCCTGGATAAAGAAGGAGATCGCCGCGACCGGACGCCAGGATCTAGGCGCCTATACTGAATCGCGGCCGGCATTCTGCGAGGTCGAAACCATCCGTCGCATGATCTTCCTGGCGGAAAAGACCGGCTGCTCGCTTCATCTCGTCCATACGTCGGTTGGCATGGGGCCTGTCCTTGCCGCCGAAGCCCAGGCCCGCGGTGTCCACGTCACCGTCGAAACCTGCCCGCATTATCTCACGCGTACCTGCTATGACGAGGATCTCGACATGCGGGCCAAGATTTCGCCGCCGCTGCGGGATCGCAACGAGCTCGAAGGTCTGTGGCAAGGCATGCTCAACGGCTCGGTCTACAGCCTCGGTACCGACCACGTGCCGTTTCTGCCGAAGAAGCTCGAGGATCTTTGGACCGAGTTTCCCGGCGTCGTGAGCTTCCCGTGGGAGCTTTCGCTGATGCTGCATTTCGGCGTTCATCAGCGCGGCCTGCCGCTCAGCCGCCTTGTCGAACTCAATTCTTTCAATCCGGCGCGCCGTTTCGGCCTGTGGCCGCGCAAGGGCCATATCGACGTCGGCTTCGACGCGGATCTCGTGCTGGTCGATCTCGACGAGGAGCGCACCGTCAACCACACCGGCAAGGGAACTTGCATCTATGAGGGTTGGAAACTCAAGGGCTGGCCGGTGCTGACCGTGGCGCGTGGCGACGTCGTCTATGAAAACGGCGCCGTCGACGAGAGCCACTATCGCCGGGGCCGCTGTGTGACGCTGCCGTCATGACTCCGGCGGGCTCCGGCCAACTCGACCTTGCGGGACGGGTTTCGCTCGTTCCGGCGCGCCTGCCCCTCGACGGGGCCGTCGCCCGGATCGTTGCCCGCAAGGGCGCGATCCGCCAGGAAAGATTGTCGGGGCTTCATAACCCATGGGGACATGGCATCGACCTGACCGACCCTTGGACGTTCCTGGACATCTGCGAAAGCAAGGCCGTGATCGATGCGGCGAGCTCGCTCATCGGAAGCGACATCATCCTCTGGGACAGTGAACTGTTTCCCGAGGCTGCCCTTTATCGCGATTTCGTTGATGCGGGGAGAGAAGGGCGGTACTGGCCGGTCGAACCGCTTGCCGGTGCGGTCGTGCTACTGCCGGTCGGCCGGGCGGATCCGAAGCCGAGCGCTACTCAGTTGGCCGAGATCGGCGCGGAAAAGCTCGCGGGGCTCGATCCGCTGGAACCGCTCTACGTGATCAGGCTGATGCCCGCGACCAGCCGCTTCGTCCGTGACCCGCTTCACGCCGCTCATCGCGCCTGCATGGAAGAGCAGGTTCTGATCAACTACGCCCATCGCCCGTTATGGCTGCTCAGCGGCATCGACCGGGCAAACAATGATCTGGTCACCGGCTTCGCGCCTGCCGTGCCCGTGTGGGCCGCAGGTGCGATGCCTGGGGAAAGAGAGGAGAAATAGATGCCGTTCGTCGTCGTAGAGATGTGGGAGGGGCGCACGGTCGAGCAGAAGCGCAACCTCGTCAAAGCCATCACCAAAGCGATGGTTGAGGAGGCCGCCTGCAAGCCCGATCACCTCCATGTCGTGATCCATGAAACACCCAAGGATAGCTGGGGACGCGGAGGCGTGCTTGGCATCGATATGGCGGAGAACAAGAAATGAGCCTCGAAGCCCTCGATTATCGCAAGTCCGCGCTGCTCGTTATCGACCTGCAGAACGCCTTCATCCATGAAAAGGGTACGCTCGGGATTTCCGGAGTGGACACCAAGCGGCTCTCGTCGATCGTGCCGCCGCTGGCCAAGTTGATCAAGCGTTGCCAGGACAGCGGCATTCCGGTCATCTGGACCATGCAGGAGCACTTCGCCGTCGACCAGAACCGTGCCAAGAAGAAGTTGCTCGGCCACACCGCTCGACGCAAGCAGGTGTCGGCGCTGGCCGGCACCTGGGATGAGCAGATCATCGACGAGCTGAAGCCGCTCGCCGATTTCGATCCGGCCTTCGTTATCCGCAAACATCGCTTCGGCGCGTTCTATGAGACGCGGCTGGAGATGATGCTGAAGATGCTTGGCACCCAGCACCTGTTCGTGACCGGCGCCACGACCAATGCCTGCGTCGAGACCTCGATCCGCGAAGCCTATCTCCGCGATCTCGACGTCATCGCCGTCGACGACTGCATCTCCGGGGTCAATGCGGACTGGGAAGCGACGGCCAAGCAGGTCTGGAAGCAATATTTCTGCGAGGTCGCGCAGTCGTCGGAGGTGCTCGACTGGATCGGTGAACAGGTCAAACCACGCGTCACCAATTACGGGCACCAGTTGATCATGGTCAACGACATCGACAAATCCGTCGATTTCTACACCAACCTTCTGGGCTTCACGATCCGGCCGGCCAAGCCGCTTGCCGACGGCCGCCCGTTCACGGCTTTCCATCAAGGCATTGCGCTGATCCACGGCAAGGCTGCGGACCATCGCCAGATCGATCACATAGCATTCGAGGTAAACGACGTTCGAGCCCTGGACGCCAAGCTCAAGAAGGCCGGTATACGTTACTACGACGAACTGCATGACGGGCCGTACGGTTTGACGATCTATATCGCCGATCCCGACGGGACGAAGGTCGAGCTTTATCAGGTTGGGGCGACTGCATGACACCTGAGCCGTCCAGGAATGGGCGGTTTCCAGCGGGGGGCGAGCCGACAAACAGGCTCCCTCTCTCTGACTTCGGCCTATTTAAGACTGCAACGGACCCACTTGGCCGCCGGCTTCGGCGGCCAAGTCTGTTTGGGCTCAGGTCATGGCCAGACCCGAGAGGTCGTCCAGTTCGGCGTAGGAGGGCAGCCGTGTTTCGTTCGGCACGCCATCGCGCAGCACGATCCGCTCGTGTTCGGGCCGAGCAAGCAGTTCCGACCAGCATCGTCCTTCGAACAGGACAAGATCGGCCGATCGACCTTCGCTGATCATGCCCGATTCGCTAAGCCTCATGATGTCTGCCGGCGTTGCCGACACGGCCCGCGGCCAGTCTGCTGCGCCATGGTCGAGATGCAGGATGCGGGTTCCCAGACGATAGGTCTCCATCATGTCGAGATCGCCATATGCATGGAACGGATCTCGGGTATTGTCGGAGGCGAGAGCAACCGGAATGCCACGGTGGCGCATCTCATGCAGGAGCGTGACGCCTCGCCAGCGGGGCGTGGTACCGTCGCGACGCCGGTCCTGAAGGTAGAGATTGCACATAGGCAGGGATACGATCGACAGCTCCGCCGCTGCGACCTTGTCCAGGGTTTTGTCCGCTCGGGCCGCATCCTGCATCGCGAGCGAACAGCAATGGCCGACGAGCACCTTGCTCGGCGAGCGGTTTCGAAGTGCCGCCTCCGCGATGCGCTCCAGGGCGTCGGCGGCGGGATCGCCTGTCTCGTCAGCATGAAAGTCGAGATCTAGCCCGAAACGGCCAGCAACCGAGAACATGCGGTCGAGGAGCAGATCGAGATCGGGCGTCGGAAAGGCGACCGCGCCGAGAACTCCGCCAGCCTCCGCAACGCGGCGTGCGATCCGCTCCAGAACGTCTTCGTCTCGCACGAGATCGATCCCGAAAAGGCAGGCGGCCTGGAGTTCTATCCTGCCGCGCCACTGCTCTTTCAGTTCGCGGACCAGCGGCCACGAGATTTCGTCCTGCGGCGGGAGCGAGTCGATATGCGTTCGGATCGCTCCGGTCCCGTGGTGGTAGGCGCATCGCAAGCCGAATTCCATGCGCCGAGCCACGTCTTCGCTCGCCCAGTGCCTGCTGCGGTCGGCTTTGGTTTCGGCAAGCGCAGCGGCAAACGTGCCGTCCGCGCCAGGAGCGCGCGGCAGGATATGGCCCTTGTCGAGATGCGTGTGGCAGTCCACGAAAAGCGGCAGCGCGATTCTGCCGCCGAGGTCGATCCCGGTTTCCGTCTTCACGACTGAGCGATTCCTCGAAGAGTCGATTGGACTTATTGCCGAGATCTTTCCGCCTTCGACAGTTACATCCGCCAGGAAGAATTCGTTACTTTCCGGAAGCCGGCATCCGGTTCTGGTAACCGTGCTGTGAAGGCGTAGATTACGAAGCATATATTGGCCTTGAGCGGCGCAGGCCTTGATAAGATCTTTTAGCGTCCGCTGGTCGACCGTGGATGAGTGCATTGTGGCGATCCCTGTGAAGAGCGTGCGACAGCAATGATACCGATGGCGAATTGGTGGAAAAATGCCGCCCGTGCCCAAGGCGAGTTTACGGTTGCCGTCCGCCGAAAGTTCATCTATTGATCACAATATGAGATCACAGTCCCGTGTCAATGATGGTGACCGGAGGGAACGAGGCCAGGCTTGCGCAGGGTCCAAACTGTGAATCGATAATCAAGAACGGAGATGCGAGATGCGCATCAAGAAGAATGAAGGCTCGGATGGTACGACGAACGGGGCGGTGAAGCGCGAGCGCGGCCACGTCCATGAGCAGGTTCTGCGCTATATGCGCCGAGGCCTCATGATAGGCGCTTTCCTCCCTGGGCAAGTGATGAGCCTTCGCAAGCTGGCAGCTGGCTTCGGCACCAGCCCGATGCCTGTGCGGGAAGTCTTGAGCCGTCTCGTGGCCGCGAACGCACTGGAGGAAACAAAGGGCGGTTCGGTGCGTGTCCCGCGTCTCAGCCCGGAGAAGCTGAGCGACCTGTTCGCAGTGCGCGAGCTTTTGGAAGGCATGGCGACCGAGCTTGCCGCCAAGAAAGCCAAGCCGGCGCTCATCGCGGAACTCAACGGGATCAACAAGCAGCTGCTTCAGGCCATCGAGAAGCGCGACATCGCGAACTGCCTGTCCTCCAACCAGAAGTTTCACTTTACCCTCTACGAAGCGGCTGAATCGGAAGTGCTTCTTCCCCTGATCGAGTCGCTTTGGCTGCAGTTCGGGCCGACCATGTACATGTCGCTGCTCATCCCTTCGATGCCTTGGAACGCTGCCGATCACGAGGACATTCTCAAAGCATTGAAGGAAGGCAACGCCGCTGCCGCGAAGCGCGGCATCGTCCACGATATCCGTACGACCTGCCGGGCTTTGCTCAGTGTCGCCGGTTCCAACGGGATCGAGCTGCCCTTCGCGCAAGGGCCCGAGCTGCTTTTCGAGAACTGACAATCGGACCACAATCGGAGGATATGGCGCGCCATGGCGGGTAAGTTCGAAGGAAGACTGAAGGAGCTCGGGATAAGCCTGCCGGATACCGTGCCTCCGGCGGCCAACTATGTTCCGGCGCGCAAGATGGGCAGCCAGATCTACATTTCCGGCCAGGTGCCGGCCGAGGGCGGCCAGGACAAGTTCACGGGCAAGCTGGGTTCGGATTACTCCATCGAACAGGGGCAGGCGGCCGCAAGACTATGTGCCGTCAACATCCTTGCCCAGCTCAAGCAGGCGCTGGACGGTGACCTGGATCGGGTCGTCGGCGTCATAAGGCTTGGCGGTTTCGTGAATGCCGAGCCGGATTTCAAGGATCATCCGAAGGTGATCAACGGCGCGTCCGACCTCATGGTGGAGGTCTTCGGCGAGGCTGGACGCCATGCCCGCGCGGCCGTCGGCGTCTATTCGCTGCCCCGTAATGTGCCGGTGGAGGTGGACGCGATCTTCGAGGTCAACTGATCGTGCAGCCCGAGATCCCCTTGGAGGACTCGAGAATTCCGGTCCATGTGCTGACCGGATTTCTCGGCAGCGGCAAGACGACATTCCTTCGTCATCTGCTGGCCGAACCTGACCTTGCCGACACTGCCGTCGTCATCAATGAATTCGGCGAGGTCGGGCTCGATCACCTTTTGGTGCGAGAGGTTTCGGAAGATGTCGTCCTGTTGTCCTCAGGCTGCCTGTGTTGCGCGGTCAAGGACGATCTCGTTTCCACCCTGGCGGATCTTCTGTCGATGGCCGGAAGTGGTGAAGTGGCGCCGTTTCGCCGGGTGATTGTGGAAACGACGGGTCTTGCCGATCCTGCACCCATCATGCATGCGGTGATGGGAGATATCCGGTTGCGGCGCGGCTACAAGGCAGGGACGATTGTGGCCACCGTCGATGGGGTAAGTGGCGCAAACAGTCTGGGAAACTTCGCGGAGGCCGTACAGCAGGTAGGGCTGGCCGACTGCGTCGTCATCACAAAGTCCGATCTTGTCGAGCCTTGGCGCCTGGACGCGCTCAAGCTGGATGTGGAAAAGATCAATCCTTCCATGCGGCCGATCGTGTCCAGCCTCGAAGCCATGCCTCGGGCGACCGACATGTTCGATCCCGGCATATTTCACGAGCCACGTCATCTCACGATCGGCGATGTTTCGTCGTCGGGAGTGCATAGTGACGGGATAGAGACCTTTTCAGTAGAAATCAGTGAACAAGTCGAGTGGCCGGTATTCGTGGAATGGTTGGAATTGCTGCTGGCCAGCAGGGGGCAGTCGATCCTTCGCGTGAAGGGATTGTTGCCGGTCAGAGGCGATCCTAGGCCGGTCGTCATCCATGGCGTGCAGCACGTCGTCTATCCTCCCCAATATCTGCCGCGCTGGCCTGAAGACATGCCGCGTGGCTGGCTGGTCTTCATCGCGCGCAATCTGACCAGGACCGCGGTCGAGAATTCGCTCCGCGGTCTTTTGTCGACGGAACGTTGAGAACACATCTGTCGTCGTCAAGGTGAGTTCTAAATTAGCGAAAGCGGCAGGGCAGGGGGCTTGCCTGCCGGCCGAATGCTTTCGTTTGACCCGCATCCGCAAGGCGGCTGGGGCCGCTTTTGGCCACGGTGGGCTCGCACGCCATTTCCGGGCAACTGCAATCCGTCTCCGATTCAGCGCTTGACAAACTTCAAATGTGATCACACTATGAGATCAAGAATGAGGCATGCGAGAGCAGGGAGGCCTTGTTCCGGGAGGCAAGCCCCAGAGGCTGTAACGGCGCAGAGATAGCGCCTCAAGGTGGAGGAAGGAATGTCATATCGCACTGGTATTGTGCGCGCTTTCGCGTTTGCCGCGACGGCCGCTTTCGGTACGGCCTTGGCATCGCAAAGCGCTTCGGCCGAAGACGTGAATGTGCGCTTCAGCTGGAAGCTGAAAGGCGAATACGGCTTCTTTTATCTCGGGCAAGAAAAGGGCGTCTACAAGGACGCTGGTCTCACGCTGAAGCTCGGTGAGGGCGCCGGTTCACAGGCAGCTCTCGGCGCGCTCATCCAGGGGCAGGAGGATGCAGTCATCCTACCAGGTATCTTTGCCATTTCGGCAATCCAGAAGGGCATGCCGGTAAAGATCGTCGCGCTTTACCAGCCACACGCGCCGGTCGTCCTCATTTCGCATCCCGAGAATCCGGTGAAATCGCCGCAGGATTTGGAAGGCAAGAAGATTGCCCATTCCGTAGGTGAAACCGGTACATCCTACCTTGGTGTTTTCTGCGAGTTGAACAAGATCGACTGTGACAAGGTCAGCAAGGTCCAGATGGACTCGCAGTCGCGCGTGCCGCAATTCCTGCAGAAGCAGGTCGATGTGGTCAGCGTTTATCTTACCAATGATCTTCCAGTGCTCGAGGAAAGAACGAGCGTCAAATATCCGGTTCTCGATCTGACTGAATACGGTCTGGCGGTGCCGGGGATGGCGGTCGTGGCCAGCAACGACGGGATCGAGAAGAGAGGGGCGGCGATCAAGAGCTTCCTAGCCGCCAACGCCAAGGCAATAGAACTTACTCGTGCCGATCCCGCCGCTGCGACCGGCGCATTGAAGGCCGTATGGCAGGCCGGCCCTTCCGATAAGGTCATCCAGCAGCAGATCGAGGAAACGTCGCGGTCCATTGAGGCTCCGAGCGGGAAGCCCGTTGGATGGGTCGATGAAAAGGCGATCGCCGATGCGCTGAAGCTGATCGGAAGCGTCGAGGAGATCGGCGAGGCCAAGCCTCTCTCGACCTTTTATACCAACGATCTTTTGACGCAGTGAGGCTACTGTGGTGAGCACGGACGTAATCGGCGCCGGCCGGGCGCAGAAGGGGCGGAGCGGGGCCATGGCCAGGAAAAAGAAAGCGCGCAGCAGCTGGACCGAGCGATATTCCGCGCTCATGCTCGCGGCCGTCCTGATCGGCGCCTGGCAGGTGCTCGTGCCGCTGTCTGGACTTTCGGAGTTCGTCTTGCCGACTCCATTGGCCATCGCCCGGCGGATCGTCACCGAGCTTCCGTTGCTCGCCACACATGCCTATGTGACGTTGTTCGAGGTGGTGGCGGGTTTCGGCCTGGGTGTCCTGATCGGCGTGCCGCTCGCCCTCGCCATCTTCTATTCGCGAGCGTTCGAACGAGCGATCTATCCTATGCTTGTGGCCTTGCAGACGGTGCCCAAGGTGGCTCTGGCGCCGTTGCTTGTCCTCTATCTGGGCTACGGCTGGGCGCCAAAGATCACGCTGGCCTTCCTGATCTCGTTCTTCCCGATCGTGATCTCGACCGTCGTCGGGCTGCAGTCGCTCGACAAGAATCTCGTCAACCTCGTCCGCTCGATGGGCGCGAACGAATGGCAGACCTTCTTCAAAGTGCGGTTGCCGGCCGCACTTCCCAACATCTTCGGCGGCTTCAAGGTAGCTGTGTCGCTGGCCGTGATCGGGGCGGTCATCGGTGAATATGTCGCGGCCGAGCGTGGGCTGGGTTACCTGCAGCTTCAAGCCAACTCTCTGTTCGACACGACCATGAATTTCGCCACGGTGGTGACGATTTCGGGACTGGGCGTCGTGCTCTACTCGGTCATCAACATGGTCGAGGCGCGCGTCACCTACAGGCGCGATGCCGCAAAGTGACGCGGTTCTGCATCCGGCGGGCAACAACAGAACAGGTACAGTGAGGCAGTCCAAATGAATGCCACAACCCAGATGACGGGCGCAGCGGTCGAGATCTCGCGGCTGTCCAAGATCTACAAGACCCGCGAGGACGACGATGTCGTTGCCCTTGAGAAGATCGATCTTGCCTTCGAGCCCGGCAGCTTCGTTGCCGTTGTGGGTCCGAGCGGATGCGGCAAGAGCACGCTACTCTCGCTCCTGGCTGGGCTTACCCCCGCCTCGACGGGAAGGATCGCCATCGACGGCGAATCCGTCAGCAAGCCTCACCCGAAAATAGGTGTCGTTTTCCAGTCGGACCTCCTGCTTTACTGGCGGACCGTCCTGGACAACATCCTGCTGCCCATCGAGATCAAGAAACTTGATCTGACACAATATCGCAAGCGTGCCGAGGAACTTCTTGCTCAGGTCGGCTTGGAGGGTTTCGGCAACAAATACCCCTCGGAATTGTCTGGCGGCATGCGTCAGCGCGTGGCGATCTGCAGGGCGTTGATCCAGGAGCCAGGCCTTCTTCTGATGGACGAGCCCTTCGGCGCTCTCGATGCGTTGACGCGAGAACAGATGATCATGGACCTGCAGTCCATGTGGTCGAGAGTTCGCAACACGGTGCTGTTCATCACTCACGGTATAGATGAGGCGGTGTTCCTGGCCGACCGCGTCCTCGTGATGTCGCCGCGTCCGGGCCGTATCGATCTCGACCTCAAGATCGACTTGCCACGCCCGCGCCAGTGGAGCAGCACGCACGAGGACAAGGCCTATCACGGCTATGTTCGGCAGATCCGCGAGATCTTCGAGGCCAAGGGCATTCTGGTCGCCCACTGATCGGCTGCCGTCGACCCCGGGCTCGCCGCGGTTTCCGAAGAAAGAGCTACTCAGCCGCCGGGAAGGGTTCCCGGCGGGCCAATATTTTGCGCGGAGAGCCAGTTGTCTCAAACAATATTCATCCCGAGTGAGACCGACGCCAACGAGCCGCGCGTGGGCGCCTCGCCGGAGACGGTGAAGCGGCTGGCGGGGCTGGGCTTGGATGTGATCGTCGAGGCCGGTGCCGGGCTCGGCTCGCGCATCCTCGATGCGGATTTCGCCGCCGCCGGCGCGTCGATCGGCAAGGCGTCCGATGCCAGCAAGGCCGATGTCGTGCTCAAGGTGCGCCGGCCGAGCGAAGCCGAGCTCAAGGGTTACAAAAAAGGCGCGGCCGTCATCGCCATCATGGATCCCTATGGCAATGATGCCGCCGTGGCGGGACTTGCCAGGGCGGGCGTGACGGCGTTCGCCATGGAGTTCATGCCGCGCATCACCCGCGCCCAGGTCATGGACGTCCTGTCCTCGCAAGCCAATCTCGCCGGCTACCAGGCCGTCATCGATGCGGCCGCCGAATACGACCGCGCGCTGCCGATGATGATGACGGCCGCCGGCACCGTGCCCGCCGCCAAGGTCTTCATCATGGGCGTTGGTGTCGCCGGCCTGCAGGCGATCGCGACGGCGCGCCGGCTGGGCGCGGTAGTCACCGCCACCGACGTCA
>NZ_JBJHDO010000026.1:0-14774 GCF_050958605.1 Mesorhizobium sp. 1B3 | reverse complement strand
GTCGATGTCATCTCCGCCTTCGCCAATCACCAACATTTCCGATTGGCGAAAGCCGAGCGGCCGGCGTTTCTCGCCCCGCTTGCGGGGAGAGATGTCCGGCAGGACAGTGAGGGGCGGCGCGAACGGTCAATCATGCTGACCGTTGGCATCACTCCACCGCTGTCACCTCGTAGCCCGCCTTGCGGAACAGCTCGACCAGCCCGTCGGGGCCGGGCAGGTGGAGCGCTCCGACGGCGATGAAGGCATCGCCCTTGGCAAGCAGCGGCTCGGCTTTCTCGACCATCGTCCTGTTGCGCGCCGTGACGATCGTCTCCTCGAAGGCGGCGTAACCGGCCTGATCGTCCTTGCCGCTCGGAAGCACGGCGCGGAACAGCGGCCAGAACATTCCGGTGTCGCCATTGAGGTAGAGCACGATCATCGTCTCGATGACATCGTCCATGCGGTCGCCGAGCTTCAGCGTCTCGACAAGTCCCTTGATATGGAAGTCCATCGGCAGCGAGGCCATGGCTTCCAGTTGCTCTTCGGCCGTCTCCAGTCCCGCAAGGGCCTTGCCGGACGCCTTGGCATCCTCGGCGAGCTTGACGTCCAGCACCGGCGCGCCGTCGCTCTTGCGCGCCATCTCGCAAGTGGGCAGCGCGACCATGGCCGAGAGCATCCACGGTTTCATCTTGGCGACGGCGGCCAGCGGGATGCCGCGCGCGGCGAGCCCGGCATCCACCACTTCGATGTCCTCGGGCGACAGCAGCGAGGTGAGCGTCGTCTCGTCGGTGAACATGGTGAGCTCGGGCTTCTTCATCAGCGCAGCCATCATGCCCGCCTGGTCGAGAACGTCGGTCGTTTCGATCACCACGGTGGCCGACGCGTCGTACGCGGTCTTCGCCGACGGGGGCAGGGTGGTTACGCGCGGGTCGGTCATATGCATTGTGCCGAACAGGAACGACGGGGGCCTGCCTTCCTTTTCGAGCTTCCAGAGCAGACCCTTGCCGTTCGGCGTCGCGGCGGCGTCGCGCTCGATCTTCTCGACGGCGGCGGGATCCTGCCTGGCGAGTTCGGCCAGCATGTCGGATCCTGAGCAGGCCGGAGCTTCGGCCCGGGCCTTGCCGGCGACCATCACCGTGGTCGCGAGGAAGGATAGGAAGACGAGGACGTTCAAGGCCGCAAGCAGCCTCATCGCCCAGGGCGCCCAACGATCGGCGACGGCAACAGCGCGTTTCATGGGACGACGCCTAGACGCGAAATGCGGCGAAACCGTTAATCCCGCCGGGCAAATTACCTCGACCGAAGGCCAATCGTCCCTAAGCGCGAGGATGAGCAGACTGGTAGATCTCGAGCAGGCGCGCCGTGTCCACACCGGTATAGATCTGCGTGGTCGACAGGCTGGCATGGCCGAGCAGTTCCTGGATGGTGCGCAGATCGCCGCCCCGGCCGAGAAGATGGGTGGCGAAAGAATGGCGCAACGCGTGCGGCGTCGCCGTGTCCGGCAGGTTGAGGGCGGAACGCAGCTTCCGCATCTCGCGCTGGATGATCGCCGGGTTGAGCGGCCCGCCACGCGCCCCACGGAACAGCAGCCCTTCCGGGTCGAGGTGATAGGGGCAGAGCCGGCGATATTCGGCGACCCCCTGGAATGCCACCGGAAGCACCGGCACGAGCCGTGTCTTGCCGCCTTTGCCCGTGATCCGGAGCACGCTGTCGCCCGGATTCGACAGCTCGTGGCCGGCAAGGCCGAGCGCCTCGGAAATGCGCAGGCCCGAGCCGTAAAGCAGCGTCAGCACGGCGGCGTTGCGCGCCGCGATCCAGGGTTCCTCGGCGAGCTGGCCTTCGGTCGACACCACACGCTTGGCATCGGCCGCCGTCAGCGGCTTGGGGAGGCTCTTCGGCTGCTTCGGAGCGCGCAGTGCCGTCGCGCCGGCGGCGTTGACCAGGCCCTTGCGTTCGAGGAAACGCAGCAGCGATCGCACCCCCGCGAGGCCGCGCCCGAGCGTGCGCGCGCCGGCTCCAGCCGTCCGGCGCTGCGCCAGGAAGGCGCGGAGATCCGCTGGCCGCAGCGCGCTGATGTCGGCGATATCAGGCGGTTCGCCGAAATGACCCGTGAGGAACTGAAGAAATTGCCTCGTATCACGCTCGTAGGCTTCGACCGTGAGGTTTGACAGCCGCCGCTCGCCGGCCAGCGCCTTCAGCCATTCGGCGCGCGCCGCCTGGAGATCGTCCTTCGCCGTGATCAGAAATTCCTGCATGGCCCGATGTTGACGCGGTCGGGTTAGCATCCGGTGAATTTACGCCGCGCAGACCTCATCCGGTGTCAGAGATGCGGGCTGCGATCGGATCGGGGAACCGTCCGTCATCCGAGTGGTTCAAATTCCCGATGATTCGGTGTAGAGCGCCGCGCAACAGGAGCCGCTCCATGACCAAGCCCCATAACCCAGTCCAGATGGCCGTGATCGGTGCGGCCCATGGCATCAAGGGCGATTTGCGCGTCAAGACGTTCACCGGCGATCCGCTGGCGCTCGGCGATTACGGCCCGCTCTATTCGCGCGAGGGGCGCGCCTTCGAGATCGTCGACCTGAGACAGCAAGGCAATGTGCTGGTGGTGCATTTCAAGGCCATCAGCGACCGCAACGCCGCCGAGGCGCTGAACGGCACCCAGCTATTCGTCGATCGATCGGCCCTGCCGGACGATCTGGAGGAGGGTGAATTCTACCATGCCGATCTGGTCGGACTGTCGGTGAAGGACGATGCCGGCGCGGTGATCGGCAAGGTGACGGCGGTGCAGAATTACGGCGGCGGGGACATATTGGCGGTGACGCTCGCAATGGGCGGCGACGTCCTCGTTCCCTTCACGCAGGCCGCCGTGCCCGATGTCTCCGTGGCCGGTGGCTACATTGTCATCGATCCGGTCGCCGCCGGGCTAGTGGAGGACGAGGAAGACGCCGATGCCGGCGGACCGCACGGCTTCGATCCGAAGAGCCGTCCGCGCGGACCGCGGGAAGCAGGGGGCAACCGGTGAGTTTTCGTGCCTCGGTGCTCACGCTCTATCCGGAAATGTTTCCCGGCGCGCTCGGCCTGTCGCTCGCCGGTCGCGCGCTTGCCGAAGGCACCTGGTCTCTGGAGACGGTGCAAATCCGCGACTTCGCCACTGACCGGCACCGCACGGTGGACGACACGCCGGCCGGCGGCGGCGCCGGCATGGTGATGCGCGCCGACATCGTCGCCAAGGCGATCGACCATGCCGCCCCTGCGGACGACGCAAGGCCGAAGCTCCTGATGAGCCCGCGCGGCCGTCCGCTCACTCAGGCGCGCGTCCGCGCGCTCGCGGCCGGGCCAGGCGTGGTGATCGTATGCGGCCGTTTCGAGGGGATCGATCAGCGCGTGATCGAGGCGCGGCAGCTCGAGGAGGTCTCGATCGGCGACTACATATTGTCGGGAGGCGAGCCGGCGGCACTCGTCCTGCTCGACGCGGCCGTACGCCTTCTGCCGGGCGTCATGGGCAACGAGGCCTCCGGCACGGAAGAGAGCTTCGAGAACGGGCTGCTCGAACATCCGCATTACACCCGCCCGCAGGAGTTCGAGGGGCGCACGATCCCCGACGTGCTGACGTCGGGCAATCATGCCCGCATCGCGGCATGGCGCCGCGCCGAGGCGGAAAGGCTGACGGCCGAGCGCCGGCCCGACCTGCTGCAATCTCAGCCGGTCACGAAATAATAGGCCGCCAGGAACAGGCCGGTAGCGATGACGAAGCCGCGCACGGCGCCCTGCGGTACGCGCTTGGCCGCCCATACGCCGGCGTAACCGCCGAGCGCCACGCCGGGCACCATCACGGCCGCTTCCAGCCAGGCCACGACGCCGCCGCCGACAAAGACAACGATGGCGACCGCCGCGATCACGATCGACAGCATGTTCTTCAGCGCGTTGAGGCGATGATAGTCGCCGCTCTGGGTGAGGCCGAGCGTAGCCAGCATCATGACCCCCATGCCGGCGCCGAAGAAGCCGCCATAGACGGCAGTGAAGAACTGTACGATCGAGCCCGGCAGCGAGCCGACCGCGGCCTCCTTGCCGGGCTTCGGCGTAGGCTTCAGCCACGGGCCGGCGGCGAAAAGAGCGGTCGCGGCGATCAGCAGCCACGGCACCATCTGGCGGAACGAGGGGTTGTCGAGCGACAGGAGAATGAGCGAGCCGCAGAGCGCACCGACGGCGGAGATGGCGGCGAGCAGAAGGGCGCCACGCCAGAACTTGCGGATGTCGCTCCAATAGGCGAGCGTCGAGGTGATGTAGCCGGGAAACTGCGAGACGGAGGAGGTCGCATTGGCCCCGATCGGCGGGATGCCGGCGAGAGACAATGCGGCGAAGGTGATGAAAGTGCCACCGCCGGCGACCGCGTTCACCGCGCCCGACAGGAAACCGGAAAGAAAGATCAGCGCGGCGAGGAGAAGCGACAAGAGGACACCCGGCAGGATTCGAAGACCCCCTCTAGAAAGCATGCTCGGCCATGGCAAGCGCGACGGGAGTGAAACAGTTTTGCCGGTCCGCGAATGTATTGGGCCAAGGCGGCCGTTTCCATTTCCGCTGACATGAGGAAAAATGTCACGGGAAAGGTGACAAACCCGACGGAAGCGTGTATGAGCCCGCCGAACTCGGGATCTAGGTTCCGGTCCCGTCGATAAGTACGGTGAATTCGCCCCTGCCGTTTCTCCGGATGGAGAAAGGACATAGCCCAGCGGTCACGAACTGCGGGCAAGAGCGGGCGCTCTGGCCGTCGAGAACCAAGAAGAGGATACTGAGATGGACCTTATCCGTCAGCTCGAGGCCGAGCAGGCCGCCAAGATCGAAGCCAAGCGCAAGCTCCCCGAATTCCAACCGGGCGACACCGTGCGCGTCCAGGTGCGCGTCACCGAGGGCTCGCGTACCCGCGTGCAGGCCTATGAGGGCGTCGTGATCGCCCGTTCCGGCTCCGGCTTCCAGGAAAACTTCACCGTCCGCAAGATCTCTTATGGCGAAGGCGTGGAGCGCGTGTTCCCGGTCTATTCGCCGCTGGTCGAGGGCGTCGAGATCGTCCGCCGCGGCAAGGTGCGTCGCGCCAAGCTCTATTACCTGCGCGATCGTCGCGGCAAGTCGGCCCGCATCTCCGAGAACACCGGAGTGCGCGCCCGCAAGCTGAATGACGCCGAGCGTGAGGCGGCGCTTGCCGAGCGCGCCAGGATCGAGGCCGAGAAGGTCGCCGCCGCCGAGGCTCTGGCTGCCGAGAAGGCTGCCGCCGAAGCCGCCGAGAAGGCAGCTGCCGATGCGGCTGAGAAGGCGGCCGAATAGGCCCTTCTTCTCCGGTACAGGGATCAAGGCGGCTTCGGCCGCCTTTTTCATATGCGGCAGATATGGCTGGCTGCTCAAGCCGCCGCGTGCCACACCAGATGGCCGCCGCCGACATCCTCGTAGAACTGTTCGGGTGCGACGTAGTCGAGGTCGTGGACCGGGCTCGGCAGGTCGCCATCGAGCGGCACGAAGGCGCGCCGAGGCCGATCGGGATCGGCAACCGGCACGGCTTCCATGAGGCGCTTGGTATAGGGGTGGCGCGGGTTCTCGAAGACCTGGGCGCGCGTGCCCGATTCCACGAAACGGCCCATATACATGACCGCAACGCGATGGCTGATCTGCTCGACCACGGCCATGTCGTGCGAGATGAAGAGATAGGACACGCCGGTCTCGTTCTGGATGTCCTGCAGGAGATCGAGCACCTGCGCCTGGATAGACACGTCCAGCGCGGCCACGCTTTCGTCCGCAACGATGACCTTCGGCGACAGCGAGAGGGCGCGCGCGATGCAAACGCGCTGACGCTGGCCGCCCGAGAATTCGTGCGGGTAGCGTTTCATCTGGTCGGCCGAAAGGCCGACGCGGCCGAAGAGATATTCGACGCGGTCGTCGAGTTCCGTGCCGGAGGCGAGGCCGTGGATGACCAGCGGCTCGGCGACGAGATCGCCCACGCGCATGCGCGGATCGAGCGAGGCGTAGGGGTCCTGGAACACCATCTGGATGTCGCGCAGGACCGGCTTCATCGCCGCGCGGGAAAGACCCCGCGTGGCCGTGCCGGAGATGCGGATGTCGCCCGACCACGGCACGAGATTGAGCAGCGCCTTGCCGGTGGTCGACTTGCCGCAGCCGGATTCGCCTACCAGCGACAGCGTCTCGCCGCGGCCGAGCCTGAAGGAGACGCCTTCCACCGCGTGCACCCGGCGCACCGGTCTCTGCAGAATGCCGCCCGTGATGTCGAAGCGCACGACCAGGTCATCGACCTCGACCACGGGTTTCACCACCGGCGGCGCGGCCGAGGTGATGTCCTTCGCCACCGCCGCCACCCGTTTTGGCAAGATCGTTCCCGTCATCTCGCCGAGGCGCGGCACGGCGTCGAGGAGCTTCTTCGTGTAGTCCGCTCCGGGCGCCCGGAAAATCGCGCCGAGCGGACCGTTTTCGACCTCCCGGCCCTGATTCATCACCAGCACGTGGTCGGCCATCTCGGCGACCACGCCCATGTCGTGGGTGATCAGGATGACGGAGATGCCGTTCTCCGCCTGGAGCTTGCGGATCAGCGCCAGGATCTGCGACTGGACGGTGACGTCGAGCGCCGTCGTCGGTTCGTCGGCGATGAGTAGCTGAGGGCTCTGCGACAGCGCCATGGCGATCATGACGCGCTGGCGCATGCCGCCGGAAAGCTCGAACGGATATTGTGACAGCCGCCGCGTCGCGTCGCTGATCTGGACCTGGTCGAGCAGCGCCTTGGCGCCCGCCCGGGCTTCCGAGACGGAAACGGATTTATGCGCGGCAACGGCTTCCCCGAGCTGGCGGCCGACGGTCAGCACCGGGTTCAACGAGGTCATCGGCTCCTGGAAGATCATGCCGATCTTCTTGCCGCGCACGTGCCGCATCTCGCGCTCGGAAAGCGCCAGGATGTTTTGTCCGCCGAGCAGGGCCTCGCCGGAAGCCACCCGCGCCATCGGCTTCGGCAGGAGCTGCATCAGCGACAGCGCTGTCATCGACTTGCCGGAGCCGCTCTCACCGGCGATGCAAAGCGTCTCGCCACGGCCGAGATCGAAGGACAGCCGGTCGACGACAGTGCGAGCGCCGACCGGCGTCGCCACCTGCGTGACGAGGTTCCTGACGGTGAGGAGCTTGGCGGTTTTCTTGTCGCTCATGCCGTCACTGACCGGAAAGAGGAGGAAAGAATGCCGCTGGCGCTGCCCCTCATCGGCCTGCCGGCCACTTCTCCCCGTGAAGAACGGGGAGAAGACCGCTGCCGTCTCCGGTTTCGCCAATCGCCAACGTTACCGAGTGGCGAAACCGAAGCGGCCGGCGTCTCTCTCCCCGTCCATCGACGGGGAGAGATGTCCGGCAGGACAGTGAGGGGCTTTCGGCGCTCGATCAAAACGGCTGTCCTTACTCGAACACCACGCGCGGGAAGTAGAACGACACGACCCAGTTCGGCATGTCGACGATCTCGCTGATCCTGAGGTCGCCGCAGACCGAGCAGAGCATGTAGGCGTCTTCCGCCGCGAGGCCGTGCTCCTTCCCGAGCAGGTCGATCATGTTGGACAAGGCGGCCTTCGCGCCGGTCCACAGATCCGGTCCGACTCCCGTGGTGACCTCGTAGCCCTTCTCGTCGAGATGGCGGGTCACCGGGCCCGGCGTGGTGAAGCGCGGCATCGAAAGGTTGGCGTCCTTCACCAGGTCGAGCGTCAGTGCGACATTCATCGCGCTTTCGATGGCCGTGCCGCAGACCTCGCCGTCGCCCTGGGCTGCATGGGTGTCGCCGATCGAGAACAGCGCGCCCTCGACTTCGATGGGCAGATAGAGCGTGGTGCCCGCGGCGAGATCGCGAATGTCGAGATTGCCGCCGACGCGCCGCGGCGGCACGACGGAATGAAGGCCTTCCTCGGCGAGCGCCACACCGATCGTCCCGGCGAAAGGCTTCAGCGGCACCCTCGCGTACTTGCCGAAGAGAGCCGGCTTCAGCGTCGCCGGATCGTATTTCCACAGGGCGAGCGCCGGCTCCTTGAACTGATCGGCGAGCAGCCCGAAGCCAGGGATGTTGGCAGTCCAGCCGAAGCCGGAAGGCTCGAATTCGTGGATGGTGATCTTCAGCGCGTCGCCCGGCATGGCGCCGTCGACATGGATCGGGCCGGTGACCGGGTTGACCTTGGAGAAATCGAGCGTGGAGACGTCGGCGACGGTGCTGTCCGGCTTGAAATGGCCCGACCCGCTGTCGACGCACTCGAACTTGATCGTCGAGCCGGGCGCTACCTTCTCGACGGGTGGGATCGAACGATCCCACCCGAAGTGATGGTTGCGGCCATGGATGGTGTACTGGCAGTTATTGCACATCTTTGGCGTAGACCTGATCGTAGTGGACGGGGATGTGGACGGGATCGACGAAAAGAGCGTCGGCCCCGCCTATGCGCTCGGAGCGGACCGAGAAGCGCTCTTCGTTGAAGACGGGGGCCCAGGGGGCATCCTCCATGATCTTGAGGTAGATGTCGCGCCACATCGCTTCGCGCTCTCCGGCCTTTGCCGGGTCGACGATCGAATCGGCCTCGGCCGCCTTCTTGTCGAGCTCCTCGTTGCAGTACCACGACCAGTTCCAGCCGCCCGGCACCGCGCCGCCGCAGCCGAGGATCGGACCGTAGAAGTTGGACGGATCCGGGAAGTCGGCGATCCATGCCATGCCGCCCGACCAGATCATCGGCGCGCCTTCCTTCTCGCCGCCGGCGGCGATCACATTGGCCTGGGCGAGGGACTTGATCGACGCCTTGATGCCGATCGCGGCGAGATCCTGCTGGATCGCCTGGGCGATGCGCGGCTGCGGGTCGGTGTTGGCCACGAAGAGTTCGGTCTCGAAGCCGTCCGCGAGGCCGGCCTCGGCGAGCAGCGCCTTTGCCTTCTCCACGTCATAGGCATAGCCCTTGTAGTCCTTGGCATAGCCCGGCATGGATGGCGGCAGCGGCTGGTTCGCCGGTACGGCGCGGCCATTGATGATGCGGACGATGCGGTCCTTGTTGATGGCCATGTTGACGGCCTGGCGCACCTTCACATCGTCGAAAGGCTTCACGTTGACGTTCATCGTCACATAGCCGGTATGGAGCTGACCGCCGCGGATGATGAGATCCTTGAAGGCCGGATCGTTCTGGACCTCGATGAATTTCGCCGGCGGAATGCCGTCGCCGGGCACGTCGATCTCGCCCTTCTGCAGGCGCAGAAGCGCCACGACCGGCTCCTGGCCGAATTCGAAGGTGATCTGGTCGAGCTTCGGCAGGCCCTTGTTCCAGTAATCGGGGAAGCGCTCGAAGACGAGGCGCTGGCCGAGCGTCCATTCGGCCATCTTGAAGGCGCCGGAACCGACGGGATGTTTGCCGAAGTCGGCGCCGTATTTCTCGACCTCTTCCTTCGGCACGACATGCGAGAAGTTGATGGCGAGCACATGGAGGAAGGTCGCGTCGGGCCGCGAGAGCTCGAACTTGATCGTGTAGGGATCGACGACGGTGATGCCGGAAAGCTGCTCGGCCTTCCCCGTGGAAGCCTCTTCGAAGCCCTTGATCGATCCGAAGAAGCCGGCGCCGGGGCTCTGCGTCTTCGGATTCACGACGCGCTCGATCGAATACTTGACGTCGTCGGCGGTCAACTCGCGGCCGTTATGGAACTTGACGCCCTTGCGCAGCGTGAAGGTGAAGGTCTGGCCGTCGTCCGAGATGGTGTAGTCTTCGGCAAGATCCTTGGTGAGCTTGGTCGTGCCGGGCTCGTAGTCCATCAGCCCGTCGAACAGCGATTTGATCATCGACCAGTTCTGCCAGTCGTAGCCGATCGCCGGGTCGAGCGTGGAGACGTCGTCCTTGTAGGTGACGGTCATCTGCCCGCCTTGCTTGATTTCCTGAGCGAACGCGCCGCCCGCGAGCGGTAGGGTGAGAGCGGCGGCGGCGACCCCCGCCAGAAGCATCTTCTTCATTCTGTCGTTCCTTTCTCCGGAGTTTTTCGTTGATTGTCGGTCATGCATGTTCTCACCGCAGCTTGATGCGGGGATCGATCAGGGGCGCGATCAGGTCCGCCAGCAGATTGCCGAGCACGATGGCGAAGGCCGAGACCATGGTGACGCCCATGATGATGGGGATGTCGACGCGCTGGATCGCCTGCCAGGCGAGTTGCCCGATGCCGGGCCAGCCGTAGACGCTCTCCACCACAACGATGCCCGACATGAACAGACCGATGTCGATGCCGATCATCGCGACGATGGGCAGGATGGCGTTGGGCATGGCGTGGCCGAACAGGATCTTGGCGCGCTTCAGGCCTTTGGCGCGGGCGGTGCGGATATAGTCCTGGCGCAGCACGTCGATCAGCGACGAACGCATCATGCGCGAGTACCAGCCGGCGCCGAGGAAACCGAGCGTGAGGGAGGGAAGGACGAGATGCGCAAAAGTCCCGTAGCCGCCGATCGGGAACCAGCCGAGCTGGACGGCGAAGACATAGAGCAGAAGAATGCCGATGACGAATTGTGGCGCCGACACACCGAGGAAGGAGAAGATCATCAAGGCATCGTCGGTGCGCGAGCCGCGCCGCAGCGCGGCGATGACCCCCATGGTGATGCCGATCAGGAGTTCGCAGAAGATGGCGCCGACCATCAGGAGCAGGCTGGCCGGCAAACGCGACCAGATCAGTTCGGAGACCTCCGTCTTCTGCAGGTAGGAGCGGCCGAGATCGCCCTGCAGGAGATCGCCGAGATAGCGCAGATATTGCTGGTAGAAGGGCAGGTTCAGCCCGAGCTGTTCGCGGATGTTCTCCACCGTCGCAGCTGTCGCGCTGCGGCCGGCGATCTGGCGCGCCGGATCGGCGGGCACGAGATAGAGCAGCACGAAGGTGACGAGGCTGATGCCGAAGAGGATGAAGACCGTCTGGAGCAGCCGGCGGGCGATGTAGGAAACCATCAGTGGTGCCCCTGCTGCGTGGGGTCGAGTATGTCGCGCAGGGCGTCGCCGACGAGATTGAAGGCGAGGGCGAGGAGCAGGATCGCCGCACCGGGAATGAAGACAAGCCAGGGCGCGCTGGTGAAATAGGTCTGGTTTTCGAAGATGATGTTGCCCCAGGACGGGATGGGCGGCTGCACCCCGATGCCGAGGAAGCTCAGCGTCGCCTCGAGCAGCACGGTGGTGGCGATGCCGAGCGTCGCCCAAACGATGATGGTCGAGAAAAGATGCGGCAGTATGTGGCGCAGCATGATGCGTAGCGCGCCGGCGCCCATGGCGCGCTCGGCATCGATGAAGTCGCGTTCGGCGAGCGAGCGGGTTTCGGTGTAGAGCACGCGCGCGATCTGCACCCAGTTCACCATGGCGATGACCATGGCGACGATCCACAGGCTCGGCGTAAAGATGGCCGCCAGGACGATGGCGAGCAGCAGCGCGGGAAAGGCCATCATCAGGTCGGTGAAGCGCATCAGCACGCTCTCGACCGGGCCGCGGAAATAACCCGCGCATACGCCGACGACGGAACCGATGAGGACAGCGATGCCGTTGGCGACGACACCGATGATGAGCGAGGTTTGCGCCCCGTAGATCAGCCGGCTGAACAGATCGCGGCCGACGAGGTCGGTGCCGAACCAGAATTTCCCGTCCGGCGGCAGCGGCGCGCCTTCGAGCGTCAGGCCGTCGAAGAACTGCTCGTAGGGATCGTAGGGGGCGAGCCATGGCGCGGAGATCGCGGCAATCGCCACGACGAGGATCACGATCAGGCCGAACAAAGCGAGCGGGCGGCGGACGAGCCGGCCAAGCACCGTGCGCGTCGGAGGGGCGACGGCGGGACCGGCGTCAAGCGCGCTCATCGGACTTCCCCAGGACGTCGACGGAAAAGACGAGGTCGGCGGCGGCCGTCTCGATGGGCTGGCGGGCACTCATCGCGGCAAGGCGAAGCTTTTGATAGGCGGCCCTGGCCGAGATATTGTCGCGCACCATCAGGAGCGCGGTGGCCTCGGCGAGCACCTCGCGGCTTTCGAGCCGCTCTCTGAGGGCGGCGATCTCGGCGGTCATCGCGCCACGCTCGGCAAAGGAATGGCAGGCGATGACCAACGCGCTGTAGAGGCCGGCGCTGCCTATGGGCTTCAGCAGTTGCGCATCGGCACGCTGGCCCATCGCCCAGGCGATGCGACCCGGCGCCTCGCTGCCGATGAGCGCGATGACGGGCATGGGAGCCTTGCCCGGTTCCCATGGGAACTGCCCGTCATAGCCCATGTCGGCGTCGATCAGCACGACATTGTAGTCCCGAAGGTCAGGCAGATGCGTCGCCTCCGGCCAGCAATGGGTGGCGGCGATGCCGATGCGCTCGAATTGCTGCAGGATTGCGTCGACATTGGCGTGCGGCCGGTGCACGACCAGCGCGCTCCAGCCTTCGAAGGACGGTGTCTCTCTGGGCGCCTTCATCGGACGATCCTCAGGTGGCCCGGCTTTTCCGCATCCTGCGCCGCAATGCCGAGCGGTGTGCGTGTGAGGAACGGATCGGGATCGATCGCGGCCTTGCCTCGATGGACGATCTCGAACGTGCCGTCGGCAAGCGCCCGGCCGATATGGGCATGCATGGCGACGTGGTTGGTCTTGGCATCGACGCGGATGTCGCCGAAAGGCGAAGCATAGGGCCCAGCCTTGGCGGCCGCCAGCACGTTCTCGATCGCGTCGGTGTCCGTTTCACGGATCGCATTCGCGATGAGGAAGACGCTGGCATAGCTCTGCGCGAAGAAGGCGCTGATGGGGCCGCGGCCCGCATTGTGTCGCACGCTTTCGAGGAAGGTCCGATTGCGCTCTGTTTGTTCAGACTGGAAATAGCAGGAGACCGTATAGTTGCCAGCGACGGCCTCGCCGAGGCTGGCCGCTTCGACCTCGTAAAGGTTGCAGCTCAGGACGGGGCGCCTGTGCGCCCGGAAGTCGGCATCCGCCTGGCCGAGCGCATGATAGGCGCGAAGGAAGGCATAGGACGACGGGCCGATCAGATTGTTGAGGATGAAGTCCGGGCGCTTTGCGCGGATTTCGGCGACGAGCCGTTCGATGTCGATGTCGCCGATCGGGATATAACGTTCGGCGACCACCTCGCCCCCCGAGCGATGGACATATTCGCGGGCGATGCGGTTGGTCTCCCAGCCCCAGATGTAATTGGAGCCGAGCAGCACCGGGTTTCGCCCGAAGCGGGGCACGACGTAGTCGAGAAGTGGCACCAGATGCTGGTTGGCGCAGGCCGCCACGTAGACGACGTTCTCGCTGGCCTCGAAGCCTTCGTAGACGCAAGGGTACCAGAGCAGCGCGTCGGTCTTCTCGACGACGGGGATGACCTCCTTGCGGCTCCACGACGTGGTGCAGCCCACAACATGTCGCACGCCATGGCGCCGCACCATGTCGAGGCAGAGCACGGCGTAACGATCGGTATTGCCTTCCGGGTCGGCGACCGCGGGAGCGAAGGTGAAGGGATAGTCGTCGCGGCCGTTGATCTCTTCGATCGCCGCCATGGCGCCGTCAAATCCCTGCCGGCCCGGAGCAGCATAAGGGCCGGTCCGGGAAAACAGGATGCCGATCGGGATCGACAGGGTCATGGTCGCATCTGCGCCCCGTAAAAAAGCAAAAGGCCCCATTCCAGGAATGCACTCCCCGGAACAAGGCCCAAATGCCAGACTGAAATTTTTTGTCGCAAACAGTTACGGCTTTAATCGAAAATGAGTCAAGATGCCTTAACTGCGCCATGCTGTACCGGCGCCCGCGCTAGTGCGGTGAAGGGGTTGGCTACAGTCTGCAGCCGTTCCCGAGGAGACAAGGAGGAGCGTACGACGTGACCAGAAGCTTTCCGATCTTAGTGGCGGCGCTGCTCTTTCCGCTTTCGGCCTGGGCCCAGGCTCTGCCCGATCTCGGCGGCCGCTCGGTCTCCGTCGTGACGGAGAATGCCTATCCGCCGCTGCAATTCGTCGATCCCAAGACGGGAAAGGCCATCGGCTGGGAGTATGATGCCATGGCCGAGATCGCCAAGCGGCTGAACTTCAAGGTCGAGTACCAGAACTCCTCCTGGGACGCGATGATCCCCGCCGTCTCGGAGGGCCAATACAATATCGGCATGACCGGCATCACCATCAAGGAAGACCGCAAGCAGAAGGTGGACTTCTCCGATCCCTATATGCGTTCGGAAATGCGGATGCTGGTGCGGGCCGACGAGAACCGCTTCACCGACGAGAAGAGCTTCGCCGCTTTCGAGGACGGGCTTGCGGCGGCGCAACCCGGCACCACGCCTTTTTACGTCACGGTCTACAACGTCCTCGACGGCAATGAGCAGAACCCGCGCATCAAGCTCTTCGAGAGCTTCGGCGCCGGCATCCAGGCGCTCAAGGCGGGCGATGTCGACCTGGCGCTCACGGACGGAGTCGCGGCCCAGGGCTACGTCGACTCCTCCGGCGGCAAGCTGAAGATCATCGCCGGCCCGCTCGGCGCCGAGGAATTCGGCTTCATCTTCGCCAAGGGCTCGGACCTCGTCGCACCTGTCAACGCCGCGATCGCATCCATGAAGGCCGATGGGACCATCGATGCGCTGAACAAGAAGTGGTTCGTCGATTACAAGATGGGGCAGTGAGCGTTCGCGGCTGATGGCACATATCCCCTTTGATGTCTCGATTGAGCCCCTCATCGGCCTGCCGGCCACTTCTCCCCGTGGAACGGGGAGAAGACCGCTCTCATCTCCGCCTTCGCTAATCGCCAACGTTGCCGATTGGCGAAAGCCAAGCGGCAGGCGTC
>NZ_JBJHDO010000025.1:0-21397 GCF_050958605.1 Mesorhizobium sp. 1B3 | reverse complement strand
GAGGGGGCAAGGGCGTCAACGCCAACCACCGACGCTTGCGATTTGCAGTCGCGTATATGCCAAGCTCCCCCTTCTCCCCCTTGTGGGAGAAGGTGGCCGCGCCAAGCGCGGTCGGATGAGGGGTATGCTAAGCGCGAAGGGGAACGCTATCGGTCGGCGTCTCGGGCACAGGCAACAATGGTATCACACACCGCGTCGAGATCTCGTAGCACGTCGCCGTTCCAAAAGCGCAGAACCTGAAAGCCGCGCGCGTTCAACTCGGCGTCCCGCCGACGGTCATAGGCGCTGTCGCCATGCTGGGTTCCATCGATTTCGACGATGAGCTTGGCCTGCAGACAAACGAAATCGGCGATGTAGTTGCCGATGGACACCTGGCGTCGGAACTTCATCCGGTCCAATCGCCGAGAGCGCAGCTCTCTCCACAGCTTCTCCTCCGCGTCGGTCGGAACATGCCGCATCGATCGCGCGAAGCGGAGATTCCTGGGAGAGACGCGCTGATGTGGCATGTCGGGATTGAACATGGAGATCGGAAGTAAGGGGAGGCTTCCTCGCCTCTCCTCAGATCCTTCGCACGAAATACCGCACCGACTTGGCGCCTCCGTGAATGACGGCGTCGCCTACCTCGGAGAAGTCGAGAGCGGCATGGAAGGCATCCGATGCCGGGTTGGGCGGTTCGGCATTGACCTCGCAGGTGACGATCGTGTGCCCGGCCTTCGCCGCGACATCGAACAGGTCGGCATAGAGCCGGCGTGCGTGCCCCCGGCCGCGTGCGGCATTGGCGACGACGACGCGATCGACATAGACGAAACGCGGGTAATGCGACCTGAACCAGAGATAATTCGGGCTGTCATAGGCTGCATCCTGATCGAAGGCCATCAGGAACGCCTCGAGCCTGCCGATCCGGCGCGTATGGAACGCCTGGCCGATCAGATAACTCAGCCGTTCCGGCTCCAGCCATGACAGCTCGGCGGCATGCTCGTTGTTCAGCGCGAGAATGGCTGGTTCGTCCGCGGTGGAGACGGGTTCGATCGGAAGCGGTGGGGTCATGCTACTTCGTTCCTAGCGCGGCGATTATGGCCGCCACGAGAGCCGTGTCGGTGATTGTGTTGCGGTATTCGCGGTCGAGGTCGGTGCCGCCCATGCCCACGTCGGGATTGCGGTAGAGCATGACGCTCGGCACGTCCTTCAAGGCGGCAAAATGCAATTCGGTGAGGCCGGTCTCGGCCTGGACCGCGGCAATGTTCGACGGGTCGAGCGCGCCGCAGCCGAGTATGACGATCCGTCCGGCCGCCTGTTTCACCAGCTTTGCCAATAGCGGCGCGCCGTCGGTTGCGTTGTCCCGCTGGCCGCTGGTCAACACGCGGCCGACGCCGCAGCGGATCAGCGCCTCCAGGGCCTCGGACGCATTGCGCGTCATGTCGAAGGCGCGATGGCAGGTGATGTTGAGCGGCCCGGCGCGACGTGCGAGCTCGGCCATGCGGTTCTCGTCGATCGTGCCATGGGCATTGAGGCAGCCGACCACGACGCCGGCCACTCCGAGATCGCGCAACGCCTCCACGTCTTCCAGCATCGAGGCATACTCGGCTTCCGAATAGAGGAAGTCGCCTCCGCGCGGCCTGACGATCACGTGGAAGGGCACTGTGGCTAAACGTAGCGCTTCTCGAACAGTGCCGTAACTCGGAGTGATACCCCCTTCCACGAGGCCGGCGCAAAGCTCGACGCGGTCTGCTCCGACCTGCTGGGCGGCGACGAGACCGTCGATACCTTCGACACAGACTTCAATAAGAGGAGCGTTCATCGCCGAGCGTCCTGGTTATCCGGAAAGCCGACCGAGGCGTAATGGATTTACTGGCTCTTGGCCAGCCACACCAACATTTCTCTCCGAAGTGGTAGGGCCCGAATAAGTCAACCTTCAATTTTGACTTCAAGAGAAACATCTCTTGTTTTATTCCTTTTTTTTGTGCCTATTATCAAAAAGCAAATGCAGGAAAAGATTGGTTGTCCTGATCAACTAATTTTCTGCATGTTTTCATGCAGGTGCCCTGCTGTAGGCTTTTCCACGCGTTCGCCCTCGGGTGTATCGCGCGATGAATTTGGGTGAACATCCTCCATGGCCTTGAGGGAGGTCGAGTTGGCGGATCAAACGCGGGATCACACCCCTGACGTCATACGGGACGCTCTGTTCCGCATCCTCGACTCTCCGGATTTCGATGCGACGGAGCGCATACGCAGATTCCTGACCTATGTCGTTGAAGAGACGCTCAACGGCAGACCGGAAAGAATAAAGGCGTACAGCATCGCAACCTCGGTATTCGGTCGCGACGAGAACTTCGACCCTCAGATCGATTCGATTGTGCGCATAGTGGCCGGGCGCATGCGCCGTTCTCTGGAACACTATTATCTAACGGCCGGCCGCAACGACCCCCTTCATATCCGTATCCCAAAAGGTTCCTACGTGCCGGTCTTCGAGGGCGCCGTGGAGATGGAAACGAGCCCTGGTTGGGCTTCGGACATTCCGCCCCAAAAGCCGACAGCCAGGCCCTCGATCCTGGTTGAAGCGTTCACGGAGGAGGGCGACAACTCGACCTATCCCGACTTCGCCCGTGGCTTGACCCGGTCATTGGTCGTCGGCCTGACTCGGTTTTCGGGATTTCGCGTGTTCGGTCCCGAAGCGGCACTCCAGTACAACGGAGAGGAGGGGAGCGCGAGAGCTGCCGACGACATGCAGATCGACTACATCCTTCGCGGTGGAGCAACTGTTGGACATACCCGTTTCGGGATCGACGCACTCCTCGTTGAGGCGCGGACGGGGCGCACCATTTGGGCGGACAATTTCGAACGTCCGCTGCAGCCGTCGGAAATATTCTCGCTACGAAACGAAGTCGCGAACTGCGTGGCGCGGACCCTGGCGCAACCTTACGGGATCATCCATAGTGATCGAGCGAAGGATGCGGATGGTGATCCTCCAAATCGCCTGAGCAGCTACAATTGCGTGTTGCTCTTCTACCAGTACTGGCGCACGTTCGATCAGCACATGGCAGAGCAGGTACGCGAATGCCTTGAGCGCACGATACGAGCCGAACCCAACTACGCCGAGGCATTCGCTTGCCTCTCGCTCGTCTACTC
Organism: Mesorhizobium sp. 1B3; assembly: GCF_050958605.1. Lineage (NCBI taxonomy): Bacteria > Pseudomonadati > Pseudomonadota > Alphaproteobacteria > Hyphomicrobiales > Phyllobacteriaceae > Mesorhizobium > Mesorhizobium sp. 1B3. The sequence goes on along the minus strand of NZ_JBJHDO010000025.1, from coordinate 18,271 downwards.
GAACGTCTATCGCTTCGGAAACAACATCGCTTCGATCGCGGAACCACGGGAGCGCGCCCTCAAGCTTGCTGAACGAGCTATCGAACTTGCCCCAAATTCGAGCTGGAGCCACTATGCCCGGTCCCTTGCCTATTGGTTCGCAGGCGATGTGGGCGCGAGTCTCGCGGCGCTGGAGATGGGGCGCGTGCTCAACCCGAACGATACGGCCATCATCGGCGACCTCGGCCAGCGCTATGCCATGCTTGCAGATTGGGAGAAGGCCGTTCCACTGCTGGAGGAGTCCTTCGCGCGAAACCCGGCCCAGCCTGGGAGCTATAGGGTGGGGCTTTTCCTCTATCACTATGCCCAGGGGCGCTATGAGGAAGCCTTCATGGAAGCGCGCAAGATGGGCACTCCCCAAGTGCTTTACGGTCCGATTACCGTCGCGATGGCAGCCGCTCAATTGGGACACTGGGACGAGGCGAGAGAAGCGGTGCGCCAAATCCTCGAGCTTGATCCGGCCTACGGCGATCACATCGTGTCCGACATGCAAACCCGCAATCTTCACCCGGACCTTATCGGCCTTGTCGTGGAAGGATTGCGAAAGGCGGGTCTGCCCGGCCGGGACACGACGCCCTCGCAACCACTCTCGGCGTGATGTCCAACAGCTCGGCGGGGCGCCATTCGAGGCCAGCTCGGGAGTGCGGGCACATGCACATTCGAGGTGTGGGATTTGGCCTGGTACTCGCACTTTCAGCGTTACTTATGGCTCCCGCCTTCGCGCAGTCCGCAGGGGGTGCAACGGTGCCGCAACCCGAGTTCGATTCGCGCAAAATCTTTTTCATGCTGTTTCTGATGCTCGGACCCATCAAGATTCTCGTTCCATTCGTGAACTTGACGCGCGGTTCCGACGTCGAGTTTCGCCGGCGCCTGGCGTCTAGATCAATCTTGTTTTCGGCGGCCGCGCTCGCACTCGCTGTGGTGCTCGGCCGCACCATGCTCGAGAACTTCGATATCTCATTGCCCGTTCTCGCGATGACCGGCGGGATCGTGCTCTTCCTCGTCGCTTTGCAGACCGTGCTACAGCAATCCACGGGCAGCATCGATCGTTCGACGCAGGACGATCAGCCGATCGAGCTGAGACATGCCCTAACGCCGCTGGCATTCCCGGTAATCGTCACCCCTTACGGGATCGCGGCCGTAATCGTTTTCGCTACGCTCGCCGCAGGCCAATACCAGGCGGAATTGACGGTGGGCGGTATTGTGCTGATGATCTTGGCGTTGGATTGGATTGCCATGCTTTTCGCAGGGGCAATCCTGAAGTGGGTCGGCACGGCACTGCAAATTTTCGCCGTAGTGCTGGGTGTCACGCAGATCGCCCTGGGCCTTCAGGTGATCCTGCATAGTCTCAGCATGATGGGCATTTTTCAGATCGCCAGCTGAAATCACCGCGGCAATTCCGGGTGCCCGGCGGAATTGCGCCATTTGATCCAGACGTGGATCGGGATCCCGGCGAGTACCAGCAGGAAGCCGAGAAAAACTGTCTGGGCTCCCGCACCGTAGAGCGCCCACAATGAATAGGCGAAGCCGAGGCAGCCAAGCAGGGCGATCTTGAGGATAGCTGGCGTTCCGGACGTGCGGCCAGTCTTCACGAGGATCATCAACTCGGCCAGAGAGCAAAGCGCGTAGGGCAGGAGGCTCGACATCACCGCGAGCAGGATGATGGTGTTGAACGCACCCACCAGACCTTTGGCGAAGTTCATCGTGACGAGGATCGAAGCCAGTAGATTGGAAAAGATCAGCGCGTTCGCAGGCGTGCCATAGCGCGATAGTTGGCCCAGGCGATCGGGGAATATATGGTCGAGCGCGGCTCCATAGGGAACCTGGCCGCAGAGAAGCGTAAAACCGTTCAAGGTTCCGAAGGTGGAGATCACGGCACCGATCGCGACGAGTACTCCGCCGGCCACTCCCCACATCTCGCGCGAGACATCGGCCAGGGGTGCTGTCGAGAGAGCGAGGGCCTGCGGCGGCAAAACTCCGATTGCGACGGTGGTGACCGCTATGTAGACGGCGGCTGCGACCAGTACGCCCAGTATTGTCGCGCGCGGGATGGTCTTCTCCGGCTCGATCACATTTCCCGATGGCACCGTGGCTGACTCAAGGCCGAGATAGGCCCAGAGCGTCAGCGCGGCGGCACCCGAAATCGCAGCCAGATCGGATTTGCCGCTTGTATTGAGCGGCGAGAAATTCGCCGAGTCGATCCAGAAGAAGCCCAACGTGCCGATGAGTATCAGCGGGACCAGCTTCAGCACAGTCGTAACGATCTGGACGAAGCCGGCTTCCTGCACGCCTCTCACGTTTATAAGGGTGAGCGTCCATATGGCTATCAAGGCGACCGCGAGACTATAGGTTTCCGAGGCTCCCACCGCAGGTATCAGGAAGCCGACATACCCCGCGAGGGCCACGGCGACCGCCGCATTGCCGGTCCACAGCGCAATCCAATAACCCCAGGCGATGATGAAACCCGCGAATTCTCCGTAGCCTTCCTGGGTGTAGGCATAGGGGCCGCCGGTCTTGGTGACGATCCGCGAAAGCCGGCCGAAGATTACGGCGAGCACAAGCGCACCAAGCGACGTGACAATCCAGCCGGCGAGCGAAATCGGCCCGAACGCCGCAAGCGATGCCGGCAACAGGAATATCCCGGAGCCGATCATGTTTCCGATCACCAGGGCCGTGCAAGCAGCGAGACCCAACTCGCCCGATGATGGTTTGCGAGCGGCTTTCGTACCAAGGCTTGCTTCAGGTAGTGCCGTCATGTCGCCGCCTGTCTTGGAGAGCTATGCGAGGTCCGGTCGGAGCTGGGTTCGTCTACAATACCCGCGCATTCCGCAGGATCTCACCGATTTCTTCTTCCAGCCCCGCAATCACCGTTTTGTAGTCGGCAATCTCAGGTCGATCGCTCGCGTCGGGGCGGGCCTCGAACCATGAGAGGCTGGCGCGAGCCAGACTGTACTCCTCGCATATCGTCCGAAACACATTGTCCTTCAGCGCCAGCCGTCGAATAAGCGATCCCTTGCCTGGGAAGCGTTCTATGACCTGTTTCAGATCGAGGCGTGCAGGTTCATCCGGGCCGGCCATCACTCCCTCCGATGGCGGTAGGCTACCGCCAGGTGTCCAATTGCCGGAAGTAAGTCACTGTTTCGCACGAGGACTTTCTGGATTGGGACAGAGGCGCTCCAGCGAGCGGAGAAGCCTGCGAGAGTATCCCGGCGTTTCCTATGTGCCAGCTGAAGGTTCGTTTTCAGCCTGCTAACCGGCGGATTCGGCGTTCAGGACACACAGGGTCCAGTTTACCGTAAGTTACGTCCCAAAGCTCGCACGCGATGCCATGGGGGGTATCCTGATCCCTAGCGTTCGTGTGGTTGGTGCGGAGCCAGTTCTGGCTGCCCTCCGCGACTCCAATCCTCGAACGTCGGCGAGAGATCATCGCCAGAGGAAAGTGCTTCATGGATCAACCGATACATCCCGCAGCAGTGGACCATCTGCCCTTCTTCATCACGCCGCCCGGGCAACCTGACATTCTTTTCAACGTCATGGCCGTGGTGATCGTGGTGGTCATCCTGCTGATCGGCAGCCTCTACTTCACCCTTCATGCCTTGCCGGAGCGCATGGCTCATCGGGCGACCCGCACCCAGTTACAGATCGTGGCGGTACTCTGCCTGATCGCGCTGTTCACCCATAACCACTTATTCTGGATTGCCGGACTGCTCCTTGCGCTGGTGGAGTTTCCGGACTTCACCACGCCCGCAAATTCGGTTGCCACGTCGCTCGATCGCATTGCCAACAAGTACGAAAACCAGGCTGCGTCGGCACCCATCGTCGGGCTTTCCGAGCCGGCGGGCGCACGCTCGCCGTATCAGGAGCCTCCTGTCCAAGACGAGAAGCGGATCGTCACCGAGGTGCTCGATGGAGGAGCGTCGGCATGATCGAGTTCTTCCTTTGCTCGCTGCTGACGATCTTTCCCGACTACCTCTACAGGCGGTACGTCCAAGGCAAACGCATTGGCCGCGAAATCACCATCTATTCCATGTGGTACGAGTTGCGCTGGGGCATCACCGCCTGCCTGGTGCTCACGCTCTCCCTGATCACGCTCATCTTCTATTTTCATCCGGCTTCGACCAACGTCACTGCGGTGTTCAGGACAGTGACGATCCTGCCGGAGAAAAACGGCCGCGTCGCCGAGGTTTTTGTTTCTCTCAATGAGAAAGTCGAGGCCGGGCAACCTCTGTTCCGGCTCGACAGCTCGGAAGAGGAAGCGGCGCTCGAGACGGCAACCCGGCGGGTGGCCGAGACCACCGCCGAGATGGCGGTGACTAAGACCGAGCTGGCCGCGGCAGATGGGATCATCCGGCAAGCGGAGGCCGCTTACGCACAAGCAGTCGACGAGCTCGAGACAAAGACCGAGCTGCTGAATCGCAACGCCAATGTGGTCACGAGGCGCGAGATCGAGCGTCTCCAGGTGGCCGCTGACGGCCGAAGGGGCGCGGTGGAATCGGCGATCGCGAACAAGCAGACCCTGCAGACCAAGATCGAAACCTTGTTGCCTGCCCAGAAGGCGAGTGCGGAGGCCGCCTTGGCCCAGGCAAAGGTCGAGCTGGACAAGACGACCGTACGGGCCGGTGTCACCGGAACGGTGCAGCAGTTCACGCTGCGCACAGGCGACATCGTCAATCCGATGATCCGCTCTGCCGGCATATTGGTTCCAGCGGAGGCCGGGCGCGCAGCCCTCATTGCAGGGTTCGGACAGATCGAGGCGCAGGTGTTGAAAGCCGGGATGATCGCCGAGGCGACCTGCTCCGCCAAACCCTTCACGATCATCCCGATGGTGGTCACCCAGGTCCAGGACGTGATCGCGGCAGGGCAGATCCGCCCGACCGATCAGCTTGTCGATGTCCAGCAGCTTGCTCGGCCTGGCACGATCACCGTTTTCCTGGAGCCGCTTTTCCCCGGACTTCTCCAAGGCATTCCGCCGGGAAGCAGTTGCCTTGCCAACGCCTATACAAGCAACCATGCCGAACTGGAGTCAGGACACATCGGCGCAGCGCGCTGGTTCTATCTTCATCTGATCGACACGGTCGGCCTTGTCCACGCAATGATCCTGCGCGTGCAGGCGTTGCTTCTGCCACTCCAGACCCTCGTGCTCTCAGGCGGCCATTGAAGGGGGCGGCTCGTTGGAAGCGACTGCCGTTCTCTCGCGCTTGCCTTTCGTGCAAAGCTTGGCCGGTTATCAGCCGTCGTGGCTCCGCGACGACATTTCCGCGGGCTTGGCGATTGCGGCTGTGGGATTGCCAAGCGCAATCGCATACCCGGCGATTGCGGGCCTGCCCGCCGAAACCGGCCTCTATGCGAGTATTGCACCGCTGGTCGCATATGCAGCGTTCGGACCTTCAAAACAGTTGATCGTGGGTCCCGATGCCGGGACGATGACGGTTCTGGCGGCCGCCATGGCGGCTATCTTGACTGTCGTACCCGACGCGGATCGTATCGCCCTGGCTGGAACCCTTGCCGTGGCGGTTGGCATCCTTTGCGTGCTCGCGCGGGTTCTGAGACTGGGCATACTGGCGAGCTTCCTTTCCCGTCCCATCCTCATCGGCTTCTTCGCAGGTATTTCCCTGTCGATCCTTGTCGGTCAGATCGGACGGCTCACAGGAGTCTCGATTGGAGCAGGCGGCTTACTTCCGCCTCTCCTGGAATTGGTTCGGAAAGCCGGCTCGATCCATTGGCTTTCTCTGATTCTTGCCCTTTCGATGTTTGCTGTCTTGCAATTGGCTGCAGCGCTAAAATCTCCGATACCGGGACCGGTGCTGGTCGTCGTGCTTTCGATCGTCCTGTCTTTCGCCTTCGATCTTCAGGGGCAAGGTGTGGCGGTGGTCGGCAACATCCCGGCCGGTCTGCCCGGCCTGCATCTGCCCGACCTCAGCGGCTTGCCATTGGACAGGCTGCTCTCAGGAGCCGTTGCGATCTTTCTTGTTAGCTTCGGATCTGGAATCGTCACCGCTCGCAGCTTTGGCGCTCAAGGTGGCTATCATGTCGATGCGAACCGGGAGCTCCTGGGATTTGGGGCCGCGAATGTTGCCGCCGGAGTGTTCGGCGCTTTCCCGGTGACGGCTTCGGATTCACGGACCGCCATAAATGCCAATGTCGGCGGCCGATCCCAGATCGCCAGTGTCGTGGCAGCATTGGCCCTCGTCGGAACCTTGCTGTTTCTCTCACCGGCCTTGAAGGTGCTCCCGATACCAGCCCTTGGGGCGATCCTTGTGGCGGCGGCGATCAGTCTGATCGACGTCCGGGCGCTCAGGCAGATCTGGCGCGTGAGCCCGATGGAATTCGGCTTCGCCCTGATCGCGTTGCTGGGGCCGATCAGTCTCGGCGTTCTCAACGGGGTCATCGTCGCGGTTGGTGCCACACTGCTCTATGTCTTGCGCAAAATGATGTTTCCGAGGGACGCCTTGCTCGGTCGGAAGGCGGGCCGGGATGGCTTCTACAAGCTTCATCGCGATCCGCTGGCGCGGCCCGTGCCGGGCTTCGCTGTCTGTCTCATCCAAGGCAGCCTTCTTTTCTTCAACGCAGAGCATGTCGAAACACGCCTGCGCCGCATCGTGAGGGATCTGCCCGAGCGGACGGAGTGGTTCATCCTCGATGCCAGCGCCATCGTTCAGGTCGACAGCACCGGTGCCGCAATGCTGGACGATATTCGTGTTGAACTTTCCGCTCGAGGCATCGCCCTGGGGTTTGCCGAACTCCATGCCGAGTCACGCGCTTTGCTCGAGCGGGCAGGCGTCATTGAACGGACGGGAGAGGCGATGGTTTTCGACAATCTCGACGAGGCGTTCCACGCATTCGAGACGCGGTCCGGCAAGGGACTTGTGTAAGTCAAATCCATCAGTGGCGTGTCGTTAGGAGGGAAGACCGATGAGCAAGAAAAAAAGGGACAAGAAGAACAAGAACGCGAACAAGCCGAATGACGTGCAAGCGGCTGGCGTGCAGGAGGATGTCGTCGCAGAATCTGAAAAAAAGAAATACTCCAAGGAAATGGCCCGGCTCCAGGTCGAGCTTGCACATTTGCAGGCCTGGGTGAAATCTTCCGGAGCGCGGGTCGTCATCATCTTCGAGGGGCGTGATGCGGCGGGGAAGGGAGGCATGATCCGGCGCATCGTCGAGCGTCTCAGCCCGCGGGTTTTCCGTGTCGTCGCACTGCCTTCGCCTTCGGATCGAGAGAAGTCCCAAATCTACATGCAGCGCTATATCAGACACCTTCCGGCCGCGGGCGAAGTGGTGATCTTCGATCGAAGCTGGTACAATCGGGCGGGCGTGGAACGGGTCATGGGTTTCTGCACCGAGAAACAGGCGATCCGATTCCTCCAGCTTTGTCCGGCCTTCGAAGCCGCAATGGTCGATGCCGGCATAACGCTGCTCAAATATTTTCTTACTGTTGGTCCGGAGGAGCAGGAGCGACGTTTCCGGCGCCGGATCGAGGATCCGTTGCGCCAATGGAAACTCAGCCCGATGGATCTGGAATCCTATCAGCGCTGGTGGGACTACACGCGCGCATATGACGACATGTTAAGGCTGACCAACTCGCCACACGCACCTTGGTGGATTGTCAGATCCGACGACAAGAAGAAGGCTCACATCAACTGCATCACGCACATTCTCGGCTCCATACCGTTTGAGAAAGTAAAATTCGAGGAGCCGATACTTGGCAAACGGCAAAAACGTCCTGACGACTATGTCGAGGATACGACGGCGCGCAATTTCGTTCCGGATGTTCGTTGAACGCTAGAATGTAGCAGGAAAAAAACGGCTGCTCCCTCGAGGGAGCAGCCGGCTCGGGCCTATTTTGTTTCTTGTGCCCAACTCAGAAAGAACCCCACATCGCCGGGGATGCCGCCAGGGAAATTGATGATCATCGCCTTCAGTTTGAAACCCTGAGGCTTTCCGAATGCCTGGTAGCGGTCGAAGAATTCCTTGGCCTTGCCTCGCAATGTTTTTGGCCAGTCGGGGTCGTTGCTGTTGATCGCCCGTCCGCTATCGCTACAGAGATCCGAGGGAAAACTGTAGACCATCGCTTCGAGTTTTCCGTCTCTGACCGCGTTCATGACAAGGCGGCGGACCGTAGCTATTTCGTTTTCAGTCACATGGTGCTTAAGGAAATCCTCCGCGAAGGTCGTAATTTCCTTTTGCTTCGCTTCCTGTTCTCTCCTGTAGAGACTCGCTTTCTCCAGCTCCTTTTCGAGAAGCATCTGGCGGAGCTGTGCCGCGCTGGGCGGGGTGTCTGTCGATTGAGCCATGTCACCAATCCATCCGATTTAAGGCGGAAATCTTAACACAGCGGAAGGCGGTTTTTCCGCCGACGAATCCAATGCGCTCGAAACATACGGTTATATACCAAGGGGAGATCCGTAATTAACGCTGGGATCAAGGCGCTGCCGACATTTTATGGTTTTATAAGTGTTTCCAATGTTTTCGAGATGGATATAGCGATCATAGAGATCGATACATGGTTCCAAGTAAATCCTAGTTAGTTACCCGGTTCCGGCTTGGATTGATCTCAAACAAGATCGACTGTTCATGTGGTCGTACTGCGAAAGGCGAAGCCGCGGCGCTCATGGATTTCCCAACGCAAGTTTCTCCGTGTTCGGTGGATATGTCAGCGTTCCGCATCGCTGGTCCCGTCTTCTACGCCACGAGCTGCGCTCCGAGGCCGGTTCTGCGAGACCCAGCCCGCTCGGCTCGACCAATCCTCTCATCCCAGGGGCGAGAGGAAAACGGCGGAATGGGATCTGTTCATTCCGAGGAGTGATGCGGGGAGGAGGCAAGAAATGTCGACGACAGCTATCACTGGCGAGCAGCACAGGACGACATCGGAAACAACGCACAAGCTGACCCTGCTGCCCCTCATCGCCTTGGTTGTCGGCTCCATGATCGGCGGCGGGGTATTCAATCTCCCATCCGACATGTCGCGCCAAGCCTCTCCCGGCGCCATCCTCATCGGCTGGCTGATAACAGGTGTCGGCATGCTGATGCTTGCCTTCGTCTATCAGCGGCTCGCGCTTCGTAAACCTGACCTCGACGCGGGTCCTTACGCGTATGCCAAGGCCGGGTTCGGTCCTTTCGTCGGATTCAACAGCGCCTGGGGCTATTGGCTGAGTGCGTTTCTTGGAAACGTTGCCTATGCGGTCGCGATCTTCTCGGCGCTGTCCTACTTCTTTCCCGTGTTTGGCGACGGGAACAATGTCGCCTCGATCCTGGGCGCTTCGATCTGCCTCTGGCTGGTCCACGTGCTCGTCCTCGGAGGCATCAAGCAGGCGGCGTTCGTCAACGTCGTCACGACGATAGCGAAACTGGTTCCCCTGATGGCCTTCGTCCTCGTCGCCATCATCGGGTTCAATCTGGACAAGTTCACCTTCAATTTCTGGGGGAGCGCGGATGCCCAGGGCGCGGGAGGTCTTGGCTCGATACTCGCTCAAGTAAAGAGCACGATGCTCGTGACGCTGTGGGTGTTCATCGGAATAGAGGGCGCGAGCGTTTATTCGGGCAGGGCTGCCCGCCGGTCCGACGTCGGCCGCGCGACGGTCATAGGCTTCTGCGGTGCGCTCGCCATCTACGTGCTCGTGTCGATGCTCGCTACGGGCGTCCTCACTCAACCCGAACTGGCGGCTCAGAAGGTGCCGTCGATGGCAGGGGTCATGGAGGCACTCGTCGGCCGCTGGGGAGCCGCTCTGGTCAGCCTCGGCCTGATCATTTCGGTCGGGGGGGCGTTCCTTTCATGGACCCTTCTTTGTGCCGAAATCCCATATACATGCGGGCGTGACGGCACCTTTCCCCGGTGGTTCGGGAGCGAGAACGCGAACGGCTCGCCGGCGAATTCGCTCTGGGCGACCAACCTTCTGATCCAGGCCTTCCTGCTGCTCAGTCTCTTCTCGAAGAGCGCGTATCAGTTCTTTTACTTCATCGCGTCGGTGGCGATCCTGCCGCCTTATGTTTTTTCGGGAGCCTACGCGCTGAAGCTGGCCATAACAGGCGAAAGTTACGGCAATGGGGATCGAGGCAGGAACCGCGACGCGCTGATCGGCCTCGTCGCCACGCTCTACGGCCTCTGGCTCGTCTATGCCGCGGGCCTCGAATATCTTCTCATGTGCGCCGTCCTCTTCGCGCCAGGGATACTCGTCTACGTCAAGGCGAGGGCCGAGCACGGCGAACGCGCCTTCCTCGGCTACGAATCCGTCATCGCCGCCGGCATCGTCGTACTGGCGCTAGCCGCCGCCTGGCTCATGTGGACCGGGCGGATCAGCCCTCTTTGACGCAACGAGATAGCGGCAAACAAAGCCGTATGGAGGAAAAAATGCGAGAGTTCGGAGTGCACTCGGAAGTCGGGAAGCTGCGTACCGTGATGGTGTGCAAGCCTTCGCTCGCGCATCAAAGGCTTACGCCGGGGAATTGCCACGACCTGCTGTTCGACGACGTGATCTGGGTGCACGAGGCTCAAAAGGATCACTACGACTTCACCCTGAAGATGCAGGAGCGTGGCGTCGAAGTACTCGATCTCCACGATCTGCTCGCCGAAACCTTCGACTCACCCGAAGGGCGGAGCTTCGTTCTCGACCGGCTGATCACGCCGAACTCGGTCGGTATACAAAACGCATCCTTCATGCGCTCATGGTTGGACGAACTGGCGTCCGCACATCTGGCCCTGCTGATGATCGGCGGCATTGCCGTTTCCGATCTGCCCGAAGGCGTCGGCAAAGGCATGATGAGCGAAGCCTTTGGAGACGCAGAGTTCATCCTGCCGCCTATCCCCAACACGCTGTTTCAGCGCGATCCCTCCTGCTGGATATATGGCGGCGTGACCTGCAATCCGATGTATTGGCCTGCGCGACGGCCGGAAACGCTTCTGCAGCGGGCCGTATACAAGTTCCATCCCTCGTTCCGGGACGGCGACTTCAAGATCTGGTGGGGAGATTCCGACGAATCCTTCGCCGGGGCCACGATGGAAGGCGGCGACGTCATGCCCATCGGGAGGGGGGTCGTGTTGATTGGTCTCGGGGAGCGCACGACGCACCAGGCGGTCGGACAGGTCGCGCGACATTTGTTCAGCAACGGCGCGGCAACACGGATCATCGGCTGCCTCATACCGAAAAGCCGTGCCGCGATGCATCTCGACACCATCTTCAGCTTCTGCGATCGGGACCTGGTCACGGTGTTCCAGGATGTGGTCGACCAGATACGCTGCTACAGCGTGTACCCGGTCGATGACACCGGCCGTTTCGAGGTGCGCAAGGAAGAGAAGCACATCCTCGAGGTCGTGGCGGAAGCCCTTGATCTTCCCAAGCTGAGGACCGTCGCCACGGGCGGCAATGTCTATCAGGCGGAACGGGAGCAGTGGGACGACGGCAACAACGTCGTCGCGCTCGAGCCGGGCGTGGTCGTCGCCTACGACCGCAACACATACACGAACACGCTTTTGCGAAAGGCGGGAGTGGAAGTCATCACGATTCGCGGCTCCGAACTCGGCCGAGGTCGCGGCGGCGGTCACTGCATGACCTGCCCGATCCTGCGCGATCCCGCCTACTGACAAACGACAGGGAGAAGGACGATGAGCTTCAATCTGCGCAACCGTTCGCTGCTGACGGTTCAGGACTATACACCGCGCGAATTTCGTTTCCTGCTCGACCTCGCTCGTGACCTGAAACGTGCGAAATATGCGCGCACGGAGCAACAGCACCTGAAAGGCAAGGAAATCTGCCTGATCTTCGAAAAGACCTCCACGCGGACGCGTTGCGCATTCGAGGTCGCCTGTCACGACCAGGGCGCCACTGTCACCTATCTCGATCCGGCCGGTTCGCAGATCGGACACAAGGAATCGTTCAAGGATACCGCCCGCGTGCTCGGGCGGCTCTATGACGCGATCGAATACAGGGGCGCTCACCAGACGGCCGTGGAGGAACTCGCGGCATATGCGGGTGTGCCGGTCTATAACGGACTGACGGACGAATACCATCCGACGCAAATGCTGGCCGACGTCATGACGATGCGCGAGCACAGCGACAAGCCCATAACCGACATCAAATACGCCTATGTCGGCGATACGCGCTCCAATATGGGGCACTCGCTGCTGATCGTCGGCTGCCTTATGGGGATGGACGTGCGCATCTGCGGACCCAAGCAGCTCTGGCCGTCGGACGACTACATGAAGATCGCCAACGATCTGAAGGCGCGGTCGGGCGCTACCTTGACGGTCACGGACAATCCGCAGGAGGCGGTCAAGGGAGTGGACTTCATTCACACCGACGTCTGGGTGTCGATGGGCGAGCCGAAGGATGTCTGGGCCGAGCGCATCAAGCTGCTCACTCCCTATCAGGTGAATCCCGAGCTGATGAAGGCGAGCGGCAATCCTCAGGTGAAGTTCATGCATTGTCTCCCGGCGTTCCACGATACCGAGACTACCCTCGGCAAGCAGATTGCTCAGGATCACGGCATGAGCAACGGGCTGGAAGTCACCAACGATGTGTTCGAGTCCGAGGCGAACGTCGCTTTCGAGCAGGCCGAGAACCGGATGCACACCATAAAGGCGCTTCTGGTCGCCACGTTGGGGGATTGAAACCATGCGCATCGTCATCGCGCTCGGAGGAAATGCGCTTCTGAAACGCGGCGAACCGATGACAGCCGAGGTCCAGCGACGCAATGTCGTGGTGGCTGCCAAGGCCATGGCTCCGATCGCAACGGAGCATCAGCTTGTCATCAGCCATGGCAACGGGCCGCAAGTAGGGCTCCTGGCGCTGCAGGGCGCAGCTTACAAAGCGGACGAAACCTATCCGCTGGACGTCCTCGGGGCAGAGACGGAGGGGATGATCGGCTACATGATCGAACAGGAGCTCGGCAATCTCTTGCCGTTCGAGGTGCCGTTCGCCACCTTGCTGACCATGGTCGAAGTGGACGGGAACGATCCTGGCTTCAAGGACCCGACGAAATTCGTCGGGCCGGTTTATGACCGGGCCGATGCGGATCGGATCCAGGCTGAAAAAGGGTGGATATTCAAAGCCGATGGACCCAAATGGCGGCGCGTCGTGCCTTCGCCGCAACCGAAACGTATCTTCGAGATCAGGCCGATCCGTTGGCTGCTGGAACAGGGCACTGTCGTGATTTGCGCCGGGGGAGGAGGCATCCCGACAATGTATGCTCCCGGCGAGGATCGCAAACTCATCGGAGTGGAGGCGGTCATCGACAAGGATTGGTGCTCCGAATTGCTGGCAAGGCAGCTCGAAGCGGATCTCTTCATCATGGCGACCGACGCGGACGCTGTCTTCACGGGCTGGGGCACGCCCGAGGCGAAGGCGATCCATAGGGCAAGTCCCGAAGCGATCTCAGAATTCGAATTCCCCGCCGGGTCGATGGGGCCGAAGGTGGAAGCTGCCTGCCATTTCGCTCAGGCGACCGGCCGTACGGCGGCCATCGGTGCTCTGGCCGACATTTCCGCGATCGTGCGAGGCGAAAAAGGAACCTTGGTCCAGTCCGACTTCAAGGGCGTCAGCTATCACGTCTGAGCCCGGCTTTCCCTGGGGCAAGCCGCGGGGACCCTAAGCCTCCTGCAATTTGTCTGGGGGGCAGGGAATTTCCTGCCACTGGGCAGTCGAAACCGCGTGGCTCTCGTTCTAAGGTCCCTCAACGGACTCAGAGAACGCAGACGACCCCTGAGGCATGACGGAAGAAAATCAAAAGCCGGGCTCTTCGGCTCTCGCCCCTTTCAACTATCCGACGTTCCGAGCGATCTGGATCGCGAGCCTGGCATCCAATCTCGGCGGGTTGATCCAGGCCGTCGGGGCTGCCTGGTTGATGACGTCGCTGACGACGCAGGCGGACATGGTGGCACTGGTCCAGGCTTCGACCTCGCTGCCGATCATGTTCTTTTCGCTGGCCTCCGGCGCGATCGCCGACAATTTCAACCGACGCCGGGTGATGATCATCGCCCAGTGGTTCATGCTCGCCGTTTCGGTGGGGCTCGCCGCCAGCGCCTATTCCGGGGTGCTGACACCATGGCTCCTGTTGACTTTCACATTCCTGATCGGCTGCGGCACGGCGCTCAACAACCCGTCCTGGCAGGCCTCTGTGGGTGACATCGTCGGCCGAAGGGATCTCGCGGCCGCGGTGGCGCTGAACAGCGTCAACTTCAACCTGACGCGCAGCGTCGGCCCTGCGATCGGCGGCGCGATCGTCGCGGTTGCCGGTGCGGCCGCCGCCTTCGCGGTGAATGCGGTGAGCTATTTCGGGCTTATTTTCGTGCTCAGCCGCTGGAAGCCAAGCACAGCGGCATCCACTCTCCCACGTGAATCGCTTGGCGCGGCCATGGGAGCGGGGCTGCGTTACGTGGCCATGTCGCCGAATATCGAGAAGGTGCTCCTGCGCAGCTTCGTGTTCGGCCTGTCCGCGATTTCGATCCTGGCGCTGCTCCCGCTGGTGACGCGTGACCTGCTTCGAGGCGGCCCGCTTGTCTATGGCCTGATGCTGGGCTGTTTCGGTGTTGGCGCGATCGGTGGGGCCTTCCTGAGCGCGCGGCTGCGGCAGCGGCTCACCTCCGAAACGATCGTTCGCTATGCATTCCTCGGCTTCGCGCTCTGTGCCGCCTGCACCGGCCTCAGCACCAACCCGTTCCTGACAGGCGGAGGCCTGCTGGTCGGCGGGGCCTGCTGGGTGCTCGCTCTTTCCCTGTTCAACGTCACCGTGCAGCTCTCGACGCCGCGCTGGGTGGTCGGTCGGGCCCTTGCCATCTACCAGACCGCCACTTTCGGCGGCATGGCACTCGGGAGCTGGGTCTGGGGCGTGACGGCGCAGAACAATGGACCGGAAACCGCCTTGCTCATCTCCGGAGGTCTGCTTCTTTGCGGTGCGCTGCTCGGCTTCGTCATTGCGCTGCCGGAAGAGACCACCCTCAATCTCGACCCGCTCAACCGCTGGCGGGAGCCCAGCCTGGCGCTCGACCTGAAGCCGCGGAGCGGCCCGATCCTGATCACCATCGAATATGTCATCAAGGTCGAGGACACGCCGGCGTTCCTCGAGGCCATGGCCGAACGCAGCCGGGTACGCCGCCGCAACGGTGCCCGCAACTGGGCGATCGCCCGGGACCTGGAAAACCCCGAAGTCTGGATGGAAAGCTATCACTTACCGACCTGGGTCGAATATCGGCGTCACAACCAGCGCACGACCCACGCCGACGCAGTGGTCGGCGAGCGCATCCGGGCGCTCCATAGCGGATCGGAACCGCCGCGCGTCCATCGCTTGATCGAACGCCCGACCCACTGGTCGACCGCCCTTTTCGCCACCAAGGACATGTTCGACATGCATTAGGACGCGGAAGAGCACTCTTGGCTTTGGGCATGTTCTCCTGAATATGATCCAAAGCCGCGGCGTATGGATTTGGGAGAACGCGCGCCGGTGTTCCGGCGGCGCTGAGGGATGGAAGCGATATGACCTATACGACAGCTTTGCCGGACGACGGCGTCTTTCTCGGACGAATCAGCTCGCCGGCAGGCGGCAATCCGCTGGTGGTGACGGTGCGCGCCGGCGAGATCGTCGACATCACGTCCAGGCGGGCGCCGACCGTACGCGACATCTGCGAAATGGAGGATCCCGCGGCTTACGTGCGGCAGGCGGAAGGCCGAGCGGTCGGCCGCCTCGAGGATATCGCCGCCAACAGCTTCGAGGCCAGGGACACCGCCAGGCCGTTTCTGCTCTCGCCGGTTGACCTCCAGGCAGTCAAGGCATCGGGCGTCACCTTCGTCGTGAGCCTGCTCGAACGGGTGATCGAGGAGCAGGCGCGTGGCTCGGCCGAGAAGGCCGATGCGATCCGCGCCGATATCGCCGGGCTGATCGGCGACGACCTGTCCAAGCTGAAGCCGGGCTCGGCGGAGGCCATGGCCTGCAAGGAAAAACTCATCGCCCGCGGAGTCTGGTCGCAATATCTGGAAGTCGGCATCGGACCCGACGCGGAGATCTTCACCAAGTGCCAGCCCATGGCGTCGGTGGGCTTCGGCGCGGATGTCGGACTGCATCCGATCTCCACCTGGAACAATCCCGAGCCGGAGATCGCCGTGATCGCTTCGAGCAAGGGACGCATCGTCGGCGCCGCCCTGGGCAACGACGTCAACTTGCGCGACGTGGAGGGGCGCTCGGCCCTGCTTCTCGGCAAGGCCAAGGACAACAACGCCTCGGCGGCTCTCGGACCCTTTATCCGGCTCTTCGGCGATGGCTTCTCGATCGACGACGTGAAAAAGGCGAAGGTCCGTCTCAAGGTCGAAGGTGAGGACGGTTTTGCGCTGGAGGGCGCAAGCTCGATGGCTGAAATCAGCCGCTCCCCCGAGGAACTCGTGGCGGCGGCGATGGGACCTCACCATCAGTATCCCGACGGTATCGCGCTCTATCTCGGCACCATGTTCGTGCCGTCGAAGGATCGCGGCGAGCAAGGCAAGGGTTTCACGCACAAGATCGGCGACGTCGTCACCATATCGACCGAAAAACTCGGTAATCTGATCAACAGGGTGCGTCTATCGCCCGACTGTCCGCCCTGGACGTATGGCGCCAGCCATCTCATGAGAGATCTGGCCAAGGCTCAACTGATCTGACGCGAAGTGGATAGACCAATGACAGAACTACACCGCAACCTGATCGGCGGCGAATGGGTGGGAGGCGATGCCATCCCCAACATCAATCCGTCCGACACCAACGATGTCGTAGGCGAATACGCGCGCGCCACAAAGGCTGACGCTGAAGCGGCGATCGCGGCGGCGAAGGCAGCGTTTCCCGCGTGGTCGCGGTCGGGCCTGCTGGAGCGTCACGCGGTCCTGCGCAAGGCTGCGGACGAGATCACTGCCCGGAAAGAGGAAATAGGAAGGCTGCTGTCGCGCGAAGAAGGCAAGACGCTCGCGGAAGGCATCGGGGAAACGGTCCGGGCGGCGCAGATCTTCGACTTCTTCGCCGGCGAAGCGCTTCGGCTTACCGGGGAGACGGTTCCAAGCGTGCGTCCCGGAATCGGCGTCGAGATGACCCGCGAGGCGGTAGGCGTCGTCGGCATCATCACGCCCTGGAATTTCCCGATCGCCATCCCCGCCTGGAAGATCGCGCCGGCGCTATGCTACGGCAACACGATCGTCTTCAAGCCGGCCGACCTGGTGCCGGGCTGTTCCTGGGCGATCGTCGACATCCTCCACCGTGCGGGCCTGCCAAAGGGCGTGCTCAATCTTGTCATGGGCAAGGGCTCGGTTGTCGGCCAGGCCATCCTCGACAGTGCGGATGTCGACGCCATCACCTTCACGGGCTCGGTCGGCACGGGGAAGCGCGTCGCGGCTGCTTCCCTGGAGCATATGCGAAAGGTGCAACTGGAGATGGGGGGCAAGAATCCGCTCGTCGTGCTCGACGACGCGGATCTCGGCGTCGCCGTCGACTGCGCGGTCAACGGCGCCTTCTTCTCCACCGGGCAGCGCTGCACGGCTTCGTCGCGGATCGTGGTCACGGAAGGCATCCATGATCGCTTTGTCTCGGCAGTCACCGACAAGCTGAAAAGCCTCGTCGTCGACAACGCCCTCAAGCAGGGCACCCACATTGGCCCGGTGGTCGATCAAGGTCAGCTCGACCAGGACGAGAAATACATTGCCATCGGCCGTGACGAAGGCGCCAGGCTCGTATTCGGCGGTGAGCGTCTCAATCGCGAGACTCCCGGTTTCTATCTGCAGCCTGCCCTGTTCACCGAGACGACCAACCAGATGCGGATCAGCCGGGAGGAAATCTTCGGCCCGGTCGCCAGCGTCATCCGGGTCAGGGACTACGAGGAGGCCCTGGCGGTCGCCAACGACACGCCTTTCGGCCTTTCATCCGGCATCTGCACCACCAGCCTCAAACACGCCACCTACTACAAGCGCAACGCTCAGGCCGGCATGGTGATGGTGAACCTGCCGACAGCCGGCGTCGACTTCCACGTGCCCTTCGGCGGCCGCAAAGGGTCGAGCTATGGCCCGCGCGAGCAGGGCCGCTACGCCGCGGAGTTCTACACGACGGTAAAGACGGCTTATACGTTGCCGTAAAGATCCTCTATTCGGTCCGTAAGAGGGGCATGGGCGTAGCGGTGCCCCCCTCTGTCCTGCCGGACATCTCCCCCACAAGGGTACGAGATTCACACATCCGGCGGAGCTTTCTGGGGGACCCCTCATCCGACCGCGCTTGGCGCGGCCACCTTCTCCCACAA
>NZ_JBJHDO010000024.1:0-43540 GCF_050958605.1 Mesorhizobium sp. 1B3 | reverse complement strand
CCAAGCGGGGAGAGAGACGCCTGCCGCTTGGCTTTCGCCAATCGGCAACGTTGGCGATTAGCGAAGGCGGAGATGAGAGCGGTCTTCTCCCCGTGCAAACGGGGAGAAGTGGCCGGCAGGCCGATGAGGGGCTGCCAAAGCGGTCATTCCTAGCTGCCACCCGCGTTAGACCGCTGCTCAGTCCTGATGCTGCCCCCTCCCAGCCCCAGCAGCTTCATCGCGTTCTGCTTGAGGATGAGCGGGCGCACTTCGGGCTTGATGTCGATCTTCTCGAAATCGGAGAGCCAGCGGTCGGGCGTGATCACCGGCCAGTCCGAGCCGAACAGCACCTTGTGCCTCAGAAGCGTATTGCAGTAGCGCACGAGGATCTCGGGGAAATATTTCGGCGACCAGCCGGAGAGGTCGATATAGACATTAGGCTTGTGGGTCGCGACCGCCAGCGCCTCCTCCTGCCAGGGAAAGGAGGGGTGGGCGAGGATGATCGGCATGTCCGGGAAGTCGGTCGCCACGTCGTCGAGATACATGGGATTCGAATATTTGAGCCTGATGCCGTTGCCGCCCGGCATGCCCGCCCCGACGCCGGTCTGCCCGGTGTGGAAGAGCGCCGGCACGCCGGCCTCGGCGATCGCCTCGTAGAGCACATAGGCTGAGCGGTCGTTGGGAAAGAAGCCCTGCATGGACGGGTGGAACTTGAAGCCGCGAATGCCGAAGCTCTGGACCAGGCGCCGCGCCTCGCGCGCGCCGAGCTTGCCCTTGGCCGGGTCGATCGAGGCGAAGGGAATGAGCACGTCGCTGTTTTCGGCGGCGAGCTCGGCCATCTCCTCGTTGTTGTAGCGGCGGAAGCCGGTCTCGCGCTCGGCGTCCACGGGAAAAATCACGCAGGCGATCTTGCGCTCACGGTAATAGGCGGCCGTCTCCGGAACCGTCGGTGGATGGGCGTGCGGCGACTTGAAATATTTCGCCATCGCCGCCTGGAAATCGTCATAGCCGTCGTCGGGGTGCGTGCCGCATGGTTCCTCGGCATGGGTGTGGATGTCTATGGCGACGACGTCGTCGGGATTGATCATCGGTCTCTCCTCCTGAACTCAGGCGACCAGGACACGCGGTGAATACGGCTTGGCGTAGAGTTCCTCGACAAGGTCGCGCCGGCTGGCGAGCACCGCCATCTGGCTGATCGTGCCCTTGTCGGTGAGTTCGCCGCGGTCGATGTCGGGCGGCGCGGCAAGCAGCAGCGCGCGGGCGACGCGATTGGACGAGCCCGTGGCGGCGCGCGCCGCGGCGGCAAGCCTTTCCGCGAAAACCGAACGGATTTTCGGATCGGCAAGCAGCGCCTCGCCGGAAAGACCCGGCGCGAGGCGGGCAAGCGCATCGAAGTCGGGAAAAATGAGAATGGCGATTTCGTCGCGGTTCAAGCCGGCGACGATCACGTCACGGGCAAGCGGCGCAAAGCGCGAGACGAGGTCGGCGCGCAACGGCCCGACGCTCACCCAGGTGCCGGAAGACAGCTTGAAGTCTTCGTTGATGCGTCCGTCGAAGACGTAACCTTTCACCGGGTCCGTTTCGTCGGCCAGCCGCAGCGCGTCGCCCAGGCGATAATAGCCGTCTTCGTCGAACGCGGCCGCCGTCAGCTCTGGTTCGCGCCAATAGCCCGGTGTGACGCTCGGCGCCCTCACCCGCGCCTCCATCTTGCCGTTGACCGGGGCGAGCTTCAGCTCGACCCCGGGCACGGGAAGGCCGACCCGTCCGGCGCCGGCATGTTCGAGGTCGCAGACCATGGCGAAAGGCGCGGTCTCGGTGGCGCCGAGCCCTGTCAGGATCGGAACCCGGTGGCCGATGGTCTCGACGGCAAGATCCTCCATCGCCTTCCAGACCGCGGGCGATATGCCGGCGCCGGCGAAGAACAGCATCTTGAGCCTGGAGAAGAATTGCCCGCGAAGGGCGTCATCTGCCTTAAGGCGTGGGACGAGCTCCTCGAACCCTTTGGGCACGTTGAAATAGACGGTGGGCGCGATCTCGCGCAGATTGCGCAGCGTCTCCGGAATGCCGGCCGGGGTGGGCTTGCCGCCGTCTATATAGAGCGAGCCGCCATTAAAGAGCACCAGCCCGCAATTGTGGCTGCCGCCGAAGACGTGGTTCCACGGCAGCCAGTCGATCAGCACCGGCGGCTCGTCCTTCACGAAGGCAAGGGTCTCGCGCAACATCACCTGGTTGGAGCAGAGCATGCGCTGCGTGGTGACGACGCCTTTCGGATTGCCGGTCGAGCCCGAGGTGTAGAGGAACTTGGCGATCGTATCGGGCCCGACCGTGCGATGGGCGGCTTCCGCCGCATCGGTGGGTTCGGTCGCAAGCAGATCGGCAAAAGGCGTCGCCGCGCGACTGCCCTCGCCGCGCGAGACCACGATCTCCACATCCGCCGGAACGACAGCGTCGAGCGCTCGGCCATAGGCCTCGACATCCGATGCGAAAACGAGCCCCGGCGTCAGCTTGGCCATGATGTATCGGAGCTTGTCGAAATCGGCGGAGACCGTCGAATAGGCGGGCGAGATCGCGGCGAACGGAATGCCGGCATAGAGGCAGCCCAGCACCAGCATGGCATGATCGAGGTCGTTGCCGGAAAGGATCGCCACCGGTCGCTCGGCCGAAAGCCCGCGCGCCACGAGCGCCGAGGCCACGGCCCGCGCATGGGCGAGCGCCTCGGCATAGGTGATCTCACGCCAGCCGCCGGCGGAGCCGCGTTCGGCCATGTAGACGCGATCCGGCGCAACCTCGGCCCAATGGAGAAGCCGTTCTGTCAGCTTGTCGGGATAGGGCGGCAACGGCTCGGTCGGCCTGACATGGACGACGCCACCCGGCTCGTGCGTGAAGTCGACGCTGTTCCTGCCAAGCGGCACCGGCAACCAGCCGGGATCCCCACCTTGCCTTCTCTTGTCCAGCATCTCCGGCCCTCCCTGCCGTCCTCTGCCTAGCCTCTATGGGAAATCTTCGGCGTTCTTTTGGCGAGGAAATCCTGGAGCCGCTGCTTCGCTTCCCGGTCGTCCTGGGCGATGGAGGACAGCAGCGCCTCCACTAGATAACCCGTCGGGCGGTCGGCGTCGGCGATACGCGGCAGCCCGTGGATCAGGGCAAAATTGGTCATGGAAGCATTGCGCGCTATCGCTGCCGCGAGCTCCAGCGCCTTGGCCTCCGCCTCGCCGGGCTCGACAAGATAGTGCGACAAGCCGAGGCGCTCGCCCTCCTCCGCCGAGAGCGTTCGCCCGGTCAGCATCATCTCCATCATGCGCGAGGTGCCGATGAGGCGCGGCAGCCTGACGGAACCACCGCCCCCCACATAGATGCCGCGCTGTCCTTCGGGCAGGGCATAGTAGGCGGTGCGATCGGCGACGCGCACATGGGTCGCGCTGGCGAGCTCCATGCCTCCGCCGATGACGGCGCCATGCAGCGCCGAGACGACCGGCACGGGACCGAACTCGATCGCCTCGGTGACGCGGTGCCACATGCGCGAATGTCTAATGGCTTCCGCGACCTCGGTCTCGATCAGTTCCGAAAGGTCGAGTCCGGCGCAGAAATGCTCCCCTTCACCGAGCAGAACGGCGACCTTCACCGCACCCGGGAAAGACGCGAAAGCTTCTTCCAAGGCCAGCATGGAAGCCTCGTTGAGCGCATTGCGCTTGCGCGGCCGCGCCAGGCGCACCACTGCGATCGTGTCCCTGATCTCGACTGTGACGGGTTGTTCCTGCGGTGCTCTCACGGGCTCGCTCGTTCATGGTTATTGTTATGTGATATAACTAATTTATGTGGGAAGCAAGCCGTCCCTTTTGGGCTTGCGTCGCCCCTCATCGGCCTGCCGGCCACTTCTCCCCGTAAAACGGGGAGAAGAACGCTGGCTTCTCCACTTTCGCCAACCGTCAATGTTTCCGATTGGCGAAACCAGGGCGGCCGGCTCTCTCGCCCCGCTTGCGGGGAGAGATGTCCGGCAGCACAGTGAGGGGCCAGCTAGAACGGCCAATCATTGCCCCCGAAAGATGTAACGCACGCCAGCCCATGGTCGGGATGAAAACTGCCCGACGGCATCATCCGAGCATGCGCCGGAGCAGGCCGAGAAGCTGCTCGCGCTCCCTGGGGCGGAGCCGGGTGAGGACTCGGGCCTCATGCTCGGCCTGCACTTCCATGGCATCGGCGAGCAGCTTCTCCCCCGCCTCGGTGAGGAACAGAGCATGGGAGCGGCGATCGTTGGGAGCCGGCTCGCGCCGGGCTAGACCACGTTCCTCGAGAGCGTCGATGATCGCCACGAGATTGGTGCGCTGAAGCCCGAGGGCCTCGCTCACCGCAGTCTGGGTGGAGCCGGGATTGGCCTTGATGACGCAGAGCGCGCTGAAGGATGCGGGCCTTAGGCCCACGGCTGCCATGGAGCCGATGAAGTCCTCGAAGACGACGAGTTGCGCGCGCCGCAGCATGTAGCCGACGAAGGACGGCAAGGGCGAAAGATCGAGCTGCGGCGAAAGAGTATCGTTTCCCGTCTGCTTCGGCTCGACTGCAGTATGGTCCGCCAAACTCGGATCCTCCCCGTTTTTTCCGCAAACAGCCTCTTGGCTTCACCCGCAAGATAGTTATACGATATTACAATCTGAGGGGTCCGGCTTCAATCCCTCGGGCCACGACCTCGGGAGGAGAAAGAGGGTGGACCCAACAGTCCTTGCGTTCCTGATTCAGGACGGCGTGACGAACGGCGCGATCTATGCGCTGCTCGGCCTGGCCCTCGTCCTCGTCTTCGCGGTGACGCGCGTGATCTTCATTCCGCAGGGCGAATTCGTTACCTATGGCGCGCTCACCCTTGCGAGCCTCGATGCGGGCCGCCTTCCGGGAACGGCCTCGCTGCTCGTCTGCTTCGGCGTCGCAGCCTTTCTTCTCGACGTCTGGGAGGTCCGGCGCGGACTGCAGCTTTCCGCCCTGGCGCGAAACGCGCTGCTCAACCTCGCCCTTCCCCTTGCGATCTACGGCATCGTGGTGCTGATCGATCCCGCTGCGTTGCCCCCGATCGGCAAGGCGCTTCTCACGATAGCGCTTATCGCGCCGATGGGCCTCTATCTTTACCGCATCGCCTTTCGGCCGCTGGCCGACGCCTCCGTGCTGGTTCTGCTCATCACCTCGGTGGGCGTGCACCTTGCCATGATGGGGCTCGGGCTCTTCTTCTTCGGCGCGGAAGGCTTGCGCGGCCAGCCTCTGGCGCCCGGCACCTACACGATAGGCTTCCTGCCCGTCTCGGCGCAGAGCCTGTGGATATATGGCACGACCATCGCGGCGATGGCCGGGCTTTACTTCTTCTTCGAAAAGACGATTCTCGGCAAGGCCCTCAGGGCGACGGCTGCCAACCGGCTGGGCGCACGGCTGGTGGGCATCCGCACCCAGCTTACCGGCGGCACGGCGTTCGTGCTCGCGGCAATTATCGGCGCCGTTTCCGGCGTGCTCATCTCGCCCGTCACCACGATCTACTACGACACGGGCTTCCTCATGGGACTCAAGGGGTTCGTGGGCGCGATCCTCGGCGGGCTCGCAAGCTTCCCGGTCACCGCGCTCGCGGCTCTCGGCGTTGGACTGGTCGAAGCTTTCGCCTCCTTCTTCGCCAGCAGCTACAAGGAGATCATCGTCTTCGCCCTGATCATCCCCATCCTGCTCTGGCGCTCCCTTGCGGCCGGCGAGCATGAGGAGGAATAGGATGCGCTCGCTTCCAGGGCTTCTCGCGATCGGCGTGCTCGCCGCGATCCCGCTCCTGCCGGTGCCGCCCTTCTGGATCACGCTTCTCAACAATATCGGCCTGGCGTCGCTGGTGGCGATCGGGCTGGTGCTGCTGACCGGCGTCGGAGGGCTGACCTCCTTCGGCCAGGCGGCCTTCTGCGGCTTCGGCGCCTACACGACCGCGGTGCTGACGACAGCCTACGGCTTCTCGCCCTGGGCGACCCTGCCGTTCTCTCTCCTCGTCGGCGCGGCGGCGGCCCTGCCGCTCGGCCTGATCACCGTGCGGCTCTCCGGCCATTACCTGCCGCTCGGCACCATCGCCTGGGGGATTGCGCTTTATTACCTCTTCGGCCAGATCGAGTTGCTCGGCCGCTTCGACGGCATTTCCGGCATTCCACCGATCGAGCTCGCGGGCCATCGTTTCATCTCCGGCCAGTCGATCTATTATCTCATCTGGGCCTTCGTCATCGCCACGGCGCTTGCCGCCCGAAACCTGCTGGATTCCAGGGTCGGGCGCGGCATACGCGCGCTGCGCGGCGGCCGGCGCGCGGCCGAGGCCTTCGGCGTGGACATCGTGCGGGCCAAGCTGACCGTCTTCGTTCTTGCAGCGGTGGTGGCGGCATTGTCGGGCTGGCTCTATGCGCATATGCAGCGCACCGTCAATCCGACCCCGTTCGGCCTCAACATGGGCATCGAATATCTGCTCATGGCCGTCATCGGAGGGGCAGGCCATGTCTGGGGCGCCATCTTCGGCGCGGGCATCGTGCTCATCCTCAAGGAAGTGCTCCAGCGCGTCCTGCCCGGGCTTGTCGGCGCCACCGGCAATTTCGAGATGATCGTATTCGGCATCCTTCTGGTAGCAATGCTGCAATTCGCCCGGGACGGGCTGTGGTCCTTCGTGTTCAAGCTTTTGCCCAGCCGCGCCCCGGCTGCCCTGCCGGTCCCGCAAAGGGCGCTCCCCAGGCGCGAACCGGCGCCCGCGGGCACGCCGCTCATCCAGGTGCAGAAAGCGCGCAAGACCTTCGGCGGCCTCGTCGCCGTCAACGATCTGAGCTTCGAGGTCAAGGCCGGAGAGATCGTCGCTCTCATCGGTCCGAACGGCGCCGGCAAGAGCACGACCTTCGATCTCATCACCGGCATGCTCTCCCTCACAGGCGGCCGTATCGTCTTCGGCAACCGGGACGGAGAGCTGCGCCGGCCCGGCGCGATCGCCCGACAGGGCATCGCCCGCACCTTCCAGCACGCCAAGATCCTGCCGGACATGACGGTGCTGGAGAATGTCGCCCTCGGCGCGCATCTTCGCGGCAAGGCGGGTGTGGTGCGCAGCCTACTGCATCTCGAACGCGAGGAAGAGGGGGTGCTGCTGGCGGAAGCCGAGCGGCAGCTCGAGCGCGTCGGCCTCGCCGAGCACAGGGACCGGCCGGCCGGCGATCTCGCGCTCGGACAGATCCGTATCCTCGAGATCGCCCGTGCGCTGTCGCTCGATCCGAGCGTACTGCTGCTCGACGAGCCCGCAGCCGGTTTGCGTCACGGCGAGAAGCAGGACCTCTCGGCGCTTCTCGCCAAGCTGCGCGGCCAAGGAATGGCCGTGCTTCTGGTGGAGCATGACATGAGCTTCGTCATGGGGCTTGTGGATCGTGTCGTGGTGATGGATTTCGGCACGCTGATCGCCGAAGGCGTGCCGGCCGATGTGCGCCGGCATCCCGCGGTGATCGCGGCCTACCTCGGAGGCGTGGCGTGAGCGGCAAGCTTCTCCAGGTGAACGACATCCGCGTCTCCTATGGCCATGCCGAAATCCTGCACGGCATTTCGTTCGGGATGGATGCGGGCAGCATCGTCACGGTGATCGGCGCCAACGGCGCCGGCAAGACGACGCTTCTCAACGCCATCATGGGCGTCGTCCCCTGTTCGGGAACCGTCCTTTACCAGGGCCGCCCGGCGCCCCGCTCCGTCGAAGGCAGGGTTTCGGCCGGCATGTGCCTCGTGCCCGAACGGCGCGAGCTCTTCGCCACAATGTCGGTCGAGGACAATCTGGAGCTCGGCGGCTTCCTGCGCCGCGCCGCCGACCGCAAGGAGACGCTCGGCGAGGTGTATCAGCGCTTTCCCCGGCTGGCCGAGCGGCGCCGCCAGCTCGCCGGCACGCTTTCAGGCGGCGAGCGGCAGATGCTGGCGCTGGGCCGCGCGCTGATGAGCCGGCCGCGGCTCCTTCTGCTCGACGAACCGAGTCTGGGGCTCGCGCCGAAGATCGTCGCGGAGATCCTCACGATCGTTTCGGAGCTGCGCTCGTCCGGCGTCTCGATCCTGCTGGTCGAGCAGAACGCGCGGGCGGCGCTGGAGATCGCCGACGAGGGCCATCTCGTCGAGCTCGGCGAAATAAGGCGCTCGGGCCCGGCGGCGGAACTCGCCGTCGACCCCGCACTGATGGCAAGCTATCTCGGCGGGGAGTAGAAAGACATCCGCTATTGCAGCGCTGCGGCTGCGGCAGCTTCGGAACCGCCGGGCGGCCTGCCGCGATGACACGGAATGGATCCTCGGATCACCTTCGGCTTCGCTTCGCTCGCCTGCGGGTCCAGGATGACGATGTCATCTAGGCCGCCGCCAATCACAAACGTTGGCGATTGGCGTCAGCCTCAATGCGATCGTCATCCTCGGGCCGGCGCCGAGCGAAGCGATGGCGGCGTGACCCGTGGATCCATTCCGTTCCCTGGCGGCCGGCCACCCAACAGTGCAGAACCCGGCCGTCTTACTTCACCAGTTCGAACTTGCCATCCTTCGCGGTCAGCAGCACCACGGCGCGCTCGTCGAGACCGTAGTGATCGTCCGCCTTGTATTCGAAGACGCCCTGGCTGGCCGGGAACGGGCCGCCGCTTTCGATGGCGTCACGAAGGGCCGCCTTGAATTCCGGCGTGCCAGGCTCCGCCTTCTTCTTGGCCTCGGGGATCGCCTTCTTGAGGATCGCCATGGCGTCATGGATATGGGCGCCGAACTGGGTGCGGGTGCCCTCACCGAACTTCGCCTCGTAGGCGGTCACATAATCCAGCCCCTCCTTCTTGGTCTCGGAGGAATCCGGTTGCAGCTCGGCCACCATCACCGGTCCCGAGGCGAAGACGGTGTTGTCGACCGAAGCGCCGGCGATACGCAGGAAGTCGAAGGTCACCGCGCCGTGGGTCTGGTAGATCTGCCCCTTGAAGCCGCGCTCGCGCAGCGCAAGCTGAGGCAGCGCCGCGCCGGTGCCGGAGGCGCCGACGAAGACGGCGTCGGGCTGGGCGGCGACCAGCTTCAGAACCTGACCGGAAACGGACGTATCGGGCCGGGCATAGCGTTCCTCGGCGATGAGGTTCAGCCCATAGTCCTTGCCCATCGCCTTGAACTGGTTGACCCAGAGATCACCGTAGGAATCGGAGAAGCCGATATAGCCGACATTCTTCACCCCATCCTTCTGCATCCTGGCGAAGAGGGTGCGGGCGATGAGATCGGCGGCCTGCGGCAACACGAACGTCCATTTGGCGCCGGCGACATTGGGCGGCACCGGCGAGCAGGCGAGGTGCGGCGTGCCGGTTTCGGTCGCCACGCTGGAGACAGCGATGGATGCCGGAGTGAGCGCCGAGCCGATGATGACGTCGACCTTGTCGTCATTGGCGAAGCGCCTTGCATTGGTGGTCGCGACCGACGGGTCACCCGCGTCATCGAGCACGATGACGTTGAGTTTTTCGCCGTCGATTTCACTGGGCCACAGCTCGACGGAGTTCTTGAGCGGAATGCCGAGCGCCGCTCCCGGTCCGGTCGACGAGACGGTGACGCCGATCGTGACGTCGGCGCTGGCCGCCCCGGCCAGCAAGGGAAGCAAGAAGGTGGCGGCAGCCGCCGCGCGAATGAATCTTTTCATGCCAGTCCTCCCGATTGAGCGGATGGCGGCAGCCGCCCCCGCGCCAAT
This sequence comes from Mesorhizobium sp. 1B3, assembly GCF_050958605.1. Taxonomy (NCBI): domain Bacteria; kingdom Pseudomonadati; phylum Pseudomonadota; class Alphaproteobacteria; order Hyphomicrobiales; family Phyllobacteriaceae; genus Mesorhizobium; species Mesorhizobium sp. 1B3. The sequence continues at coordinate 33,873 of NZ_JBJHDO010000024.1, read as the reverse complement.
TGTTATATTGTATAAGTATTATTCGGGAGTCAACGAGCCTCGCGAAGCGAGGTCGGATGAGGGGTTTTCGAGCGCCGGACAAGAAGGATCGTCTACGCCTCGTTGATGGCGTAGCCGGCGCCGCGGATGGTGCGGATGACGTCGGGCGCGCGCGGCGTGTTCACTGCCTTGCGCAACCGCCCGACATGGACGTCCACGGTGCGCTCGTCGATGTAGATCGTCTCGCCCCAGACATTGTCGAGAAGCTGGCTGCGCGAGAAGACGCGGCCGGGATGCTGCATCATGAATTCCAGCAGCCGGAACTCGGTCGGGCCGAGCTTGATCTCGCTTTTCTTGCGGTAGACGCGGTGCGACTCGCGGTCGAGCACGATGTCGCCCACCTTGAGCACGGTCGACAGCACTTCGGGCTTGGCCCGGCGCAGCAGCGCCCGCACCCGCGCGATGAATTCAGGCGTCGAGAAGGGCTTGACCAGATAGTCGTCGGCGCCGGTGGAGAGGCCGCGCACGCGGTCGCTTTCCTCGCCGCGCGCCGTCAGCATGATGATCGGCAGCCGCTCGGTCTCCGGCCGCATCCTGAGCCGACGGCAGAGCTCGATGCCGGAGACGGCCGGCACCATCCAATCGAGTACCAGGAGGTCGGGCACGTTTTCCTGAAGGCGAAGCTCGGCTTCGTCGCCGCGCGTGACGACCTCCACCTGATAACCCTCGGCTTCGAGATTGTAGCGCAGGAGAACGCAAAGCGGCTCCTCGTCCTCGACGACCATGATCTTGGGTGCAATCATCCGTCCTTGGCCTCCGTGGGCTAAGCAGGTTTCGAAAAAGTGGCCGACGTTTTTCCGACAGAAACCTGCTTGGAAGGGATTATTCGGCGAGCGCGATCTGCGATGTCTCGTCGAGCTTGGGGCGCTGCACCGGCAATTGCTCACCCGTCATCACATAATAGGCGTTCTCGGCGATATTGGTGACGTGATCGCCGATCCGCTCCAGATTCTTCGCGCAGAAGAGCAGATGCGTGCAGGCCGTGATGTTGCGCGGATCCTCCATCATGTAGGTGAGGAGTTCGCGGAAAATGGCCGTGTACTGGATGTCGATCTTCTCGTCGTCGGCGCGCAGCTTCACCAGCGCCTGCGTGTCGCGCGCCACATAGTGCTCGACCACGGCGTTGACCTGGACGAGCACCAGCGCCGACATCGCCTCGATGGAATGCGACAGCCCGCGCGGCATGACGCTCTGGCCGACCGCACCGACCCGCTTGGCGATGTTCTTGGCGAGATCGCCGACCCGTTCGAGATCGGCAGCCATGCGGATGGCGCCGACCACGGCCCTCAGATCCTGCGCCATGGGCTGGCGCTTGGCGATGATGGTGATGGCACGCTCGTCGAGCTCGCGCTGCTTGGCGTCCATCACCGCATCGTCGGAAATGACGCGCTGGGCGAGCGCGGTGTCGGAAGCGAGCAGTGCCTTGATCGAACCTTTCACCATCGCGCCGCCGAGATCGCCCATGTCGCGGATCAGCCGGTCGATGTGGCCGAGTTCCTCGTCGAATGACCTGACCGTATGTTGGGCCATGTTTACGTCCTCGTAAGTGTGTCCGCCGCAACCCGTCGCCGGCTCAGCCGAAGCGGCCGGTGATGTAGTCCTGGGTGCGCTTGTCGTCGGGGTTGGTGAACATCTTGTCGGTCGCCCCCTCCTCGACGAGATAGCCGAGATGGAACATGGCCGTGCGCTGCGAGACGCGCGCCGCCTGCTGCATGGAGTGGGTGACGATGACGATCGTGTAGTTCTCGCGCAGTTCGTCGATCAATTCCTCCACCTTGGCCGTGGCGATCGGATCGAGTGCCGAGCACGGCTCGTCCATCAGGATCACCTCGGGCGAGACCGCGATGGCGCGGGCGATGCAGAGCCGCTGCTGCTGGCCGCCGGAAAGGCCTGTGCCCGGCTCGGCGAGGCGATCCTTCACCTCGTTCCAGATCGCTGCCCGCTGCAGGCTGCGCTCCACGATCTCGTCGAGTTCGGCCTTGTTCTTGGCGAGCCCATGGATACGCGGGCCGTAAGCGACATTCTCGTAGATCGACTTCGGGAAAGGGTTGGGCTTCTGGAACACCATGCCCACCCGGGCGCGCAACTCGACCACGTCGATCTTCGGGTCGTAGATGTCCTCGCCGTCGAGCGTGATCGTGCCGCCCACCTTGGCGCTGTCGATCGTATCGTTCATGCGGTTCAGGCAGCGCAGGAAGGTCGACTTGCCGCAACCGGAGGGCCCGATGAGAGCCGTCACCTGGTTCTCGCGCACGTCGAGATCGACGTCGAACAGGGCCTGCTTGTCGCCGTAATGGACCGTGACCTTGTCGCCGCGGATCTTGATCGCTTCGTTCGGCGTCCCGGCCATCTTGTTCCTCACTGCTTCTTCGAGCTTGTTTTCCGTCATCACATTCATGGGGACATGGCTCCTTTTTACCAGCGCCGTTCGAAGCGGCGCCGCAGCACGATCGCCGTGATGTTCATCGCCATCAGGAAGATGAGAAGGATGATGATGGCTCCCGACATGCGCTCCACGAAAGCGCGCTCGGCTTCGTTGGCCCACATGTAGATCTGCACCGGCAGCGCCGTCGCCGGGTCGAGCGGCGTGGAGGGATAATCGGCCACGAAAGCGACCATGCCGATAAGGAGCAGAGGCGCGGTCTCGCCGAGGGCGCGGGCGAGCCCGATGATCGTGCCGGTCAATATGCCCGGTGCGGCGAGCGGCAGGACATGGTGGAAGACCATCTGCGTCTTCGAAGCGCCCAGGCCGAGCGCGGCCGAGCGGATCGACGGCGGCACGGCGGCGAGCGCGGCGCGCGTCGCGATGATGATGGTGGGCAGCGTCATCAGCGTCAGCACCATGCCGCCGACCAGCGCGGCCGACCGCGGCAGGCCGAGGAAGTTGATGAAGACGGCGAGGCCGAGCAGGCCGAAGACGATAGACGGCACCGCTGCCAGATTGTTGATATTGACCTCGATGATATCGGTGAGCCGGCTCTTCTTGGCGAATTCCTCAAGATAGATGGAGGCCGCGACACCGATGGGCAAGGCCAGCAAGAGCACGATCACCATCATGTAGAAGGAGCCGATGATGGCGACGCCCATGCCCGAGGTTTCCGGCCGGCTCGACGCGCCATAGGTGAAAAGGCCGGTGTTGAAGCGTCCGGTTATGCTGCCTTCGGCCTTGAGCTGGTTCATCCAGGCGATCTGCTGGTCAGACACCTTGCGGTTCGTTTCTGCGACGTCGAGATCGATCTGGCCCTTGAAGGCGGAGTCGATGTTCGCCCCGGCCAGTACCCAGACGTTTCGGGTCGTGCCGATGATCGAGGGATCGGCCATGACCATGTCGCGCAGCTGAGTGCGTACGCCGTCGGACAGAAAGCCCTTCAGCTTGCCCACCGCTGCCCTGTCGTCCGGATCGATGCCGAGCTTGGCGGCGAGCGCATCGCGGGCAAGGTTCGGATAGTTCGCCCTGATCAGCACGTTCGGGTCACTGTCGCGCTTGCCCTGTGGATCGATGGTCTTCTCGCTGAAGGTGATCGGCAGGTTGACCGAGGTCTGCCAGAAGGCGGTGTAGCCTTTCGACACGATCGAAGAGAGCATGATCGCCAGGAACAGGAGGCCGACCGAGATCGCCAGCACCCCATAGATCCGGAAGCGGCGTTCCGCGGCATAGCGGCGCTTGAGGCCGATGTCGCGGCGCGGCTTGGCGGTCGCCCCGGCGAATGTATCGAGCGGTATGTCGGTCATTCGTACTGCTCCCGGTATTTCCGCACGATGTAAAGCGCGACGATGTTCATGACGAGCGTGATCGCGAAGAGCGTGATGCCCAGCGCGAAGGCGACCAGCGTCTGCGGGCTGTTGAATTCGAGATCGCCCGTCAACTGGTTCACGATCTTGACCGTGATGGTGGTCATCGCCTCGAAAGGATTGAGCGTGAGATTGGCGGCAACGCCCGCGGCGAGCACCACGATCATGGTCTCACCGATAGCGCGCGAGGCGGTCAGCAGCACCGCGCCGACGATGCCCGGCAGCGCCGCCGGCAGGATGACACGCTTGATCGTCTCCGACTGGGTCGCGCCGAGGCCGAGCGAGCCATCGCGCATGGCGCGCGGCACGGCCGTGATGATGTCGTCGGAAAGCGAAGAGACCACCGGGATCAGCATGATGCCCATGACGAAGCCGGCGGTGAAGATGCTCTGGGCCTGGATGAAGGGCGAGCCGCCGGTCAGCGCCGCGCTCAGGTCGCGCAGGAAGGGCCCAAGCGTCACCAGCGCGAAGATACCGTAGACGATCGTCGGGATGCCGGCGAGCAGTTCGAGAGCCGGCTTGACCACGGAGCGGACGCGGCGCGAAGCGTATTCCGACATGTAGACGGCCGACATCAGCCCGATCGGCACGGCCACCAATAGCGCCACCAGCGCGATGTAGAGCGTGCCGGCGAGCAGCGGGATCAGGCCGAACTGGCCTTCGGTATTGCCGGCGCCGGCGGCTGCGAAGCGCGGATCCCAGACGGTGCCGAAAAAGAAGTTCGTCACGGACACGCGGCTGAAGAAATGCAGCGTCTCGAACAGCATCGACAACACGATGCCGACCGTCGTGAGGATGGCGATCATCGAGGAGCCGAGCAGCGCTCCGAGCACGACGCGCTCGACCTTGTTGCGGGCGCGGCCGCGCGGCTCGATCTGGCGGATGCCGAACGCGGCGCCCGCGATGGCGAGCAGGAAGCCGAGGCCAGCGCCGATCAGGCTGAGCCGGTCGCTCGTGCGGTTCGCCTCGACGGCGATCGGGATCATGTAGTCCTGGGTGTCGGGAGCGAGCGCAATGCCTTTGGCCGAAAGCAGCGGCTGCAGCTCGCCGAAGGTGCTCGGCAGCTTGGAAAGCGTCTCGCCGTCGAGCCTTCGCAGGCCATTGGCGAGGCTCCTGACCATGCCGAGCTCGAGAGACTGGTTGGCGATGGGGCTCTCGGCGGTGTGCTCGGGCAGCAGGCCCTCGACATGGGTCCGCATATAGACCGACGAGCCGATGCTCCACAGCACCAGGAAAATGACGGCGGGCACGGTGGCGAGCAGGAATGCCCACCAGCCGTGATAGTGGATGCGCGAATGCTGCTTCACGCCGGAACCGGCCTGGGACACGGCGCGCTGCCGTCCGACGACGAAGGCGACGATGCCGATGAGGGCGACGATGGCAAAGGCGTAGATCAGCGGCATCCATTACCCCTGAAAGGATCGGAAAGGAAAATGCGGCGCGGACATGATGTCCGCGCCGCAGGCCAAACTTACATGGTCTTTCCGGCGGTGAAGGCGTCGCGCTGTTCCTGACGCTCGGCGTCCGGAGCGGCGACCAGGCCATAGTCGGCGAGCGGGCTGTCCGGGCCGATCATCTGGTCGTCGAGGAAGAACTCGACATACTCCTTGAGACCGGGAACGACCCCGAGATGCGCCTTCTTGACGTAGAAGAAGAGCGGACGCGACACCGGATATTCGCCGGAAGAGATCGTCTCGGTGGACGGCGTGACGCCGCCGACGGTCGCCACCTTCAGCTTGTCGGCATTGTTCTCGTAGAAGGACAGGCCGAACACGCCGACGCCGGTCTTGTTGCTGTCGATGCGGGCGAGCGTCTCGGTGTAGTCGCCGTCGATGTCGACGGCCTTGCCGTCCTTGCGCACCGCCTTGCAAGCGGCCTCGGCCGCCTTCTCGTCGAGGCCCGAAGCCTTGGCCGCTTCGATACCGCCCGATTCCTCGCAGCCGGCGATCAGCAGCTTCTCTTCGAAGACTTCGCGGGTGCCGTGCTTCTCGCCGGGGATATAGGCGGCGATGTCCCAGTCGGGCAGGTTCGGATTGACCTGGTTCCACTTGGTGTTCGGGTTGTCCACGAGCTTCCCGTCGACCGCGACCTTGGCGGCCAGCGCCTTGTAGATGTCGGCCGGGGTCAGCGCCCAGTCCGGACCCTTGATATCGGTGGCGAAGACGATGCCGTCATAGCCGATCTTGACTTCCTGGATGTCCTTCACGCCGGCGGAGACGCAGGACTTCACCTCGTCTTCCTTGATCTTGCGCGAGGAGTTGGCGATGTCGATGGTGTTGTCGCCGACGCCCTTGCAGAATTCCTTGATGCCGGCGCCGCTGCCGCCGGATTCGACCACCGGGGTCTTGAAGTCGGTGAAGGTCTCGCCGAAGGTCTCGGCGACGATCTTGGCATAGGGCAGCACGGTCGACGAGCCTGCGATCTGCACCTGGTCACGCGCGGCGGCGTAACCGGCGGACGCGGCGAGCGCGAAAGCCGCGGCCGACGCCGTGAGGAGGAATTTGTTCATCTGGCCTACTCCTGTCCGGAATTTGTTGCCGACGCCTGACTTCAGCGTCCGGCCATGGCCAATAAGGGCGTTATGTAACAGTTCGATGACAGTTTTATGTCGCCCCGGTAAAGCTTCGCGGGGAAGCTTTCAAGGACTGGGTGATGGTTTCGCTTAAGTCGTTGAGAATGTAGAATATCGGACAGATAGCCGATTAAGAAAGTCCGCTCTCTTTGAAATTGCATCAGTCGCGGCTGGCCCCACCCCCCTCTGTCCTGCCGGACATCTCCCCCTCAAGGGGGGAGATTGGCAGCTTTGGTCTCGGCGCCTCTTCCGCAACGTCGAGGATTGGCGAAACCAGGCGGGGCAGCCAATCTCCCCCCTTGAGGGGGAGATGTCCGGCAGGACAGAGGGGGGTGCCTCGCGCCGACGCCCTACCCTGCCTTGCGCTCGCCCTTGCCTCCCGTCCACCGCTCGACCTTTTCGAGCAGCGCGCGGGGGCTGATCGGCTTGGGCAGATAGTCGTCCATGCCGGCGTCCAGGCAGCGCTCTCGGTCGCCCTTCAGCGCATGGGCCGTGACGCCGATGATCGGCACGTGCCCGCCCGAGACCGCCTCGGCTTCGCGGATAGCAGCCGTCGCCTGGAGCCCGTTCATCTCGGGCATCGACACATCCATCAGGATCATGCGCGGTCCGAACTCGCGCCACGCTTCGACGGCGCGGCGGCCGTTGTCGACGATCTCGAAGCCCAAGCCGGTATCGACGAGGATCTGGGTGAAGACGAGCTGGTTCACCTCGTTGTCCTCGGCCACCAGTATGTCGAGCCGACCGCTCGGCGTCGCGGCCTGCGTCTCGCCTGGCGTAGCTGGAGCGATGGAGGCTGCAGTTGCCTGCGCCGCCAGCCGCACGGGAATGGCCGGGGCGGCGCCGGCGCGGCGCTTCTGGATCACTGAGACCAGCGTCTCCAGGAGGATTGAGGCGCGAGCGGGCTTGATGAGATGCGCGTCGATGCCGAGACCGCGATAGGCGGCCAGCGACTGGTCGACCGATGTCAGCATGACGATCGGGGTGGCGGCAATCGATGGCGTCTCCCGGATCAGACGGGCGGCCTCCCCACCCGTCATGCCGGGCATCTGATAGTCAAGGATCACGCAGTCGACGGCGAGGCCGAACCGCGCCGCTGCCGCGAGTACTTTCAATCCTTCGGATCCGCTCTCGGCCGCGCAGGCGTCGAAGCCCCAGGAGGCCATCTGCTCGGAAAGGATCGCCCGGTTCACCTGATTGTCGTCGATGATGAGCACACGGGCACCGCTGACGTCGATCGGCGTCACACTCGCCTTTGCCGGCTTTCCGGCGTTAGGCAAGGCGAGGGTGAACCAGAAGGTGGAACCTTCTCCGAGCCTGCTCTCGACTCCGATCTTCCCGTCCATCAGCGCGACCAGGCGGGACGTGATGGCGAGCCCCAGGCCGGTCCCCTCGTGGCGGCGCGTCGAGGAGCCGTCGACCTGGCTGAATTTCTCGAAGACGAGCTGCAGCTTGTCTTCTGGGATGCCGATGCCGGTATCGGTGACGCGGATCTTGAGGCGCGTCGCGTCCGCCTCGCGCTCCCCGGTCACCTCGACCAGCACGTGACCGGCCTCGGTGAACTTCACGGCATTGCCGACGAGGTTGGTGATGATCTGCCGGATGCGGCCCACATCGCCGACATAAAGCCCGTGGAGCTTCGGCTCTACCCGCACGATGAGCTCCAGATCCTTCTCCTTGGCGCGCGCGGAGACGAGCGTGGCGACGTCCTCCACAGCCTCGGCGAGGTTGAAGGGCGCGGGATCCAGCACGAGCTGGCCGGCGTCGATCTTGGAGAAGTCGAGAATGTCGTTGATGATGGTGAGCAGCGCGTTGCCCGACTTCACGATGATGTCGGTGAAGGTCTTCTGCTTGGGGTCGAGATCGGATTTGGCCAGCAGCTCGGCCATGCCGAGCACGCCGTTCATCGGCGTGCGGATCTCATGGCTCATATTGGCGAGGAACTCGGATTTGGCGCGGTCGGCGAGCACGGCCCGGCTCTGCGCGTCGCGCAGCTCCTGCTCGCGGCGCTTGAGCTCGGTGATGTTGGTGGTGGAGCCGATGAGATATGGTGAGCCGTCCGACGCCACCATGGCGCTCTTTCGGGCGATCTGCCAGCGGATCGATCCGTCGGCCTCGGTGACCGTCTCCTCGATCTCCCGGGCCTCGCCGGTGGCGAGCACGGCGCGATCGCCTTCCATGAAGGCCTCGCCGTCGAAACCGAAGATCTCGGCATCGGTGCGGCCGATCGCCTGCTCCCTGGTGAAACCGGTGAGATCGCACCAGCTCTTGTTGACATAGGCGAGGCGAAGGTCCGGCCGCTTGGCGTAGATCGACACCGGAACGTTGTCGATGAGGCTCTGGTAAAGTTCGTTGGCGCGCAGGCTGTCCTGCAGGCGGCCTTCGCGTTCCTTCATCTCGGTGATGTCGTAATAGCAGACCAGCCGCTTGCCTTGGGAAAGCGCGGTCACCGAATAGATCATGGTGCGGCCGTCGGCTCTGGCGAATTCTCGCGGCGCGACGTCGCCGGCCCTGATCTCGCCGAGACGCGAGGCGACATAGTCCTCCCAGCGTTCGTCGTCGATGTCGTAGATGCCGTTGTGCCGGTTGATGTCCATCAGCGCCCGGAACGGCCTGCCGACGCCGACATCGTCCGGCGTGACCTTCCAGAGATCGTAGAAGGCCCTGTTTATGATGCTCGCCGTCATGTCCTTGTCGAGCAGCACGATCGCCATCGTCATGGCATCGAGCGTGCGCTGGAGATCGGCAAGCAGCGTGTCGCCGCCGGGCTCGTTTCCCTTGAGGGCCGCGACATCCGTAGCGATGGCGACGGTGCCGCCGTCCCGGGTCCGCGTCTCGCGCCAGACGACGCATCGTCCGTCGGCGAAGCGTGCCGTGGCCCGGGAGCGGTCGCTGCCCTGCCGCCGCGCCAGCGCCGCTTTCAGCCACTCGGCCTGGGACATGTTCTTGATATCCCAGATGCCGCGACGAAGCCCCGCCTGAACGAGATCGCGATAGCGAGTGCCGGGCCGGATGACATCCTCTAGCCCCGGATGCATTTCCACCATCGCCTGGTTGAAAAGCACGAGCCGATCGTCCGGGTCGTAGTAGCAGAAGGCGTCCTGCAGCCCGTCGAGCGCGTCGGCGAGCAATGCCGCGAGGCCGCCAGCGCCTGCGACCGGTTCCGTCTCGCCATGTCCTCCCGGCATGAGGGGTGGTTCTTCACCCGCCATACCTCGCCCATCCCGCAATGCCATCGGCAGAGCCCCCTCGGTCGAGCCAAGTCTGGAGCGGACTGTGCCCGAGAAGCCTTAACGATGGGCTAACCATCGCGGCGTCGCGGAGAGCAGCCGGCTAAATCTCACGTGCCGGCTCTCACGGGGAAAAACCGGCCGGGACGTGCCCGACCGGTTGCCCCCATGGGAACGGACTGACGGTTGGGGAGGGACAGCCCGTCCTATCGTATCAGGGACGAAGCCACGCTGGAGCGCTGCGAGTGTTTCGCCCTGGGTCCCATGCCGGTGGGACGACGCCACAATGACGGGAAACCGTGATGGTGCCGTGACGGCACCGTGAAAGGCCGGCCACCTGCGCCGGCGGGCGGGAACGGCCGAACCGTTTGCACGTTGAAGAGGATGCAAGCGGAAAATACCTCTGTGAAAACTATTCGCGAGACCATTCGGCGCGGTGCTCCCCGGACAGGAGACGAAGCCCGCCAGCTGATGGCCGTGGTGCGCGAGTGTTTTCCCGCCGCGCCGGCGGAATGGGAGGGGCGCCTTTCCACCGCGCTCACCGAAATCCTCATCGGCGCGGTGCTTCACCAGCCAACCTATGAAGCGCGCGCCCAGGCGATGGGAGCGCTCGACGCGATGGAGCGCGACCTCAGAAAAACGTGATCCAAGAACTTCAACGAGCAGCGCGCGGCCGATCGGACACGCAGGGGCGCTCTATGGCCTTGAATCCGTTGAATTGGGCCGAGGCCCGCATTCGTTAACGATCGAATCGAGTTTCCGGCCAAAACCGGTGGCCCAATCGGAATGCCCAAGTTTGCGCTGGTCAGCCGGAACGATTTGCGTATGATCCGTTGCGGGGACGTAAGGCGTTCGCGTTTCGGAGGTGCCCTCCATGGCATGTCTGGCGGAGAAATCCTTGATTGTGTCCGACGAGAGCGAGACCGTCTCTTCGGTGCTCTCCGGTTACCAGGCTGGCGACATCGTCTCCACCGCCGCGCTTCTCAGGGACATCAGACAGCGCCTTCCCGGCAGCCGCATGACGGACGAGGATCTCGTCGGGCTGATCCTGCAAGGATTGTCCGGCAAGGCTCTCGGATTGAGCTTCGACCACCGCACCGGCTAGACCGTCGAAAGTTGGGCCGCAACGCCTACACGGGTGCAGCCTGGATCTTCTCGATCAAGAACACGATGCCGTCTCCGCTCCGCTCCGTGGCCTTGAGGCGATCGCCCATCTCGTTGAGCAGATTAGGTATATCGATGATCGCCATTGGATCGGTGCAGTGAACTTCGAGCCGCTCACCCGGTTTCATGCCCTTAAGCGCCTTGCGGGTCTTCAGCGCGGGCAAAGGACATTTCAATCCGGTCAGGTCGAGCTTTGTGATCGTCATGATGCCGTGCACGATGCCGGACCGGTACCGGATCGTCAATCGACACGAAGCGCCGCCGAGGCCGGCTGCTATCGGATTCACACTTTCCTGCACGGTTGCCTGGCGGCCAATCTTTTGCAGATAAACGTCGCGCGTGCGCCAGAGGGGGACCTGCCAAGCAATGGGGAAGGACTTTTTCAAATGTGTGGAGCCTCAGAGAAGGCTTGCATAGGCGAGGAACGGGACGGTATGGCCTGGCTCGACGCGTGTCGTTTTCTCCCCAAGCTCGACGAGACCATCCGTCTCCACCAGGGATGACAGCAGGCCCGCGCCCTCGCGTGGGAATTTGACGACTTCGTATGAGCCGTTTTCGTGCCGGCGCAGGCTCGCCCGTACATATTCTCTCCGCCCCTCCTTCTTCTTGTACGAGAAGGCCGCGCGCACGAATGCGGGAACGAGGGGCTGCTGTCGCGCCCCCGCGAGTGCGAGGATCGCGGTGCGCGCGATATGGGCAAAGGTCACGAAGCTGGCCACCGGATTCCCGGGAAGTCCGATGAAAGCCGTTCCCCCGATAACCCCCATGGCGACCGGCCGGCCGGGCTTTATGGCCACACGCCAGAACACGAGCTTCCCCACGCTCTCGACGGCGCTCTTGACGTAGTCGGCCTCTCCGGTCGAGACCCCTCCCGAGGCCAGTATCAAATCATGTTTCGGGGCGACTTCGCTCAATGCATCCGCGATGCGCCTGCTGTCGTCGGTCAGAACACCGAGGTCGGTGATCTCGCAGCCCAGCCTCGTAAGCATGGCCATCAGCATGAAACGGTTCGAATCGAAAAGCTGCGCGGCTCCGCGAACGCTTCCGGGCGCGACGATCTCGTCTCCGGTCGAGAAGATCGCGACGCGTATCTTCCGCCGCACCTCGATTTGCGTCATGCCGAGAGCCGCGGCCAGCGCGATATCCTGCGGGCGCATGGCTTGGCCCGCTTGCAGGCCCACCTTCCCCACCGGGATATCTTCGCCCGCCGGCCGAACATTGGCGCCCCTTTTCAGCCCGGGCGGAAGAACCACCCTGCCGGCATCGTCGAGGCGCACGTCTTCCTGCATATACACCGTATCGGCCCCATCGGGCATGGGCGCGCCGGTAAAGATGCGCGCCGCCTGTCCAGGCGCCACGGACAGGCCCCTCGCCATCCCGGCCTGGATCCTGCCTGCCACGGGAAAAACCTTCTCGACCGTTTGCGGCAGGTCTTCACCGTGCACTGCATAACCGTCGACAGCCGAGTTGGTAAACGGCGGCAGCGGCAGCGGCGCCACGATATCCCTCGCCAGAATACGGCCGTCGGCGCCTAGCAGCGGGACCAGCTCGCTCTCCGTGACAGCGTCGAGCCGCGATGCGATGATCGCCGTGGTTTCGTCGACCGTCTGCATGGGACCGCCGAACGCGAAGCAGTCATCCGAAAGCTGTGCCATTCACTCTTCAGTCTCTGCGACCTTTACCGAACCAGAGGCCGGCGCCACCTCAACCGCGGCTGGCTTGCGTTATTGTCGACCAGCCTTTTTGAACAGTCTATAGGTTAGAGGTCAAGCTCGCGCCGCCATGCGGCGGCCCGGGACGCTGAGTTGGGGTCGACATGCAACTGATGAAAAACCGACCAAATCCAGACATCATCCTGCCGAATCCGGCGGATCCGCGGTTGACGGAACTCGTCGGCGGCCTGGATCATACCGGCGCGGCAGTCGAGGTGCGCGTGCCGGTCGAACGTCCGCTGACGCTTTATCTGAATGCTCAAGAGATCGTCACCATGATGACGATCAGCGACTATCCCGAATACCTGGCGCTTGGCTATCTGCTCAACCAGAACATGCTCAAATCCGACGACGTCGTGACCGAGGTCGAGCACGATGACGACCTCCAGGTCGTGATCGTACGCACCGAGCGCAATACGAACTACGAACAGAAGCTCAGAAAACGGACGCAGACTTCAGGCTGCGCGCAGGGAACGGCTTTCGGCGATCTCCTCGAAGCGCTGGAGAATACTGCCCTGCCCGCCGCCGAATTGCGCACGTCCTGGCTCTACCAGATGACCCGCACGATCAACACCACACCCTCGCTCTATCTCGAAGCCGGTGCCATCCATGGCTGCGTGCTCTGCAAGGAAGGGACGCCAATCTGCTACATGGAGGATGTCGGCCGCCACAACGCCGTCGACAAGATCGCCGGCTGGATGTACCGGCACGACGTCGATGCCGCCGACAAGATCCTCTACACGACCGGCAGGCTGACGTCGGAAATGACGATCAAGACGGTCCGCATGGGCATTCCTATCCTCGTCTCGCGCTCGGGCTTCACCGCTTGGGGTGTCGATTTGGCACGTCAGGCGGGTCTGACGCTGGTCGGCCGCGCACGCGGCAAGAGGTTCGCCGTTCTATCCGGGGAGGAGCGGATCGTCTTCGACCAGGACCTCGCCCATGTCGAGGAGGAGGCGCCGCGCCACAGACGCAAGGGCGCTGACAATGCCGACTGAACAGACGCCCACGCTCGGGGTCGTTCTCGCCGGTGGATTGGCGCGTCGCATGGGTGGAGGCGACAAGCCGATGCGCCGGATCGCCGGGCGCACGATCCTCGACCATGTGATCGAGCGGATTGGCCCGCAATGCGACGGCCTTCTTCTGAACGCCAATGGCGACCCCTCTCGTTTCGCCGGCTTCGGTCTGCCAGTCGTCGCCGATACGGTCGAAGACTATCCAGGTCCGCTAGCCGGCGTGCTGGCCGGCCTCGACTGGGCGGCCATGAACCGACCCGATACCCGATGGATCGTCACCACCGCCGGCGATTGCCCCTTCCTGCCGCGCAACCTCGTCGCACGCTTGCAGCAGGCGCGTATGGCCGAGGATGCGGATCTGGCGGTAGTGGCGTCCGGCGACCAGACCCATCCGGTCGTCGGGCTCTGGAAAGTCGCGCTAAGGGATGAACTGCGTCATGCGCTGGTGGTCGAGGATATCCGCAAGATCGACCGCTGGACCGCGCGCTACCGGGTCGCGACCGTGTCCTGGCCGGCCGAGCCGGTGGATCCGTTCTTCAACGCCAACACGATCGAAGACCTCGAACAGGCCGAGCGCCTCGCCGCGCTTGTTGCCGATTAATACCAATAAGATTGACCGTTCGGGCAGGCCCCTCATCTGCCTGCCGGCATCTTCTCCCCGTGAAGGTGTTTGGACTGGGGAGAAGACCGCTTGTCATCTCCGCTTTTGCCAATCGCCACCGTTGGCGACTGCGAAACCCAAGCGGCCGTCGTCTCTCTCCCCGCGAATTTGCGGGGAGAGATGTCCGGCAGGACAGTGAGGGGCAACTCGCGACCGGTCAAATATCTAACGCCCATGGTATTAGACAGCCCGGCTGAAGCCCGCCTGCCCCAGCGCCGCGTTGATTTCGGGCAACCGCAAGGCGTCCATGAATGCCTGCACCGCGGGCCTCTCCTTGCGCATCGAGACGAGCGTGAAATCATAGTGCTCTTCAGCCAGCGGTATGAAACCCAGCCCTGCGGCTCGCGCGACGGGCGCGATGGTGACACCCCAGTCGGCGCGCTTCTGCATCACGGCCGCGGCCACCGCATTGTGCGAGCGTGGCTGATTCCAATAGCCGTCCGGGCGCGCCGAGCCGAGCAGTTGGTCGATCAAGATGCGGGTGCCGGAACCCTGGTTGCGGTTCACCATCATGCATTCAGGATCGGCAAGTGCGGCGCCCAGGGCCTCCTGCGGGTCGCGCGCCTCGAAGCGCTCGTCGCCCGCGCGGAACACGAGCCCCTGCATGCGCCGCCAGCCCGGCACCAGTTCGAGCCCGTCGCCAAGGAACGGCGCGTTATAGCTCAGCGTCTTCGGGTCGAAGAGGTGGATCGGCGCGATATCGCATTCGCCGCGCTGCGCGGCGGACAGGCCGCCCAGGCTGCCGACCGCGAGGGTGCGTACCGACAATCCGGCGCGGAAGAGTGCGCCCACCACAAGATCGAGCCCCGTGCAGTGGCTGCCGATGATGACGAGGTCGGGAACGCGGACCTGCGGTGTGAACAGCGTTACGGGCACCTCGCTCCCAGCCGGAACGTGATCGGCCAACGCCTCGATGCGGATAAAACCGTCGGCCTGGGCGAAGGACGTTATCGCGCCGGAGCCCTTGCCCGTGGGATAGGCCGTAAGCCCATCCTGCCCTTCGACCAGGGACACCATGACGAATTCGGTGCGGCCGAGCTCGGAAGGAACACGGAAAGGAATTTTGGCCGAGACTTGCGCGTCCACGCGCCGAGGCAGGCCGGCCATGCGCCGCAGGATCGGCACGATCATGTCGTGGAAGGTAAACATCGCCGAGGTCGGAAAGCCCGGCAGGATGATCACGGGTTTGCCGTCGCACACGGCAAGGCAGAGCGGCTTGCCGGGCTTCAGCGCCACGCCATGTGCGATCACGCCGGGCTTGCCGAGGCGCCCGACGATTCCGTGGCTGAGATCGCCGACGCCCTTGGATGTGCCCCCCGAGAGGATCAGCACGTCATGCGCCGCTAGTGTTGCGCGCATGGCGGCCTCGAGCCTGGCTTCATCGTCCGGAAACGCGCCGAGAAAGCTCACCTCACCGCCGTTTTCGGCCACCGCTGCGCTGACGATCGGCCCGTTGGCGTCATAGATCGCGGCGGGCCGCAGCGCCTCGCCCGGCTGGACGAGTTCGTTGCCCGTCGACAACACCGCCACCCGCAGCTTCCGCGCTACGGACACATGCGCGACGCCGCAAGCGGCAAGCATGCCGATCTCTCGCGAGCCGACCACCGTCCCGGCGCGCAGAAGCACCTCGCCTCGGGCGATGTCGGACCCCGCGTAAGACACAAACTGGCCCGGCGAGATGCCCCGCCTCACCTCGATGGCATCCCCCTCGAGCGGATCGGTGTGCTCGACCATGACGATGGCGTCGGCGCCGCGTGGAAGGGGGCCGCCAGTCGCGATCGGAGTCGCCGTACCCGCCAGGACGCCGGACTGCGGAACGGTGCCGCAGGCGATCGTCTCCGCATTGAGCGCAAGCCGGATGGGGCGCATTTCCGACGCGGCGGCAAGGTCGGCCGCCCGCACAGCGAAGCCGTCGACGTTGGAGCGGTCGAAAGGCGGCACGTCGATCGGCGCCGTGACGTCGGCCGCAAGCGCAAGGCCAAGCGCCTCAGCCAGCACACGCTCTTCAGCAGGTATCGGCCGCGGAAACAGCGCCGCCTCGAAGCGCGTCAGCGCCTCCTCACGCGACAATATCGTCAGGAATTGCTCCTGCCGGGCATCCCGGCGGCCGGAGGTATGGGAATTCGTCATTCGGGCGGGCTCTCATTGGCGCGAAGCGGGAAGGCGCCGACGGGCGTTCCGGCGGCATATCCTTCGCTGCCGCTTGGAATGGAAAGCCAGGCGTCAGCCAGACGCATGGCGTCCAGCGAGAATTCCCCCACGGCAAGCGGCGTCCAGGCATCCCGCTCCCGTCGGAGCAGGACGATTTCGGTCAATCCGACAGACGACGCGATCTTTCTCACGAGCGGCAGGACGATGGGCCGGCGTTCGGACCTCCCCGACAGACGATCGAGGACCGGCCACACGACCGCAAGAAGGGCCCCGAAGGCCTGGTCCGGCGATCCGGGGAGCGCGACGACCGGCACGTCGCCGAGCCCGCCGACGGCCGTGGTCCCGCCGGGCCGCACCGCAATCCGATGCGCAATCAGCATTCCGCTCCGCGCAAGGGCCTCGGCAGTGGCATCGGCGCGGCCGTCGCCCGTTCCTCCGATCAGGATGATCAGATCGCAGGCAGCCCTATCAAGCGTGGCGGCGATCGAGGCGACATCCCGCGCCGTAGCCTCGATCGCGACCATTGGAACGCCCGAGGCCTTCGCGCTCTCGGCGACGAGAAGCGTCGAGAATGTCTCGCCGCTCGCGGCGGCGACATCGATCACGCGGATGCGCGGAGCACGCACGGCAAGTTCGCTGAGCCCCGCCTTGCGCGCGACCAGAAGATCGGCGGCGGATATCCTTTGTCCGGGCAGCACGACCGGACGGCCCGCCGCAAGGTCCTCGCCTGCGCGCCGCACGCCCTGGCCGGGGGCAGCCTCCGCCACCGCTCGGGCCATAGGGCCGCTGCAATCGACGAGGTCGGCGTGGAGGACACAGTCGCGGCCCTCCGGCATGGCATCGCCCGTGTCCACCCAGACCGGAGGAACCATGAGTGGCAGCGGTGAATAGGCGGACCCGCCGACGAGATCGAGGCTTCCGCACGCCCAGCCGTCCATTGCAGCAGTGTCGCCCGCCGGCTGCGCCTGTGCGAGGGGCAGCATTTCAGCCGCGATGCGACCGAGCGCCTCGTCAACGGGCACGGATGTCGGGGCGATCGGCGCAATGCCGTCGAGCAGTGCGGCAAGAGCCGAATCCAGGCTGGTCAGCGGGCCGGCTGAAGGCTGTATTCTCATCATGCCCGATGATGGGACAGATCAGAACCGCTTTGCAACCGCCCTTCAGGAACGCCCGCCCTCGGCATTTGGAAAGAAGAGCTGCTTGCCGTCGATCTTGTACTCGCCGATCGCGTTCTGCCCTTCCGGCGAGATCAGCCAATCGATGAAACGCTGGCCGGCTTCGGCTTTCACGCTCGGATGCTTCTCCGGATTCACCAGCATGACGCCGTACTGGTTGAACAGCCTCTTGTCGCCCTCGATGACGATGTCGAGTTCGCCGCGATTCTTGAACGACAGCCAGGTGCCGCGGTCGGAAAGCACATAAGCGTCCATGGCGGAGGCCGTGTTCAGCGCCGCTCCCATGCCCTGCCCGATCTCCTTGTACCACGGCCCCTTCGCCGCCGCGATGTCGATGCCCGCAGCCTTCCAGAGCTTCAGCTCGGCGGAATGGGTACCGGACTTGTCGCCGCGCGACACGAACGGCGCTTCCTTGGCCTCGATCGCAACAAGCCCGGCTACGATATCCCCCGTGCCGCTAATCCCCGCGGGATCGCTCTTCGGGCCGATCAGAACGAAATCGTTGTACATCACGTCGAAGCGCTTCACGCCGAAACCTTGGGCGATGAACTCCTCCTCCTGCGATTTCGCATGGACGAAGACGACGTCGGCATCGCCCCGGCGGCCGGTGTCGAGAGCCTGGCCGGTTCCTTGCGCGACGACCTTGACGTCAATGCCGGTTTTCGCCTTGAACAAGGGAAGGATATGGTCGAACAGGCCGGAATCCTGCGTCGAGGTGGTGGAGGCGACCACGATCGACTGGTCCTGCGCCAGGGCCGGCATACCGCCGGCGGCCAGGAACAGGAGTGCCGCGATTGCGGAAAAGGTTCGGCGGTTCAACATCTCAAGCTCCGTTCGGTTGATCACAGGACGAGATCGCCGCGGAGGAAGTCGGCGGCTTCGGGCGTCGAGGGGCGTTCAAAGAAATCCGCGGTGCTGGCGTGCTCGCGAAGCCGGCCGCGAACCAGGAAAACGACGTCGCCGGCAAGCCTGCGCACCTGGCCGAGATCGTGCGAGGCCATGACGATCTTGGTGCCGGACTGGGCGGCCATGAGGATGATCTCTTCGACGAACCGGGTTGCCGCCGGGTCGAGGCTGGCCGTCGGCTCGTCGAGCAGCAGGATTTCGGGATCGCGCGCAAGCGCCCGGGCAAGCGCAAGCCGCTGCTGTTCACCGCCGGACAAGCGACGCGCCGGGCGTGTCGCAAGATCGAGCAGACCGACCCGTTTGAGCAGTTCCTCCGCGCGGGCGGCTCGAAGCCGGCGCGGGCAGCCAGCTTGAACAAGCCCGTAGACGATGTTTGCCGCTGCCGAGCGGCGCAGCATGAGAGGTTTCTGGAACAGAATCGCTCGACGCGCAGGTCCGCGGTCTGTCCGTCCACCCCAGCTCACGGTGCCCGCCGAGGGCGCGGCAAGCCCCATGCAAAGCCTCAATAGCGAGGTTTTGCCGGAGCCGTTCGGGCCTATGATCAACGTCGGCGCGCCCGGAGTGATCGTCACGGTCAGCCGATCGAGCATTGTGGTTGGTCCCGCGGAAAGCGAGACGCGATCCAGGACGAGAGGAAGATCGCTCGAAGGGGCCCGCATCAGTCACCCCGCCCGCTGTTCCGACCAGAGCCGGACGCTCCAGGCCGCAGCGTTGATCAGGATGATGAGGAAAATGAGAACGAGCCCGAGCCCCATTGCCAGCGACAGGTTTCCCTTGGAAGTTTCGAGCGCGATGGAGGTCGTCATCGTGCGGGTGAAGCCATCTATGTTGCCGCCGACGATCATCACCGTGCCGACCTCGGCCGCGGCTCGCCCGAAGCCGGCGAGCAGCATCGTGACCAGACTGAAGCGGCTGTCCCATAGAAGGGTCGCCACCTGCCCAAGTGGCCCCACCCCCATCGCGGTCAGTTCCTCGCGGTATTCGCACCACAGATCCTCGATGGTCTGGCGCGTCAGCGCCGCGATGATGGGCAGCACGAGGACGGCCTGAGCGATGATCATGGCGGTCGGCGTAAACAGGAGGCCGTACTGACCGAGCGGCCCGGATCGGGACAGCAGCAGGTAAACCGTCAGGCCGACGACGACCGGCGGCAGGCCCATGAAGCCATTCAGGATCACGACGACAGCCGAGCGCCCCGGGAAGCGCGTCAGAGCCAGGAAGGCTCCCAAGGGCAGGCCCACGACCACTGCGATGGCGACCGCCGACAGGCTGACAGCTATCGACAGGCGCACGATGGCGAACAGCGTCGCGTCGCCGCTCGCGATCAGTTGCCATGCGCCGAGCCCTTCCGACATCTCACCATGCCCCGGTATCGTTCCCGGTGCCAATGTCCTGCACTTCTTCCGCCAAAGTCAAATTGTTGAACCTGCACAGGAATATGCATATCAATGCAGGATGGAACTGCTGACGACATCGCAGGCCGCCGACTATCTGCGCATTGGCGAGCGCAAGCTTTATGAACTGGTCGCGGAAAACCGCATCCCTTGCAGCAAGGTGACGGGCAAATGGCTGTTTCCGCGGCACGAACTCGACCGCTGGGTTCTGTCCGGATTAGCGCGTCCCACGGGGATGATACCGCACGAGCCGCCGCCGATCGTCGGCGGCAGCCAGGACGACCTGCTTGAATGGAGCCTGCGTCAGTCGGGCTCCGGCCTCGCCTCGCTGTCGGAGGGCACGGAAGGCGGCGTGGCGCGCCTTCTGCGCGGCGAGGTCGCGGCGGCGGCGATCCATTTCCATGGAGACGCAGCGGACGCGAATATTGCTGCGGTAGCCGCGATGGCGCGCCTCTATGATGCGGTGCTGATCGGTTTCGTTCGACGTGAGCAGGGACTGCTTCTGCCGCCCGGCAACCCCAAATCGCTTTCCAGCCTCGCTGATGTTCTCGAGAGCGGTGCGAAGATGGCGGCGCGCCAGCGGGGCGCCGGCGCGGATATGCTGCTGACCAAGCTCCTTGCCCAAGCCGGTGCCGCACAGAGCGATCTCAGCCGGCTCGAGCCGGCTTGCCTGACGGGCCCCGACCTTGCGGCGGCAATTCGCACCGGTGAGGCGGATTGCGGCATCGCCACACACGCCGCGGCCCGGGCCGCCGGCCTCGATTTCGTACCGCTCGCATGGGAAAACTTCGACCTGCTGATGCGGCAGCGGACCTACTTTCAGCCCTCGATCCAGGCGCTGTTACGATTTTTGCCGCAGGAAAGCTTCGCTTTGCGCGCAGCCGAACTCAGCGGGTACGATACGAGCTCGGCTGGGCAAATCCGGTTCTTCAAGTAGCCGTCGACGCTGTCGCGTCGTGTTTTTTCTCACCCGAGGTCGATCTCGCCTTCGACGACATGATGCAGGCCGGCGCGCTCCGACGTGATGACGGCCTTGACGGTCAGGCGCCCCTGCCCTTTCAGCCCCTTCTGCTCGACGGCTTTCTCGATGGCCTGCTGCGAAGTCACGCCGACCTGCTTCAGGAACTTGCGCATCGAGACGTTGAAGGGATCGGTTTCCATGTTCTGGGTCATATGATTGCCTCGAAAAACGTGAAGGTATGGCCGGTCCGGCAAGCTCGACAGCGATTGCCGCGAGCGGCGCTGCCGGTCAACGGAGCACGGAACGGGCTGCTGCGCAATGAATATGACGCTCACGAGACTCTTGCTGGTGTGTGCTGCGTTCCTTGTCGGCGCGGTCGCTCAAGGTATGGAGCTACGCGGCCATGGCGGCCCCGTAAGGGCGATCTCCGTTACAGCGGATGGGAAAACGGCGATCACCGGCAGCTTCGACAGCAAGGCGATCATCTGGTCCCTGGATAAGGGCGAAGCGCGTGAGGTGCTTCTCTTTCACGACGGTCAGGTCAATGCCGTCGCAGCCCTCCCGAATGGGCAGTTTGCCAGCGCGGGCGCGGACGGTCGCATCGCCATCTGGACGCCTGGCGAGAGCGCACCTGCCCGCATCCTTCAAGGGCATACCGCACCCGTGGCGGCGCTTGCCGTCTCACCCGATGGCTCCGCGCTCGCATCCGCGTCCTGGGATACCAGCGTGCGGCTCTGGACGCTTTCAGGCGGCGAACCACGCGTGCTCGAAGGCCATCGCGGCAATGTCAATGCCGTCGCCTTCCTCTCCGACGGCACGCTCGTCAGTGCCGGCTACGACGCGACCGTCATCTTTTGGCCTGACGAAGCCGCCGCGGCTCCCATCCGCGTCGTCATGCCGGCCCCGCTCAGCACGCTTGCGACATCGGCGGGCGACCGCCTGTTCGCCGGCGGCGCCGATGGCAAAGTACGCGAACTCGATCGCAGCGGCACGATCCGGGCGGAGGTCGAGGTCTCGTCCAAGCCCCTGATTGCCTTGGCCGCCTTGCCCGACGCGAAGTATCTCGCCGTCGCGGGCGTCAATGACCCGATCGTATTGCTCGACGCCACGACCCTGAAGCCTGTTCGCGCGCTCGATGTGTCCGGCGTGCCGATATGGTCGCTCGCCTTCACGGCTGGCGGCAAGACGCTGTTGGCCGGCGGAGGGGATCATCTCGTGCGGGAATGGGACGTAGAGACCGGGGAGCGTCTCGGAACGACAGCCGCCGGCCAGGCCGATCCCATGGCCGAGTATGCCGGCAATCCGGATGCGGAGGTCTTTCGCGCCTGCGTCGCCTGCCACACGCTGGGCCCGAACGACGGCAACCGGGCCGGCCCCACGCTGCATGGCGTCTTCGGCCGCAGAATCGCATCCGTGCCGGGCTACCACTATTCGCCCGCTTTCAAAGGGATGGACATCGTCTGGACGCCTGAAACGGTGTCGAAGCTCTTCGAGCTTGGCCCAAGCAAATACACCCCTGGCACCAAGATGCCCGAACAGACGATCAGCAATCCCGAAGATCGGGCTGCCCTGATCCGCTTTCTGCAGGCAGAGACCGGCGGCTAGACTTTGATCCGTTTTGTTGGTGAGACCTCGCGCTCGCGGAGATAATCCTCGGTCGTCCGTGGCGCGGGGCGGGCCGAACCTGCATAGGGATCGAACCGCTCGTTCACGACGGCATCGACGCGACAATCGTCGCACATGCGCACGAGATTGAGCCGTTGTGCATTCTCGCCCGCGTACATCCAGTGCTTGCCCTCGAGCTTGGCGACGATCCGCTCGACCGTGCTCCTGGTACCGAAGGGCTTGCCGCAGCGGATGCAGTCGTAGGGCTCTTCCTGCTTCACCACCCGGCGCGGCGCGCTCCATGCGTGGAAATCCACCTGCGGAACCAGGGTGATCACCTTTTCCGGACAGGTCGCGGCGCAGAGGCCGCATTGCACGCAGGCGCTCTCGGAAAAATACAGGGCCGGCCGCTCTTCGCTGTCGGAGAGCGCGCCGGTCGGGCATGCCGAGACGCAGGAGAGGCACAGGGTGCAGCCCTCGACATCGACCTCCAGGCCGCCGAACGGGGCGGCGGCCGGCAACGCCACGCAGTCGACCGGCGTGGGCGCGGCCTGATGCAGCGCGATCATCGTGCTCCTCAACAGGCTGCGCTTGTCGCCGAGCGGCAGGAAGGTCGCCGGCTTCCGAAGGCCCGAACCCAGGCTCATCTGGTCCAGCGCCGACCGGAGACTATCGGGGTCGTCGGTTTCGATCACTCCGCAGATCTCCGCGCCGTAGCCGAGCGACTGGCCGAGAAGGTTGGCGATGGCGACGTTCCCGGTCAAGCCGGAGAGCTCGTGCTTCGGCTTGGCCGGGCAGAGCGCCCGGACCGCGACAGCGCCCCAGGCAACCGGCGCGGTCCACGCCTCGACACCCAGTTGGGTAATTTCATTGACAGCCACTGGCAGGACATTTGCCGGCAGGCCCGCGCCGAAGCGGGCAAGCGCATCGATGAGAGGCTCGCCGTGCCCGGCGTCATGGAACAGCAGGATGGGGTCGCCGCCGCCCGCCTCCCGATAGGTGACCAGCAGCGTGCGCAACCGCCGCAGCAGCAACTCGGCATCGGGCATGGCATAGGCCGCAGCGCCCGTCGGACAGGCGGCCGCGCAGTTCCCACAGCCGGCGCACACTTCCGCGTCTATCGCCACGTGATTGCCGGCGGGCGTTATCGCTCCGGTCGGACAGAGATCGAGGCAGCGCGTGCAGCCGACGATCCGCGACCGCGAATGCGCGCACAGCTCGGCCGAAAAATCGATGTAGCGCGGCTTGTCGAATTCGCCGACCAGATCGGCCGCCTTCGCGATCGCTCTGGCGACGCCCGCCTGGTCGGAGGGATCCGCCTTCACATAGCCGTCACGCAGTTCATGGGCGGGGAAGAGCGGAACGCCGCCGGAGAGGTCGAGAATGATGTCGGCGTTCGAGACCGCACCATCGCGCGACGTTCCGAAACGCAGACGGTCGCGCGAAGATGGAGCCGGCAATGCGAAATCGTCGACCGTCAACTCGAAGGCCCCGAGATGACCCCGCGCATTCCGGATCGTGCCCTGCACCACCGGGAAATCCCAAACCCGGTGCGGCGCGACCTCGTCGGCATGGCTGAGGACAACCGTGACGTCCAGCTTGTCCGCGAGCTCCTGTCCAGCCTCGATCGCCGTCTCGCCGCGGCCGTAGACGAGGATCACGCCGTTGCTGGAAAGCGTGACGAGCGCGGGTGCCGATGCCGGCTCGGCGGCCATTGCGACAAGCGCTGCCGCCTTTGCGCCCGCCTCTGCGGCCTGCTGTGACCACCCCGCCATCTCGCGGATGTTCACGAAAGCGAGATCGCCTTCGAAGCCGGCTTCCTCCGAGACCTCGCGGAAAAGCGGCGCCTGCTGCGTGCAGGCTATCGTCACCGCTCTGTTGCCGCTCAATGCGCTGCGGACGCGATCGAGCTCGACGCCGCAGAATTGATCTCCGGACTCGATCCGTGCGTTCCGGCATCCACGGCCAACGCTATTGCCAAACCCCGGCATGCTCCGTTCACAGGAGCAGACGAAGATCGTGCGCGGTTTGTCCAGGCTCATCCCGCCTCCCGGCGACGCCGTAGCGCCACCTCTTTGGAAGTATTATAGAGAATGTGAGACAGCCGTCATCAACTTATGGACCGGCACCATGTCCACTCGCGCATCGGTCACCGACCGCGCTCTCGACCTGCCCCCGCCCTATGACCTCGTCCCGTTGCGAGAGGCCGGGGATGCATTCGCGCATGCCTGCGCGGTCGCCGACGAGCAAGGTGCCGGGACGCTCGTGTGGGTGCGACGCTACGATTTGGCCGAATTCGCGGTGGTGCTTGAGCCCGAGGAGCCTCTGGCCGAGGCGCGCCGCGCCATCTATGCAGGCATGAACGCGTTGGCGAAGGCGCTTACGATGCATGCGCCGCCTTCGCGGCTGGTGACCTTCGACTGGCCCGACACGATCCGCATCGACGGGGTTCTCGTCGGAGGCGCCCGCCTGGGCTGGCCGGAAGGGACACCGGAGAACGAGACTCCCGACTGGCTCGTTTTCTCCGCCATGATCCGCACGGCCGTGATTCGCGCCGACGAGCCGGGAGGGCGGCCGCTCCTTGGCGGGCTCGATGAACTGGGGTTCGAAACGGCCGATCCAGGCGACATCATCGCCAGTTTCTCCCGTCACCTGATGGCCGAATTCGACGAGTGGAGCGAAGCCGGTTTCTCACCGATCGCGAGGCTATGGCTCGAGCGCCTGAACCGGAGGGGCGATGGGGCTCGGCTTGCCGACAACGGCGATCTCATGATTTCCGAGACGCCCGGCCGCGGATTCTCGGGACGGCAAAGGCTGGCGGCGGCCCTCGCATCGCCGTCCTGGCTCGACCCAGCGACTGGAATGCCATGGCTTTGAAGCTGCCGCGAACGATCCGCCTCGATCCTTCGGATACCTTTGTCTATCCACGCGCCGCGGAACCGGGCGAATGGGCCGTCACCGGCACCTTCCTTTTCTTCGGCGCCGACGTCGAGAAGCTCTCGGGCAAGCACCGGCAAGCCTTTCGCGCCGGCTTTCTCGGCATCGAGAGCTTTGGGTGGTCCACCCTCGTCGTCGTGACCGAGGCGACGATCGAGGAGCGCGCGGCGGCAGTTGAACGGCTGGCGGAGCAGCTTGTCGCGCACTGCGGCGCGCCCGGTATCGAGGCCGCACGACCCGCCGCCGAGGAGGAGATAGCCTTCGCGCAATCCCTGTGCGACCATCCGCCGAACACGTTGCTGGCACTCCACCGCGCTGCCGAAGATGCCGGAATCCGGGAGTCGTTCCGGACGCTCCACCGCAAGGTGAGCCGGCTGGACCCTGCCGCCGCTTTCCGCTTCGTCGAGGTCGAGGAGGAAGAGAGGTCGGCGGGAGAGATCGACCTTCTCACACTGGCCGGAGGGCGGAAATGAAGGATTTCTGGATCTCCTCGGGCCACCATCTGCTGGATCGGGACGGGAACGGCCGCCTGCAGGTGACCGACGCATTTCTGAAGACATATCTCGCGCGGCCCGAGCTTCTCCCGCCGGAGACGGCCTGCGAGGCGGAGTTGCGCCTGCACCACGAACTTTTGATGCATCATCCGCGCCGCCCAGTGGGCAAGGAGGAGATCTCCGCGCTGGAAGACGCCGACGCACGCGAGAATTGGGAGGTCATGATCGCCTTCCGCGATCATCTTCTCTCCCATCCTTCTCTCGAGGCCGCCTATCTCTCGCTGGCGCGCGGTTCGGCCATCTCCATTCCGTCGCTCTTCATGAACCAGCTCGCGCAGGTGGTGCTCCGCAATGCGTTGAATGGAGAACAGGATCCCCATGTCCTTCGCGCGGCGGAATTGTTCTATCGGCCACAGCGGGTAACCTTCCATGAGGGAGCCCTGCTCCTCGCAGATGCCGAAATCATCGAAGTGCACGAGCAGAACCGCCACGCCTCGCCTCTCCTGAGCATGCTCGGCGGCCCGGCCGTTACCGAGCTCGAAATTCTGGAAGAGAAGAACGCTGCAAGCTACTTCGAGAGGAGCGACGCTTTCGACATGGTGCTCAATCTCGGAGGCGCCGGCAGCAGCGCGCGGCGCGGGTTTGCGAATGCGATGGAGATCTGGATACGCCATCTGCTCGCGGTCGAGGTGAAGATCGAACCGGTCGAGCGGATCGAGGACGAGGACTGGGCGTGGTTCGTGGGGCTGGACGCCGAGGCCACGCGCATCGGCAACGGATTATGGACGGGCAAGGAGCTTGATCCGGAGGCCGCCGAGCGTGTCATCGCCCTGTTCCGCCTCAGCTTTTCCGACATTATCCAGGTGAAGCCGGCGGTGGGAGCGCGGCCCGTCTGGCTGATCATGGCCATGACGCCCGATCGGGCGGTTCGCATGAAGCCGCAGAACCTCGTCGCCGGCCTGCCGCTGCGCAGCATGGCCGGGGCGAACTAGGAGCAGCGCATGATACGGGAGACGGCCGAAATCGGTGTGATCGTCGAGCGGCGGGCGCTGAAGAACCCATGGGTCGATCACGTGTGGGTGCCCGTTGCCGTGCTGGCGGGCGCACCCATGGCGGCGCCTTGGACGGTGCTGCACGAAGCCGCCGGAGTGACGCGTTATTTTGCCGGAACATTCGAGCTCGAGCTCTTCGGTTCCGACACGGCGATGTATCGCGACAACCTCCGCTCCCAGCGGCCCAGCCTGTGGGTATCGCTCCGGCAAACGAATGCGGCGCCCGGCGTTGCGCTGCACCTGGTGACGGCTGACCCTGCCGAGGCGGAGGCGCTGACTGAAACAGCCACCGAGGTCATCGAGGCCGTGCCGATGCCGGCCGAACTGCAACAGCAGCTCGTCGCCTTCGTGGAGGCGCACCACGTCGAGCGGCCCTTCATTAAGCGCAAGCGCGATCGCGCCGATCCCGAGGCGATGGCCAGGCGGGATCCTCGTTCTCGGCCCAGGGACGACACCAGATGAGCGCCGGGAACGAAAATCTTTTCGCCCGCTGGTCGCGCCGCAAACAGGCCGCGCGTTCCACCGAGTTTCAAACGCCGGATGAAGAGGCGCATGCGCTCGATAAGCCAACGGCCCAGGCCAAGGCAGACTCTATCGATCAGCAACTCGCTCCAGCGGAACCGGATACGACGGAGGCCGAAACGGTAGAGCCAATCGAGTCGCTCCCCCGCGTCGAGGACCTCACCGTCGATAGCGACTTGTCGGTGTTCCTGCGAAAGGGCGTGCCCAAGGCATTGAAGGGCGCGGCGATGCGGAAGATGTGGTCACTCGATCCAGCCATACGCGACTATGTCGGTCCCGCAGAATACGCCTGGGACTTCAACCAACCCGGCTCCATGGCCGGTTTCGGTTCGCTCGACCCAAACGACGCCGTCGTTGACTTCCTGTCGACGATAGGCCGCGCGCTGGACGCCGACGCGGGAGAGAAGGCTACGGCTCCGGGCGCGCCGCAGGCGCAATCGGCACGAGCGCCGGCTGACCTGTCCGAACAACAGGCGGACACACCTCCGGACGACACCGATCACCCTGCTTCCAGCGACGTGCCGCCCGAGCCTCGGCAGCTTTCGGCAAGCTCGCAATCTCCCACATCCGACCCGTTCGAGACGGTCGTCAGCCAAGAGGGAACGGCCGAGCCTGAGCAGTTGTCCCAGCCCACTGCCCGGCCGCGCCACGGAAGCGCGCTGCCACGCTGAGGCGAGCGGCCGCCCGAACAACCAGCTCAGCAACTTTTGCCTAGAACCTGTTGCATTCGTTGAATGTCGGGCTACTATGAATCACCCACTCTTGGGCAGCACGGTCGAGGTCATGATGAACCCAGACTTGGCCCTGGACCAGGCAACATCAGGCGGGGCGGACGTTCCGACCCTGGACGCCAGGGCTGTTGAGCTTGACGAGGTCGATCTTGCTCGTGCCAATGAGTACGCCCTCCTCGCCTCGCTTCTGCTCGGCCCTCCCGATGCCGATTTGCTGAGGCGGCTTTCCGGCCTGCAAGACAGCACCGACACACCACTCGGCCAGGCTCACGCCGCCCTTGGGCGAGCAGCGGCAACGGCTTCCGCCGACAAGATCAGCCGGGAGTATTTCAACCTGTTCATCGGAGTCGGGCGCGGCGAACTCCTCCCCTACGCGTCATACTACTTGACCGGCTTCCTCAATGAACGGCCGCTGGCCCGTCTTCGCGGCGACATGAAGCGGCTTGGGCTCGAGCGGGCCGAGGGCCATTCCGAGCCCGAGGATCACCTCGGCACGCTCTGCGAAATCATGAGCGGATTCGCCGCGGATCATTTCGTGATCTCGGCCGAGGAGGAGCAGGACTTCTTCGAGCGGCATATCGCGCCATGGGCGCCGCAATTCTTCGCCGACCTGGAGAACGCCAACGCCGCCAGTTTCTACAGCGCAGTCGGCATGACCGGCCGGCTGTTCATCGACATCGAAACCAACGGCTTCGCCATGGAGACGCGGCGAAGCACATAGACATACGCCACCGGCCCGGATGCCCAGAGGAGGATGAAATGCAGGAAAAGCGACAGACGGCGCTCAGCCGCCGCAACTTCCTTCGGGCTTTCGGCGGCGCATCCACCACTGCCGTGGCGGCTGCCACGCTCGCTCCGGGAGAGGCGCAGGCCTATGACCCCGGGGAGGAAGAAACGCGGGCCCGCTATCAGGAGACCGACCACGTCAAGGCCTTCTACCGTGTGAACGGCTACGAGACGTTGAAGAAGTGAGGGCGCCATGCTGACGAAGCGGAAGAACGGACAAGCAAGCCGCACGAGACTGCAGGCCCTGATCGGAACTGCGGCGGCGGCTCCGATGGACCGGCGAGCATTTCTTCGCCGCTCCGGGCTCGCCGCCGGCGCGATGGCCGCGTTCGGCTCGTTTCAACTCGGCACGGTCAGGAAGGCTGCCGCGATCAGCCCTCCGCAGCCGGGCGTGCCGATCGAACTGAAGAAGAGCATCTGCACGCACTGCGCTGTCGGCTGCACGGTCACCGCCGAAGTCCAGAACGGCGTCTGGACCGGACAGGAGCCGTCCTGGGACAGCCCCATCAACCGCGGTTCCCATTGCGCCAAGGGCGCGAGCGTGCGCGAGCTCGTGCATAGCGACCGTCGGCTCAAATATCCGATGAAGCTGGTCGGCGGGCAGTGGGAGCGCACGACCTGGGACGAAGCGATCAACGCGATCGGCGACAAGCTGTTGGAGATCCGCGAGAAATCGGGGCCGGAATCCGTCTACTGGATGGGGTCGGCGAAATTCTCCAATGAAGGAACTTATCTTTTCCGCAAGCTCGCCGCGCTGTGGGGTACGAACAACCAGGACCATCAGGCACGTATCTGTCATTCGACGACTGTCGCCGGCGTCGCCAACACGTGGGGCTACGGCGCGATGACGAACTCGTTCAACGACATCCGCAACTCCAAGACCATGGTGATCATGGGCGGCAACCCGGCCGAGGCGCATCCGATCTCGATGCAGCATCTGCTCGAAGGCAAGGAGCTCAACAAGGCCAACCTGATCGTCATCGATCCGAGGTTCACCCGTACCGCGGCGCATGCGACGGAATATGTCCGGTTCCGGTCCGGCACGGACATCGCGCTTTTGTGGGGCATGCTCTGGCACATTTTCGAGAACGGCTGGGAAGACAAGGAATTCATTGCCCAGCGCGTCTACGGGATGGACGAGATTCGCAAGGAAGTGGCGAAATATCCCCCGGAAGAGGTGGAACTGATCACCGGGGTTCCCGGCGAACAGGTGAAGCGTGTCGCCGAGATGTTCGCCACCCAGAAACCGGCGACGATCATCTGGTGCATGGGCCAGACGCATCACACCGTCGGCACGGCGAACACGCGCGCGAGCTGCATCCTTTGCCTCGCCACCGGCAATGTCGGCAAGCCGGGCACCGGCGCGAACATCTTCCGCGGCCATGACAACGTACAGGGCGCGACCGACATCGGGCTCGACGTGGTCACCCTGCCCTTCTACTACGGTCTAACGGAAGGCGCCTGGAAGCACTGGTCGCGGGTCTGGGAGATTCCTTACGAGGACCTTCTCGGCCAGTTCGCGTCCAAGGAACTGATGGAGACGCCCGGTATTCCGCTGACGCGGTGGTTCGATTCGGTTGCGCTGCCAAAGGATCAGGTCCAGCAGCCGGAAACCATGCGGGCGATGTTCGTGCAGGGTCACGCAAGCAACAGTATCGCTCGCATCCCGGAGTCGATGAAAGGCCTGGCAGGCCTGGAACTCCTGGTCGTCGCCGATCCCCACCCGACCACCTGGGCGTCGCTGGCAGTTCAGGCGGGACGCCAGGACAATACCTACCTCTTGCCGGTCTGCACGCAATTCGAGACCTCTGGTTCGCGCGTCGCCTCCAACCGTGCCCTCCAATGGGGTGAGCAGATCGTCAAGCCGAGCTTCGAGCAGAAGGACGACTATCAGGTCATCTATCTGCTCTCGAAGAAACTCGGCCTCGCCGACTGGATGTTCAAGAAGATCGCCGTCGAAGGCGACCGCCCGGTGCCGGAGGACGTGTTGCGCGAGATGAACCGCGGCAGTTGGTCCACGGGCTATTGCGGCCAGTCGCCCGAGCGGCTCAAGGCGCATATGAAGAACCAGGCGAAGTTCGATCTGGTGACGACGCGCGCGCCGAAGGACGATCCCGAGGTCGGCGGCGACTATTACGGCCTGCCTTGGCCGTGTTGGGGAAAGCCGGAAATCCGCCACCCCGGAACCGCCAATCTCTACAGCACCGGCCTGCACGTCATGGATGGCGGCAGCCCCTTCCGCGCCCGTTTCGGCGTCGAGCGGAACGGCGAGACGCTCCTGGCGGAAGGATCCTACACGCAAGGCTCGGAACTCACCGACGGCTATCCGGAGTTCACCATGGCCGTGCTCAAGAAGCTCGGCTGGGACAAGGACCTGACGGCGGAAGAACTCGCCGTGATCGAAAAAATCGGCGACGACATCGACAAGGTATCCTGGTCGACCGACCTCTCAGGCGGCATCCAACGCGTGGTGCTGAGCCATGGCTGCCATCCCTATGGGAACGGCAAGGCGCGCGCGGTCGCCTGGAACCTGCCGGACCCGGTGCCGATCCATCGCGAGCCGATCTATACGCCCAAGGTGGAGCTGGTCGCGAAATATCCGACTTATCCCGACGCCACGCAGTTCCGGCTGCCCAACATCGGCTTCAGCGTGCAGAAGGCGGCAGTGGACAACGGCATCGCCAAGTCCTTCCCCATCATTCTCACCTCGGGCCGGCTCGTCGAATACGAAGGCGGCGGCGAAGAGACACGGTCGAACCGGTGGCTGGCCGAATTGCAGCAGGAGATGTTCGTCGAAATCAACCCGGCCGATGCGTCGGAACGAGGCATCAGCGACGGCGCCTGGGTCTGGGTGAACGGGGCGGAGAACAACTCGAAGGCCAGAGTGAAGGCGCTGGTGACCGAGCGCGTCGGCAGGGGCGTCGCGTTCATGCCCTTCCATTTCGGCGGCTGGTTCCAGGGCAACGACCTGCGGGCCAACTATCCGCAAGGCGCCGATCCCTATGTGCTCGGCGAAAGCGTCAATTCCGTCACGACCTATGGCTATGACCCGGTGACGGGAATGCAGGAGCCGAAGGTCACGCTTTGCCAGATCTCGGCGGTGTAAGAGGAGGAACGAAAAATGGCCAGGATGAAGTTCCTTTGCGACGCCGACCGATGCATCGAATGCAACGCCTGCGTGACGGCCTGCAAGAACGAGCATGACGTGCCGTGGGGCATCAACCGTCGCCGCGTTGTCACGATCAATGACGGCAAGCCGGGCGAGCGTTCCGTCACGATGGCGTGCATGCATTGCACCGACGCCCCATGTGCCGCGGTCTGTCCGGTCGACTGCTTCTACACGACGGCCGACGCGGTGGTCCTGCACTCGAAGGATCTGTGCATCGGCTGCGGCTATTGCTTCTACGCCTGCCCGTTCGGCGCACCGCAATATCCCCGCGTCGGCAATTTCGGGTCGCGCGGCAAGATGGACAAATGCACCTTCTGCGCAGCCGGTCCGGAACCGGATTCCACGGAGGCCGAATACGCCAAATACGGCGCCAACCGGCTGGCCGAAGGCAAGCTGCCGCTTTGCGCCGAGATGTGCTCGACCAAGTCGCTGCTTGCCGGAGACGGCGAGATCATCGCCGCCATCTACAAGGAACGTGTGACCCAGCGCGGCTACGGCTCCGGCGCATGGGGCTGGCAGACGGCCTATCGGGAGACGATCACGGTCTGAAGGCGATCTGGTCTGCCGCCGCGAAGAGGTGAACTAGGGAGGACTGAAGAATGCAGGTCTG
The DNA here is from genome assembly GCF_050958605.1 of Mesorhizobium sp. 1B3. Lineage (NCBI taxonomy): Bacteria > Pseudomonadati > Pseudomonadota > Alphaproteobacteria > Hyphomicrobiales > Phyllobacteriaceae > Mesorhizobium > Mesorhizobium sp. 1B3. The sequence goes on along the minus strand of NZ_JBJHDO010000024.1, from coordinate 1,194 downwards.
GAACCTTGGTCGACTGATTGCGCCGACTGTCGCGGCATTCATTCTGGCTCTGGGGCTGCTCGTCCCGGCAGGAGCGCAGGAGACGTCCGGGAGCAATCCGACTGCCCAGGCCGTGAACGAGCAGCAGCTTCTCGAAGAGCTGAACAAAATCCAGGGCCGCGTCACCATACCGGACGGGAAAGCGGCGACTTTGCAGCAGCCGCAGGGGCGCGATTATCGCGGCTTCCACGAGGGCGCATTGCCCTGGATCGGCGGCATCGCCATACTCGGCATGCTGTTGGTGCTGGCGTTGTTCTATTTCATCAGGGGCCGCATCCGCACACGGGCGGGTGAATCGGGGATCAAGATCCTGCGCTTCAATGCGATCGAACGGCTCGCCCATTGGACCACGGCGACAGCGTTCATCATCCTGGCCATCACCGGTCTGAACTTCGTCTTCGGCAAGCGCCTGCTGATGCCGCTCATCGGCCCGGAGGCATTCTCGACCTGGTCGGTCTGGGCGAAATACGCGCACGACTTCGTTTCCTGGGCATTCATGCTCGGCGTTCTGGTCATGCTGGTTGCGTGGGTTTGGGATAATCTTCCCGACCGTTACGACGTGAACTGGCTCAAGGTCGGCGGCGGCTTTTTCGACAAGTCGAACAGGACACACCCGCCGGCGGGACGCTTCAACACTGGCCAGAAGCTCATCTTCTGGGCGGTCGTACTGGGGGGGATTGCCCTCTCCGTCTCGGGCATTTTCATGCTGTTCCCGTTCGCCTTTGCCGATATCAACGGCATGCAGACGGCTCAGTATATCCACGCGATTGTCGGCGTCCTCATGATCGCCGTCATCATCGCCCACATCTATATCGGCACGCTCGGGATGGAAGGCGCTTATGAAGCGATGGGGTCAGGCACCGTCGATCTGAACTGGGCAAAGGAGCATCATAGCGTCTGGGTCGAGAAGCAGCAGGCGAAGGCCAACGCTGGCGTGCCCCCGCGCACGGTGCCCGCCGAATAGTTTGACAGTTGTTATTGATCGTCGCTTCAACGCGACGGCCTTCGCTCGTGGGGGTCGAGCCGGCCTCAAGTGCTGCAACCGCCTCAACTCAGATCGCGCCCTACGACACCCCCCTCTGTCCTGCCGGACGATCTCCCCCTGTGGGCTACGACATTCACACATCTCACGGATCGTCGGCGGTCTCTGGAACA
>NZ_JBJHDO010000023.1:0-43785 GCF_050958605.1 Mesorhizobium sp. 1B3 | reverse complement strand
GCCTCATACAAGGGGTGCTCCAGAAAGCTCCGCCGGATGTGTGAATCTCGTAGCCCACAAGGGGGGAGATCGGCTGTCACGTATGTTCTTGCCAATCGTCAACGTAGCGGAAGAGGCGCCGGCACCTGAAGCTGCCAATCTCCACCCTTGTGGGGGAAATGTCCGGCAGGACAGAGGGGGGTCTCGCAGGGCACCGGTCTGTCAAGACGATTCGATCGATCTCGGACGCCGCCTTAGCCTTTCGCCTCCATCGCAGCCTTTACCGCGGCGATCGCCTCGCCGGCCTTCGATGCATCGGGCCCGCCGGCCTGCGCCATGTCCGGGCGACCGCCACCGCCCTGCCCGCCCAAAGCGGCCGAGGCGACGCGCACGAGGTCGACCGCGCTGAAACGTCCGGTCAGACCCTCCGTGACCCCGACGACGACGCTTGCCTTGCCGTCGGCTTCGCCGATGAACACGACAACGCCGGAGCCGAGCGTCTTCTTGCCTTCGTCGGCCAGCGGCTTCAGATCCTTCGGGGCGACACCCGACACCGACTTGCCCATGAAGCCGACACCGGCGACCGTCTCGGTTTCCGCGCCCGCACCGGCCGGACCGCCGCCGCCCAGCGCAAGCTTCTTGCGCGCATCCGCCAAGTCGCGCTCCAGCTTGCGGCGCTCGTCGAGGAGTGCTTCGACACGGCCCAACGCATCGGCAGGGGACACCTTCAGGGCCGCGGAGACGGCTTTCAGGCGCCTGTCCTGTTCGTCGAGATGACGGCGGGCCGCATCACCGGTCAGAGCTTCGATACGGCGCACGCCGGCAGCGACAGCGCCGTCGCCGAGCAGTCTGACGAGGCCGATATCGCCGGTGGAGGAGACATGCGTGCCGCCGCAAAGCTCGACCGAATAGGCCTTGCCGGCCTTGTCGCCGTGAAGCGCCCTGCCCATCGAGACCACGCGGACCTCGTCGCCATATTTCTCGCCGAAGAGCGCCATAGCGCCTTCGGCAATGGCGTCGTCGACAGCCATCAGCCGCGTCGTCACCGGAGCATTCTGCAGGATGATCTCGTTGGCCATGCGCTCGACCGCTTCCAACTCCTCGGCCGTCATGGGCTTGGGGTGCGAAAAGTCGAAGCGCAGACGGTCCGGCGCCACCAGGGAGCCTTTCTGGGCGACATGTGTGCCGAGAACTTCGCGCAGCGCCTCGTGCACGAGATGGGTGGCCGAGTGATTGGAGCGAATCCGCGTGCGGCGGCCATGGTCGACCTTCATCTCGACGGCGGCACCGACACGGACCTTTCCTTTTATCACGCGGGCCGCGTGCACGAAGAGCCCGTCGCCCTTCTTCTGCGTATCGGTGATCTCGAGCTCGAAGCCTTCTCCGGTCATGGAGCCGGTGTCGCCCACCTGGCCGCCCGATTCGCCGTAGAACGGCGTCTGGTTGACTATCACGGAGACGATGTCGCCTTCGCCGGCCTCATCGACCACGGCGCCTTCCTTGACGAGAGCCGCGACAATACCCTCGGCTTGCTCGGTATCGTATCCCAGGAATTCGGTGGCACCCGTCTTGTCCTTGACCGAGAACCAGACGGTTTCGGTCGCCGCTTCGCCGGAACCGGCCCAGCTCGCGCGGGCCTCCGCCTTCTGGCGCGCCATGGCTGCATCGAAACCTTCGAGATCGACGGAGATGCCGCGCTGACGCAGCGCGTCCTGCGTGAGATCCAGCGGGAAGCCATAGGTGTCATAGAGCTTGAAGGCCGTCTCGCCGTCGAGCCGGCCGCCCTGGTCCAGTTCTTCCGTTGCTTCGGCAAGGAGGCCGAGACCGCGCGCCAGCGTCTTGCGGAAACGTGTTTCCTCGAGCTTGAGCGTCTCGGTGATCAACGCCTCGCCGCGCACGAGTTCGGGATAGGCCTGGCCCATCTCGCGGACCAGCGCCGGCACCAGCCGCCACATCAGCGGCTCCGACGCGCCGAGGAGCTGAGCGTGGCGCATCGCGCGCCGCATGATGCGGCGCAAAACGTACCCACGACCTTCGTTCGAAGGCAGGACGCCGTCGGCGATCAGGAAGCTCGACGCTCTGAGGTGGTCGGCGATGACGCGGTGGCTCGCCCGGTTCTTGCCTTCGGCCCGGACACCGGTCGCTTCTTCGGAAGCGTGGATCAGCGTCTTGAACAGGTCGATGTCGTAGTTGTCGTGCACGCCCTGCAGCACCGCCGCGATCCGCTCGAGCCCCATGCCCGTATCGATCGACGGCCGCGGCAGGTCGATCCGCTCTTCCCTGGTGATCTGCTCGAACTGCATGAAGACGAGGTTCCAGATCTCGATGAAGCGGTCGCCGTCCTCGTCCGGGCTTCCCGGAGGGCCGCCGGCAATGCCTTCGCCGTGATCGTAGAAGATCTCCGAGCAGGGGCCGCAAGGACCGGTGTCGCCCATCGCCCAGAAATTGTCGGAGGTGGCGATGCGGATGATGCGCTCGTCCGGCAGGCCGGCGATCTTCTTCCAGTAGGACGCCGCGTCTTCGTCGGTGTGATACACGGTGACGAGGAGCCTGTCGGCGGCAAGCCCGAACTCCTTGGTGATCAGGTTCCAGGCAAGCTCGATCGCGCGCTCCTTGAAGTAGTCGCCGAAGGAGAAGTTGCCGAGCATCTCGAAAAAGGTGTGGTGGCGGGCAGTGTAGCCGACATTGTCCAGGTCGTTGTGCTTGCCGCCGGCGCGAACGCATTTCTGCGCCGTGACGGCACGGCTGTATGGGCGCTGTTCCAGCCCTGTGAAGACGTTCTTGAACTGCACCATGCCGGCATTGGTGAACATCAATGTCGGGTCGTTGCGCGGCACGAGCGGGCTCGACGGAACGACCTCATGTCCGTTCTTCTTGAAATAGTCGAGAAAAGCCGACCGGATCTCGTTCACGCCACTCATGAAAACTGCCTTTTCAGAGAACCGCCAGCCGGTGCCGGCGAAAATGGATAGCGCCTTTTAGCGGCAGCTTCGGACACTGTCCAGAAAGGCGCAATAAGCCTGAAACCCAGGCTTTTGCACTCGCCGGACTTGTTCCCAAAATAAAAGCCGCCGGCGTGAAGCCGGCGGCATACCCCTGATGGCGGGAGAGAGCCGGTTACGCTTCGTCCGCCTCGTCAAAGCCGCCTTCCGAGCCGTTCTCCAGGAACTTCTCCGCGATGAGCCCTGCATTCTGGCGCAATGCCGTCTCGACCTCGCGGGCCAGTTCCGGATTGTCGCGGAGGAATTGCTTGGCGTTCTCGCGCCCCTGACCGAGCCGCTGCGAATTGTAGGAGAACCAGGCGCCTGACTTTTCGACGACCCCGGCCTTGACGCCGAGATCGATGAGCTCACCCATCTTCGACACGCCCTCGCCATACATGATGTCGAATTCGACGACCTTGAAAGGCGGGGCCAGCTTGTTCTTGACCACCTTGACGCGGGTCTGGTTGCCGACCACCTCGTCGCGATCCTTCACCGAACCGATGCGACGGATGTCGAGGCGGACCGAAGCATAAAATTTCAAAGCGTTGCCGCCCGTCGTCGTCTCCGGCGAGCCGAACATGACGCCGATCTTCATGCGGATCTGGTTGATGAAGATGACCATGGTGTTCGAGCGCGAGATCGACGCGGTGAGCTTGCGCAGCGCCTGGCTCATCAGGCGGGCCTGCAGGCCCGGGAGCGAATCGCCCATCTCTCCTTCGATCTCGGCGCGCGGCGTGAGCGCCGCGACGGAATCGACCACGAGCACGTCGATCGCACCCGAGCGCACAAGCGTGTCGCAGATCTCGAGCGCCTGCTCGCCGGTGTCGGGCTGAGAGATCAGGAGATTTTCGAGATCGACGCCCAGCTTGCGGGCATAGACCGGATCGAGAGCGTGCTCGGCGTCGACGAAGGCGCAGATGCCGCCCTTCTTCTGCGCCTCGGCGACCGTATGCAGCGCCATCGTCGTCTTGCCCGAGCTTTCCGGTCCATAGACCTCGATGATGCGGCCGCGCGGCAGGCCGCCGACCCCGAGCGCGATGTCGAGGCCGAGCGAGCCGGTCGACACCGTTCCGATTTCCACCACCTGCTCGTTCTGGCCGAGCCGCATGATCGAGCCCTTGCCGAAAGCGCGCTCGATCTGCGACAGCGCCGCATCCAGGGCCTTTGATTTGTCCACCGAACTGTCCTCTACAAGCCGTAACGTGTTCTGAGCCATGATACATTACCCCGTGGTCGTCAATGAAGACCGGACTGTCCGGCGAGATAGATAATCTGTACCTATTTTGTTCTCATTTGGCAAGAGGCCATAACGAACTGAATTAAAGACAAAAATCCGATTTGTTCTTTTTTTGTACCGACGCCCGTCACGCGTGCAGGCTTTCGGCGGCGCAATTTCAGAAGACCATCGCGATTCGCATTCGGCCCGTTGCGACCCGCCCACGCCGTCCCTATGGTCGCCGCTTCGCCATTCCAGCCCGTCAGGTCCCGCATGTCCTCACCGCATCTCCTCGCCGTCGGCGGCGCCCATATTGATCGGCGGGGCCGGGTTTCCGGCACCTACGTGCCCGGCACGTCCAATCCCGGCACCCTCAGCGAGGAAGTTGGCGGCGTGGTCTTCAACGCGCTGCGCAACGCGGTGCAGCGCGGCGTGACGGCATCCCTCCTTTCGGTGCGCGGCGGCGACAATGCCGGCGAAGCGGTTGGCCGGGCCATCGCCGAGGTAGGCATTGCCGACCTTTCGGCCGTCTTCCTCGACCGGACAACGCCGAGCTACACGGCGCTGCTCGACCCTGACGGCGAGCTCATCGCGGGGTTGGCCGACATGGGCCTTTACGAGCTTGCCCTTCCGAAGCAAGTCCGCCGCGCCAAGCTGCGCGAGGCGGTCGCCTCGGCCGACGCCGTGCTGTGCGACGCCAACATGCCCGTATCGGCGCTCGAGACACTTCTCTCCGTTTCCGAAGGGCGGCCGGTCTTCGCCATCGCCATATCGCCGGCGAAGGCGACGCGGCTCGCTGGGCTGCTGCCGGCGCTCTCGTGCCTGTTCATGAATGGCCACGAAGCCCGGGCGCTCTGCGCACCGAAAACGCCCGCCACGGTGGCCGAGTTCGCAAGCGAGCTCGGCGCCAAAGGGTTGAAGCGCGGCGTGATTACCGCGGGCGGCGGTCCGGTAACCGGCTTCGACGAGGCGGGCACGTTCCAGATCACGCCGCCGCCCGCCCGGCGGATCGCCGATGTGACCGGCGCGGGAGACGCGCTGGCCGGCGGCACGATCGCCGCTCTCATGAAGGGCGCCGACCTGCGCGCCGCGCTGCGCGAGGGCATGGCCGCGGCGTTGCTGACGGTCGAAGCGCACGCCGCAGTCGCGGATCTTTCAGGTGAAGCCTTCGCCGAAGCGCTGGAGCTGGTGCCGGAAGTGAATGGTGAATGGTGAATGGCATCAGGTTGAGAACCTGCGACCATTCACCATTTTCGCTCTTCACCCCTGCGTCAGCGGCGAGAGCTGGATCTCGACGCGGCGGTTCTGGGCTCGGCCGGCTTCCGTCGCATTGGTGGCGATCGGACGGGTCGGGCCGAAGCCGGTGACCGCGAAGCGGCGCGAATCCACGCCGCGGCTGTTGAGATAGTTGGCGACCGACAGCGCCCGGCGCTGCGAGAGATCGAAATTATGCCTGTCGCTGCCGGTCGAATCGGTATGGCCGTGGACATCGACGATGGTCTGGTTGAACCTGTTGAGGACCAGCGCCACCGAGTTCAGCGTCGGGAAGAAGCCAGGCATCACTTGGTCCTGATCCGTGGCGAAGGTGATGTTGGAGGGCATGTTGAGGACGATCTGGTCGCCGACGCGCGTGACGCTCACGCCGGTGCCCTGAAGCTGGCGGCGCAGCTCGGCCTCCTGCCGGTCCATGTAGTTGCCGGCGAGACCGCCGGCCAGCGCGCCGATGCCGGCGCCGATCAGCGCGTTGCGACGGTCGTCGCCGCCGGCCAGCAAGCCAATTCCGGCTCCAAGCCCCGCGCCCAATGCGGCGCCGCCTGCCGTACTCGAGATCTTCCGCTCGCCGGTGAAAGGATCGGTCGTGCAGGCGCTGACCAACATCGCGCCGGCAAGCGCGGCAAGCACAGTCTTCTTCATGAGATTATTCCCTCTCGAAAAACGGCAAAACATCAAGGCAATATGAATCACCCCTCCGGGGCGGAGTGTAGCACGATTGTGGAGGAAATGCGGAACCCCTGCCGGGTGCCGCGGGCGGCTACCAGAGGTTCTTGCCGTCGATGACGACGACCTCGACGCTGTCCAGGTCGAAATCGTCGAACAGCCGCGCGTTCACGCCGATCTGGGGGTTGTCGAAATCGGGCTCGCCGGTCGACCAGTCCGGCGACTCGCCATAGGTGCTGCAGCCGCAGTTCGCGCAGAAGTGGTGCTTGACCGTGAAGGTGCGCCATTTATAGGTCGCGACATCCTCCTGCGGCGTTACCAGCTTGAACTGATCCGGCTTGTAGTAGGCCCAGAGCGCGCCGCTCTTGGAGCAGTAGGAACAGGTGCAGGCCGTCACCGTTTCCGGCGCCTCGGTGACTTCGAACACGGTCTTCTTGCAGTGGCAGCTTCCCCGAATGGCCATGACGGTCCTCCTCTCGCGCTCGAGCAATCCTGACGCAATCTAACCCGCCGCTCCTGACAGCTTTCTGTCAGGAGCACGTCGGCGATTCCAGAAGGACTTCGGAGAAGCGTGCTCAGAAGCCGCGGGGCGGCACGAACAGGCAGATCGTGCGGCCCTCGTTGGAGCCGGCCACCGAGCACCAGTGATATTCTCCATCCGGAGAGTTCCTTACCCGCGCGTCGGTGTAGCCGACGACCTCGCCCGTTCCCTTGATGACATAACCTTCCGGCCGCTCGCTGATCGCCCTGTCGCTGACCGCGCGGCAGTCGTAGCCGGAGCAGCAGGCGAAGGGGTAGGTCCAACCCTCAGGCTGCGCAGCCGTGGGCATGGCGTCGTGCGCCAGGGCGGGCGTGGCGGCCAAGGCGCAGAAAACCACGCCAGCCAGGGCGTGGCCGGCTTTCGCGAAATTGATTGAAGCGGCAGCCCTTGCCTGCCGCGGCGACATGAAAGTCATGTATCCTGACATTGGCGACATTCCTGAACGAGGCTCCAAGCAATTGCCGGCCCTTTCCTGGAACGCAACTTCCCTAGATCGAACATGCCGGATAGCGGAGGCCCGCACGCCAGCATGGATGCTTTTCCAATGCTTGATGCATGGTGTGCCGATTCTTTAGGCAGCGCAAGAAACCGAGTGTCGCAGGGTTTAACGGTCGGTGAAGTGCCTCGAGGAATCGAGGCTTCTCAGAAGCCGCGCGGCGGCACGAACAGGCAGATGGTACGACCTTCGTTGGAGCCCGCGACCGAGCACCAATGGAACTCGCCGTCGGGCGAGTTCTTCACGCGGGCATCCATATAGCCCACCACCTCGCCCGTTCCGTTGATGACATAACCTTCCGGCCGCTCGCTTATCGCCTTTTCGCTGACTGCCCGGCAGTCGTAGCCGGAACAGCAGGCAAAGGGATAAGTCCAGCCATTCGGCTGAGCCGCCGTGGGCATGGCGTCATGGGCGTTTGCGGGGCCGACCGAGAGGAGCGCCAGAAGGGGCGCCACAGCCATCAAAGGGGTTCTTCCTGAGCTCAACATAGGTTGCTTTCCCTAGGTTGCCGCCCAGAAAGTGCTCCTCCCGCCTGGCGCACAAGCTACTTTGCTTCCGGTCGGCGAGACAGCAACTCGCCAAAACAAGGAATGTTCCCTTGCTCGAAAGGCTGGTCTCCCAAGGGCGTCAATCCCAGCGCGGCGAGAAGCCGAAATCGCAAAGCCGGTCGTTAGCGCCCGTAAGACTGGAAATCGCTCGCATTTCCTCATCCGACAGGGCGAAATCGAAGATCGCCAGGTTTTCCTCCAGGCGCTCCGCGCGCGTCGTGCGCGGAATGGGCACGACGCCATCCTGCTGGACGTGCCAGCGCAGGACCACCTGGGCCGGGGTCCGGCCATGGCGCCGGGCGGCATCGGCGACGGCGGCTTCCGCGAAAAGCGACCCGCCGCGGAAGATCGGGCAATAGGCGACCATCGCCATGCCTGCCTTCCGGCAGGCGGCGTAGACCTTGGCCTGATCGAGATAGGGGTGCGATTCGACCTGGTTGACGGCCAGCGGCGCCTCGGAAGCGGCGATCGCCTCGGCCAGCAAGGCGGTGGGGAAGTTGGAGACGCCGATGTTGCGGGCCAGGCCCCTCGCCCTCACCTTGTTCAGCGCCGCGATCGAGCTGGCGACCGGCACCTGCGGGTTCGGCCAATGGATGAGCAGCAGGTCGACATGATCGAGGCCGAGCCGCCTGAGACTGGCTTCGGCGGATTTCTCCAGCCGCGCCGGCTCGAGCTCTGTCCACCACACCTTGGTCGTGACGAAGACCTCGTCTCGCGGAACCCCGGAGGCGCGCAGGCCTTCGCCGACCGCCTCCTCGTTCTCATAGGCGGCCGCCGTATCGACGTGGCGGTAGCCGACGCCGAGCGCATGCGCGACCAGCGACGAGCATTGCCTGCCCCGCAGGGTCCATGTGCCCATGCCCGGCGCGGGGATGCGTGCACCATTCGCCTCGACGACCTTCATTTCGGTATCCTCCTTCTTGCGCTCCGTTTAACCGCACGGAGAGCCCCTTCTCCAGCGTCGCGTGTCCAGCTCCGTCACGGAATGGATCCTCGGATCAGCTCGCCCGCTGGCGCGGGCTCCCGTCCGAGGATGACGACCGCGTTAAAGGCTTGCCCTAAGTCACCAACGCTGGCGATTGGCATCGAACATAGAAGCTTCGTCATCCTCGGGCCGGCGCCGAGCGAAGCGATGGCGACGTGACCCGAGGATCCATTCCGTGACCTTGCCGCTGCCCCACTGAGAAAGCTTGCACATTATCGCAAAGCCCTGCAACAAAAGCCGATGACCCAGGACATGACGCTTGCCCCGCCGCCAGCCAAACCGGCCTTCCGCATCGAGGCGATAGACCTGGCGCGCGGCCTCGCCCTGCTCGCCATGGCGATCTACCATTTCACCTGGGATCTCGAATTCTTCGGCTATGCCGAGCCCGGCCTTGTCGCCCAGGGCGGCTGGAAGCTCTTCGCGCGCTCGATCGCCTCGTCCTTCCTGTTCCTGGTGGGCGTGAGCCTCGTGCTCGCTCACGGACGAGGCATTCGCTGGAGGGGCTTCTGGCGGCGGCTCGCCATGGTGGCCGCGGCAGCACTTGCCATCTCCGTAGTCACCTACCTCGCGGTGCCGGGCGGCTTCATCTTTTTCGGCATTCTGCATCAGATCGCGCTGGCGAGCCTGCTCGGCCTGGCCTTCCTGCCTCTGCCCGGCGCGCTGACACTCGTCGCCGCCGCCCTCTTCATCGCCGCGCCCTGGTATCTGCGCTCGCCATTCTTCGACCATCCGGCCCTTTGGTGGGTGGGGCTTTCCACGGCCATGCCGCGCTCCAACGACTATGTGCCGCTCTTTCCCTGGTTCGGCGCGGTGCTTGCCGGCATCGGCGCCACGAAGCTTGCCCAATCGGCCGGCTTCATTGCCTGGCTCGCCACGCTGAAGCCGGGCTCGTGGTCGAGGCCGCTGCGATTTGCCGGCCGGCACAGCCTCGCGGTCTATCTCATCCATCAGCCGGTGCTGATCGCCAGTATCTGGGTCTTCTCCCAGCTCATGCCGCCCCAGGCCGAGACGCGCGAGGCCGGTTTCACCAGAGCCTGCGAGCGGCAATGCACGGAAACCCGCGACGCGGCGTTCTGCACGCGCTATTGTGGCTGCATGCTGGGCGAGATCGAGCGGGAGGGTCTCGTGGAACAGGTCTTCGAAGGCCGCGCCGATGCCGGCCTGCAGACACGGCTGGAAGACCTCGCCATGATCTGCACGGCCGAGACGGGCGAAGCATTGATGGAGGGGCGCTGATGAAGGGAGGCAGCGAATGAGCGAGACGCAGATCCGGCCGAACAGGATTCCGTGGCCGCCGATCGTCTATATCGCGGCGATCGCGGTTGCCATCGTCGCGCATTTCTTCCTGCCGCTACCCTGGATCGGCGCGCCGCTCTCCGACCTGCTGTTCGCGGCGGGCTGGCTGGCGATCATCGCGGCCGTTGCCATGGAATATGCGGCCATGCGCGCGCTTTCGCGCGCCAAGACCACCATCCTGCCGACCAAGGCCAGCGAGCACCTGGTGACGAGCGGCCCCTTCTCCTTCACGCGCAACCCGATCTATCTCGGCAACACGCTGCTGATGATCGGCATCGGCCTGATCAGCGGCATCGCCTGGTTCCTCATCCTCGCCGTGATCGCCGCCTTCACCACGCAAAAGCTGGCCATCGAGCGCGAGGAACGGCACCTGCAGGGGCGGTTCGGGAAGCGGTACAGCGACTATGCGAAGCGGGTGCGGCGGTGGGTGTGAGATCCCATCGCTAAAAATACGGCTAGCTCTTGTCCCTTGACGTGTCGAAGAGCCGAATTCACTTGCTCTCCGGTATCAGAAAAAGCAGAAAGCCCGCAAACGGGATCGAAGGGGACATCGATGAAGGTAGTGATTTTAGCCGGAGGCCTCGGTACACGCTTGGCTGAAGAGACCAATGTCCGGCCGAAGCCCATGGTCGAGATCGGCGGCCGGCCTATCCTTTGGCACATCATGAAGATCTATAGTTCGTTCGGCTTCAACGAATTTATAGTATGCCTCGGATACAAGGGATATACAATCAAGGAATACTTTGCGAATTACTTTCTGCACATGTCAGATGTCACCTTTCATATCGCCGAGAACAGGATGGAAGTTCATCGCGAGACGGCAGAGCCCTGGAGCGTTACTCTGGTTGATACAGGCGATATGACCATGACCGGCGGTCGCGTGAAGAGGATACTGCCCTATGTGGCAAACGACCCATTCTTTGCTTTGACCTATGGAGATGGTGTCGCGGACATCGATATTGGGAAGGAAATCGAATTCCACATGGCCCATGGCCGGCATGCCACGGTGACCGTAGTTCGACCAGCCAAGCGATTCGGAGCAATTTCGATCGAAGGCGATCGCGTAAGCAGCTTCAAAGAGAAGCCGGAAGGCGATGGGGGGTGGATTAACGGCGGTTTCTTTCTCCTCTCGCCGTCAGTTGGCGATCTCATCTCTGGTGATGATACCGTCTGGGAACGTGAGCCAATGGAAACGTTAGCTCGGGAGGACCAGATGCGGGCTTTTGTGCACAATGGCTTCTGGCACCCAATGGATACTTTGCGTGACCGGCAGTTTCTCGAGGAGGAATGGGCTTTTAACCGGGCAAAGTGGAGGCGCTGGTGATTGATCGACTCTTTTGGAATGGGAAACGTGTCCTACTTACAGGACATACAGGATTCAAGGGGTCTTGGGCCTCACTTGTGCTGAAGTCATTGGGAGCTGATGTTTACGGCTTTTCTCAGCCCCCCACCGATCCGCGCAACCTGTTCGTCGCGGCAAACCTAGAGCGCGATATCCACCACCGCATTGGCGACATACGTGATAGTGAAGCCGTGCAACTTGCGATGGTTGAGGCAGCACCGGACATCGTTATCCATATGGCCGCACAACCACTCGTCAGGGCCTCTTATGCAACACCCGTTTACACCTATGCGACCAACGTAATGGGGACAGTGCATGTACTCGAGTCTGCTCGCCACATTTCATCCGTGCGAGCGGTGGTGATTGTAACTAGCGACAAATGCTACGAGAACACTGGCACTTCCCGTGGGTACCGCGAAACGGACGAAATGGGCGGCCATGATCCCTACAGCAATAGTAAGGGATGTGCAGAACTAGTGACGTCCGGATATAGGCGTAGCTTCTTCGGCAAGCCAGGAGCCACCCAAATCGCCACTGGGCGCGCAGGCAATGTCATTGGAGGAGGAGATTGGTCCGCGGACAGACTTCTGCCAGATGCAATTCGCTCATTCATTGGGAACCAGTCGTTGCGTATTAGGCATCCCGAGGCAATTCGACCGTGGCAGCATGTGCTCGATCCGATCATCGGCTACCTCCGACTCGCCGAGTATCTTGTGGCCAGAGAGGGAGATTTCGCAGAGGGCTGGAATTTTGGCCCATCAGCAGATAGTGAGGTGCCTGTTCGGCACATCGTGGACAGGGTGGCGGCGCTCTGGGGAAACAACGCGAGTTGGGAAGTCGATGGTCGAGAGCAACTGCATGAGGCCTCCTATTTACGATTGGATTGTTCCAAGGCTGCGACCCGCCTTGGTTGGCGTTCAGCCGTCGATCTTGACCAAGCGCTTCAACTGACAGTTGATTGGTATCGTGCTTTCCAGCGCGGGGAGGACCTACGAGCACTCACCCTCGCCCAGATAGAAGCCGTCTTGGGTCACAGCGATCAAAGCACTGGTAAGGTCGAAGCACGGGCTCATAAGGCCCTCTCGTGAAGGTCTCTACCATTGACCCTCAAACCACAGACAGATGGCCAGATAGGACGCGGCCGAATTGTACGGGATCAAAGAACATGACCAAAGGGTTGCATATCATCAACCATTGCGAGGTTTGCGGCGGAAAAGAGTTAAGAAAGGTCCTTGATCTCGGAGCTCATCCGATGTGCGACGATCTTGTTGCAATTGGAGAGGATCGTCAGTGCCGGGAGTATCCGATCGAGATTCTCTTTTGCGATCGATGCATCACTGCTCATCAACGCTACCAAATCCCAAAACAGGAACTTTTTCCGTCCACCTATCATTATCGCTCCCGTCACACTGCGGATGTAATAGCGGGGATGGAACAACTAGTTGCTGCTTGCAGTGGCGAGCTTGGGAGCCTAGCTGACAAGATAGTTCTCGACGTTGGATGCAATGACGGAAGTCTACTTACAAAATTTCGAGAAGCTGGCGCCCGAACCTATGGTATCGAACCAACAGGCGCGGCTTTCGACGCGCAAGCAGCTGGTCATAACGTACTGAATGATTTTTTAAGCGAAGAGGTGGCGGCAAACTTCGTCGAGAAGAATGGCCATCCGGATATCATCACCTTCACAAATGTCTTCGCACATATTGAAGATCTCGCAGCCGTCATTCGGTCACTGCTAGTTTTAGCTCACAAACAAACCACGATAGTAATCGAGAATCACTATCTCGGCGCAATTGTTGAGCGGAGGCAGTTCGATACTTTCTATCATGAGCACCCGCGAACTTACAGCTATACGTCATTCACATTCATCGCGGAGTCACTGGGTGGCCGCATCGCCAAGTTAGAATTCCCGAGCCGATATGGCGGCAATATTCGTGTGTTCATCCAGCCCACGGAGAATGATGAGAAAGTTCATGACCGCTGGAACGAAGTTCACAATCGCGAGCAAAATTTCGGCGCGATGCTGGAGCAGATGGAGCATGATATTGCCGCTTGGAAAACGGCAAAGAAGGCTGAGTTGGAAAATGAATTGGCCAAACGCGGCAAGCTGGTGGCGAAGGCCTTCCCCGGCCGCGCCGCTATACCCATCAAGCTGCTGAATCTCGATGAAACGATGATTTCGGCAGTGTATGAGAAGCCGGCTTCGGCCAAAATTGGACATTTTGTGCCTGGAACGCGAATTCCAATTCGCTCAGACGATGAGTTCGATCCGACCACGGAAAGTGGTCCGATCATCAACATGGCCTGGCATATCTCTTCAGAGATCGAAGCCTACATGCGCGACAGGGGGTACCGAGGCCAACTCATCGATATCATAGCTCCTGGCGATTTCCCTGAGAACCGATGAGAGTTGGCATCCTAGGCTCTGGGTTTGGGTTGTACGGATATCTTCCGGCGCTGATAGGCTTGCGTAAAGAAGTCGTATTGCCTGTTCGTTATCGTCAGAAGCTGATGGGTCGCAACGACGTTGCACATCTAGATTCCCACATAAAGTGGGTACAGAACGAGGAGGCGCTACTTGCCTCCTCTGATGCACTTGTCATTTCACAGCGACCTTGTGACCAGGTCAGTTGGGTCGAGCTTGCAATCAGCTCGTCAGATATCACCCACTACTTGTTAGAAAAACCTTTAGCTCCTTCCCCAACCGAGGCCCGAACACTTCTAGAGCTCCTCTTCGGAGCAGGAAACAATGTCCGCATCGGTTACACTTTTCGTTTCACATCTTGGGCAGCTAGGTTAAAGGCCGTCTTGGCTCAAGCAAGCCCGGATGATCGGCTACTGATTGAATGGCGCTTTAGAGCACATCACTACGCTACGGACGCAGAAACCTGGAAAAGGCATCACAGCCAAGGTGGAGGAGCATTGCGTTTTTACGGCATACACGTGATCGCGCTGCTTGCCGAACTGGGATATCGCCAAGCTACGGCCAGTTGCATAGAAGGCGCGGGCGACGATGATGCCCGCCGCTGGGAGGCGACTTTTGCTGGGCCTCGCTTGCCGAATTGCAGCACTTACCTGGACAGCGATGCCCCGAGTGCGAGCTTTCACGTGCGGTTGGCTGACGGTCGGTCTCAGGAGCACACGGTAGTTACCTTACGTGATCCATTTGACCAGGCAACGAACGAAGGAGGCTACGATCGCAGGGTTGAGGTTCTCTCAACACTTTGTAGATCGCTGCTCGATGGGACGCCTGAGAGTTCTAGCTGGTACTACAACTCGATTGACCTGTGGACTGCGGCCGAGAAAGGCGCAACTGGCAACGCGCCCAATGAATAGGTTGTCAGGCGCGACCCTCAAGGTAAAAGGCTAATGGAAGCTAAGTCATTGTTGGAACCGACTAACAGCCGTACGAAGGCTCCGGAACATGCTGACCGCAAGCTGATCAGCATTGTCACCCCTTTCTACAACGAAGAAGACAGCATCGTAGATTGCGTTGAGTCGATCAGAGCGATCTTCTCTAGCGAACTAAGCGAATACGATTACGAGCATATTTTTTGCGACAACTGCTCCACGGATGGAACCCTCTCCATTCTAAAGAAGATTGCGTCAGAGGATCCCCGCGTAAAGATCATCGTCAATTCGCGGAATTTCGGAATACTCAAGAATACTTACAATGGGGTTTTAGCAACATCAGGCGATGCAATACTATTGTTTCTCCCAGTTGACCTTCAAGACCCCCCGGAACTTTTGCCGGAGCTTTTAAGATACTGGCGAGACGGCTATGAAGTAGTTTACGGGATGCGCGCGCAGAGAGAGGAACATCTGATTCTTAAATCGGCCCGCAAACTATACTACCGCCTGCTTAGCCGGCTCACCTATGTCAACTACCCTCCCGATGCAGGAGATTTTCAGCTTGTGGACCGGAAGGTCCTCGACGCGATGAGGCGTATCGATGATGCGCAGCCCTTCATGCGACTCATGACGTTTGATGTCGGATTCAGGTCAAAGGGCGTCAAATACACCTGGCGCGCGCGCAAGCACGGAAAATCTCGAAATCAACTCTCCCATATGTTCGGGCAGGGGTTGAATGGAATCATTAGCTTCTCAGGGGCTCCGGTTCGAATTGCGCTGCTCTGCGGCTTCGCGATTTCAGCGTTGAGCGTAGTTTATGCGTTTGCCGTGATGGTTCTAACGCTGACCGGCCACGTCGCGACGATCAGCGGAGTCCCTACAATAATTGCGGCTCTCTTCTTTTTTGGGGGTGTTCAGCTCTTTTTTCTCGGCCTGATCGGAGAGTATATCGTTGCGATATTCAATCAGGTAAGAAAGAAACCTCTCGTGATCGAGCGCGAACGAATTAACTTTGACGGCAACGGCTAATGTTGCCGATAGATCACATGAGCAACTCCCTAAAGACACTCTACAAGCACCGCTTTTCTAAGTTTATTCTAGTCGGCTTGTTTAACACAGCGTTTGGATATTCTGTTTTTTCTTTTATTTATGTGATCTCACTAAATTACAATATTGCGTTATTTCTCTCAACGGTTATTGGAACTATTTTCAACTTTTTCACAACCGGACGCATTGTTTTTTCGAACAGAAGTTGGCGAGCACTTCCTCCATTCTTTCTTTCCTATTGTGCCGCCCTCGCACTCAATTTCGTCGTCCTGAATTCTCTTGTTTACGCCGGCGTGACACCATTACTCGCACAAGCGGCTGCCCTGCCGGTAATTGTGATCACCTCCTATATGATCAATGCACGGTACGTATTTCGCAGCGTCTCCTGAATGAATGCACTTGGACGCGACCGAGCAAAGGGGGCCGGACGCCGCATCTCCCCTCACAGCATTATAATCTTCTGTACACTTTGAAGCTGCCTAGAGGAAATTCCTTGTTCAGTATCTCCTGATACCAGTCTGCGAACTTTGGACCGATTGGATTGAAGGGTTTATAATAAGGATCCGCGTGGGTAACCACTATGCTAGGTCTATGAGCGGGTTCTTCAAAGAAAGCTTGACTAAGAGCAAGTCCGCGTGGGTTCATCGTGTCGCTCAGCGGAAAGACAGCTAGCATCGAAGGCCTGGCTGGGGTTGCCAGGATAAGCCCATAAATTCGTCCTACGAACGCGATCCGCTTATCGGGTCCGATGAGGGGCGAGACAGTGTCTCGCATCCAACGAATTGTCTCAACTTGCTCTGGTTGTCCCCGCAATCCCGCATATGCTCCCGATGATACAAGGGTTCGGGACGGAGAAACGTTTGGATAATCTCCATAATAGTGAAACAGGGATGTGACCAACACGGCAACCATCGACACTATTAGCGCGGTGGAGCGTCCCAGGGATACGATCCATCGTGATCTGATATTCAAAATTGTGGCGATCCACTGGCCAACGGTCTTTGCACGCCACAAACTCCCCGGGCCCGACACAAGCCCGACAAGCGAAATCGCAGCCGCAGCGGCGGCGCCTACAGGAAAATTTAGCACGCTATTAAATGCAGAGGCCATCGTAGTTAGCCCTGCCGCGAGTGACACCAACCATAATAAGGCAATCACGCGATGACGGTCAGGTGCGCCGGAACGTAGTCCGAAAATAAGGCCAATGCCGGTCAGTGCCACGACTGTGACCACATCATGCGATCGGCAAAAAAGCACATATGGCGCCGTAAAGAGCCACCCTACAAGGACAGCAATCAAGAAGCCGGTCAAAGCTGGTCCGAGCAGAGTGCGCAGCAACCCGACCACCATCGCTCCTACGCATGCGCCTAGAAATGTGGGATTGCCGCGTAGAAGCTGCAGAGAGTAGTCGAGCTTGCGTTCCCACCCCCCTACGTCGTTGATTGCGGCTAAGTAGGCGACGCTTGCTAAGAGGTGTTCAGGCGCGAGCGCCACAACTACCAACAGCCAAGCGATCAACTGGAAGATCAGAGCCACTACCCCATATCGTACCCCGAAACGAACTCCACACATCGCGGATACCAGGACCAAGCAAACCCCAAACGGCAGGAAGAGCGATGGGTAGGCCGTAATCGCGATCGCCCACCCGGCCGCCGAAACATTGGAGCCTAATCCTAATGGACGCTCATCCAGCAGCATGTGGCCGAGACCGCTCAAGGCGATCGCCATTCCCTGTATTCCCAATGTATTATACGAAACGGCCGGCAATCCGAAGGGAATGAAGGCCAGCGCGAAAGCCGCGCAAAGCCAAGCATAAATCGGGTTGCTTAGCCTCATGAACAAAGAAAGCCAGACGATGCAAGAAACAATCGAGGATGCGAGGTATATCCACCTTAGCGATAATACCAAACCATCGCTTTCTCCAAATAATTCAGCACGGGCCCGAAGCAATGCGAACGCCGGCAGCAACGCTGTCTGATGCGCGGTTGTCAATGTGCTTGTGCGGATCCCACCTTTGAGCCAATCATCAACGAATATGGCATAGTATGCCTCGTCTGAGAGATCGATACCCATTGGGAGGCGCCAGAGAAGCGCCAAAGCGACGAGGCAGAACAAAGATCCGCCAATCAACGCCGCACGGGAGGGCGTCGTATAGGAGCCTGACTTGATCGGCCGAAGGAACACGCCCCGCCAATAACTTTCTGAACGCATCAAAGACAAGAAGCACCTGCGAGCTGTCAATCGTTTGTTCAACCAGGGCACTGCCGCGCTGATTGTGGTGGGTCGAGTTCGCCCCAAAATTGGATAACGGTTTTCACTCGGGCGGTACAGATCGCCTGTGGACCACGCTCGTCGCAAAAGCTATGCCGTCTTCGCGCCTAGTGCGTCGCTGATTCACAAGCCAATGGAAAAGTCGTGGCTGCCTTATTCAATCTCACGAACGTTCGAACTTCGGCAGACGCTTACCGCCTCAAGGCCGGATTCTCGTTCGCAGAATATACGATGGGCTTGCTGGCCAGCTTGGCCTTGATTGGCTTTTTCCAAATCCCACCGGGCTCACTGCTTTTTATGGGAGGCGACAACGTTCAAAACTTCGCCTTCGCAAAGAGCTATATCAACGGCGATGGATTCCGCTTCAATACGGCGCTTGGCTTTCCAGGTGTCCAGGACACATACTATTTCCCCTCTTTCGACTTGAGCTATAGATTATTTTTATGGCTCACAAGCTTTTTTACAGATAACCCGATCGTAAGTTACTACGCGCTGTATCTTGTTGGCTTCTCAGCCATGTATGTAACTTCTCTGTTGGCATTCCGCTGGCTAGGAATGAGGCCTTGGGTTGCGACGATAGGAGCGGCCTTATACATAGTTACCCCTTACTTTGGCTTCCGCTCTTTGGTACATGATTTCCTTGCACTGTATTTCAGCGTGCCGCTAGGTGCAGCGCTGGCCCTTAAGATTTTTACTCTTTCACACCATGAGAATTTCCGCACCTTTCTGGCCAAGCCTCTTTTCTGGATATCAGTTATCGTTGTGGCAACATCGGGGTTATACTACGCTTTCTTTTCCGCCTTTTTTTGCGTTTTTCTTGGAGTGCTGGGCGCGGTTAAGCAGCGGCGAGCGGTGCCCCTTCTATTGGCCCTCGCGATAGTATCTATCGTATTTCCCCTCGTCCTCTTCTCAGGATATGGTATCGATCTTCCTGCGATGCTGCGCGGCGACATACCACAGATTCCCCGCGACGCCATGTCGCAATTATCTCTGGGCCTAAGCTTAGCGGAGGGGCTGCACGTTTTAGCGGACGTCCCCTTTCTCAGTTGGATGTATGATGCCTATGAAAGCACCCGACCTTACCTGTCCAACGTCACCGGATTGGCAGAGTGGCCTGGGGTTCTTCTAACGGCCGTTGTGCTGACCTCGCCCTTGCTTTTATCCCTCACTGCGCTCTCGCACCCACCCGCCATCTCGCGCTGGAACGCTCTACTTTTTGCATGCCTCTCATGCATTGTTATCGGGATTATTTATTCAATCAACGGCGGACTAGCATATTATTTTAATATGCTAGTCTCGCCGGCAATTCGCGCGACGGCACGTATAATGCCGTTCTTGACGTTTTTCTCGCTTATGTTCGTGTTGACGATTTCAGAAATTTGCCTTTCGTCAAAAACGTATTTCGCAAGGCGCGTTGCCCCATTCCTCATTTTTTTGGCGCTCGCGGCTTCTGCAGCCCCTGCGTTCGGTGTCCTCGCAAACAAGTCTCGCTTAGCTCTAGCTCAGCATGGAGTCCAAGATAATATTGAAAGCATTTACAAAATGCTTTCGGCGAAGGATCGCTCACATATACAAGCAGTCTTGCAACTGCCTCACGTCCGATGGCCTGAATCAGCTCCGATAAACGGGCTTACAGATCCGTATTCTCTCGAATTTCCATTTGTTTTGGACAGTCCTCACTCCATAACGAGATGGAGTTTCGGGGGCTATTACACTCAGGAGAGCTTTCTAAAAATAAATGCAATCATAGGGCTCCGGACAGGATTGCCTCAGGCGGCCATAGAGCTCGGCTTCGACGCGATAATGATCGAAAAATCGGCCTACTCAGCAACTGAGTTGTCGACGTTGGTGCGCGATATAATAACCGGGTCCCAACGCGGCTGTGTCGTACATGAGGACGATTTCCGGATTATGTTTGGTCTGACTTCACGGCAGTGTACACCTAGCTGAGGCAATTTCCTGGCATGAAGGGATGGCAGGCATTGACAATCGTGATGAAGTGCTTCTTTCCACAGTCGATCGTGAACAATTGCGCGGCTAGGCGGGACGCTCTTTGGGCCGGCTCTGAAGCGCCGCGAGGACGAGGCACAAAAACAGCTTCAGCCAGTTGAGCAGGAGGGCGAAGTTGTAGCCGGCGGGGGCCAGGATGGCATTGACGGCATCGCCTTGGGCATGGGCGAGGTAGTTGCGGCCCATCCTGTGTTCGTTCTTGATGTGGCCGATCACCGGCTCGACCGCCGATCGCCGCCGCATCTGACGCTTGATGGCAGGTGTCACGCGGCGCTTCTGGCCGGCGGCGAAGACCCTGAACTTGTGGCGCGTTGTGGCCGCGGTAGCCGGCATCGGCGAGCATGCGCTCGATGTCGGCGCCGATAGTGGCTTCCATCGCGGGAATGACCGTCTCGAGCGTGTGCCCGTCGTAAGGGTTGCGGGGAAGGGCCATGGCGTGCAGGGCGAACTGGCCACCCTTGCAGCGCTTCAGCGTCGTTGCCACCGACACCTTCACCCCGAACTCGTAGGGCGCGTGGGCCTTGCCCTTGCCGATGCACTCGACCTCATGGGCGTGCAGGCTGTAGATCTTGCGGCCGCGCTGCCTCTGTTGGAGGACCGTCGAGGCCTGGTAGAGCGGCCACTTGAAGAGCGCGTCCAGCTGCGCGTCGTCGCCGACTTGGCGCGTGATGTCGCGGATGGTCCGCCCGAGATAGGTCTTCAGCTTGCGCAGCGCCTTGCCGGCCCGCTTGAACTGTTTGGCGTGGGCGTAACGCTGATGCATGATCAGTGCCCGCTTGCCGACCCGGACATAGGTCTGACGCAACGCGAGCCCCGCCTTCCTGGCCAGCCGCACCAAGCGTTCGCGGGCGCGGTGGATGAGCTTGGCGTCGGTCGGGAACATCACATTCTTGGGCTGCACCGTGCTGTCGACAATGACCCGGCGCGTGTCTTGCGGCGTCATCGCCCCGGTCTTGACCGCCACCGCCAGGCTTTCCTGCAAGAGCGCGCCGATCCGCTCCTCGCCCATGCGCTGGCGCCAGCGGGTCATCGAGGAGCGGTCGAACGGCAGCGCGTGGCAGAAGAACTCTTCGCCGCATAGATACTGGAAATACGGATTCTCGATCCAGCGCTCGCACAGCGCCTCGTCCGACAGGTTGAAGGTGTGCTTGAGGATCGCCAGCCCGGCCATCAGTCGGGTCGGCAGCGGCGGCATGCCCGGCCCGTCCGAATAGACCGTGCCGAAGCGCGCCTCCAGCACCGGCCAGTCGATGGCCTGCGCCAGGCGCACCAGCTCATGCTGCATGTTGAGGATCTGATCGAGCCGGGCCCGGAACAGATCCTGTGCTCCCGTCTCGCGTCGTTCGCCCATCCCCTGGCTCTCCGATTCACCGCGATAAAGGCAGTGAATCACGCCGCGCCCGCCAAGGGAATCGTAAATTGAAATTGCAAGAAAACTGCCCACAAACAGAGCATTTCCTGCAATCTCGAAATCTTCGAAACTGCCAATTCCTATGTGAAATCAGCGACTTTCGAATTCTTCACGACCGACTTCCACAGCTCCAACGTGGTCTTTCATGGGTTCCGACGGTTAGCCCTTTTGGGCGGTTTGGATCATTGGTTTAACCATCCCCAGCACTTGTTCCCCAACTACTGACCAGTCTTGGCAGGTTGGCTTCGCAGATTTTAACAGGGGTCCGGCGCGAATTACCTAATCTAAGTCCCGAAGATCGAACGGGCGCATCCTTGGTTGTGCCTTGCCAAGATCGGTCACTTACGAACAAAAAGAACGTTAGCGCCTTCCAAGCTGTCTGGTGCACCTGTCCATTTGTGAAGCTCACCTGGCCTCTCTTCATCAATCACGAACCCCACAAAACCGTCTGAAGAAAGCTGTTTATGAAAGGCTTCGGAAGATAGACCCGTCCGCCCAAAATGGGATGCAGACCATTCCATAATGATATGCAGGGTTGGGCTTTCACCGATAATTCTCGTCATCCCTTGGTATACGAGCGGTTCAGCACCCTCAGCATCGATTTTTACAAGGTCGACGGGCGTACTTGCCGGAATGAGATCGTCCAATCTAAACGTTTCCACTTCTCTGGCCTCTGCTCCCTGCACAGGAAACAACGAGCTCTCCGGGCTGTGTGCAGTTCGATAAAACATAGTAGAACCCGCTCGTTCGGCGGCGGCAGCACAGGTCAAGGAACTGCGCGCCTCGAAGCCGTTGAGCCGCAAAGTGCGCCTTAAGGCTTCTGCTATTGACGAATTGGGCTCAATGGCATGTACCATGCCTCCCGAACCAACGCATTCGGCCATGGTCAATGTGTGCAGCCCCACATTTGCCCCGACATCTACAGCTACAGATCCCTCTTTCAAATGGGAACGGATTGCCGCAGTCACTCCCGGCTCAATCGTGTGCGGTCCGTGTCTAACGAGATAAGTTATCAAGCCAACTTCAGCGGAGGGGAGAACAATGTCGTAGTCGCCGTTTATCAAGACAGCGTCAGTATTCGGAGAGGTATACACGATGTCCTCTCTTATCAACTTCGCTACCTCACGACTAAGCTCTCCAAAATGGTAAACCATATAGCCATCCAACCGGTTGATCTCCGATCGCAAACTCCCGAGAAATGCAGCGTCTTCATCGAGCCGCTTGTTCAACGCTTCAAATCGAGCGACGATGCCCCGTTCCAGATGCGACGTTGCTTCGCCGGCGTCGAGCCGCTGATTTAGTGCTTCAAATCGAGCAACAATTCCGCGTTCTAAGTGAGCCGTTTGTTCACCGTTCAGAAGGCTCGTTACTTTATCAACAACGCGACGAAATCTACTAGCCATGTGCGTCAGCCAAAAGCCACGTCTGCCAATGTCGGCTTGGCTCGAATGGAAGCCAATGCCTCCTGCCATTTGAGGCGGGATTCACTCGTCGAGAAGGTATCAACGATAGCGTGCTGAGATTCTCGAATTGCATCACTCAACACTTTATCCCCGCCCAACAGGCGTGAAGCCTTCTCTTGCATGTCTTCGACATCTTCGCAACATCCAGGAAAGGCCTGCGCCGCGAGAAAATCGAGGAGGCCACCTCTAAGATAAAGAACAGGGCATCCGACAATCATTGCCTCAATCGGAGAATAGTGGACGTGGCGCGGCTCGGTAGAGGGGTAAACGAATACGGATACACGGGAATAAAGATCCAGCAACTCTCCATCCGTCATGTATGGAAGGACTGCCGGATCCGTTGGCCGAATATTTTGCCTTCCCATTATCACATGAGGCAGATGGCCGAAACTGTCCTTCAGCGCCTCGTAGACGTTCCGGTAATAGGGGCTATCCATGATATTTGGGCAAAGCAGCAGGGCTGTCGTCTGCTTACCGGTCCAGGTGTCCGATCGCTCCCAGATCATCTGCGGAATTGCCAGAGGAATCGTCTTGGCTCTGGCAGCGAGACGCCCATCCTCAATGTGCGCAAGGTTCCCGAAGCCTTGGCCGAGCAAGAAGCGGTGGTCCAACGTCTTGATTGCATCGAGCTGCCAATCGCTGAAGAAGGACGTATAGCGAGCAGGGTTCTCCCGGCCGAAGACACGCGCGACGATCAGGCCTTCAAATCTGTCAATGGCTTCAAAGATCGGAGTTGTGTAACCAGATACACTTGAAACTAGAGCGTCGAAATAGCGATTGATGATGAGCGACAATGTCGGCGACCAGGGAGAGGTATAGAAGTGGTGCTCGTTGAGGATCGCCAAGGCGGCCGGGGGCAACTCTAGTTCGTTGTCATACTGATAGTCGATCTTGGCGCTTCTATATCCTGGATCATTGGGCACCCTTTTTGGAATGAACACGGAAAAACCGAGATCCTGAAAAATTGGAACCTCAGCATCCATTAGGGTTTTGTGATTGACGATCCAGAGAAGCCGCCGATGGCCATCAGCTTTCCTGCCAGTGGGATTAGGGCTATTCATGATTTCTCTTGGCCATCTGTTGGGTTTCAAAAAGTCTCGTAAGGAGACCCTGATACTCACGCGTGCGAGCGCCAGGGGACTCGCCTTGTAAGTTGTGCCCTGGGGAAGTGCCAGCCTTGAAATCGCTTTCCGCCGCTAGCAGGGCATTAGCCGAGAGGAGCGGGTCACTGAAAGGATGGAAGCGAGCAACCACTCCGTACTTGTCGCAAAGATAACGCATCTGCGAGTAGTCGCTACTCACGAACTGTCGGTCAGCACGTGCGGCGTCAAAGGCAACAAAAGTTCCGTTGTCTACGACAACGTTGTGCCAAACTACCGCTGCCGACTGAACGAGATTCAGGTAGTCGCCGTCCGAAACCTCACCGACAAACTTAATATGTGACAGCACAGTGGGCTCGCGCGCGAATTCTTGAGCAAGGACTCCCCTTTGATCCGCGCAGGGGTTCAGCTGCTCAGTATCCTGACCACAAATGACGACGTCGAGACCGCCCCCTAGCACCTCATAATACGCTTTAAGCGCTTCTATCGCGCACTTCGTATTCTTGTGCGGCGATGCATTCGTTACCCACAAGATGAAGTTCGATGGAAGCTCCGGAGACGGAGCACCCAGCTGTGCGGTTGCGCTGCGAGCAAGCGGGTCAATAAGCGTTGGTACAAGAATCGATCGCTCGCACGGTACTCGAGCATATTCAATAACGTCCTGCCGCGTGGCAGGCGTGGTGGAGAAAACAAACTTTGCGGAACGCCACCCCCTAAAAGTCTCCTCCTGCTTCGCCCACATGGGCTGCGCATCAACGCCGCCAAAAATCTCTGGAACGTACTTCTGGATCAGGTCAGCGCAAAAAATTCCGGTCGGTCGGCAAGGTACAACGAAACCTTCGAGTGAACAGGAAAAAATGATCCATGCATCACAATCGAGGAAGTCGTAGGTGCCGTCGCGGGGAGCCATCAGGATCGGATTTTCCGGTGCTTCGAAACCATGGATCTTTGCCGCGTCCGCCGCGGCCACGCTCTCCCAATGGAAACGCCGAAGAGAAATCAACTCGTGCCCTGAAAATTCACCTTCAAGTGTTTTCCAGTCGTAAGGGCCGTCCTTTCTTATGCCGATCACAACTTCGACTTCACGCTCGGTCGTCTCGCTTAAAAGCTTCGCAAGTGCTCTGGCATTTCTCAGCATTCCGGCCCGCCACGCCGCGCTCATCAGAATCGCAACTTTCACCCCGCCACCCCCTAGTAATATAACGAGTTCAGCTGCTGCCACCCTTTGGTGCCCCGGATGTGGCTGCAGGAGTCGCTTATAGTGCCAGCGCTTTCTCCCTAGTAGTTGATCTACTCGAAGGTCAAGATGGCCGTTGCAACGAAAAGAATTATTCGGTCTCGCCAATATTCTTTTCACGTCGAATGGATGACTTCTCGACAGACCGGCAAGAGCGCCCTCCTGCCTCCATTCCGACACAGGAGGGCGCTCTATTGGCTTGATTTTCCGCATTCTCGCGAGGCGACCAGAACCGGCCGGCTTGCA
This sequence comes from Mesorhizobium sp. 1B3, assembly GCF_050958605.1. Taxonomy (NCBI): domain Bacteria; kingdom Pseudomonadati; phylum Pseudomonadota; class Alphaproteobacteria; order Hyphomicrobiales; family Phyllobacteriaceae; genus Mesorhizobium; species Mesorhizobium sp. 1B3. The sequence goes on along the minus strand of NZ_JBJHDO010000023.1, from coordinate 18,324 downwards.
GGGCTATCGGCGCGCAAATATCAAGTTTATGTACTCGCCATCTTCCTCGCGGTGAACGACCTCGAAGCCAGTCCGACCAGCCAACACGTCCGAAGAGCGGCCTGTCAAAAACAGGGTGCGGACCGTGTGAATGGATATGAGTATTGTAACAGGGCGATGGGCCATTGTTCCCTCGTCCTTGAGGAGTTCGCGGAACCCCTTGAATTGCTCGAGAGACTGGCGGAAATGTTCTATTACGTTGTTCGAGAATATCCCGTCAAAGCGGGCCGAAATTGCTTCTCGACTGTTAATGACGAACTGAGCGCCGTTCTCAGCTGTAGGCTCGTAGCCCTAAATGTCCCTTCTGGTCGCGGTCTTAACGACCTGAACGTTCTCAACTCATTCAGCGTCGAGTCGCTTTCTGAATAGCGGCTGTAGAGAAGTTTGTAGCCAGCGTGACGAATGATTCCGATAAATCGAGGTACTTCAGTGCTCGAACATATGCACTCGCATTTGGGGGCAATCGTATCGCCCCAATTCGCCGCCTCCGAACCGACATGTGTCCGTTCGCATCCGAAACCCGTCGTGCTTGTCCGTATGCCCGCAAACGATGCATCTGATGTCGCGATGCTAGCGTCTCTCGGCATAAATGACATCTAGCGCACTCCAAAAAGCTTTAACCGAATAGGTTTCGGCTAATTGAAGTTGATGTTCTATCTGCTCAATGCGAGACAGGAGTTCGTCTTGCATTTTGTTCCCTTTGGGCGCCCCTCACACACCCAGATAAACACCCACGCGCAACACCGCTGCGCACTTTTGCTGAAATTGCTCTTAGTCCGCGTTCAACCGAACGTTCCCTGTTTGAAGGTTATCGACAAACCATGAATAGGCGCTCTGGAGACCGACTTTCAATTCATAGCGAGGGCGCCACCCAGTCTCGCTAAGGCGCGAAACATCCAACAATTTTTGAGGCGTACCGTCTGGTTTACTCGGGTCGGTCTCAATTGCTCCTTCAAATCCTACCACTGCGGCCACGACTTGGGCCAATTCGAGGATAGAGATGTCTTTGCCTGAGCCAACATTTATGTGGCTATCCTCCGAATAAGTCTTAAGCAGATGCACTATCGCATCGGCTGCATCGTCGACATGGAGGAACTCGCGCCGCGGGGTTCCGGACCCCCAGATTGTCACCGTTGACCTCCCTGCCAGTTTCGCTTCATGCGCCTTACGGATAAGCGCTGGCACAACATGGCTCTTGGCCAGGTCGAAGTTGTCCCCGGGACCGTAAAGGTTCGTAGGCATGGCGGAGATGAAATCGGCGCCATATTGCCGGCGGTAAGCCTGACAAAGTTTGAGCCCCGCAATTTTGGCGATCGCATACCATTCGTTGGTTGGCTCAAGGGGACCAGTGAGGAGTGCGTCTTCCGGAATGGGTTGAGGCGCGAGTTTTGGATAAATGCATGACGAGCCAAGGAATAGTAACTTGCTCACATCGGTCCGGAAGGCAGCCTCAATGACATTCGTCTGGATTGCAAGGTTGTCATAGAGAAAATCGGCAGGAAAGTTGTCATTTGCCGAAATCCCCCCAACCCGCGCCGCAGCGAGCACTACGGCGTCCGGTCTATTCTGCTTCATCCAGTGGTGGACCGCGAATTGATCCCTCATGTCGAGATGTTCGCGGCTAACGGTCAGAATTTCGCAGTCCTCTGTTGCAAGACGACGCACCACCGCCGAGCCTACCATGCCTCGGTGGCCAGCCACAAAAACGCGCTTCCGGGTAAGTGAATAGACCTCGTTCATAACAGTAACGCTATGCCCAACGATTCCGGCGCCAGGCTTCTCTCTTAGTCAGTTCTATGTCGGATGCTACCATCTCGGCTACCAATTCGCGAAGCGAGGTCTTGTGCTGCCAGCCAAGCTTGGCTTTGGCCTTGCTCGGATTGCCGATCAGCAGATCGACTTCTGTTGGTCGAAAATAACGCGGATCAATCCGCACGAGGATCTGCCCAGAGGTCTGGTCACGCCCGACTTCGTCCACGCCAGTTCCTTCCCACTCAATAGTGCGACCAACCTCTGCAAATGCCATCTCAACGAAGGTGCGGACAGAGTGAGTTTCACCTGTTGCAAGCACGAAATCATCCGGCTCCTCGTGCTGAAGTATACGCCACATTCCCTCCACATAATCGCGGGCATGCCCCCAATCCCGCTTGGCATCCAAATTGCCGAGATATAGTGCCTCCTGCAGCCCCTGACTGATACCAGCAACTGCGCGGGTTATCTTGCGAGTTACAAACGTTTCGCCGCGTGTCGGGCCCTCGTGGTTGAAAAGAATACCGTTCGAGGCAAACATCCCGTAGGCTTCGCGATAATTTACCGTAATCCAATATGCGTAAAGTTTAGCAGCAGCATATGGAGATCGCGGGTAAAACGGGGTCGTTTCGGACTGAGGGACTTCTTGAACCTTACCATAGAGTTCAGAAGTCGATGCTTGGTAGAATCGAACTGTCTTCTCCATTCCGAGTATTCGAATGGCTTCGAGAATGCGCAACGTTCCTAGTGCGTCGGAATTACCAGTATACTCCGGCGTTTCGAAGCTGACTTGAACATGACTTTGCGCCGCCAAATTATATATTTCAGTTGGTTGTGTCTCTTGAACCAGCCGGATCAAATTGGTCGAATCCGTCAAATCTCCATAGTGGAGAAAGAACTTCGCGCCACTTTCGTGCGGGTCGACATAGATATTGTCTATCCGCTCCGTGTTAAAAGACGATGCGCGGCGCTTCACGCCATGAACTATGTATCCCTTGTCGAGGAGGAGCTTGGCAAGGTACGCGCCATCTTGCCCAGTCACTCCAGTGATCAACGCCGTGTTTTGCATTGTAGATCCTTCATTCAAGCGCCTCGCCTAGAGGCTAAGATTGACCACACCTCGTTCCGGTCACCATAGGGGCCGGGCGAATACACCTTTGTCCGCGAGCTCTACATGGAAAACGTGGCTCACTATACCAGCGGCGCAAGGCTCCAGCCCAATAAGCCGCCGAGAACAATTTAATATTCGTCGCGGGGTCTCCCAGCGGCCTTGGCGTTCATATCCTGCGAGATCTGCCCCAAATCCGATCGCCAGCCTGCCCGCTAGCTCTCTAACGGCGACCAATCTCAACCCTGCCTGAACCGACCCGGAAACTCGCCTCGAACCGCCGACTGCTCCGCAGGGGGAAAAATGACATCGTACCGGGGCATCTGTTTGTGGAACTCGTATCCGTTGAAGCTTTATCAAGGCGCTAATGAGACCGCCTAAGCGATGATCACAACCTTCTCACGCAACAATCTTTCGTTAGCCGACAGCTCGCGTACGAGCGCGCGGTACACCTATCGACAGACACCGCGCAAGGCAAGAGCCGGGGTTTCAACCTGAGCTGGCACACACTTGGTCAATAGGACAAACCCCCAATCTTAGTCTGGATCCCAGTACGGACATCAACAACTTCCAATTCCGCTATCAACGCGCGACCTTCTTCGACCCCTAAGAAGCTTAAGCTCCCATCAGGATTGCGAGATTCACGAAACTGCGGCTCGACGAACAGTCTTGACGATTGGGTTAGACCTGCAGCCTCGAACACATCATCTCTGACGAAGAACGCATTATTTCCACCGACATTCGTGCCAACCAGCCGGTAGCCCTTCTGCTCAGCTAGTCGGACCAAAGCCTGCATTGAAGCGCCGGCGTAAAGCCAAGAATAGTGCTTCCGCCTGCGATCAAAATCACTAGCGTAAGGCACCGTCACGGCATTCCTCGGGCCAAAAATCCCATTGTACTCGATAACCACAATCCTGGGGCTGATAACCTGGACAGCCCTCCAAAGCCAATAATCCATACCGTCAACGTCGATCGAGAGCAAACCAACATCCCCAGAATATCCTACCTCCAATATTAATTCATTAATGTTTTCTGCCGTTACAAACGCACCTTTCGCTCGTATAGAATATTTCCAGAACCAATCCGATGAAGTAATCTCTTCAATTTTACTCGAATCGCAATCAATTACCGCGCCAGCCCAATTATCTTTAAACAACAGAAGCTTTGTATTGGCCTCGGCATAGTTATCCACACCGATCTCCACAAATGTCTTGTTTGGTATATCACAATGTGAAATAAGATACTGAATCAGCCCATCTTCATCCCATTGGGAATAAATTTTGTAACCAGCCGATGCGAAGCTATCGCCCCCGTTGAACTTGCTGAGGCCACGCGCCTGATTTACGAGCATATTCTCGAGTACAGCAGCCATCGTGACTTGCCGTCGTTCAATTTCAGAGCCCATTTTCCTGACTTCCGATCGTGTAGCGGCCAGCTCTCTCTCAACCTGCTCCAGCCTTGCAGACGCGGATGTCCAAAGCGCTTCAAGATCCAATGCGACGCGGTCTTGACCGCGCTCTAATGTGCGCTGCAGGGTGCCAACAATCGCCTTCTCAAGCGCAAAGCGGTTCGCTTCACCTGCATCATGCAGAGCAGTGACCGCTTCCTGTGCCTGACTCTGAAAAAATTCTCGGAATTTCTCTTCTATTCGGCTAGCAACACGTGCAGCCATAGAAGACATGATCCGGTCATAGCCTCTATAGAGCTTACTTTGCCTAGCGATGTTTCCGATCCGCTGGCGTATAGACATACGTCGTCCTATTCGTGGTCCGCTATGAAATTCGTCATGTCTTATCCGTTGAAGTTTCAAGGGATCATCAAAATACAGCCTTTGCAGAACTTCCCTGGCCTGGGTATACCGCCGCCACTCCGCTGCGAAATCCTTGGTGCTAATTCCACCTAAGACAAAGCGCGAAATTGTTCGACTGATATAACGAATCTTAGCGCCATTATTGATTGCAGCGCTAAGAAGGAGATTATACTCGCCCGTGGCAACAGGCTCGATACACGCGTACGTGTTGTTGTCGAATATATGACGCCGGTAAAAGGTCGCTTGGTGATGGATCGATTCCTCGCGAAGCTGGAAGCGATCCCTCATATAACTCAGATCGACAATCTTCCCCGCCGTAAATGCCCCATGATCGTGGCTGTCGTCTGGCCCCAAGTACACAGGTAGGATGTTACCGAAAACAATATCTGCATCACACTCCTCAAAAAACCGCGCGACCTCACTCACGGTATTCTTGTCAAAGAACGTGTCCCCAGCGTTCAAAAAGATAACGACATCTCCGGTGGCTGCCTTCGCACCTTTGTCCATTGCGTCATAGACGCCGTTATCTTGTTCGCTAACGAAATATCCTAGCGGATATTCTTTCGCTATCGCCTGCGTTCCGTCACTCGAACCGCCATCGATAACGACATGTTCCATATTCGGGAACGATTGTTGCGCAACCGACTCCATCGTCAAGCGAAGCGAATCGCGAACGTTTAAGGTGACAGTAACAACACTAACTTTGCTGACTGGGCGCACTCTTCGAAAAATGATCATTTCTACTATCAACAGGCCCTTGAAGTCGCCGGACTGGAGAAGCTCACAACTACGATGGGACTAGCGGGCCAACGCGCAATCGACAGCTTCATACAATCGCCTAGAAAGACTCTCGGTATACTTGCGTGATTGCTGATACAGGTCCTCAATTGAGGGCCGTTCGTAGGGCGTGGCACTAATCTTTTGCAGCTTGTCGAACAGGTCTCCAGCGTCTTTGGTCTTGAACAGCAACACTCGTCCGTCGCCAAGCGGCAATTCGTAATTGATGGGAATGTCCGAGACCACAGAACGCACGCCGACGCTGATTGCGTCGTAAACAGCCCCACCGCCTGGGCCTCCTTCGAACAATGTTGGCTGAATGACGGCAATACACTGCTTCATAAGCTCGATCTGATCATCTTTGGGCACATAGCCGAGAAACCGGACACGATCGCTCACACCGAGATCTCGCACCAATTTGTGGATGCTCTCGATATAGCCCGGCCGCCGCGGTTCCTGTAGCTTTCCCGTAAAGACAAAATCCACGTCCATGCCGCGCTGCTTGGCGATCTCTGCCGCTTCGATTACCGTCTCTTGGGACTTATGGATCCAGAACTGATTGCAAATAAGAAAATAGGGACGGCGGAGCTGATAGCGCTGGGCCAATTCGGGGCGCGGAATTAGCTTCTCAAGCTCTATTATCGGAGCAAAGGGTAAGTCAAAGACTTGCTCTACATCAGCCTGATAGAACTTCTCCATGTCCGCTTTGGCTGCTTGAGAATTGATGATCATGGGCTTCCCCGAGGCGAGCAATCCTCTTATTCTCTCATCGCGCACCCTCTGGGATTCATCATCGAAGAACTCCGGGAAATACTTTGGCTGCGCGTCAGGCCAATAAGTAATATACGGCAACGTCTTAGGTAATATATGGATCGAAGGCATGAACAGATCGATCCGATGCTCTTCTTTAACCATTGCTAATGCGTGGGGGGCTGCTTCGGTTGTCACAAATCGCATAGACGAACAAGCCTCAGCGTAGAAGGCGTATTCATCTGGATCGCTTTTGATCACGAGTTCCGATACAGAGGCTGCAGCATGCCCTCCAAACCTCAACAGCCGTTTTAGGTAAGGGATCCGCGAGAGACCACTCTTGATAGCCGGTGGTATTGCTGCCTCAATCTTTTCGTTGGCTCGAGGGCAAAGGAAGATAAGTTCGACCTCCGGATTGAGGCCCAAGCCCCTGATTATGTTCTTTAGAAAATCGTTGGCCCCTGTGTTGATCAGAAACTCATGCGCGAGCAGCGCTATCCGCACAGGCCTGGCCATTCCGGACCCTAACCCCTTACCTGATTAAAATGTGCTCTGATTTCGGAGCAGATGATGCCCACATCTTCATCTGACAGATCCGGATAGCTCGGCAGGTTAATGCCGCGGCGAGACAGATCTTCCGCCACAGGGAACGCCTGACCGGGACGCAAATACATGTGCATGCGATGGACCGGATGAAATATGGGCCGAGTCTCGATGCCTCGCTCCCGCAAATGACTCCGCAACGGATCCCGATCTTCCGCAGCGTCAGTCAAAATCGTGACCATCCAGTAGCTGTGCTCTGTGCCTGCTCGCTCGCCATGAACCGACACAGGCAGACCGGCCAGCTCTTGTCCGTATATGTTTGCAAGCTGCCGCTTTCGGGCAACAACCTGCTCTATATGCTCCATCTGCGCCGAACCAATAGCGGCACATATGTTGGTCATGCGATAGTTGAAACCAACTAGGTCGTGCCAATATTCCCGATCCCTAGCCAATCCCTGTCCCTTGAGGCGGGATATCCGATCGGCCAAGCTTAAGTCGCTAGTGACAAGCATGCCTCCTTCGCCTGTAGTGACGGTCTTATTGCCAAAAAAGCTAAAGCAGCCGACGTCGCCAAGAGTGCCTACCAGCTTGCCGTCGAAGCGCGTTCCAATGGCTTCAGCACAATCCTCTATGACGAACAAGCCATACTCCCGCGCCAGATGCCTAATGCCCTCCATGTCACAGGCATGGCCGTAGAGATGAACCGGCATGATAGCTCGTGTTTTCGGAGTAATCTTGCGCTCAGCATCCGCAAGATCCATCTGCCAATGGTCGGGCTCGCTGTCGACAAACACAACATTTGCGCCTGTGTAAGTGACCGCGTTGGCCGAAGCTATGTAGGTTAACGTGGGAACCAACACCTCATCACCAGGCCCAATGCCAAGAGCCGCAAGGGCTAGGTGAAGAGCTACCGTTCCATTAGACACAGAAAGCGCATGGTCAGCGCCAAGATACTTGGCGAACTTGCCCTCGAACTCGCCGATGTATTTCCCTTTGGAAGAGATCCACGTCGAGTCTAAACAGTCGAGAACGTACTCCCGCTCTCTTCCGGTAAAGTGCGGCTGATATACAGGATATTTGAACGACAACGCCGCCCCCTCCAGTCTTTGAATGTGAGATTTAATTAATTTGCCCAGTCTTGTAAGCGTGAATCACATCTTCAACGCTTCCGCTCATTCTTATCACCCCTCCCTCCAGGAGAATCGCGCGATTGCACATACTCTTAACAATCTCCAGGTCGTGGGAAGCCAAAATCAAGATGCTCGCGTCGAGGACGAACTCATCCAAGCGCCTCCGAGCCTTTTCCGCGAATGCAAGATCCCCAGCTCCAATCATCTCGTCCATAATGAGTATGTCTGGCCGGATTTCGGTCGAAGCAGCAAAGGCCAAACGCACTTGCATGCCAGTCGAATATGTACGTAGAGGCATTTCGAGGAAATCGCCCAGTTCAGTAAATTCTTCGACGGAGTGCACGCGCTTCCGGGCGTCGGCGTAGTTCATCCCCAGAAAAACGAGACGGGAGACGATATTCTCACTGCCTGTCGCTTCAATATCCAAACCTAGACTGACATCCGTAAGTGAGGAGACCTTTCCTTCGATCCTGACCGTACCAACTGGTGGCTCATAAATCCCGGCCAACACCTTGAGCAGGGTCGACTTGCCTGCGCCGTTGTGGCCTATGAGCGCCAATCGATCTCCGTCCTGTAAACGGAGGTTAATATCCCTCAATGCCTGAATTTCAATCCGTCCACTGTCGTCACGAGCCAAGCCACCGCCCACGTGTCGCAACACCGCATTCTTCAGGGACCGCCCCTTGGCTTCATAGATCGGGTAGCTGAGGGAGACAGCCTGCAGGTCGATAAGTGCCATGTCAGCTCACGATTACAGATAGTAGGCGATGCGAGAACGAAACCGGCCAAAAAAAATCACCGCCACGGCAAAAGTCACAGCCGTTACGCCGAGGGCAAACCACCATGACGATGGGTTAGGGGGCACGCCCAGGATAGGATTGCGCATGATGTCGAGAAAGGCGGCGAAGGGATTCCAATCCGTCAGAATTTGAAACTGGCCACGCAATTGATGCGCGGACCACATTATCGGAGACAAAAAGAATGCAATTTGCATAAATGAAGATACTATCGGAGGTAGATCACGAAACCTTGCCGATAACGTGCTCAATATCAGCGCCACGCAAGCCCCGGTCAAGAGCGTTAGGAACATAGCTGGAATGAGAAGCAACAAATTCCAATTTGGGACTATACCTAAAAGAACCATCACAACGGGCGCGATAATCACATTATGCCCAAAGGTTATAAGATTTCTTAGTATTATTCGATAGATAAATACTGATTTCGGCAAAGGAACGCTTCTTATATACGCCTCGCCCTCTATAAAGGCCACAGCCCCTTCGTTGCAAATTCCAGCGATAAGCCCCCATGCGATTAACGATACCGCGATCATAGGGAGATAGTCCCGCAGCGAAATCGCAAAAATTGTCGAGTAAACTATAGCTAGCGTTATGATTGTAACTGCCATCGATATGGTGAGCCAGAATTGACCTAAGCGAGATCGACGATAGCGCAATCTGATATCATTCACGGCCAACATGCCCCAAACTCGCCATAAGGCAAGGCCGGCGATCATGTCGACCAATCCGTCCTTCGCATACGCTACGACGGAGGTTCGCCGATCGGAGACATGAATCACATTGATACTCAAGGTATCCTCGTTGCTCTTTAGCTTACTCAGCAGCTGGGGCACCCCGTTTACAGTTGCGCCTTTCGGGTGGCAACAGTGAACTAGGTCGCAGACTAAGATGCACGGAGCCGGCGAATGCGAGCCAAACCAGCCTGCAAGAATCTTCCAGCCTTGGTGTGCAGCAAAAGCCCTATTCGATTGCGCCAATTCGGTTTAAGAATCAGGTATTCGTCATAGCGCACACCCGAGATGTTCCTGCCTGCTGGAAAAAACTCCCTTCTGAGAAGGTCGCGTGCATCAGAAAAGCGCGCCCATTCTCTCGTAAAATCTGACGTGCTATGCCCACCAAGGGCAAATCGAGTAATTGTTCGAGGCAGGTAGCAGGCCCTCGCCCCACCCGCGACAAAAGCACACATATTGAGATGGTATTCTCCATCGGCCCGGGGATCTCGCGCCTTAAACCCGCACCGCTGAACCAACTCGCGTCGGTAGAAAATAGCCTGATGATGAATCGACTCATCATAAAATAGTCGGCGATTACCGAAATACCCTAAATCGAGTGTCTTTCCAGATTTGAAAGCTGGATGGTCGTGCTCCTGCACCGTGTTGCTGTAAACAGGAAGCAAATTTCCAAAAACAGCATCTGCACGCGTCTCAATAAAATAATTTACAACATCACTGACAACATTATTATCAACAAACATATCCCCACTGTTTAAGAAGTATACAACATCCCCATCGATGTACGCTATCGATTTCTGCATAGCGTCGTAGATGCCATTGTCTGGCTCCGAAACCAGTACGTCTGGATCATGATTCGAAATAATTTCGACAGTCCTGTCGGTCGAAGCCCCATCGACAAAAATGTGCTGAATATTCGGGTGCGTCTGTTTGCGAACACTCAGGATCGTATCCAGAATGCTATCGCTTGCGTTCCTACAGACTGTGACAATGGAGACCTTCATCCCTTTGGAGCCGATATCAGACTGCACCGGACACCTTCGGACGTGCTGGCACACCGACTACAAGGGTGCCAGCAGCTATTGGGCCTACCACGCAGCTTCCGGCACCGACAAACGCCCCATCCCCGACGACCAGAGGCTGGCCTGTAGTTCCGTCCCGGAATGAGGATCCAACCCCGACCCAAACTTCGTTTCCAATTGCAACATTCCCGGCAATCGTCACTCCCGGGCAGACGGTCGAATATTCGCCGATAATTGAATCATGGCAAATAACGCAGCCGAAATGAACGATCGCCCCGGATCGGACCACGCACAAATCTGAAAGCACTGCATTGGCGAAGATCTGAACAGGATGGTGCAAAACGGCTGTAGGCGCAATGAAAGCCCGCCGACTGATATAGCTGCCAAACTTCACGCCATGCGACGCCAGTTCGACTGTTACTCGGCGGCGAGTTGCAGGATTTCCAATTGCGACAACCCACAACGCATGCGGATGGCTGGCTCTCGCTTCCGGCGAAGAAAGGATCGGTAGTTGATGCAGATCACCGCCAGGATTGCGATCATCGACCATCGCGACGACATCGTACCCATCCGCTCGCATCTGGAAAAGCACTTCTCGTGCGTGGCCTCCGGAGCCATAAATGATGAATTCCTCGACCATCAAAGGAACCTTTTAAGCTGCGCCGTATCGCCGTCGAGCTGTCGTGCGAAGGTGTAGATCCGCTCCGTCACGCTGTCGACCTATAGGCCTGTAGTGCCATCGACTCATGTGTTCCACATTGACACGCAAAGGTGCTTTTTATCGACGGTGCCTCAAGTTGCAAGCCGTACGACAACCACCTCGCCAACAAACCGGCTCGATATAGTCTTCACAAATCCGTTCGAGAATCCGTCGATTATGTAGCAGTAAATCGCGCGGGCGCCATAACATGGCCGGCACGCAACCTCCGCTCCCTCAGGTGACGTAGCACTGGTCCAGGCAGCCGCAAAATCCAACCTGGATCTCTCCGGCTGCCATCCAAGACACTGGACAATGCCTGAGAGAGGTTTCCACGCAGTCCCTGCAGGCCCACCCAATAGAACAATGCCCAGGCGTGCCAACGGGCGTAGGCAGCACGCTCAGCCCCCGAACTGGCTTCGGCCAGGCCATTTTGCGCCGCAATCAGCGACTCTTTCGCCAGACGTTCGACAGCTGATGCCCCTGAGAATGTCAGCGAGCCCTCATGCACGCCATAGCTATATAGTGGCTGTGAAACACAGACGTTGTGAGGTTTAGTCAACAGCACTCTTAGCAGGTAATCCTTGTCTGATACCATTTTGTACCGTTCGTCGAACAGACCGACGCGCTCCACCAAGCGTCGCGTCAAGTAACGACCGTTGGTAAGCGTTATCCCCGGGCCAATATCCTGCTCGCGGAGCGTTAGAAACTGTGACGCGTCGACAATGGTTACCCGCCTCTCGCCTTCGGCCGACAGATTTACCATTTCAACCGGGCCGGAAATCATATCCAGCGTGGGAGCGCCCGCCAAAGCCCTCCGCGCACAAGCAAAAGCGCCTGGCGGGATCGTATCGTCTGAATTCAGGATACAGATGAGGTCGCCGCTGGCACGCTTGAGCCCTTTATTGAGGGCTGCGTACATACCGGTATCGGGCTCACTGATCCAGTTGAGATGCGAATGCTTGCGTAGCAGATCCACGGTGCCGTCTGTTGACGCCCCATCGATCACTATGTGCTCCACATCTTCAAGACCTTGAGCAACGACACTGGATATGGCTCGCTCAAGGTGATCTCGACGGTTCAGTGTAACTGTAACTACGGATATACGCACCTGCATGGCCTATGTTCGCGATACCAAAGCGCTATACCGCGCGTTTGCGCCACTTTGCCCGACCGAGATGCCGAGCACGCCTGAGACCTGTGGCGGGCTTCCACCCGCTTTTGTTTCTGTTTCGTACCAGTCGCAAAGCCCGCCTAACGGCAGCCGGCGCAAGGCAACGCCTGATAGCCGTTACGCCGGGCGCTGTCGAGACCACCGATGCGATCGCCCCCGCCCCGGCAAAGCGCTTTATTAACGGGGCGCATCTTATGGGTTTCCCGTCCAAACCTGTTAAGCCAGACGTTGAATCACGCGGTCCGAAACATCCTCAAACAGGCGGCCGTCCGGGTCGGGCTGGAAGCCATCGCGCTTTCCCGGGCGGGGAGGCTGTGGCCTGCAGCCGGCGGGCGCGGGGTGATCTTTACGCTTCATCACGTGCGCCCGCGAGGGGGGAAGGCCTACGATCCGAACGCGCATCTCTCCGTCACGCCCGCGTTCCTCGAAGAGGCAATCCTGGCGGCCGGGGAATGCGGGCTCACGCCCGTCGCGCTCGAAGACCTGCCGCGCCTGCTTGCAGATAGGGGCGACGAAAGGCGCTTCGTGAGCTTCACGCTGGACGACGGCTATCGCAACAATGCGGAGTTCGCCGCGCCGGTGTTCCGAAAACACGGCGTGCCCTACACCATTTTCCTTACCGCCGGCTTCGTCGAGAGATCGCGGGCCCCATGGTGGGAGACGGCGGGCCGGCTGGTCGCAAAAGCCGATCGCCTGGAGTTCGATTTCGGGCGGGGAGCCGAAACGCTCAATCTGGGAACAAGCGCCCACAAGCAGGCGGCCTTCGAGCGCCTCGCCGAATTCGTCCAGGCCAGGCAGGAGGACGAGGCCGTGGCGCGCATAGACGAGGTGGCCCAAGATCATGGCATAGACCCGGTCGCCCTGGTGGCGGAGCTGACGATGGATGCCGGGGAATTGCGCCGCCTCGCGCAAGACCACCTCGCCCGCTTCGGCGCCCATACGCTGACCCACGCCAATCTGCGGGGGGTCGACGACCAGCGCCTTCGCCGGGAGATCGCGGAATCGGCCAAGGCGGTGGAAGCCTATGTCGGGCGATATCCCCGCAGCTTCGCCTATCCCTACGGTTTCCCCTCGGCCGTGTCGGAGCGCGAGATCCGGGCGGTTGCCGAGGCCGGCTTCGAGATAGCGGTGACGACGCAGCCCGGCGTGCTCAGGACATCGAGCCTCGAGCGCCCGACCGCCTTCAACCGTGTTTCGCTGAACGGCCTCTACCAGGAAAAGCGCTACGTGAAGGCGCTGATCTCGGGGCTGCCGTTCGGGCTGATGCCGTGATGTTTGCCTTGCTCGGAAGGTATCCGAGAGACACCCCCCTCTGCCCTGCCGGGCATCTCCCCCTCAAGGGGGGAGATTGGATGTCACGCATGATTTCGCTAATCGTCGTAGTGACAGAAGAGGCGCCGATATCAAAACTGCCGATCTCCCCCCTTGAGGGAGGGGGGGGCGGCAGCCGCCATGGTCCACGGGTACGGCCCTTCCCGTCGCCTGCATAATAGGCATCCTGGAAGGGCAGATTGCCCATCGATGAAGCGCTGCTCATTTTCCGTTCAACTGGTCGTTGCACTTTGGCAACACTGTCTATGCATTCCGCCGCAAACATCATGCGGCCCATGCAATCTTCTTGAACCGGCAAGCAAAGCCGGAAGAAATGTGAAGCATTCGGATTTGCTCGCGGCAAGTGACGGGCAGGCGAACGGGGAACAGTTCAGAATGATCAAGCGATTTCTTTTGGGGTCTGCGGCTGTACTTGTGGTTGCGACGGGGGCGCGGGCGGCCGATGCGGTGGTCGTCGCCGAGCCCGAGCCGGTCGAATATGTCCGTGTCTGCGACGCCTATGGCGCCGGGTTCTTCTACATACCGGGAACTGAGACCTGCCTGCAGATCTCCGGCTACATCCGCTACCAGATGGGGTCCGAGAACTATAAGGGCGGCGTGATCGATCCGGCCACCGGCGAAGTGTCCGGCAGCTCGCCGGACTTCCTGACCTACGGCGCCTATCCCGATGAGGAAGGCTGGATCAAGGAGACGCGTGCGCGCGTGGATATCGACGCCCGCTCGGAGACCGAATGGGGCACGCTGCGCGGACGCATTCGTTTCCAGGGCTCATGGGGCGGTGCCGCCGGCGCCAACCCGTTTTCGGACGGGCCGGTCAGCACCGACCAGGCCTATATCGACCTCGGCGGCTTCCGCGCGGGCTACAGCGAATCCGCATGGGTCGAATCGCAGAAGGGCGGCGTCGCGGCGTACGGCTCGCACAGCTGGGGCAGCATGTCCTATGGCGACGCCCAGCGCCACCAGCTCGGCTATTCCTTCGGTTCCGCCGAAGGCTTCGCGGCGACGATATCGCTGGAAGACGACGCGCTCGAGGGCGACGGCTGGATTCCCGATGTCGTCGGCGTGCTCAGCTACAACCAGGCCTGGGGCGCCGTCTGGGCGAAGTTCGGTTGGGAAGACTCCATCAACAACGTACCCGACGATATAGCCGTGGCCAGCGAAAGCGGCTGGGGCGCGCAGGTGGGCATGCAGTGGAACATTCCCAATGCGCCGGGCTCCTCGCTCCGCCTGCTGGGCTTCTATTCCGACAGCGACACGCGCTTCGGCGTCATCGCCCCGATCTCCGCGCTCACCGGCGGCAACGGCGCGGCCGAATGGTCGGCCCTGGCCTCCTACCTTCATCAGTTCAACGAGAAGTTCGCCGCCTCGGTGGGCGGACAGTATTTCAGCGATTTCTATGCCGGCGGTTCCGACGAGACTCTGGGTCTTTCCGGCTATGAGCTGGAAGTCGCGATGGCGTGGACGCCGGTCACGAATTTCGAAATCCGCACCGAAGTCTATTACGACAAGATCGAGGAGCTGGACGGCACCGTTTCTGGCTTCCTTCGCTTCACGCGCAACTTCTGATCGCCCTTCGACCGTTTGAACGGCAAACCCGGCGGGCAACCGCCGGGTTTTTTGTTGCCTGGGCGCCGCCGGAGGGGTAGTTCGGCTGCGGGAACTTCCGGCGGGTCGACCGCCGTTTCCGGCCAGCGAGATATCATGACCACACGCCCTGCCCTGACACCCTTGATCGCCGCCCTGCCGGCCACCGTGCCCTTCGTCGGGCCGGAGGCCCAGGAGCGCAGCCGCGCCGCGAAATTCCGCGCGCGCATCGGCGCCAATGAGAGCAGCTTTGGCCCCTCGCCGAGCGTGGTCGCGGCCATGGCGGCAGCGGCGCGCGACATGTGGATGTATTGCGATCCCGACAATCACGAGCTGAAGAGCGCGCTCGCCGCGCATCTCGGCGTCGGCTACGACAATGTCGTCGTTGGCGAGGGCATAGACGGCCTGCTGAACCTCGTCGTGCGCATGTATGTGCAGCCGGGAACGCCTGTCGTCACTTCGCTCGGCGCCTATCCGACCTTCAATTTCCACGTGGCGGGTTTCGGCGGCCGCCTCGTCTCCGTTCCTTTCGAAGACGATCGCGAAAGCCTGAGCGCGCTGCTCGACGCGGTGCGCCGCGAAAGGGCGCCCCTCATCTATCTCTCGAACCCGGACAATCCGATGGGCACCTGGTGGGAAACGCCGGAGATCCTCCGCTTCGTCGAGGCCTTGCCCGAAACGACCATGCTCATCCTCGACGAGGCCTATGGCGAAACGGCGCCGGCCTCGGCGCTTCCGCCGCTCGACGTGTCCCGGCCCAACGTTCTCAGGATGCGCACCTTCTCCAAGGCCTATGGTCTGGCCGGAATTCGTTGCGGCTACGCCATCGGCGAGGCCGGCACGATCCGCGAATTCGAGAAGATCCGCAACCACTACGGCGTCAACCGCATGGCCCTGATCGCAGGCGCGGCGGCCCTGGCGGACCAGGCCTATCTCGAGGGCGTGGTGGCAAAGGTCGCGACCGGTCGCGACCGGATCGCGGCCATCGCCCGGGCAAACGGCCTGACCCCCGTTCCCTCCGCCACGAACTTCGTCACGATCGATTGCGGCGAGGACGGAGCCTTCGCCTTGAAGGTGCTGCAGCACCTCTTGTCGCGCGACGTGTTCATCCGCAAGCCCATGGCGCCCGGGTTAGACCGCTGCATCCGCGTCAGCGTCGGGCTGGATCACGAGCTCACGGTCTTCGAGGAAGAGCTGCCCGGCGCCCTCGCGGCGGCGCGTGGAAAGTGAGATTGGTGGGCTAAATGATCGGGCGTCTGCGCTGGTCGGCCCCTCACTGTCCTGCCGGACATCTCTCCCCGCAATTTGCGGGGAGAGAGACGCCTGCCGCTTGGCTTTCGCCAATCGCAAACGCCGACGATTGGCGAAAGTGATGATGACAGCGTCCTTCTCCCCGTCGTTCACGGGGAGAAGTGGCCGGCAGGCCGATGAGGGGCAGGCGCTGCCGGTCGTTCCTAATGGTTGCTGGTACGAAAAGGGGTTCAAATCCACGTGCCGGATCTTTGCCTCCCGCGGTCGGCGCACCACATAGGGAGCATGACATCGGCAGCGGACGGTCGTGGGAAGACAGTGCTGGCCAGGATCACCGGCAGGGTGCAGGGCGTCAGCTTCCGTGTCTGGACGCGCAACGAAGCAACGCAACTGGGCCTCGTCGGCTGGGTGCGCAACGAAGAAGACGGGTCGGTGACGGCGCTGCTAAGCGGACCGGAAAGCGTGATCCTGCGGATGATCGCGCGACTTCGGCAGGGACCGTCCGGCGCGACCGTGACAGGTGTCAGCTTTACCGAGACGAAGCCGGATGGGTCGACCGATTTCCGGATCGTCGTCTGATTTCGACATCGCCGGAAAATTCGTAAGGGTTGTGGCGTGGGCCTCCTGACAGAGCGTGCTTTCATCATTATATGAGACGCTACATTTCTACTACAAACGAGGAGACCGCATGCCGATATCCAGGACAAGCCGATTTGCTGCGCTGATTGCAGGACTTTTCCTGGCATTCACAATGGTTGCCGTCGACCAGGCCGAAGCCCGTCGTGGCGGCAGTTTCGGCAGCCGCGGCACGCGCACCTTCCAATCCGCTCCCGCCACCAACACCGCGCCGCGGCAGGCTGCCCCGGTCGAACGTTCGATGACGCCGAACACGGGCCAGCAGAACGCGGCTCGCTCGGCTCAGCCGGCCGCACAGCGGCCCGGCTTCATGAACGGCTTCGGCGGCTCCATGCTCAAGGGCCTGATGCTGGGCGGTCTCATCGGCTTGCTCCTCGGCCAGGGCTTCGGCGGCCTGGCCGGCATGTTCGGCTTCCTCCTCCAGGCGCTGCTGATCGGCGGGGCGATTTTCCTGCTCGTCAGGCTTTTGCGTTCGCGCTCGGCCCCTACCCCCGCCATGGCCGGAAACGCCGGCGGCCTGGACAGTTTCCGAGATGCCGCACCGTCACGAAACGACCGTCCGTTCACCGTTCCGAGCTTCGGCGGCCGGACGGGTGCCGCGCCCACTCCGCCAGTCAGCGAAGACATCCAGCTGACGCAGGACGACCTCGACATGTTCCAGCGTCGACTGACGGAAGTCCAGGAGGCCTTCGGCCGCGAGGATCATCCCGCGCTTCGCCGTCTCGTCACGCCGGAAATGGTGTCCTACCTGTCGGAGGAACTCGCCGACAACGCCAAGAACGGCCTGCGCAACGACGTCACCGATGTCACGCTGGTCCAGGCCGACATCGCCGAAGCATGGCGGGAAGGCGATCGCGATTACGCCACGGCGGCGCTGCGGTACGAATCGCGCGATGTCATGCGCGACCGCAAGACCGGGGACGTCGTCGAAGGCGATGCCGACGAACTGAGCGAGACCACCGAGCTCTGGACCTTCGTCCGCCAGAAGGGCGCGGATTGGCAGCTCTCGGCCATCCAGCAGGCCTGATCCCGTCGGCGCTGATCTTTTGACCGGTTGCCCAGTAGCCCCTCACTGTCCTGCCGGACATCTCTCCCCGCGAGCGGGGAGAGAAAGGCTGGCCGCCTCGGTTTCGCAAACCGGCAACGGTGACGACTAGCGAAAGCCCTGATGAAATCGACTCTCTCCCCGCGTGC
>NZ_JBJHDO010000022.1:0-59405 GCF_050958605.1 Mesorhizobium sp. 1B3 | reverse complement strand
AACAATGACAAAAAACCCAAAAACCTCAACCGGATATCAAAAGGCTCAAAAGACAGGGGAGCGGCGTTCGCTCTCCATATAAGAAGGACGAAGAGGCGAAGTTCCACAGGATGCCGGCTTGGCCGGGGCCTCGATGGCGCCCTCCTGGCGCGGGGCCGCCGATCACATTCCGCCCCGCCGCTGTAAGGCCCTATTCCCGCCCCATTGGCGTCCCATCCCTACCGGGTCCGCGAACGCCTGGGGGACAGGCTGGCCGTTAGGCCGCTGAACGTGACGGCAAATCGCGCGTTCGACCAGCCTTCGTTGACTTCGACTGTCATGACAGGCAATTGTCATGGCAATTAACATAATGCGCCTGCCGACTGGGGACGAATCCGCCGTTTCGCATGCAAGATGAAGTCGAAACCATAGCCGGGCTCGGCAACGAGCCTCCGCTGATCGCCGACGGGCGCAGCGGCCCGCCGGATCGGCGTGAGGTTTCGGCGCGGTGGCTATCAGGCACGTTCCTGACCGGCGTCACGTCGAGCGTTCTGATGGGCGTAGCGCTGTTCGCCGCCCTCGACGGGCGAGAGCAATTGGCGACGCCCCCAGAGATCGCCGAGCTCGTGATGCCGGGCAACAAGAGCGAGGCCGGCGAAGAGGCCAAGACCGACCGGGTCGCGCCGACGCGCCAGATCACCCGGACCAAGGATCGCCGCCGCATGGAACTGTCGACGGTCAGTCGCGTCGGCGACCGTGACGTGATCCGCACCATGCCCTTCGTGCAGATCAAGATGGCGCTGGCCGCAAGCCACACCACCAGCCGCAGCTATCCGCCCTTCGACCCGCTTTCGGTCTTCGCCGAGGACGGCGCAGCCAACCAGGCTCCGACCACCGGCACCCTCTATGGCGCCAAGGTCGAGAGCGAAATGAGCCTGAAGACGGTGGACTTCCCTTTCGAAACCGCCGCCTTCGATGAACAGAGCGCACTTTCGGCCGACGAGGTCGAGGCTGTCGTGCGCAACACCGGTGCGATTCTCACGGATGGCGACGTCCAGGTCGCTGCCTTGCACTATGTCGATCCGGAGCGATTCGGCGAATCGCTCGCCACCCAGGCGCTTGCCACCTATGGGGTGAAGATCGTCCAGGAGAATGTGTCGGTCACGCCCCGCAGCTCCGGCGACCAGGCGGGCCTCGCCTTCGCAGAGGAGATCATCCCCTTCAACACGCCGCGCAAAATCGCCGAGGCCCTTGCCGAATCAGGCTATACGGGTCCTGACGCCACCGACATGGCCGAGGCGATCGCCAAGCTCCTGAACGCCGACACGCTGCGGGAAGGCACTGTGCTGCGTGTCGGGCTCGAAGTGCGCGGCGACGTGGCGAAGGTCGTGCGCACCAGCGTGTATAATCGCACCCAGCACGTCGTGACGATCGCGTTGGACGATCGCCAGCAATATGTGCCGGCCGGCGAGCCCGAACCCAATCCGGAGATCCTGACCGCCTTCGATGATTCGCCGCCGCCGGTCAGGGTGCGCGGCGACCTGCCCACTGTCTATGACGGCATCTATCGCGCCGCTTATTCCTACGGCATGTCCAAGGCGATGACGACGCAGCTCATCAAGCTGCTCGCCTCCGACGTCGATTATCAGTCGCGGATCAATCCGACCGATCGGATCGAGGTCTTCTTCTCCCAGCCCGACGACAATGACGAAGTGTCGGAGGAATCCGAGCTTCTCTACGTCTCTGCGACTTTCGGCGGTAATACGCGCACCTTCTATCGATTCCAGATGGAAGACGGCGCGGTGGACTATTTCGACCAGGAAGGGCGCAGCGCCCAGCAATTCCTGCTGCGCAATCCTGTCCCCAACGGCACCTTCCGTTCCGGCTTCGGCTCGCGCCGCCATCCCATTCTCGGTTATACGAGGATGCATACCGGCGTCGACTGGGCCGCGCCGCGCGGCACACCCATCATCGCTTCAGGCAACGGCACCGTGGAGAAGGCAGGCTGGGCCGGCGGCTATGGGCGCCAGACCATCATTCGCCACGCCAACGGTTATGAGACGTCCTACAACCATCAAAGCGCGATCGCGAAGGGGGTGGTTCCCGGGGCACGGATCCGCCAAGGCCAGGTCATCGGATATGTCGGCTCGACCGGCCTCGCCACTGGCGACCATCTTCACTACGAGTTGATGGTGAACGGCCGCAAGGTCGATCCGATGCGCGTGCGCCTGCCGGTCGGCCGAGTGCTCAAGGGCAACGACCTCGAGGCCTTCAAGCGCGAACGGGAGCGAATCGACGAATTGCTGAAGGAAGAGAAGCAAGGATCGCCGCTGAAGGTCGCGAGCAGCAGTTCGAAGTCGCTGTAGCCTGTCGGTGGAGCGCGGGCCCTTCGGCCGCGAACTGCAGCCTACCCGGTCAGATGCCTTCGCCGGCGAGTTCTTCGGAGATCGTCGCTATTTCCGACTGCGCCGCGCGCATCATCGGATAGATGTCGAGCACGCGCTGATAGGCTTCGAGCGCCAGTTCCTTGCGCCCGGTGTTGCTGAGGATCTGCGCCATCCCGGCCAACGCGCCGAAATGGCGCGGCTCGTACTGGAGCGTCTTCTCGATGTCGGCCATGGATTTCTGGTAGTTGTTCATCATGAAATGAACAGTGGCCCGACGGTTCCACCCCTCCGCATAGGTGGGCGAAAGAGTCACCACTTGGTCGAGGAAGTCGAGCGCGACGTCGAATTTCTTCGCGTCCATCGCCTCGGCTGACCACAACATCATCAGATCGACGGAAGCGCTGCCGGATTTGTTCCATTGCTCGCGAATCCGATCGGCGATGCGCTGGGCGGCTTTCTCGTTGCGTTCGCGCTTCAGGTCGGCGAACAACTTGTCCAGTCGGCTTTGCGCGCTCGGCGGAGCAGTTGCCGGCGCGGCAGTCTCGGAATCGGCCGCGACCGCTGGAGCAGGGCCGGCGACGGCGAGAAGGAGAAGACAGGCAAAAACGCTCCGCATGTTTGGGAAACTATTCCCTGACAGCGGAGCGTCAAATTGAATTTCGCGTGATGCGGTGCCGAGACCCCAAACACAGGGCCCGAGCAAATCGGGGATCAGCCCTGGCGCGCCTTGTAGCGCGGAGCCGACTTGTTGATGATGTAGATGCGGCCCTTGCGGCGGACCATGCGGTTGTCGCGATGACGGCCCTTGAGAGCCTTGAGCGAGTTCTTGATCTTCATTGTTCTAGCCCGTCGGTCGAGGCCCGTTCGCGGGCCGAACTTTAAGGGCGCGCCCGAAGACGCGCCCGAATTTGTGAGAGGCTCATAAACGAGGAGTCTCCTTCGTGTCAACCGCGTTGCCCGACATAAACGGCGGTGCGAGCCACCGCTCCGCCGTTTTTGATTTGACCCTTCGCCTACGGCCCATACCTTCCCTGCGAAGGTTATGCCGCAGGAGAACGATCATGGGAAATTCGCTTTCCGACCTGCGTTGGCGAAGC
Source organism: Mesorhizobium sp. 1B3 (assembly GCF_050958605.1). NCBI lineage: Bacteria > Pseudomonadati > Pseudomonadota > Alphaproteobacteria > Hyphomicrobiales > Phyllobacteriaceae > Mesorhizobium > Mesorhizobium sp. 1B3. The sequence continues at coordinate 55,942 of NZ_JBJHDO010000022.1, read as the reverse complement.
GTCGTCGTGGCAGCGGCCATGGTGTTGGCAACGGCTCCAGCCATCGCCCATCACGGCTGGTCCTGGACGGTGGAGGAATTGTCCGAGCTGAAAGGCGAGATCCGCGCCGTCTATGTCGGCAATCCCCACGCCACGCTGGACGTCGACGTGAAGGGCGAGATCTGGAAGGTCGAGCTCGCGCCGCCTCGCGCGACCGAGCGGGCCGGCTTCACCGAAGCCTCCGCCAAGCCGGGCGACGAGGTCACGGCCATCGGCAACCGTTCCCGCGACCAGGCGGAGCGGCGCATGAAGGCCGTGCGCATCGTCGTCAACGGCAAGACTTACGACGTTTATCCCGATCGCGCGCCGACCGACTGACCGGCGCGACATGAACGAACTGCTCGGGGCGATCGAGAAGCTGTCCGCCGTTGCGGCCTTGAAGAGCTCCTTTGTCGCCTATCCGGTGGTCAACGGTCTTCACGTCCTCGCCATCGGCGCCTTGGTGACAAGCGTCCTGCTGATGGATTTCCGCCTGCTCGGCGCTTTCGCCTCGATGCCCGCCTCGCCCTTCCAGCGGCTTTTGCGACGGGTGGCGCTTTTCGCCTTCGCGGTCGCCGTGCTGACAGGCATTACGATATTTGCTGTCCGTGCCCGCGACTACGCCGCCTCGCCTGTCTTCCTCTTGAAGCTGACGCTGATCGCGGCGGCGATCGCGAACTTCCTGTTCTTCAGTTGGCTTCAGGCAGGCCGTTCCGAAACAAAACCGCCGACGCCGCTGATGCGGCTGTCGGCGGTCTGTTCGGTTCTGCTATGGCTCGGCGTGCTCTTCGCCGGGCGGTTTATCGGCTTCTATGGTTGATCAGGCGGCGCGGAAGCGTGCCACGATGGCGTCGCCCATGGCAGCGGTGCCGATCTCGGTCTTGCCCGGCGACGTGATATCCTTGGTGCGCAGGCCGTCGTCGAGCACGCCGGCGATCGCCGCTTCGAGCCGGTCCGCCTCGGCAACCATGCCGAAGGAATAGCGTAGCGCCATGGCGAAGGACGCGATCATGGCAATCGGATTGGCGATGCCCTTGCCGGCGATGTCGGGCGCGGAGCCGTGCACCGGCTCGTAGAGCGCCTTGCGGCTTCCGGTCCTGGCGTCGGGCGCGCCGAGCGAGGCCGAGGGCAGCATGCCCAACGAACCAGTCAGCATGGCGGCGACGTCGGACAGCATGTCGCCGAACAGATTGTCGGTCACGATGACGTCGAACTGCTTGGGCCAGCGCACGAGCTGCATGCCACCGGCATCGGCCAGCATATGGGTGAGCTCGACGTCGGAATATCTGGCCCTGTGGGTCTGGGCGACGACCTCTTTCCAGAGCACGCCCGACTTCATCACATTGTGCTTCTCCATCGAGCACACCTTGTTGCTGCGCGTGCGCGCCAGCTCGAAAGCGACACCCGAGATACGCTCGATCTCGAAGGTGTCGTAGACCTGCGTGTCGATGCCGCGCTTCTGACCGTTGCCGAGATCGATGATCTCCTTCGGTTCGCCGAAATAGACGCCGCCGGTAAGCTCGCGCACGATCAAGATGTCGAGGCCCTCGATCACTTCCTGCTTCAGCGACGACGAGGCAGCGAGCGCCGGATAACAGATCGCCGGGCGTAGATTGGCGAAAAGCTGCATGTCCTTGCGTAGCCGCAGCAGGCCTGCCTCGGGGCGCACCTCGTAGGGAACGCCATCCCATTTCGGCCCTCCGACCGCGCCGAACAGCACAGCGTCGGCGGCGAGCGCCTTGGCCATGTCCGCTTCCGAGATCGACTGGCCATGCGCGTCGTAGGCCGAGCCGCCGACAAGGCCTTCCTCGGTCTCGAAGCCCGCGTCGAGATCGGCGTTCATCACCGCGATGAGTTTCTTGACCTCGGCCATGGCTTCCGGGCCGATGCCGTCGCCGGGGAGGAGGAGGAGCTTACGCGATGCCATAATGAGATCCTTCGAACCGTGCGGAAAATCGCGCCCTTGCTAAACGCGGCAAGACGGTTTCGCAAGGGGCGTACGATGGATCGGAAAAGGCTGGCTACGCCGGCCGGCGCAGCGCCGTAACCTCGATCTCGATCTTCATCTCGGGTTTGTTGAGCTTGCATACGATCATCGTCGCTGCCGGCCGGATGTCGCCGAAGGCTTCGCCCAGGATCGGGAATACCCGGTCCACATAGTCCTGGTCGGTCACGTAGTAATGCGCGCGCACCACGTCCGCCAGCGAGAAGCCGCCTTCCTCCAAAGCGGCGACGATCGTCGCAAGACAGGCGCGCGTCTGCTCCTCGACGCTCTCCGGCATCGTCATTGTCATGTAGTCGTAGCCGGTCGTGCCGGAGACAAAGCACCAGTCGCCCTGGACGACGGCGCGTGAATAGCCGGCGGTCTTCTCGAAAGGCGACCCGGTGGAAATAAGCTTGCGCATGGATGCCCTCTCTATTGCGGACGGTCGAATCCGTCCCGCATCGCTTGCCTGAGATCAGCCGGCCAGGTGCCGATCTCAGGCCATGCGGCCGGTTCCGGCTGGTCGCGCTCTTGTGCAAAATAGAGTTTCTGGCCCTTGGGATCGACGGCCATGAACGCGTCGGAGGTGCCGCAGGCGTGCGGCACGCACCCGCTGGCATAGATGATGCCCGACGGGGTGACGGCGGGGCCGCCCCCGACCTGCAACCCGGTCATGACGCCGAGCAGGCTGTCGCCGAGCAGTGTCTTGGCCGCCGCGTAGACGGCCTCGTTGTGCATGGCATCGGTGATGGTCTCGAACCCGGCCGGATCGAGATCGGACCACTGCGTACCGGGCTGCGGCGCAAAGCTCAGCGTGCCGGCGACCCTGACGCCATCCCTTGGCGACCAGGCCTCGACCACTCCCGAAGCCCCGGGAATGAGGTAGGGCACGAAATAGATGCCGCTGTCGGCGACGGCCGCGGGTGGCGAACCGCATTCCTCGCCGACGATGTCGCTCCTGATCCCGCCCTCCTCCGGCTTCCAGGCGATCACCGTCGCGGTGCCGCAGGCATTGCCCCCGTCACCGACCGCGAACAGCGCGACCTGCATGCCTTCGACTTCGACCGTGCGGTCGTAAAAGATCACGTAGTTCCGCGCGATTTCCCGCCCTTCATAGGCGAGGATCTTGTCGAGATCCCTGGTTTCCGTGATCGTGAACTTGCCGCCCTCGAAGGAGATCTCTTCGGGAACAGTCCCCTGGGCGAAGGCGATGCCCGCGGACAGCATGCCGATCGAAAACAGCAGCGATTCTAGAAGCCGCATCGTCTCACCTCCGCCGAGAGGAATTGCGACGGCCGCATCAGGCCAAGCAGCCCGTCATGAAACCGGCGCGGCGGACAGCCGCGCCGCGGGTCGTCTGGGATCAGGCCCAGGGACGGCTGGCCGCAGCCTTCTGCTCGTAAGCGGAGATGGCCGAGGCCTTCTCCATCGTCAGGCCGATGTCGTCGAGCCCATTCAACAGGCAGTGGCGCTTGAAGTCATCGAGATCGAACTTGACCACGCCGCCATCGGGACCGCGGATTTCCTTGGCCTCTAGGTCCACCGAGATCGTCGCATTGGCGCCGCGCGAAGCGTCGTCCATGAGCTTTTCCAGGTCTTCCGGGCTGACGGTGATCGGCAGAATGCCGTTCTTGAAGCAGTTGTTGTAGAAGATGTCGGCGAAGCTGGTCGAGATCACGCAGCGAATGCCGAAGTCGAGCAGCGCCCAAGGCGCGTGCTCGCGGCTCGACCCGCAGCCGAAATTGTCACCGGCGACAAGGATCTGCGCCTTGCGATAGGCCGGCTTGTTGAGCACGAAATCCGGGTTCTCCGAACCATCCTCGAGATAACGTTTCTCGGCGAAGAGCCCTGCCCCGAGGCCGGTGCGCTTGATCGTCTTGAGGTAGTCCTTCGGGATGATCATGTCGGTGTCGACATTGACGATCGGCAAGGGTGCCGCGACCCCGGTGAGCTTCGTGAACTTGTCCATTGCGTTGGCCCGTCGGTTCAAATTACTTGCACGCTTTACACAAGGCTGCGCCGAAATCAAAGAGCCAGCGCGACATACCCCCGTCGTCACTACGCCTTGAATACATCTGTCGAGCCCTTATCTCCCGTGAAATGCCAGCAGAGGAACGCCAATGAAGTGTCCCATCGACAACTCCGATCTTGTCATGGCCGAACGCCAGGGCATCGAGATCGATTATTGCCCGAAATGCCGGGGCGTATGGCTCGATCGCGGTGAGCTCGACAAGATCATCGAGCGTTCGGCGGCGCAGGAGCAGCCGCGCGCCGCTTTGGACGAAGGTCGGCAATACGCCTCGCGGGAAAACGACAGATACGCGCGCGATGACCATCGCTCCTACCGGGACGACGATCGCTATCGCGGCGATCACCACCGCCCCCACAAGAAGCGCAAATCGCTTCTGGGCGAGATATTCGACTTCGATTGATCAGCCTTAGAGCATTTCCGCTTTTCTTCGAACCGCGGAAACGCTCTATCTATTTGTTCTTACGCAACTCCGGACGCAAAACCGCCACGCACTTTTGCTGGAATTGCTCTAGCCCTTCATGAGGCGATCAGGAAGGCGCCGCTCGCCACCAGCGCGGCGCTCCAGATGTAATCGAGATTGATCCAGCCTTGCCTCAGGAAGGCGAGGCCCAGCCATTCATAGACCGTGAGGGATATGGCGGCGATCACGACAAGCATGGCTCCCGTATGAAGGCCGAGCGCCGTCAGCGCCGTGCCGATCGAAGCCTGGACCGTCAATTCTCCGCCAGGGACATCGGCCAGGCACAAGGGCATGACGACCGGCAGCAGCATCAGGCCGGCACCATGGGCGCTGGCCATGAGTAGCGACCACAGAGTCAGCCCGAGAAGCCCCGCCTGCAGACCGATGCGTACACGCCGCCGATGGCCATAGACGAGATGCCATACCGCCCAGCCGATCAGCACCGCGCCGGCAAGGCGCGCGAGCAGCCCGTAATCAAGGAAGACGCCGAAGGCGAGGATAGCCGCGAGCACCGCGCCGACCGCCAGCGCGTGGCCGAGCACGATCGGCCCGAATGACGCGAACACGGCCGTGCGCGATTGCCGGTGCATGCCGAGTGCCACGGCGAACAGCCAGCCCATCGCCGGATTGAGACCATGGAAGGCGCCGAGCCCGGCGATGGCAAGCCATGGCGCGAGGCTCTGCGTCATCCCGTGCTCCCTACGGGTAGCAATAGGAATCCGACGAACAATCTCCGCCCTCGAGACGTATCTGGTGTGGCAGATGGCCTTTCGGCCAATCGATGAAGAACTTTTCGTCGAATTCGATGCCGCCACCCGGCTTGGCATCGAGTTTCACCATCCAGCCGTCGAAACCACCGTCATAGAATTGCGTGTCGATAGCCCCGTAAAGGGAGTTGGTGAAATAGACGCGCCTGCCGTCGCGGCTGATCTCGACCATCTGCGGTCCGCCGCTCAGCTTTCCATTCCTGGCTCCGGGATGGGTGGCACGCGAAACGATCCCGCCGATCCGCACCTTGCCCGTAAGCTTCGGGTCGAGCGGATCGGTGACGTCGTACTGCAGCATGTCGCCCGTGCCCCAACAGGACACATAGAGGAAGCGGTCGTCCATGGAGAGGTCGATGTCGGTGACGAGCGGCGGCACGGCACCGAAGCCTTTCAGCATCGGCGGCAGGTCGTCGGCGCTTGCCGGCTCGGCCGGTATCGAGATCACTTTCCTCACCGCCCATTTGTCGCCGTCGCGATGCCACGTCCAGATCGACGACGACAGGTCCTTCAGGCTGATCACGCAATTGACGAAGCCGTAGGGCTTGGTCGGGTCATGAGCAGGGCGAAGCTCGAAAACGAGCTGGTGCTCCTCCCCGAAATCGATTTCCTGGATGTGCTTGCGTTTGTTCAGGTCCCAGAAATGCAGGCGTCGCCCATATTTGGAACCGAGGAGGATCTCGGGCACCAGCCCTTCCTCGAAGGTGTCGGGCGTGCCCCATTCGCTGGTGATCAGCGTGTCGTAGCCGAGATGCCACCAGCCGTCATAGGCAAACTGCTGCGGGCCGCGATCGATCTCCCAGCGGCCGAGCGGCTCGAAGCTGTCGTGATCCATCAGGAAGATGCCGCCCGGCGCCTTGCCCTCTTCATTGCCGAGCGCCGTCACATAGATGCCTTCCGGGCCGCAATGGATCGTGTGCGGGCGCGTGTAGCCCGTCTTCTCGGCGATTTCCTCGGGCTCGATGACCTTGACGATCTGAGGGTTCCTGGGATCGGGCTTGGTGTCGAGGATATGGATGCGCGAGGAGCGCAGCCCCGGCACCACCAGATACCGGCGCTCCACATGGGGATGGGGTGCGTTGGGGCAGAGCGCGGAAGAGCACGCGTTCCAGCCGAAATGATGCAGCTCGTCGCCGGCGTTCGGCATAGCCACCGTGCTCAATATGCGGGAATAGGAACTGCTTCCGGGGTCGACGTCGACGACGGCGATGCCGTCCGGCGTCTTTCTCTGGGGATCGAACATCGCCACATAGGCGATGGTCTCGGCCTTGGCCTTCTCCGCCATTCGTGGAGATGGGTAGAAACTCGGGTCGGGGCGCCAGCTCGCCATGTCATCCTCCCTGATCGCTGTTGGTCTGCTCCTTCGTTGCCTGAGAAAATCCGGCGGTCCCTCGAAGTATCCGTAGCGTCGGCTCTCGATCCATCGAAAAGGCCTTGCTTACGCCACTGGCGGAACCGGCTTCGACCGCAGCTCGATGCTCCACTTGCGCAACTTGCCGACATCGACCCTGGCCCGGTCGGAAACGTTGAGCGTCCAGACGCCCATGATCGGCTGTCCCACCATGTCGTCCAGGATACCGGGAACCGCGGAACTGTAGGTGGTGATGAGATTGTCGGCGGAACCTCCGAGCTGGGGATGAAGCACCGTGCTTCGCCCGGCCGGCGAGGTGAGCACGACCCTGAGGTCGCCGATATAGCTGTGCTTGATGTCGACGCTCACCTTGAGCTCGGCGACCGTACCCGATTGCGCGATGGCGATCGTGCTGGAAACACCCGCCGCCTTGTCGTCCGGAATGGACAACATCGGGCTGGCGGCACCGGCGGCGACCACGTCGGAGACCGCGGCGCCCACGGCGAAGCTGATAATTTCCCCCGGCGCGGAGATGTCGGAGACGATCAGTCCGGAATCGCGGCCGTCCCATTCCCTCGAATTCGGCGTCGAGGTGGACGACAAGGCTATACCCGCAATCGAGCCATAGAGATCGTCGCCGTCGCCTCTGTTCGCGTCGAGCTCGAGATCGCGGCGGCCGTCGGCCTGTAGCAGGGCGCACTGATAATGTTTGTCGGCCGTTCCCTGCTGCCACTCGTTCGAGCCGAGAATGTCGCAATGGTAGACGGCAAGCCCGCTGGACGGCAGGCCCCGATCGAGACCCATCCTCGACCGGTTCTCGACGAGGAAATATTCATTCGGCCGCGACGTACGATACTTCATCACCGTATTGTAGTCGCCATGGCGCGCCTCGTGGGCGGCAGAGGCGTTCAGCTCGATTTCGTTGTCGCACCAGCCGGCAAGATCGCGCAGATATGCGCAGACGGGCGAGGGGCTGAGCCCATTGTCGTTATGGTTTCCAGAGCCCATCAGGCAATAGCTGCCGATACCGGCACTGGCGACGCTGTCCTCGTCGCGTTCGCCATAGTCGTACATGTCCGGAAAGCGGCAGAGCAGATGGCCGTTCTCGTGGCAGAAGGTACCGATGCTGAGATCGGCCGGTGTGCGGCCGAGGCTGGTGAGAAGATAGAGATCGGTGCGCATGTTCCCGAAGCGCAAATCGATGTGCCAGTTGTGCGGCCACAGCTCCCCGCGATATTGGGTCTGGCCGGCATAAAGCACGTTCAGAGCGTCGACGACGTTTTCGTTCTGCGAATCGAACTGCTTGAGATCGAGTCCGTCCGCGACGGCGAGCTGCAGCGCCTCTTCGACCAGGAGATTGTCGACGTAGAATTCGCGGTTCCTGCTCAGCGTATAAGGCCCGACGACGACGTTGGTGTAATCGAGCTTGCCGCTGGAGACACGACGGAAATACTCCCTTGCCGAACAGATGTTGCCGTTGCGGGTATAATTATCTCCGTTCAGGAGGTCTTCCACATCCGCTCGGGAGACGGTGCTGGCAAGATCCTGGAAGTTCACGAGGATAGTCAGTCCCTTGATCGCACCCATGGAAAGGACCCTGCCTTCCAGCAGTCCCTGATTGGGGCCGAGGGTGCGCACGACGGCTTCCTCGTGCATGTCGCCACCGGCCATGGCGGCGCGGCGGAATTTTCGTGCCTCCGCGCGGGCCACCACCGTCCGGCGTGATTCCTGGAGATGGCGGGGCAGGCCCTGCGGTGGGGGTCGCGAAAGGGCCGTGCCGGTTGAACGGAAGCTTCCCGCCGCCGTAAGGCGCGCATAGCAGAACAGCCCGAGCTCGTCGTCATAGACAGCTGAATAGCCGTCGAGGTTTTCGTATCGGGCGTAATGCTCGTCGCCAAAAATCTTGAGCGCGATATCCGGACCATTCGCCTGTCCCAAAGTCAGAACTTCACCGAATATGGCGCTCATCGATCACTCCCGTTTCGGCGAGGCGCGCGACCGCTGCTCGAGCTGCAGCGTGCGCTCTTTGATTTTCTCCATTCTCACATTGTCGGATTCGACGGCGTGCCGCTCGAGGCCCTGAGGCGGTGGTGAGGTCACCGGCACCTCCGTCGATTGGAAGCCGCCAGCGACGACCCGCGCATAGCAGAAGAGTCCCAGCGTCGCGTCGTAGACCACGGAATACCCATCGAGAGTTTCGTATCTGGCGTAGAGCTCCGTCCCGTAAACGACGAGTTCGACCTCCGGACCGTTGGCCTGGCCCAGGAACGCCTTTTCACCAAACGCGCCGACCATTGGAGACCCTCAGGGCTGCGCTTACCGGGCGGGCGCAGCCATCCCTCGCAGGCTCGCGTGGGGCTCTGCCACGTTTTACCCTGCTTAGCCTCTTCCCTTCGTCGCAGGTTTTTCCTTGGAAACCATCGGACACTTTTCCGAAACCTGCGTAAGTATTTCACGCCAATCCGGAAGAACTGTCAATTTGACCTTAGATCACATTGAGTTCTCTGAAGGCGCGACCCTCGGCGATGCGCTCGTAACCGAAGGCCGAGCAGTCGATGCTGCGATAGCCGCCGTGGACCAGCAATTCCGCCAGCGCCTTGCCCACGGCCGGCGCCTGTTGCAGGCCGTGGCCGGAGAAGCCGTTGGCGAAGATGAAGTTGCCGACCTCTGGATGCGGACCGATGACGGCGTTCTGGTCGAGCGTGTTGTAGTCGTAATGACCGGCCCAGGCGCGTGTCGCCTTGATCGCTTCGAAGGCGGGAATGCGCGTGGCGAGTACGGGCCAGATCGCCTCCTCGAAAAGCGGCCAGGCCGGATCGAAATCCTGTGGGTCGGCCGCAGTCTCGCCCTCTTCGGATTCCGCTCCGCCGGTGATGTAGACGGAACCTTCCGGCCGTACATAGATGCCGGTCGGGTCGACGAGCAGCGGCATGTCGCTGAAACGCTCCCGCGCCTCGAAGACGAAGACGTTGCGCTTACGCGGCTCGACCGGAAGTTCGATCCCTGCCATGGCCGCGACGACGCCTGCGTTCGGACCGGCGGCATTTATGATAGTGCCGGCTTCCAGCCTTTCGCCATTGCCCAGCGACACGGCCGTCACCCGGTTGCCGGCCCGTTCGATGCCGACCGCCGAAGCCGTGACCAGGTCGACGCTCTTGGTCCGCAGCGCCTTGCGCAACAGGCCGAGCATGGCGTGCGCGTCGAACCAGCCCTCGCCGCTACGGCCGAAGGCGCCGGCCACGATGCCCTCGTCGGAGAGCCAGGAGAAGCGGCGCTTCAGGGTCGCGGCATCCTCCAGCACGATGTCGGCGCCCTCGCCGGCCTGGACGGCATGATTGGCCTGGAGAACAGGCAGGCCTTCCTCCGAAGCGAGGATGAGGTAGCCATTCTCGCGGAAACCTATATCGGCGTCGGGGCCGAACTCCTGCTCCAACCGGCGAAACAGGCCGAGCGTGAATTGCGAGAGGCGGATGTTTTCCGGGATCGAGAATTGCTGGCGGATCGAGGCGCAGGACAGCGTGGTCGCGGCATGGGCGAATTGCGGATCGCGTTCGATCAGGGCGATGCTCCCGGTAAAGCCCTCCTCGCGCAGATAATAAGCTACCGAGCTTCCGACGATCGCTCCCCCGACGATCACGACGTCATAACGCATGCCCTGTCTTTCCTCTTGCATCAGCGCCGGTCGCAGTCCGGCGGCCGGATCGATGATGTCGAAGCGCGTCCGGGTTCCGAAGTCAATCGGATCGATCGTACCATCGGACCCGTTTCAGACGGTCCAGCTTGCGGATCGCTCGACGACGCGTACCGCAAGACAGCAACGCTCCGGGTGAGTGCGGCGAATGAAGGGAAGGACCGTGCCTGAAGGGCGCGGTGTCGGCGGTGCGACGAGCCACCACGAATCGCTCGCCAGCCGTGCGGGCAAGGACCATCGGGGAAGGGCGGGCTCTTTGGTCATGGTGACAAAGTTTCGCAGCCTGCCATGAGAACGGAATGGCGCAAACAAGGAAATTTTCGGGCGAAATCGTCGGAAAAGAGGCGGCTTGCCATGGCCAGCCCTAGGCGGCTAAGCAGGCTTGGGTGGCTTCGCCCACGCTTCACCTGCTTAGCTACTTTTGCCGCAGATTGTGGTGGGAAAACCGTGGGACACTTTTCCGAAATCTGCTTAGATCGCACCATGCAGCTTTTCCGTCCCCGCCGCTCCGTGCTCTATGTGCCTGCCGTCAATGAAAAGGCCTTGTCGAAGATCCCTTCGCTCGCCTGCGACGCGGTGATCGTCGATCTGGAGGACGCCGTGGCTCCCGGCGAGAAAGCGTCGGCGCGCGACAGGCTGAGGCAGTTCTTCGCCGCGCGGCCGGCCTGCGAGACCGTCATCCGCATCAATGCATTGTCGGGGGAATGGGGCCCGGATGATCTGGCGCTTGCCGCCGCTCTCCGACCCGAAGCGATCCTTCTGCCGAAAGTCGAGACGCCGCGCGATATTCTCGACGCCGCCGACAGGCTGGCCGCGATCGACGGAGCGGAGGAGATAAGGCTCTGGGCCATGGTCGAGACGCCGCGGGCGCTCATCCATATGGGTGCGATTTCCGAACTCGGCCGCGAGCCGGCGGCGCGGCTCGTCTGCCTGGTGGCCGGCACCAACGATCTCGTCAAGGAAACCGGCGTGCTTGTGACGCCCGATCGCCGCTATCTCACGCCCTGGCTGATGCAGATGGTGCTCGCCGCGCGGGCCGGGCGGCTCGACATTCTGGACGGCGTCAGCAACGATTTCCGCGACCTCGCGGCATTCGAGACCGAGTGCCGCGAAGCCGCCGCCATGGGTTTCGACGGCAAGACGCTGATCCATCCGGCCCAGATCGCCCCGGCCAATGCGGCCTTCTCGCCTTCCGCTGCGGCGGTCGCGGAGGCCGAGGGCATCGTCGCGGCCTTCGACAGGCCCGAAAATGCCGGCAAGGGCGTCATCTCGCTCGACGGTCGCATGGTCGAGCGGCTGCATCTCGAACAGGCGGAAAGGCTTCTTGCCAGAGCGGCAGGGAATAGCGGAGCAAGATCATGAAAATTTACCGCTTCCTCACGGGCCCTGACGACGCCAGCTTCTGTCACAAGGTGACGGCCGCGCTGAACAATGGCTGGCATCTGTTCGGTTCGCCGACCTACGGCTTCGATGCGGAGACGAAGACGATGCGCTGCGGCCAGGCGGTGGTGAAGGATATCGATGGCGTCGACTACGAGCCCGGCATGAAGCTCGGGGATTATTGAGCCGCTAGCGGATTTCGTGGGCCAGGCTATCCTGCCGCCATGACGCAACGAAACGAATCCGACCCCTCCCGCTTCCTCGGCATCATCGACTTCCTCCAGGCGGCGGAACGCCTGAAAAATACGCTGCGGAGCGGCACCACGTCGGAAGGCCGCGCCGAAAGCACGGCCGAGCATAGCTGGCGGCTGTCGCTGATGGTGATGATGTTCGACCGTGAGCTCGGCGACTGCGATCGCCTCAAGCTCCTCAAGCTCTGCATCGTGCACGATCTCGGCGAAGCCATCTCGGGCGACGTCCCCGCGATCCATCAGCAGGGAGACGACGGCCGGCATGAGCGGGAGCGATCGGATCTCGTCCGGTTAGGCGCGCCCTTGCCGGAAGATTTGCGGCAGGAGATCCTGGCCCTGTGGGACGAGTATAACGCTGGCGCCTCGCCCGAAGCGATCCTCGCCAAGGGCTTCGACAAACTGGAGACCATGCTCCAGCACGTCATCGGCCGCAACGCTCCCGATTTCGATTACGGGTTCAATCTCGCCTATGGGCTGAAGCAGACCGACAAGCACCCTTTGATCAAGCAGCTCCGCGCCCTGGTGGACGAGGCGACGAGGCGCCGGATGAAGCGCTAGCCCGCATTTTCTCACGTCGGCGACGCCGTAGCCTCCTCGGCTTCTTCCTCGATCCGTTCCATGTCGTCGTCGGAAAGGCCGAAATGGTGGCCGATCTCGTGGATGAGAACATGGGTCACGATGGTGCCCAGCGTTTCCTCGTTCTCGGCCCAATAGTCGAGGATGGCCCGCCGGTAGAGCGTGACGCGATTCGGGCCCTCGCCCGTCTGTGGGTTCCAGCGCTCGGCGATGCCGCGTCCCTCGAACAGGCCGAGCAGGTCGAAGGGCGTCTCCAGCGACAGGTCGTCCATGATCTCGTCGGTCGGAAATTCGGCGATCTGGATGACGATCTCGCCGGTAAGCTTGCGGAACTCCTCCGGCAGATGCGCATAGGCCTCCAGGGCCAGAAGCTCGATTTCCTCGATCGACGGAGATAGCTGGTCGTGCCAGGCACGGGTTTGATAGATACGGGCCATTCTTTGTCCTTTTGGCGGCATATAGCCCTTTCGTCCGTGGCTTTCGAGCCTCTAGAGCATTTTGCAGCCAAGTGGGACATCTGGCGTCGCACAAATGTGGCTAAATAAAAAGATAGAGCGCCGTAAGGGTGCTCTGCCGGCATTTCTCGCGTCGGCATGCTGCGGCCAGGGAAATCTCGCGAGGAGCGCCAGGAATAAATTCCCCTTAAGCGTGCTTGACTCCTGAGGCAGCCTCTGGAATCCATAAGAACATAACGAGAACACATCGTAGAGCAGACCGACATGGCGACTTCCGCCGTGGCGCGGGAAACCATTTTGTCCCTGCGCCGGACCATCGCGAAGATCGAGGGCGTCTTACCCGAGCGCCTCGAAACCCCGGCCGCGGCGCCCATGGTTGCCGGCGTGATCCTGCGCGAGTCCGGACTTGCCGTGAAATCGAAACTTTCCAGCACGCTCAGGACGGGAGCCGAGCACCTGGACGCCGCTCTCGGCGGCGGCCTGCCCGATGCCGCGCTCACCGAAATCCACGGCCCCGACCCCCGCGATGCCGGCGCCGCGGCAGGTTTCGCACTGGGCATGGCCGGTCTCGCCAGGCGGCGGCATGCCGAGCGGCCCGTGCTGTGGATCGGCGCCGGCGAAGCTTTCTCGGAGGCGGGTTTTCCCTATGCGCCGGGTCTTCTCGCCTTTTGCGGCCTCTCGCCCGGCGATCTTCTCGTCTGCGACATACGCAAGCTTGCCGACGCGTTGTGGATCGCGGAAGAGGCCGCGCGGCTGAGCGAACTCTCGGCCGTTTTCCTGGAAGTGCGCGGCAATCCGCGGATCCTCGACCTGACCGCGACGCGGCGCCTGCACCGGCGCGCGCAAATCGCCGGCCGTCCGGTCTTCCTGTTGCGCCAATCCGCCGGGGCGGAACCGACAGCCGCCCCCTTTCGCCTCCTCGTTTCGGCCGCGCCCGCCACGCCGCGCAGCACGGTGGCCGGCCCCCTACCCGGCTCGATCGGCCAAGCGGCCTATGCCGTCACCTTGGACAAGAGCCGGTCCGCCCTTGCCGGTCAATTCGTACTGGAATGGAATCCCCATGAGCTCGCCTTTCAGGAAAGACGGCCAGAGGATCCTGGCTCTATGGTTCCCGCATCTCAGCGCCGAGCGCGTCCTGCGTCAGCGTCTGGGACGGTCCTGGCGTTCAGGCCCTCGGAAATCCAGGCCGCCGCTCGTCTTCAGCCATCGCGAGAACAACACCCAGCGCATCGCCGCCCTCGACGAACAGGCTGAGGCGCTACGCCTGAAGCGCGGCATGGGGCTGGCCGATGCTCGCGCCATGCATCCCGCAATCGAGGTGGAAGAGGCCGATCCGGCAGCGGACCGGCGGCTGCTCGAAAGCCTGGCCGACTGGTGCGACCGCTACACGCCGCTGGTGGCGCTTGACGGTCCCGACGGGCTGTTCCTCGACATCACCGGCTGCGCCCACCTCTTCGGCGGCGAAAAGGCGATGCTCGACGATCTTCTGGCGCGCCTGTTCCACCAGGGCTTCGCCGTGCGGGCGGGGCTTGCCTCGACGCCGGGCGCGGCCTGGGCGGCAGCGCGTTTTTCGCTCCCTCCGATTGCGCCGGGGAACGAGGCGGACAAGCTGGCACCCTTGCCGCTCGCTGCGCTGCGGCTTCCCCTGGAGACCCGCAGTGGCCTGGAAAGCGTCGGTCTCAGGACGGCGGGGGTCATCATGACGGCACCCCGCGCGCCGCTGGCGCGGCGCTTCGGCAAGCAACTCCTGATTCGGCTCGACCAGGCGCTCGGCCGGATCGACGAGGCGATCTCGCCGCGCCTGCCCGTCGCGGCTCTCTCGGCCGAACGGCATCTGCCCGAGCCGATCACGCTCGTCGAATATATCGAGGAACTGGCCTTCATCCTCGCCACGACGCTCAAGACCGATCTCGAACGGCGCGGCGAGGGCGCGCGCGCTCTCGAACTCGCCCTGTTCCGGGTCGACGGTGATGTCCGCCGCATCGCCGTCGGCACATCGCGTCCGATACGCGAGCCGCGTCTCGTGCGGCGCCTCTTCCATGAGCGGCTGGCCGCGGCCGAAGCGTCGATCGATGCCGGTTACGGTTTCGATCTCATCCGGCTTTCCGTGCTGCAATCGGCAAATCTGGAGATCGCTCAGGCCGATCTCGGCGGCACTGAAGATGAAGAGGGGGAAGGGCTGGCCGTCTTCGCCGACCGGGTGCGCGCCCGGCTCGGTCACGAAGCGGTGCTGCAACCCGTCCTTGTCGAGAGCCACAACCCGGAAAGGGCCGGGGTCGTCGTCCCCTTCTCCGATGCCGCGCCGTGGGGAAAGGCGGCAAGGGGACCATACGCTCCACTCGAACGGCCCATCCGGCTCTTTTCCTATCCGGAGCCGGTCGAGGTCATGGCCGAGATTCCCGAAGGACCGCCCGCGCGTTTCCGCTGGCGCCGCGCCCTCCACCATGTCGCTCGCGCCGAGGGGCCGGAGCGCATCGCGCCGGAATGGTGGCGTGAAGGCGCGGATGCCGCCACGCGCGACTATTTCCGCGTCGAGGATGTGGACGGCCGCCGCTACTGGCTCTATCGGCAAGGCTTCTACGGCGAAAAGCAGGCCTTGCCGCGCTGGTACATGCACGGGATCTTCGCATGAACGCGGCGGCGGCCATTCCCTATGCCGAATTCGCCGTTCAGTCGAATTTCTCCTTCCTGCGCGGCGCATCGAAGCCCGAAGAGCTGGTGGTCTCGGCTCGCCTGCTCGGCTTCTCGGCCGTCGGCCTCGCCGATCGCAATACGGTGGCGGGTGTGGTGCGCGCCTGGCAGCAGGCGAAGGTGGACAAGATCCCTTATCATCCCGGCTGCAGGCTGGTGTTTTCGGATGGCGCACCCGACATTCTCGCCTATCCGCGGGACCGCGCGGGATGGGGCCATCTCTGCCGCATGCTGACCGAGGCCAATATGCGCGGCGAGAAAGGCAATCCGGACCTGCGTCGCGACGACCTCTTCGAATGGGGCGACCGCATGTCGCTTGCCGTCCTGCCCGATCTTGCCGTTCATGGGGAGGAGGACGCAGCCTTCCTCAATGCTCTCAAGAACCGTTTCGGCGACGCCTTGTGGCTCGCCGTCTCGCCCGACTATTCCGGGAACGACCGTTTCCGGCTGGAGCAGGCCGCCGCCCTTTCGGCAAGCCTCGGCCTGCCGTTGATGGCGGTCAATGACGTGCTTTACCACGCACCGGAACGCCGCCCCCTGCAGGACGTGCTCACCGCGATCCGTCTCGGCGTCCCGGTCGCCGAAGCGGGATTCGAACTCAGGGCCAATGCCGAGCGCTACCTGAAGACACCTTCGGAGATGGCCCGGCTCTTCCGGCTTTATCCCCAGGCGCTCGCCGAGACGCAGCGTTTTGCGGCGACCTTGGCCTTCGATCTCAAGCAGCTTGAATACAACTATCCCGACGAGCCCACCGAATCCGGCCTCGAACCGCAGGCCGAACTGGAGCGGCTCGCCTGGGAGGGGGCTCACGTCCGCTATCCCGGCGGCGTGCCCGAGAAGGTGGAGAGCCTTATCCGGCACGAGCTCGGCGTCATCGAACGGCTCAACTACGCGCGCTATTTCCTGACCGTCCACGACATCGTGAAATTTGCGCGCTCCGAGGGTATTCTCTGTCAGGGTCGCGGCTCGGCCGCCAATTCGGTCATCTGTTTCTGCATCGGCATCACCGAGGTCGGGCCCGACATCATCGACTGCCTGTTCGAACGCTTCATTTCCGAAAAGCGCGGCGAGCCGCCGGACATCGATGTCGATTTCGAGCATGAGCGCCGCGACGAGGTGATCGCCTACATCTACGAAAAATACAGCAACAAGCGCACCGCGCTCGCCGCTTCGGTTGTCACCTATCGCGGACGCTCGGCCTTGCGCGAGGTGGCCAAGGCGATGGGCCTTTCCGACGATGTCATGGGCGCGCTTTCCGGCTCGATCTGGGGCTGGTCATCCTCGGAACTCGGCGAGAAGGAGACGAATGCCGCCGGCCTCGCCCGCACCGACCCGGTCACGCGGCATGTGATCGCCAGGGCGAACGAGATCCTCGGTTTCCCCCGCCATCTCTCCCAGCATGTCGGCGGCTTCGTCATCACCCGGGATCGGCTCGACGAGATCGTGCCGATCGTCAAGACGGCCATGGACGAGCGCAAGATGGTCGAGTGGGACAAGGACGATCTCGACGCGGTCAAGATCCTCAAGGTCGACATCCTCGCGCTCGGCATGCTCACCTGCCTGCGCCGCGCCCTCAACCTGTTGGAAACCCATTACGACGAACGGGACAGACACGGCAGACCACTGACGCTGGCGACGATCCCCGCGGAGGACAGCCGCGTCTACGACATGATCTGCCGGGCCGATACGCTCGGCGTCTTCCAGATCGAATCCCGCGCCCAGATGAGCATGCTGCCGCGGCTCCGGCCCCGCGAATTCTACGACCTCGTCATCGAGGTGGCGATCGTGCGGCCAGGCCCGATCCAGGGCGACATGGTCCATCCCTATCTGCGTCGGCGGCAAAAGAAGGAAGCCGCCGAATATCCCAAGCCCGAGTTGCGGGAGATCCTGTACAAGACGCTTGGTGTACCGCTGTTCCAGGAACAGGCCATGAAGATCGCCATAGTAGCCGGCGGCTTCGCTCCGGACGAGGCCGACCAGTTGCGCCGCGCCATGGCCACCTTCAAGCGTACCGGCACGATCGGCAATTACCGCCAGCGCATGATCGAGGGCATGGTCGCGCGGGATTACGAAAGGGACTTCGCCGAACGCTGCTTCAAGCAGATCGAAGGTTTCGGCGAATATGGCTTCCCCGAAAGCCATGCCGCGGCCTTCGCCCTGCTGGTCTATGCCTCGTGCTGGCTGAAGACCTTCTATCCCGACGTCTTCTGCGCCGCGATTCTCAATTCCCAACCCATGGGTTTCTACAGGCCCGCCCAGCTGGTGCGCGACGCTCGCGAACATGGTGTCGAGATTCGCGACGCCGACATCAATCTCTCCGATTGGGATTGCACGCTCGAGGAAACATCTTTCGACGCAGCGCGCATCGCACCCCGCCATGCCGGAATGCGCGACGTCATCCGGAGTCGTCATGCCGTCAGGCTCGGCTTCCGCCAGATCAAGGGCTTGCCGGAAAAACGCATGGTCGAATTCGTCGCCCGTCGCGGCGCCGGCTACGCATCGGTGCGCGATGTGTGGCTGCGCTCCGGCCTCGACAGGGACGAGATCGAGCGGCTGGCCGAGGCCGACGCCTTCCGCTCGCTCGGCCTCGACCGTCGCGCGGCTCTTTGGGCGGTCCGGGCGCTCGATGCAAGAAGCGCCGCCGGACGCCTGCCGCTCTTCGACCGCCCGCATCTGGGACTGGCGGACAACGAGGCCAGGACGGACCTTCCGGTCATGCCGCTCGGCCAGCATGTCATCCATGATTACGATTCACTTGGCCTTTCGCTCAAGGCGCATCCGGTCTCCTTCCTGCGCCCGCGCCTCGACCGGGCGGGGGTTACGCCGAACGGCCGCCTCTCGGCGGTGCCGGACGGCCGGCGTGTCTCGGTTTCCGGTCTCGTGCTGGTGCGCCAGCGGCCAGGCAACGGCAATGCCATTTTCCTGACGCTGGAGGATGAGCAGGCCGTCGCCAATGTCATCGTCTGGCCGCGGGTTTTCAACCGGTTCCGACCCATGGTCATGGGCGGACGTTTCATCCGCGTCGACGGACGCCTGCAGTCGGAATCCGATGTCATCCATATTGTGGCCGACAGGTTCGAGGACCTGACCCATTGGCTCGGCGACCTTTCGGAACAGGCCAGGTTCGTGCGGGACTTCTCCGAAAGTGGTGCAACAGAGAATGCCGGAAGCAATGTCGTGCGCCTTCCCTCTCCGCCGGCATCGGCAGCGGGCGACTACGAGGAGCTGGCCCGCGCGCCCGGCAAGGTCATGCCCAAAGGGCGCAATTTCCAGTAGAATACCGGCATCTCAGCCAGTTTCGGCAATGCTTCCTCGAGCGCCGATCACTCTCATAATGAAGGGCTCAAGCCGGCTTGCTACTTTCGCGGGCTTGAAGAATGCCGCCGAACGGGATTATGACACTTGTCAGCAATTCCCTGCGGATGTTCGGGATTCGATAGCGCTCTGCAATGCAAGAAACCGGCAAGCACGACGGCCAGCAAGAGGGGATAGTCTTCCTCTATCGTCTGCTGTTGTGGCTGGTGGTCGCCTTCTCCCTCAGCGAGACGCCGTTCGGCAGGGGGGAATTCTTCGCCGATCCCGAGAGCCGCTCAGCCAAGCTCTCCCGAGAATTCCGGTCCGCCCCATGCCGTCACCATGTGGTGGCGACCCATATCTCCACCGACACGCAACTGGCGGCCTCCAGCCGCGCCACGCAGAAGGCGCATGCCACCGAGAACACCGAGTCGGCGAGCGCCATTGCTTCCGGCCCTGCCGCGCTCGAAGGACAATGCGGGGAGGCTACCTCCCTTTCCGCGGACCGCGGGCTCCGGCAGACGCCGACGATTGGGTTCAGTTCCCGCGCGCCCCCGAGCCTTGTCTGAATTCGGACGGCCTTGCCGATGATGATTCGACATCGCTCGCAAGGCCGGCTCCCCCGCCGGGTGTCGGAACCGCTATTCGGCTGCCCATCCGATGAAGACATCCGCCGGCTTGTCACAACCCTGCCGCCCGAGGAGGCGGCCCCAGGCAGGTCCGGCCAGTACAGGGAATTTCAAATGTCAAAGACCCATCCGCTCGGCTTCCGTATCGAACGCGAGATCAAGGAAGCCCTCGTCAGGGCCGCGAAGGACGATCACCGCTCGGTCTCCTCGCTCGTCGAACTCGTCATCGAACGCTGGCTGAAGGAGCGCGGCTATCTCGGCGAGGACAAGAACCGCGCCGCATAAACGCGACGTTCGTCGCCGTAGACAAGGGCCGCGCGAAGTCTCGCGCGGCCCTTATTCTTTTAATATTTGTCGATTTCTTGATCATATACGAAAGTCATAAGACCAAAGTCATAATCCCAAAGCATCGCTGCCTCTGCCGCGCCATTTGTGGCATTTCTCCCACCGTGACGCCTTCCGATCTGAGGGCTCGGAGCCGTTGGCGTCACGGTGGATCACTTGGTCTTTCGGGAGGACGACCCATGGCAATCTCGGCAACTGCCGGCGGCAAAAGCCGCGGCATGTCGCGGGAAGAGAAGAAAGTCATCTTCGCTTCCTCGCTGGGTACCGTTTTCGAATGGTACGACTTCTATCTCTACGGCTCGCTCGCGGCTTTCATCGGCGCGACCTTCTTCAGCCAATATCCGGAGGCGACACGCAACATCTTCGCGCTGCTCGCCTTCGCCGCCGGCTTCCTCGTGCGTCCGTTCGGCGCGCTGGTGTTCGGCCGCATCGGCGATCTCGTCGGCCGTAAATATACCTTCCTCGTCACCATCCTGATCATGGGCCTGTCGACCTTCCTGGTCGGCCTGCTGCCCGGCTCGGCAAGCTGGGGCCTCGCCGCTCCGGTCATCCTGATAGCGCTGCGCATGCTGCAGGGCCTCGCGCTCGGCGGCGAATATGGCGGCGCCGCGACCTATGTCGCCGAGCACTCGCCCGACGACCGTCGCGGCTACTACACGTCCTGGATCCAGACCACCGCTACGCTCGGCCTGTTCCTGTCTCTCATCGTGATCCTGTTGATCCAGGGCATGATGAGCAAGGAAGCCTTCGCCGCTTGGGGCTGGCGCATCCCGTTCCTCGTCTCGGTCGTGCTTCTCGGCATCTCCGTCTGGATCCGCCTGTCGCTCAACGAATCGCCGACTTTCCAGCGCATGAAGGACGAGGGCAAGGGTTCCAAAGCCCCCCTGTCGGAAGCCTTCGGCCAATGGAAGAATGCCAAGATCGCGCTGCTCGCGCTGCTCGGCCTGACAGCCGGACAGGCCGTGGTGTGGTATTCCGGGCAGTTCTACGCCCTGTTCTTCCTGCAGAACGTGCTGAAGGTCGACGCACAGTCGGTCAACATCATGATCGCCATCGCGCTGGCGCTCGGCACGGCCTTCTTCGTCGTGTTCGGCTGGCTATCCGACAAGGTCGGCCGCAAGCCGATCATCATGGCCGGCCTGGCGCTCGCCATTCTGACCTACTTCCCCCTGTTCAAGGCCTTGACCTGGGCCGCCAATCCGGCGCTCGCCACGGCCCAGCAGAATGTCCGCGCCACCGTCACCGCGGCGCCCGGCGACTGCAGGTTCCAGTTCAACCCCACGGGCACTGCGAAGTTCACCACATCCTGCGACGTCGCGACCTCGTTCCTCACACGGAACTCGGTACCCTACGACGTCGTGACGGGTCCGGCCGGCCAGGCCGCCACCGTGAAGATCGGCGATACGACGATCGAATCCTTCGATGTCGTCGCCGCGGGCGACCAGGCAAAGGCCAAGGAAGCGGCCTTCTCCAAGGCGGTCAACATCGCCTTGCAGGCGGCCGGCTACCCGCTGGTGCGTGATCCCTTGAAGGTGGCCGACCAGAAGCTCGATGCCTTCGTTGCGGCCAATCCGGAGCTCAAGCTCGACGCCGCCGCGATCCGCGCCGGCGACAAGGCTACGGTTCCGGTCGCGCAGGCAATCAGCGACAAGCTGATCACGGCCGAGGAGGCTGGTGGCGCGACCGAAATATCGGTGTTCACCGTCCCGGGCGCCGGCGCCTTCAAGATGGTTGCCGACCCGGCCGCGGTGAACTGGACGATGATCATCGCGATCCTCTTCGTCCTCGTCCTCTACGTAACCATGGTCTACGGCCCGATCGCGGCAATCCTCGTCGAAATGTTCCCGACGCGTATCCGCTACACCGGCATGTCGCTGCCTTACCATATCGGCAACGGCTGGTTCGGCGGCCTGCTGCCGGCGACGGTCTTCGCGATGAGCGCCGCGGCCGGCGACATCTATTACGGCCTGTGGTACCCGATCGCGATCTCTGCCATGTCGCTCATCATCGGCATGCTGTTCGTGAAGGACACCCTCGGCACGGACCTCCACGCCAAGGAGTAGGGCCGTCTACGGGGACAGTTCCGACAGCGACGACAACCCCGGCAGGCCCTACGCCTGCCGGGGTTTTTCTTTCAGGGCCCCAAGGTCGAGTGATGGCCGCGCGCGTGCGCCATATTGACAGACGGGCTCAGCTCGGCCACGTCAGGACCGGATCGCTTGAACCATTTCGCAATTCCGTCACGGAAAACTGATCCCCTGGAATTGTTCCAACGCAAGAGGGCGCCCGAGATGACCGGGTATTTTTCCTCCCCCTTCCCCCGTCGCGTTTCGGTCGGGGTCGATGTCGACGGCGTCATGGTGGGCGGCGACGCCCCGGTCGTCGTCCAGTCCATGACCAACACCGATACGGCCGACATCGATCAGACCGTCGCCCAGGTCGCGGCGCTTCACAAAGCCGGCTCAGAAATCGTGCGCATCACCGTCGATCGCGACGAGAGTGCCGCCGCCGTGCCTCGCATCCGGGAACGGCTCGACCGGCTCGGGGTTTCCGTGCCGCTGGTCGGCGACTTCCACTATATCGGCCACAAGCTTCTCGCCGATCATCCGGCCTGCGCCGAGGCGCTGGCCAAATACCGCATCAACCCCGGCAATGTCGGCTTCAAGGACAAGAAGGACAAGCAGTTCGCGGCCATCGTCGAGATGGCGATCCGCCACGACAAGCCGGTCCGCATCGGCGTCAACTGGGGCTCGCTCGACCAGGAACTGCTGACGCGGTTGATGGACGAGAACCAGGAGAATGGCTCGCCGCTCACCGCCCAGCAGGTGACGCGCGAGGCGATCGTGCAGTCGGCGCTGCTCTCCGCATATGCCGCCGAAGAGATCGGTCTGCCGCGCAACAGGATCATCCTCTCGGCCAAGGTCAGCCAGGTCCAGGACCTGATCGCCGTCTATGCCGAACTCGCCAAGCGCTCCGACCACGCCCTCCATCTCGGCCTCACCGAGGCGGGAATGGGCACCAAGGGCATCGTGGCCTCTTCCGCGGCAATGGGCATCCTGCTTCAGCAGGGCATAGGCGATACGATCCGCATCTCGCTGACGCCCGAGCCCGGCGGCGACCGCACCCGCGAGGTGCAGGTGGCCCAGGAGCTGCTCCAGACCATGGGCTTCCGGCAATTCGTCCCGATCGTCGCCGCCTGCCCCGGCTGCGGCCGCACCACATCGACCGTCTTCCAGGAGCTGGCCCAGCAAATCCAGGACGACATCCGCCGCAACATGCCGGTCTGGCGTGAGCAGTATCCGGGTGTCGAGGAACTGAAGGTGGCCGTCATGGGCTGCATCGTCAACGGGCCGGGCGAATCCAAGCACGCCGATATCGGCATCTCCCTGCCGGGCACGGGCGAGACGCCGGCCGCGCCGGTTTTCATCGACGGAAGGAAAGCAGCCACCTTGCGTGGCCCCGGCATCGCCGCCGATTTCCAGAAGATGGTCGCCGACTATATCGAGCAGCGTTATGGCCGGAGCGGCAAGCAGGCGGCGGAGTAGGCCGGGAAAAGCTGTTTTTTTCGCCGCTGCTCTCCTGGGCGGCCTGTTCTCGATCGAAATCGCGGGGGCCGATCCGCCGGGCCGGTCCAGGCCGGTCAACATCCATCGCATCTGCGATCTCATCGAAGCCGAGGCGCTGCGCAATGGACTGCCGCGCGACTTCTTCGCAAGGCTGATCTGGAAGGAGAGCCGCTTCGACCCCAATGCGGTGAGCCCTGTCGGCGCGGAGGGCATTGCCCAGTTCATGCCCGGCACGGCGAAGATGCGCGGGCTCGCCGATCCCTACGACATCGACCAGGCCATCCCCGCCTCCGCCAGCTATCTCTCCGAGCTGAAGAAGGGCTTCGGCAATCTCGGCCTCGCGGCGGCGGCCTACAATGCCGGCGAAAACCGGGTCTCGCGCTGGCTCGCCTCGGGCGGCTTCCTGCCGCTCGAGACCGAAGCCTATGTGCTCGACATCATGGGCGAGCCGGCCGACAGTTTTGCGGATGCAGCCTACGCCGGCACGATCCATCCGCTCGATCCCAAGCTCGATTTCGGACAGGCCTGCCGGCGGCTGCCAGCCATCATGTCGGCGACGATTGCGATGGCCACCATTCACGTCAAGCCCTGGGGCATCCAGGTCGCCGGGAATTTCCGCCGCTCCGCGGCGCTTGGGCAGTGGCAGCGGCTGAAGAAACGTTTCCCGGGACTGCTCGCATCACAGGAACCCGTGGTGAGCCGAATCCGGTCGCCGATGGGGCGGCGCGGCATCTATGCCGTCAGGATCGGTGCCGATGACCGCGCCGGGGCCGACACGATCTGCCGCCAGCTGCGCGGCGCAGGCGGTTCCTGCGTGGTGCTGAGGAACCGATAGAGGCCAACGAACCCCTTGTATGAGGCGATTGTGCTAGGTTGAGGGATTATTCGCGCGGCCTAGGCGCTCTTCGCCAGTGCCTGCTCGCTCAGCCATGTGCCGATCTTGGCGCTGAGGCGGTCGGGTGAGACCGGCTTGGAGAGGTAGTCGTCCATACCCGCCTCGATGCATTTCTCGCGATCGCCCTTGAGCGCGTGGGCCGTGACCCCGATGATCGGGATGTGGTCGCCGCTACGGGCCTCGCTCGCGCGGATGGCACGGGCCGCTTCATAGCCGTTCATCTCCGGCATCGAGACATCCATGAGGATAAGCTTCGGCTTCAATGCGCGATGAAGCTCCACCGCCGTCCGGCCATTCGCGGCGATGCGGTAGGAAAGGCCGAGGCCGTTGAGGATCTGACCGAAGACGAGTTGATTCACCTCGTTGTCCTCGGCGATCAATATGTCCACCGGCTGCAGCGGAACCACGGCCGCCTCGTGCATGTCGTTGATGACAAGAGGCACCGCGGGCGGCAGGCGCAGCGGGGAAGGCATCGCGTTCTCGGCGGAAGCGTGCACGAAGGCGGCGCGGTCTCCCGCCATGCGCGCCTTCTGGATGGCGGCGATCACTGTGCCGAGCAGCACGGCCGAGCGCGCCGGCTTGGTGAGATGCGCGGCGATGCCGAAGTCGAGCACCATGCGGCCGAAATCGACCTGGTCGACCGAGGTGAGCAGGATTACCGGTATGTTCGAGATGCGGGTATCCGCCGAGATTGCCTTGGCGACGTCGGCGCCGCTCATGCCAGGCATCTGGTAGTCGAGGACGATGCAGTCGACGCGGGCACCGAGTTGTGCCGCCCTGTCAAGGAAGGCGAGTCCGACCGCGCCGCTTTCGGTGGCCGCGCAGTCGAAGCCCCAACTCCTCAGCTGTTCGAGCAGGATGTCGCGGTTGACCGGATTGTCGTCGATAACGAGCACCCTCGCGCCCGTCACGTCGACCGGCACGGGGGTCAGGGAAGACTCCGCCTCGTGAACGGGCAAGGACGCCGAAAACCAGAAGACGGATCCCCGGCCCACCTGGCTTTCGACGCCGATGCGGCCACCCATCAGTTCGACCAGACGGGCGGCGATGGCCAGGCCGAGCCCCGTCCCTTCGTGCCGGCGCGTCGAGGAGCCGTCGACCTGGGCGAATTTCTCGAACACCGTGCCCAGCTTGTCAGCAGGGATGCCGATGCCGGTGTCTTCGACCCGGACATGAAGATGCGCCACGCCATCCCTTCGTTCACCGGTCAGGTCGACGAGCACATGGCCCTTCTCGGTGAACTTCACGGCGTTGCCGAGCAGGTTGGTGATGATCTGGCGGAAGCGGCCGACATCGCCCACCACACTTGCCGGCAGCGTCGGATCGACCCGCACGATGAGTTCCAGGTTCTTCTCGGCAACCCGCGCCGAAACCAGCGTAGCGACATCCTCGACTGCTTCGGTCAGACGAAACGGACCGGGATCGAGGGTCAGCTGCCCCGCATTGATCTTCGAGAAATCGAGGACGTCGTTGATGATGGTGAGGAGCGCATTGCCGGATTTCACGATGACTTCCGTGAAGGTCTTCTGGCGGCTGCTGAGCTCGGTCTTGTTGAGCAGCTCGGCCATGCCGAGCACGCCGTTCATCGGAGTGCGAATCTCGTGGCTCATATTCGCCAGGAATTCCGACTTGGCGCGGTCGGCGGCCTCGGCCTTGAGCAGCAGCGCCTGCGATTCCTCGAAGGCGCGCTGGATTTCCCTGTCCATGGGCAGGAAGATCCAGAGCGCGACACCGCCCAGCGCGAACAGCAGCAGGCAGCCCGCGGTGAACAGGAACCGGCTGGCTTGCGCACCGGCGAGACGACGTTCCGCCTCCATGGCGTTGCGGGCGCGGAGCAACATGGGCTGAGCGAAGAGATGGTCTTGGTTCTTGATCGCGCGCGTGCCCCATTCGTCCCAGCTCTCGGCGCCCGCCAGCGAGGCGAGGTTGCGGACCATATCCCGTGCCGACCAGAACAGGTCGCCATTGATGGCGGCGCCATCGAGCTCGGCCTGCGCCCCCTCCGAGAGCCGTGGCCGAACCACGGCGATCTCGGTCTCCAGTCGGCGGATGCCGGCGTCCAGCCGTTCGACATGTCCGCGCGCGGCAGCAGCCAGCTCCGCCCGATTTTCAGCGCGCCACGAAGCCGCCGTCTGTTCCGCGAAGCTCGTGGCATTGCGCAGATCGCGCATCAGGGAGACGGTGCTGGTCCCCAGCCGATCGAGTTCCTGTTCGAAGGCGTTCATCCTGGACAACATGAGCATGATCGCACCGGCGGCGACCGCGATCACCAGGAGACCGGAAATATAACGAATCCGGATCGACCGAATAAAGGAATGGTATTTGGTCAAGGTCCCGCTCCGCCGCTACTCAATACAATGCGAGCGGAAGCGATTACGACCGATTTACATTAAGAAACCGTTCTGGATTGAACGGTGTTTCGGCTGCCGGCCATCCTTCACGGCCAGCGACCACAGCGTGAGCGGATTCGTTCGGGCCGGCGCGGTCCCTGTTCAGATGGAAACGGTCACCCGCGCCTTGTCGTGGTACACGGCTTTTCAAACCGTCTCGACCGTCTGACCGCGAGCGGTCGGAATTTTTTCTTGGACCGAGGGATGAAAGGCGGCCGCCGCTCCGTATACGCTGCATGACCGACAAGAAATCACGTTTCGACGTCCTGGGTCAGCTCGCATCGCTTCGCAGATACGCGATGTCGCTGGCACGCAACCCAGTGGATGCCGAAGACCTCGTTCACGACACGCTCGTGCGTGCGTTCGAGCGCCGGGACACGTTTCATCAGGGCGGTAATCTGAAGAGCTGGCTTCTGTCGATCCTCCACAACGTGCATGTCGATGGAATTCGTTCGCAGCATTCGACCTCGGTTCGCGAGCACCAGGCCGCTTCATTCGTCGAAACGGAGGAGCAGCCGCCACAGGACCATGCCGTCCGCCTGAGGCAGGTCAGGCAGGCCTTCTTCAACCTGCCGGAAGAGCAACGCGCAGCCCTTTCGCTCGTCGCCATCGAGGGCCTTTCCTACCAGGAGGCGGCCGAGACGCTCGGGATACCGCTTGGAACGCTCATGTCCCGCATCGGGCGGGCAAGGGCACGTCTTCGCGAGATGGAGGAACTTCCCCAACCGCGAGGTCATCTCAGGATCGTGGGAGGTCACAATGACTGAAGCACGTGATCCCATAGTCGATACCGATCTCGACGCCTATGTGGACGATCAGCTCGCGCCCTCCCGGCGCATCGAGGTCGAGGCCTATCTGTCCGCCCGTCCGGACCTCGCTGCCCGCGTGATGGCGGACCTGAGGGCACGTGACGAGTTGCGGCTCGCCATGGTCTCCGCGGAAGCGACCCCCAAGCCCGCCACGAGTGCGGCTGCACGCAGGCTTTCGCGGGGGCTTGCAAGCCGACGCCACGGGAGGCTGTTGCAGCGTGCCGCCTCGATCGGGATCCTTGTTTGCGCCGGCTGGCTCGCACATGCCGCTATCGGGCCGGTAACGGAGGTGGTGGCATCGACGCCCCCGCCGGCCTTCGTCGGCGACGCATTGAGAGCGCACAACACCACGCTGGTGCGCGCCTCAATGGCCTCCCAGCCCGAGACAGCCGCCTATGACGAGGCTGAAATCAGGGCGGCGACAGGAATCGTCATGCCGAACCTGCCGGGCGGATGGAAGGTTCTCGACGCGCAGATCTATCCCTCCCAGTTCGGGCCGAGCGTCGAGCTGGCGCTCGAATCCCGGGAACTGGGCATGATGTCTTTGTTCGCGGTACGGCCCGGCAACTTCAATGTGGTCGATGTGACGGTCGACAGCTCGGCGGAAAACACCGCTGCCTATTGGCAGATCGGAGAAGTGGCATACGCGCTCATCGGCAAGGCCGATTCCCGCGAGCTCGATCGGGCAGCGGATCGGCTTGCCGACACACTTTACTGATTAATGAGGAGAAATCGATGAACACGCCCAATTACAATTATCGGACGGGCTTCGGGGCCCGCACGGACGCTCTCTTCGACGAGGGCCTGCGCCAGCATATGCTGCGCGTCTACAACTATATGGGGCTCGGCCTCGTGCTGACCGGCATCGTCGCCTTCATCGTCGCATCGACCCCGGCTCTTTACGTGCCGATCTTCTCCACGCCCCTCAAATGGGTGGTGATGCTCGCGCCGCTCGCCTTCGTCCTGTTTTTCTCGTTCCGGATCCAGACCATGTCCGCCGGTGCCGCGCAGGCGATGTTCTGGGCCTTCTGCGCGGTGATGGGCCTTTCCCTGGCCTCGGTGTTCCTCGTTTTTACCGGCACCAGCATCGCACGCACCTTCTTCATCGCGGCGACGATGTTCGGCGCGACCAGCCTCTACGGCTACACCACGAAGCGCGACCTGACCCAATTCTCGTCTTTCCTGATCATGGGCCTCATCGGCGTGGTCATCGCAAGCCTGGTCAATCTCTTCCTCGGTTCGTCGGCCCTTCAGTTCGCCATTTCGGTGATCGGCATCTTCGTCTTCATCGGGCTGACAGCGTGGGACACGCAGACCATCAAGGAACAATATGCCGAGAACTCCGGCGCCGAGACGCAGCAGAAGCTCGCCGTGTTCGGAGCCTTTTCGCTCTATCTGAATTTCATCAATATCTTCCAATTGCTCCTGCAGCTCACGGGTCAGCGGGACGAGTAGTTCAAGCCGCGGACAAAGGGAGTTTAAGTGATCATGGACAGAAACGACCAACAAGCGATCGAAGGGCTCTTCGACAGGCTTGCCGAGGTCGAGCGGCAGGCGCCACCCCGGGACATAGAGGCTGACAAGTATATTCACGACCAGCTCGCCAGGCAGCCGGGAGCGCCCTACTACATGGCCCAGACCATCGTGGTGCAGGAGCAGGCGTTGAATGCCGCCCAGGCTCGCATAGCGGAGCTTGAGCAGGACGTTGCGTCCCGCCGAGCGCCCGGAGGTTTGTTCTCCGGCATCTTTGGCGAGAACCGCCCAGCACGGCGACCTACCGGGTCCATGCCGAGCGTCAGCCGCCCGCAGGCGCATGGCGGATCGCTGCCTTTCGGCCAAGGCCAGCCGCCACAGCGCGCCGGGGGAGGCTTTCTGGCGGGTGCCGCGCAGACGGCGATGGGCGTAGCGGGCGGTGTCCTGCTGGGCAACATGCTCGCCGGGATGTTCGGTGGCGACGAAGCGCAGGCCGCGGAGCCGCAAGCAGACAACGCTCAGGCGGAAGAGGCGGATTTCGGTGGCGGCTTCGACGAGGGCGGCTTCGACGACACCGAAATTTAGAGCATTTCGCAGCCGACCGGATTCGGTCGGCGTCGCGAGAATGCGGCAAAAACAAAGACCTAAAGCGTGTCACCCGAATCCGATTGCCAGCGACACGCTTTAGCTCTGCGGAGCCAAGAGAATCGCTTGGCTCCGCATGAAGCTGGATCAAAGAGGCAGAGCGCCATCCCAATAGACCGATGGCGTTCTGGACAGGCTCAGCGATTGATCAGCCAGAAGATCACCGAAAGCACTACGCTAACCAGGATGCCGGTGGCGATCGGAGCGTAGAAGGTGAAATTTTCCCGCTGGACGACGATGTCGCCCGGCAGTCTTCCCAGGCCGATGCGGGAGAGCCACGGCCAGAGAATTCCGACCGCGACGATGACGAGCCCCACGATGATCAGCGTTCTCGACATGACGACATCGTGAACGAACATCTGGGCATTGCGAAGACGGATTTGCCATAGCCTGACGGCAACGTCCGCCGGCTTGGGGCAGGACAATCAGTTGCGGCGGTGGGCGATAAAGCTTGCTGCCTGGCGCAGCCGCAGCGCCTT
This sequence comes from Mesorhizobium sp. 1B3, assembly GCF_050958605.1. Lineage (NCBI taxonomy): Bacteria > Pseudomonadati > Pseudomonadota > Alphaproteobacteria > Hyphomicrobiales > Phyllobacteriaceae > Mesorhizobium > Mesorhizobium sp. 1B3. The sequence goes on along the minus strand of NZ_JBJHDO010000022.1, from coordinate 25,764 downwards.
GTCGCCGAACGGCTCGAGCAGCGCTTCCGCCTGCTCGACGAGCCCTTGCAACTGCCGGCGTGTCCACTCGATGCCATGCAGCCCGGCCAGCGTCGCCTTGCCGGCGGCGGCATCCTTGCCGGTCGCCTTGCCCATGGCATCCGCGTCGGCCGTGAGGTCGAGCAGGTCGTCGGCGAGCTGAAAGGCGAGACCGATCGCCGAGCCGAACTCGGTCAGCCGTTCGCGGTCGGAGGGAGCGGCGTCGCCGATGATCGCGCCGGCCTCGCAGGCAAACCGGATCAGCGCGCCTGTCTTCATCGCCTGCAAGGTGATGATGCCGGATTCGTCAGGGGCCGTGCGCTCGGCCTGAAGATCAAGCGCCTGTCCGCCGGCCATGCCGCCGGGGCCTGCCGCCCGCGCCAGCGACAGCACAAGCGCAAGCCGCGCCGCCGCTGGAAGCTGGGTGACGTCGTCGGAAACGATGTCGAAGGCCAGCGTCAGCAGGCTGTCGCCGGCAAGGATCGCCGTCGCTTCGTCGAACGCCTTGTGGACGGTCGGCTGGCCGCGCCTGAGATCGTCGTCGTCCATGGCCGGCAAGTCGTCATGGATCAGCGAATAGCAATGGACGCATTCGAGCGCCGCCGCCACGCGCAGCGCAGCCTCCCCGTCAGCGTCGAAGAGAGCGGCGCTTTCCATCACCAGGAAGGGCCTGATCCGCTTGCCGCCATTGAGGACACCATGGCGCATCGCCTGGAAAAGCCGCTCCGGCCGCGCGATCTCGCCTGGCTGGAGACGGTCTTCGAGCAGCCGGCGCAGCATCGCCTCGACCGGGCCGGCGCGGCTCTCGAGCGCGATTTCGAACGGAACGGGGCTATTTACGGTCATGCGCGGTGGCCTAGCCGACAGTCTGTCGTTGCGCAAGAAGCCGTGCGCCTTTATGCCAAAGGCGAGCCCCATGGAATTCCGATTATCCCGAAACGGCTCGGCGGCGATATGCGAACAGATTGGCGGGAATGGACGGGTTGACCGAGCCGATCATAGAACCGGACACCGAAAGGGTGGCGATGCCCGGCAAGAAGCGGCGCAAGACAGGCACTGGCATCCGCCGGTGGATTTGGCGCGGTATCGTGGCCGCAATAGCGATCGCCTTGGTTCCTGCCGTCCTGACGATCCTTTATCTGCCGTCCTTCGTACATCCGATCTCGACGCTGATGATCCGCGACCTCGTAACCCTTCAGGGATACGACCGTCGCTGGGTGCCGATCGGGGAGGTGTCGCCGGTGCTGCTCCATTCGGTGATGATGTCCGAGGACGGCCAGTTCTGCTCCCATCACGGGATCGATCTCGGCGAACTCAACGCGGTCATCGACGATGCCATGGCCGGAGAGACGACGCGCGGCGCCTCGACCATTCCCATGCAGACGGTGAAGAACCTCTATCTCTGGTCGGGCCGTTCGTTCCTGCGCAAGGCGCTGGAGCTGCCCTTGGCCATCTATTTCGACATGATCATGCCCAAGCGGCGCATCATGGAGATCTACGTCAACATCGCGGAATGGGGGCCGAACATCTATGGGATCGAGGCCGCCGCCCAGCGCCATTTCGGCCGCTCGGCCAAGGAGCTTACCCGCCGGCAGGCTGCATTGCTCGCGGTCACCCTGCCCAATCCCGCCAGGCGCGACCCCGCCAACCCCTCGGCCGGCATGCGTCGCCTGGCCTCGGTGATCGAAAGGCGGGCTTCACGCGCGGGAGCCTATGTCGGCTGCGTCGATTAGCGCTCCTCGAAATACGCCGGTCTCGAAAAAAAGTGGCCGGCAGCGCTGGTCAAACGGTCGCGCTGCGTGTATAGGCACGCCACTTTCTTGAAATATGGCCCGTGAGTGCGGCCCTTTCGCGAGGGATCACCGGGGCTTTGACCGATCGTAGTGGAGCAATTCCATGGCTGTACCTAAACGAAAGACTTCGCCGTCCAAGCGCGGCATGCGCCGTGCCGCCGATGCGCTCAAGGCCCCGACCTATGTCGAGGACAAGAACTCGGGCGAGCTGCGCCGTCCCCATCACATCGACCTGAAGACCGGCATGTATCGCGGCCGTCAGGTCCTGGAGCCTCGGGAAGGCTGATCGCCCTCCAGGCTTGCATCGATTCCGAGAAGGCCGGCCTCGCGCCGGCTTTTTTGTTGCCTGGAGCAATGACATCGGGAACTCGGCATCATCGGGCTACAGTCTCGTGACCTGCCCGCCAAATGCGATATCGGACTTCCACGTCGGCCGGCGCGTATATCACAAGGGGCAAGCGGCTGTTGTAGCGAATCAACGGCTCGTCCGAACTCCGTACGAACTGCATCGTCTCGCTGCCGGGCGGGCAAGCCATGCCGGTACTGGCCGGCGCCCCGACCTCGGTGACGACATAATAGGGATACCCCCACCCCTCGGCCGTGCGTTCTTCGATGCGAGCACTGAAGACATGGCGGTTGCAGTCCACGAGCATCGTTCGGCCGACAATCACCCCGACCCTCAGCGCATCCTCATCGGCCTCTTTCGGTAATAGAATGATCCGCCGTACCTGGCCGGGGGCAGCCGGGGGGAAAGCCGCCAGTTCACTCTGGGCCGTGTGGCCCGTGTCTGCGTGCGCGGCCCCGGCGGCGATCCCAAGGAATGCGGCCAAGGCCAGCGAACGAGCACGGTGCCGGCGTCGCGGTTGCACTTTTCTGTGTGTCCAAGTCCAACGACTCATCTCCCACATTTCCTCCGACGCCAGGCGAACGCTACAAACGGGCATCCTCGTTGAATTCGACGCCGAGCTCACTGCTGCCGTCGCGCAGCAGCAGATGCGGCGGTATGCCTTCGGGGCGCGCCTTGCCCTCGGGCAGAGGCGAGACATAGGCCCTTCCGCCTTTTCTGCGCTCGAAATCGGCCTTGGCCGCTGCTCGCAGGTCGGCATCGATCATCAGATCGTAGCCGACGCCGGCCATGACGATTGCCGAATAGATGGAGCTCTTGTCGCCGATACTCATTCCGCCGCAAGCGGTTACCGGCCATGTGTGCAGTCCCACCCCGATCGGCATGGTCGCGAGTGCGAAAAGCCCGGTGGGCGTGTTGTAGCTGACGTCGCCGACATCCGTTCCGCCGCCCGTGGTAATCTCGGGCAGCGGCGGCATGACGTTGGCCATGAGGCCGGCCTCCTGGAGGCCCATCTCGCGCTGGCAGGCTTTGGCGAATTCCTGCTCCTCGTTCGTCCATTCCAGCTCCAGGGCCGACATATGTGCGTGGATTCTCTGGACGAGCGTTTCGTTGGGCAACAGGTCGTGCAGGCCGAAGAAATGGTTGATGTCGACCTCGGTCTGGGTCGAAGTGGCCGCACCGTTGGCAACATCCTTGACCCATTCTGTGACGGAGTTGACCTCGGCCCGATCCTGGTCGCGGATCATGATGAGGACCTCGGCGGTATCAGGAATCACATTCGGCGTTCCGCCGCCATCCGTATAGACATAGTGCATGCGCGTCGTCGGCTTGAGGTGTTCGCGCATGAACTGGATGCCTGTGCCGAACAATTCGGCCCCCTTCAACGCGCTGCGCCCTTCCCATGGATCGACCCCGGCATGAGCGGTGCGGCCCGTGTAGCGGATACGCAGCATGTTGACCGCGGCCGTCCGCAACAGGCCAGTGGCGTTCATGGGGCCCGGATGCCAGGCAAGGCAGGCATCCAGATCGTTGAACAAACCGTCACGCGCCATGTAGACCTTGGCGCCTTCGGTCTCCTCGGCGGCGCAGCCATAGACGCGGATCGTGCCTGGATGGCCGCCGTCGATCATCATCTTCTTCAGCGCAAAGGCCGCGCCGGTACAGCCCGCGCCCAGCATGTTGTGGCCGCAGCCATGCCCGACCTCCACCCCGGTGGGGCCGGGTGTCTGGCGCGGTTCAGCCGCGTTGCCCAACCCTGGAAGCGCGTCGTATTCCGGCAGGAAGCCGATCGTGGGGCCGCCCTCCCCCTGTGTCCATTCGGCGATGAAAGCCGTGGGAATACCGGAGGTTCCGGTACTGACGACGGTGAAACCGGCCTCCCGCAACTCCCTGAGGTGTATCTCGGAAGAGATCTCCTCATGCAGCGACAGTTCCGCATTTTTCCAGACTTCGCGGGAGATTCGCAGGATCGCGTCACGAACCGATTCTACGGCGGCGTATGCTGATTTGGCGGAACCGCCGACGGCCGCATCCTCGGCATACGCAAAAGACGGTGCCAGCATCCACGCGGCCGTTGATGCGAGTGTGCCGGCCAGAACTGATCGGCGCGTTGTGTCGGTGGTGTGGTCGAGGGAATTGTCCCACATGGCGAATCTCCAAATAGCGTGTCAATAATTTCGCCCGTGCCGGTGATGAGCAGCCCTGCCGGGCAAGTAGGAACTCAAACATCTCAATACGTCATGCCAGAGCTTGCCAACTCAGCCTTGAAAAGTCATGCATTCTATTGCGACAACCCCGATAATGCGGTTGAGCCAGCGACCGGAGCGGAGGTCCAAATTTCTTGGAGGCCAATTTTCCTAGAAAACCCATTTGTCCCATGAATTAGACCGTCAGGCATTCCGATCGGGTCGCGATGTGCCTCTTCCCTGCCTTGCATTCCCTGTGGAACTGCCCGAGAAACAAGCTCCCACCCTCGGTCCATCGGACTGCCTCTTCGGAGCAAGACATGCTTGGCGCCGTTCCGCTGCTGATCCTGCCGTTCCTCCTTTTTAATCTCGGCCTCGTGGGAGTTTTCGGCGAACCCGGCTCCGATCCCTGGGCAGCCGAGATCTTTTCGGTGGCGATGATGTCGGGCGGCGTCTGGTCGATGACGCTCGGCGACCTGCTCATCGTGCTGGCGCTCGCCCTGCTTCTTGTCGAGATTGTGAAGTCGACCCGTACATCCAATGCTTCGCTGGTCGATCATCTGCTGTCGACCTTCGTCTTCATCGCCTTTCTCGTGGAATTCCTCTTGGTGCGAGGCGCGGCGCATTCGGTGTTCTTCACGCTGATGACGATCGCCTTCATCGACGTGCTCGCCGGCTTTTCCGTCTCGTTTCGCGCCGCCGGGCGCGACTTCAATCTCGATCGATAGGGCTGCGGCGCATCATGACGAGAAGCTTCGACCTTCCCGGCCGTTCGCCGGTCATCGCGGAGAACGGGATGGCCGCGACCTCGCATCCGCTCGCGACCGCGTCGGCCCTCGACGTGCTCAGGCAGGGCGGCAACGCCGTCGACGCGGCGCTGGCAGCTTCGGCGACGCTCGTCGTGGTCGAGCCGCATATGACCGGTATAGGCGGCGACTGCTTCGTGATCCTGGCCGAGCCCGACGGCTCCGTGCACGGCCTGAACGGCTCCGGCCGCGCCCCCGCCGGCGCCGATCCCGCCCGCCTGCGCGCGGAGGGATTTGCGGCCATGCCGGAGTTCGGACCCCATTCCGTCACAGTGCCGGGCGCGGTGAAGGCCTGGGAGACGCTTCACGCCCGTTTCGGCGCGCTGCCCTTCGAGAGGTTGTTCGCCGATGCGATCCGCTACGCGGAAGAAGGCTATGCAATCCACGCCCGCGTCGCGGCGGATTGGGCCGGCCAGGCATCGGAACTCGCCGGGGATGAAGGGGCCGCTCGCCACTATCTCGTCGACGGCAAGGCACCGGCGCTGGGCTCTCGGCACAGGATGCCCGCGCTTGCCGCCACCTTGCGTCGTATCGCCAGGGAGGGCGCCGGCGCCTTTTACGAAGGCGAGATCGCGGCCGAGATCGCTTCGACGGTACGCGCCAAGGGCGGAACCTTGAGCGAAGACGACCTCGCCGGCGCCACCGCAGAGTGGGTCGAGCTCATCTCCACTCCCTATGCCGGTTACGACATCCTCGAGATTCCGCCCAACGGGCAGGGCATCACCGCGCTCATCCTGCTCAATCTGTTGGATCGGCTCGGCGCGGGCGGCCTCGGTCCCGACAGCCCTGAACGCTACCACCTGCAGATCGAAGCTGCCCGGCTGGCCTATTCCGTCCGCGATCATATGGTGGCCGACCCCCGGGCGATGACGCTCTCGCCGGCCACCCTATTGTCGCGCCACTACACGGCCTTGCTTGCCGAGCGCTTCGACCCAGCCAGGCGAAATCCCGACACCACGCTCCCAAAGGTGCCGGCATCCGACACGGTCTACCTCACTGTGGTCGATCGCGACCGCCGCGCCGTGTCCTTCATCAACTCTGTCTATGACAGTTTCGGGTCGCGCATCGTGACCCCGAAATCGGCGATCGCGCTGCAGAATCGCGGTGCCTGCTTCACGCTCGGGGAAGGCCACCCCAACGAATATGGGCCGGGCAAGCGGCCCATGCATACGATCATTCCGGCCATGGCCATGAAGAACGGCCGTCCGGCGGTCTCCTTCGGGGTGATGGGCGGCGCCTATCAGCCGATGGGGCATGCCCATGTCTTCTCAAACCTCGCCGACCACGGCATGGACCCGCAGCAGGCGCTCGATCATCCCCGCCTTTTCTGGGGCGAGGACGGCGTGCTGGAAGCCGAGGCCGGCATTTCCGACGAGGTCCGCGCGTCGCTGACGAACAAGGGCCACGCCCTGCGTCCGACGGCCAAGCCGCATGGTGGCGGGCAGGTCATCGTCATCGATGAACGGAGCGGTTTCCTGGTCGGCGGCTCGGACCCGCGCAAGGACGGCCTCGCCCTCGGCTGGTGAAGAACACCAAGTCACGCAAAATGCGCCTCAGGTTAGTTGGCGCCGCTTCCCAGCAATGCCTCCAGCACCGTGTGGCGTGGTGACGCAAACGGATTGACGACCGTCACGCCGCCCCAGGTGAAGCCGTCCTGAAGGTCTTCGGAAAGGAGCAATCGGCAACCCGCCTGCGCAGCGGCGGATGGTCAGTCGAGAGATCGGCCGCCGCCAGCATGACTTCGGGCGACGTTCCGATGACCGGAAACGCATCGCGCCAGCCCAGAAGGGCGCTCCGGCTCTCAGAAGCTGATCCCGTCAGATCACCTTCCCTCGCGCGGCGACCGGCCAGGTCGCGACGAAGCTGCCGTCGCGCACGATCTGCACCGCATCCACCATATTGGTCACCACGCATGCGTGATTGGGAACTATGCGCAGGCGCTGGCCCACGGTCAGGCCGATATCGCCGTCGCCGACCAGCCGCCCATGTTCCTCCGACAATTGATCGATCGTAATATCGGGCCGGCCGAGCACGTGGCCATGGCCGGTGAGGCCGAGCAGGTCCGACGTCAGCACCTTGCTGCCGGCATCGATGATCGCGCGATTGGGGGCCGGCACGGAAACCACCGTCGCCAGCACGGTGAGCGCGCAATCCTCCCAGCCGCACACGCCGCGCGCCACCAGCGACCGATCGTTGTAGATGTAGGTGCCGGGCCGGTGCTCCGTGACGACGGGAACCTGGTGTGCCTTCATCATGTCGGGTGAACCACCCGAGGAAATAACGGGAACGGCGATGCCCTTCGCTTCGATGAGGGCTTTTGCCTCGCCGAGGAAGGCCTGGGCGCGCTCGGCGCCGCCGACCGGCGGGTAGGTCATCAGCCCGCCGAAGAGCAGTCCCGACGACGCGGCAATGCGGGCCGCGAGTTCGGCCGCCGCCGCTGGTGTCTCCACGCCACAGCGGTCGGCACCGGTGTTGCACTCGACCAGCACGGTGAGCGGCTCGTCCGCCGTCGTAAAGCCCGCGGACAGGCCGTCGACGATCACGGCGTTGTCGGCCACTACGGAGAGCTTCGTCCGCTGCGCCAGGGCACGCAACGCATCGATCTTGTCCTCGCCCAATATGTTGTAGGTGATGAGCACATCCCGAAGCCGCCCGCTGCCGGCCACCATTGCCTCGGCTTCGGAGACCTTCTGGCAGGTGATGCCGACGGCGCCCGCGTCGAGCTGCATCTCGGCCAGTGCCGGCAGCTTGTGGGTCTTGATATGGGGCCGGACCTTCAATCCGTGGCTGTCGGCATAGTCCTGGAAACGACGAATGTTGCTTTCCGCCACGCCGATATCGACGAGCACGGCGGGTGTTTGGATCTCAGGCAGCATGTTCCGGTGTCTCCCATTCCCTTGGGCATCGGCGAACGCCCTTGACAATCTATGGCGCGAGCCGTTTGATACGTCAATCCGCTATTCAAGACTTGTGTCTAATATAGCGGACATTGAGGGGATCCCTTACAGGAAGGATTACGCCGATGAGGATCAGCACCATGGTCGCCGCGCTCGCGCTGCTCGGCGCCGCGCCGGCAAGCGCGCAGGATGCGCAAAGCAAGTTGGATGAGGTGCTCGCTCGCGGCCATCTCATCATGGGGACCGGCAGCACCAACGCGCCGTGGCATTTCAAGAGCGCCGACGACAAGCTCCAGGGCTTCGACATCGACATGGGCCGTATCGTCGCCAAGGCGTTGTTCGGCGATCCCGACAAGATCGAGTTCGTCAACCAGTCGTCGGATGCCCGTATCCCGAACATCACGACCAACAAGGTCGACATGACGTGCCAGTTCATGACGGTGACCGGAGAACGCGCCCAGCAGATCGCCTTCACCATTCCTTATTACCGCGAAGGTGTGGGGCTGATGCTCAAGGCCGATAGCAACTATGCCGATTACGCGGCGCTCAAGGAGGCAGGTTCCGGCGTCACCATCTCGGTGCTGCAGAACGTCTATGCCGAAACGATGGTGCATGCCGCCCTGCCGGAAGCCCAGGTCGACCAGTACGAATCGGTGGACCTGATCTACCAGGCCCTGGAATCCGGCCGCGCCGATGCGGTCGCCACCGACCAGTCGTCGCTTGCCTGGTACATGAAGCAGAACCCCGACCGCTACAAGGACGCCGGCTATGGCTGGAATCCGCAGACCTATGCCTGCGGCGTCAAGCGTGGGGATCAGGACTGGCTGAATTTCGTCAACACCGCCCTTCACGAGGCGATGACCGGTGTCGAATTCGACTTCTACGCCAACTCTTTCAAGACCTGGTTCGGCAAGGAGCTCGCTCCGCCGCAGATCGGCTTCCCGGTCGAGTACAAGTAAGCAGTTCGGGCGACGCTGTCGCGAACCGGCAGCGTCGCCACGCGGGATTCCGGCATGGGCTACACTCTCAATTTCTCGGCGGTCTGGCGCAATTTCGACCAGTTGCTCCAGGGACTGGCGCTCAGCCTCGGGCTGGCCTTCATCGCGATCCTCATCGGCTGCGTGATCGGCCTCGTCACCGCCTTCGGCCTGACATCAAAGTCGGGTGTGGTGCGTCGCATCGCCGGCATCTATGTCACGATCATCCGCAACACGCCCATCCTGGTGCTGGTGCTTTTCACCTTCTTTGCCCTGCCTCAGTTGGGCCTCAGGCTCGGAAAGATCGAAAGTTTCGTCACGACCCTCGCCGTGTATTCCGGCGCCTATCTCGCCGAAGTATTTCGCGGCGGGCTTCTCTCGGTGCCGCGCGGCCTGCATGAAGCCGGTCTCGCGATCGGCCTGAAGCCGATGCAGATCCGCACATCCATCGTGATGCCGCTGATGATCCGCAACGTGCTGCCCCCGCTTTCCAGCACGCTGATCTCGCTGTTCAAGGATACGTCGCTCGCCGCCGCGATCGCAGTGCCGGAACTCACCTACGAGGCGCGCAAGATCAACGTCGAGACCTTCCGCGTCGTCGAGACCTGGATCGTCGCGAGCTGCCTCTACGTCGCCACCTGCTCGCTGCTCGCCGCGCTGATGCGCATGGTCGAGCGGCGCATCTCCATTCCGCGGTGAATGCCATGGACATCTTGGGCTTTCTCGACCAGGTGTGGCTGGCGCGCATTCCGATCCTCAAGGGCATCGGCGTGACGGTCTCGATCTCCCTCCTTGCCATCTGCGTCGGCACGGTGCTGGGCGTCGGCGTGGGGCTCGCGCTGACCTACGGTGCGAAGCCGCTGCGCTGGCTGGTGCGCGGCTATACCGATTTCATCCGCGGCACGCCGGTCCTCGTGCTGGTGCTCGCGAGCTATTACGTGCTCAGCACGGTGGGCCTCGATCTCGGGCCCTTCCAGGCCGGCGTGCTGGCGCTCGCCGTCTTCTGCAGCTCGCATGTCGGCGAAATCGTGCGCGGCACGCTCCAGGCCATTCCCCAGGGCCAGACCGAGGCCGCCAAGGCCATAGGCCTCACCTTCCCCCAGACCTTCGCCTATGTGCTGGGGCCGCAGGCGCTTCGCCAGGCGTTGCCGGCCTGGGTCAACACGGCGGCCGAAATGGTCAAGGCCTCGACGCTTCTTTCCATCATCGGCGTCGCAGAACTGCTACTGCGCACCCAGGAGCTCATCTCCCGCACCTTCCTCAGCCTCGAATTCTACTTCTTCGCGGGGCTGCTCTATTTCGTCGTCAATTATGGCATCGAGCGCTTCGGCCGATACGTCGAGCGCAAGACGTCCATCCCCTCGTGAGTCCGAACCAATGGCCGGCAATCTTCTCGAAATCCGAAACCTGCACAAGCAATATGGCCCCGTCGAAGTCCTCAAGGGCGTCGACTGCACCATGCGCCAGGGCGAGGTGATCAGCATCATCGGCTCCAGCGGCTCGGGCAAGACCACCCTGCTGCGCTGCATCAACATGCTTGAGGAGTTCCAGGACGGCTCGATCCGCATCGACGGCGAGGAGATCGGCTACGAAACTATAGGCGGCGCGCGGCGCCGCAAGAAGGAATCCGAAATCGCCCGGCAGCGCGCCATGACCGGCATGGCCTTTCAGCAGTTCAATCTCTTCCCTCATATGACCGCCGCGAAGAACGTCATGCTGGGCTTGGTCAAGGTCAAGAAGATGAGCCGGGAGGAGGCTCGCGCCATTGCCGAGAGATGGCTCGACCGGGTGGGCCTTCGCGAGCGCGCCGACCGTTATCCCGGCCAGCTCTCCGGCGGCCAGCAGCAGCGTGTCGCGATCGCCCGCGCCATCGCCATGAACCCCAAGCTGATGCTCTTCGACGAGGTGACCTCGGCGCTTGATCCCGAATTGGTCAACGAGGTGCTCCAGGTCATCAAGGATCTCGCCGGGGACGGCATGAGCATGCTGCTCGTCACCCATGAGATGCGTTTCGCCTATGAGGTTTCTTCCCGGGTCATCTTCATGAACCAGGGCCGCATCGGCGAGGAGGGCAATCCGCGCGAGATGTTCCACAAGCCGCGCACGGAGCGGCTTGCCGAATTCCTCAAGACTTCAACCTTCAACTAAAGAGATTTTGGAGAACGAAATGACCATCAAGCGTTACGGCACCGGAGAGACGGGCGCGGGAAAACAGGGCTTGCCCTTTGCGCGGGCCGTCGAGGCGGATGGCTGGCTCTATGTGTCGGGCCAGGTCGCCATGGAAAACGGCGAGATCGTCGATGGCGGCATCATTCCCCAGACCCGCAAGGCGATCGAAAATCTCGTCGCCATTCTGCATGAGGCCGGTTACGGCCTGGAGGACGTGGTGCGCGTCGGCGTCTGGCTGGACGATCCCCGGGATTTCTGGAGCTTCAACGGGGTCTATGCGGAATATTTCGGCGCCAACCCGCCGGCCCGTGCTTGCGTCCAGTCGAGCATGATGGTCGATTGCAAGGTCGAGATCGATTGCGTGGCGTATAAGGCCGGGCGATAAGCGGCGCGCAGCAAAGACGCGGGCCCGGAGGAGCGGCGAATGGACGATGTTTCGGCGGAGATGATCAACAGGCGGGCGCGGGGGCTCGACCGAGCCTTCGAAATCCTCGACTTCCTGCGGATCAAGCGTCAGCCGGTGCGGCCGAACGAGATCGCCCAGGCGATCGGCGCGCCGCGCTCCTCGGTCTACGAGTTGGTCAACCTGATGATGCGCCAGGGCGTGCTCGAATATCGAGGCGACGACGGCCGGGTCTTCCTCGGTCGCAAACTCTACTTTCTCGGCACGGCCTATGCCGAACAGTTCGACCTGATGCGCGAATGCGACAAGCTGCTCGCCAAGATCGCCGAGGAGACGCGCGAAACCTCGCAGATGTGCCTGCTCGAAGGCAACAAATACACGGTCGCGCAGATGAAGGAAGGCATCCGTCCTTTCCGCATCTCCTCCAATGTCGGTGATCCCGTCCCGATCCCATGGACGGCATCTGGCCGGCTACTCGTCGGCCATATGAGCGACGCCGAGATCCTCGACTTCATCCCCCCCGAGGATTTCCGCCTGCCGAATGGGCACTGGCTCGATCCGGCCGTCTTCATCGCCGAAGTCCGAAAGGCCAAGGAGGACGGCTACTTCACCTTCAACAGTATCGTCGAGACCTTCACGCATTGCTTCGCCGCCCCGGTCTACCAAGCGGACCAGGTTTGCATCGCGACGCTCTGCCTCGTCGCGCCGAAGGAGGATGGGCTCAGGAACCATGCGCGTTACCTGCGCAGCCTGCTCGACGCGGGCGCCGATCTGTCGAGCCGGCTCGGCCATGCCGGCAAGCGCCACGTGCATTCCGCCTAGGAGCTTTTTGCTGTCAAAACGGAATCGCTGGCGTCGAACGGATACCGCCAGAACAAAGCGATAGGGCGCGCATCTTCTCCCCGCCTTCGCCTGTGAAGAAACAGGGAGAAGACGCCCGATACCCCGCATCTCTAACAATCCCACATCGCGGATCGCACCGATTTGATCCAGCGCAAGACCGGCGCCGGAATATGCCGGCTACACTGCACCGGGCCTTTGGCCGCCTGTCCCTCTGGCCACGAGGGAGCGATCGTTTGACCCGCGCGTTTGATCCCATGCGGAACGCTGGCCTGTCGACGTAGCGGCCACGCTATGCGATCCTGACCCGGTCGCGGCCGACGAGACGGCCGACGCTTTGGCTCCGAGCGAGTCGGGAACGGCCTCTGAACGTTGAGGAAAGCCCATGACCCCACACCCATCGTCATCATCCCAGGCGACGCTGTCTCCGGCGGAACTGAAGAACATCGATGCCTATTGGCGGGCAGCGAACTACCTCACCGTCGGCCAGATCTATCTACTCGAGAATGCGCTGCTGCGCGAGCCGTTGCGGCTGGAGCACGTAAAGCCCAGGCTGCTGGGCCATTGGGGCACCTCGCCCGGCCTCAACTTCATCTATGCCCATCTCAACCGCGTGATCCGCAAGCAGGGCGCCAACGTCATCTATGTCTGCGGACCCGGCCATGGCGGGCCGGCCATGGTGGCCAACACCTGGCTCGAAGGCACCTACAGCGAGCTTAATCCCGAGGTGTCGCTGGACGAGGCCGGCATGCGTAAGCTGTTCCGGCAATTCTCTTTCCCGGGCGGCATACCGAGCCATGTGGCGCCCGAGGTGCCGGGATCCATTCATGAGGGCGGCGAGCTGGGTTATGCCCTCTCCCACGCTTTCGGCGCGGCCTTCGACAATCCCGGTCTGGTCGTCGCCTGCGTCGTCGGCGACGGCGAAGCCGAGACCGGCCCGCTCGCCACGGCTTGGAATTCGACCAAGTTCCTGAACCCGGAACGCGACGGCGCGGTGCTGCCGATCCTCCATCTCAACGGCTACAAGATCGCCAACCCGACGCTCTTGGCACGCATTCCCGAAAACGAGCTGCGCGCGCTGTTCGTCGGCTACGGCTATACGCCGCTCTTCGTCGAAGGCGACGATCCCGCCGCCATGCACGAGCGCATGGCCACCGTGCTCGACGAGGCGATGCAGCAAATACGCGACATCCAGGAAACCGCCCGCAACAGCGGCGACATCGCGCGCCCGTGCTGGCCGATGATCGTGTTTCGCAGCCCCAAAGGCTGGACAGGCCCGAAGGAGGTCGACGGGCTGAAGACGGAAGGTTTCTGGCGCGCGCACCAGGTGCCGCTCTCCGGCCTCGCCGAGAACCCCGAACATCTGAAGCTGCTGGAGAAGTGGCTGAAGAGCTATCGGCCCGAAGAACTCTTCGACAAAACGGGAGCCCCGATCGCCCTGATCCGGGACACGACGCCTGTCGGCCCGCGCCGCATGAGTGCCAACCCGCACGCCAATGGCGGCCTGCTGCGCAAGCCGCTCGAAATGCCCGATTTCACCCAGCAGGCGATCGACGTGCCTCGGCCTGGCGCGGTGAAGGCGGAAGCGACGCGGGTGATGGGCTCGTTCCTGCGCGAAGTGATGCGGGCTAACCAGGCGCAGCGGAATTTCCGCATCGTCGGCCCGGACGAGACCGCCTCCAACCGATTGCAGGACGTCTTCGAGGTGACGGAACGCGCCTGGATGGAGAAGATCCTGCCGGAGGACGTGCATCTCGGGCGCGAAGGGCGGGTGCTTGAGATCCTCTCCGAGCACACCTGCCAGGGCTGGCTCGAGGGCTATCTGCTGACCGGCCGCCACGGGCTCTTTTCCTGCTACGAGGCCTTCATCCACATCGTCGATTCCATGTTCAACCAGCATGCGAAATGGCTCGACGCCAGCCGCGAGATCCCCTGGCGCCAGCCGATTTCGTCACTCAACTACCTGCTGACGAGCCATGTCTGGCAGCAGGACCACAACGGCTTCAGTCACCAGGATCCCGGCTTCGTCGACGTGGCGCTCAACAAGAAGGCGGATATCGTGCGCGTGTACCTGCCACCGGACGCCAACACGCTGCTTTGCGTGACCGACCACGTGCTGCGCACCTGGGACCGCATCAACATCATTGTGGCGGGCAAGGCGCCCTCATGGCAGTGGTTGTCGGCGGAGGCCGCCCGCGCCCATTGCGAGACGGGCATCGGCGTCTGGGACTGGGCCTGCCCGCGCGGATCCGAAAATCCCGACCTGGTGATGGCCTGCGCCGGCGACGTGCCGACGCAGGAAACGCTCGCCGCCGTCACGATCCTGCGCGAGCATCTGCCGGAACTGAGGATCCGCGTCGTCAACGTCGTCGACCTCATGACGCTGCAGCCGGAAGACGTGCATCCGCACGGCCTGCCCGACAAGGATTTCGACGCGCTGTTCACGGCGGACAAACCCGTCATCTTCGCCTATCACGGCTATCCCTGGACCATCCACCGGCTGAGCTATCGCCGCACCAACCACCACAACATCCACGTACGCGGCTACAAGGAGGAAGGCACGACCACAACGCCGTTCGACATGACCGTGCTCAACGAGCTCGACCGGTTCCATCTCGTCATCGGCGCGCTCGAACGGCTGCCCGGCCAGGCCGGCGAGCCCGGCGCCAGGTTGAAGGCGCTGATGGAGGCGAAGCTGGCCGAGCATCACGACTATATCCGCGCCCACGGCCAGGACATGCCGGAGGTCAGGGAGTGGCAATGGAGCCCGGCCGAGTGATTCACTTTCCGGGCTACGACAGTCACACATCTGGAAATGTCTTTCCTCATTGTTTGGCAGGTCCCTCTCTCCGTCTCGGCTTCGCCGAGCCACCTCTCCCCCACTTCGTGGGGAAGAGGAAAGGCGTCGAGCATGCGGCCGGCGGTTCCTCTCCCTCACGACAGTGGGGGAGAGGTGGCTCGGCGAAGCCGAGACGGAGAGGGGGACCTGTCGTACGCGCCATGCTCATCCGCACAGATTGGCCGCCAAGCAACAGTGCAGGAAAGTGGAGGCCGGGTGAGGGGGACAGGTCACGCGCTGCTGGTCACGCGCCATGACCGACGCAATCCTCGTCCTCAACGCCGGGTCTTCCAGCTTGAAATTTGCCGTTTTCGAACGGCGTCACCAGCTTCCCCTGTTGGCCAAGGGCGGCGTGTCCTCCTTGCCCGACAAACCCTCCATGAAGGTCTGGTCCGCTGGGACCGGAAAAATCGAGCGGACGCTCGCTGATGGTCCTCTCGATGTAAGGGCGGCAGTCGGACGAGTGGTCGAGGAAATCCGGGCGCATGACTATTTTGCCCGTGTTCGGTCCGTCGGCCACCGCATAGTCCATGGCGGGCGCGACTTCACCGGCGCTACCTTGCTGGACGAGTCCACCTTGGCTGCACTGCGCCGGCTGGTCCCGCTCGCCCCCCTTCACCAGCCCGTCAATCTGGAGATTGTCGAGGAAGCGACCGCCCTCTTTCCCGACGCCGATCAATACGGTTGCTTCGACACGGCTTTCCACGCGATGCGGCCGCGCATCGCGACCCTTTACGGCTTGCCGCGCGAGTTGACCGAGGCCGGCCTCATTTCCTACGGCTTCCATGGGCTCTCCTTCAGCTATATCGCCGGGCGGCTCCGCGATCGTGACCGGGACGAGGCGGGCGGCCGCGCCATTGTCGCCCATCTCGGCAGCGGCGCCAGCCTCTGCGCGATCAGGGACGGCAAGAGCGTTGCCACGACAATGGGCTTTTCCCCGCTCGACGGGCTGGTGATGAGCACGCGTTCCGGCGCCATCGACCCCGGCGCCATCCTTCATCTGCTGGAGGAGCGGAAGATGTCGGCGGCCGAGATCACCGATCTCCTCTACCGGCATTCCGGCCTGCTCGGGGTTTCCGGCATTTCCGGCGACATGCGAACTCTGCTTTCCAGCCATGATCCGGCCGCCAGGGAGGCGGTCGATCTCTTCGTCTACCGGGCGGGTCGCGAGATCGGCTCGCTTGCTGCGGCACTAGGTGGATTGGACACGCTGGTCTTCACTGCCGGCATCGGCGAGAACGCGCCGGAAGTCCGTGAGAGGATCGGCGCGGCGGCGGCTTGGCTGGGCGTCACCATCGATCCCGAACGAAACCGCGCCGGCGAGACATCCATCGGCGCGCCCGGCTCCGCAGTCGAGGTCCTGGTCATCCCCACCGACGAGGAGCGCGCCGTGGCCGAAGAGATACTGACGGCACAGGGCTGAGAGTTCGGTTCGTCCTTCGAGGCTCGCTTCGCTCGCTCCTCGACAACAATATTCATCCATCTTTGTAGAATGCAGGGATGGTGCTGGTAACGATGCGACCACTTCGTTCTGCACCCTTGGTGGGTTTGCCCAATGTAACGGAGTGGACCCAGTCCACGGTAAACCGTGGACTGCCCGCCGTGCCGGCGGATTGGAAAGCCGTTCTCGACCTCGCCAGGCAGGGCCGGGTGCTCCTGCCTCTAAGGCGCGGCCCTGATGGGCCGCCATGCCGGCGACTGAGGCACCCTGGATAACGTCCGCTATTCGGTGACCGGCCGCCAGATATGCTCCACTTTGAACTCCCCGCCCTTGACGCTAACGATCGACACGGGCTTCGGCGGAACCATCGACTTGCGGGTGTAGCTGATCGCGCCCGTCACGGCCGGAAAATCGCGCGTGGCCGCCAGGGCATCGCGGATCTTGGCGGGCTCGGCGGAGTTGGCGCGACGGATGGCGTCGGCGACGAGGTTCATCGCGTCATAGCCGAGCGGTGCGAAGGCGTTTTCCGGCGCCCGGCCGTATTCGGCTGTGTAGTCGTCGATGAACTTCTTCACTTCCGGCCGGTCGTCGGCGAGATAGGTGTGGGTGGAGAAATAGATGTCGTTGGCCATTTCCGGTCCCGGCACCGAAGCGACCAGCGGCGTGTCGAAACCATCGCCGGAGAGAACCGGCAGCTTCAGCCCGGCTTCGCGGATCTGGCGTACGCTGATGCCGGCCTCCGAGGGAATGGCCGAGATGAACACCGCGTCCGGGGCGGGATCGACAGCGGCCAGGCGCGCGATCTGGGCGGAGAAATCCGTATCGCCCATCATGAAGCTGTCATTGGCGACCACCTCGCCGCCCTTGGCCTTGAAGCGCTCGGTGAAGAAGGTCGAAAGCGCCTTGGTGAAGTCCATGGAATTATCGGTCCACACCACAACCTTGCGGTAGCCGAGCGTGTCGTAGGCGTAGTCGGCGATTGCATAGGACTGGTCGTCGTCGCCGAACGGCGTCATGAACATATAGTCGCCGACCCATTCCGGCAGCTTCGGATGCGTCGCGCCCGAAGTGACGAAGGGGATGCCTTTTTCCTGGAACAGCGGCGCGCCGGCCATGACGAAGGTCGTGTCGGACTGGCCGATTCCGGCTACGACACCCTCGGAAAGCACGCGCTGGGCGGCCTTCGCCGTTTCCTGCTGATCGGTCTTGCCGTCCGGCGCGATCAGCTCGACCTGCTTGCCGAGCAGGCCGCCGGCCGCGTTGATCTGCTTCACGGCAAGCTGCGCACCGGAAAGCGACGGTCCGTCCAGTGAGGACATGCCGCCAGTGAGATTGTAGAGCGCACCGATCTTGATGGTTTCCTGCGCCAAGGCGCCGGTTGCAAACGCCGCCGCCAAAGCTGCGGCCGCCAGGATTCTCTTCATCTTGGTTCCCCTTGTTATGGCCTTGATGCCATGACCGTGAGGCCGGGACATCCGGGGCGCCCGTGACCCGTGAAGCAGGCCCGGGCGCCGCCATCGCAAACTTTGTCGATATCGCGGGCGCGTGTCAATCGAAACATACATTTCGCTTTGAACTCGCAACTTTGTCTGATTTGATACAGACGCAACGGAGCGCCGAATGACCACCTTCGCCGACGAGAACACGCCGGAAGCCGCCGCCGACCTGTTGGCTCGACTGAAGCAGGAACTGCCCTCGCTCGGCCATCGCGAAGCGCGCGCCGCCCGTCATCTCCTGGCGAATTTCCCGCTGGCGGGCCTGACCACGGTTGCCGAATTCGCCGAGCAGAGCGGCGTGAGCACGGCGACAGTGCTTCGCTTGGTCAAACGGCTGGGATTCCCCGTCTACGCCCAGTTCCAGGGCGCTTTGAAGGACCATCTCGAAACACGCCTGCAATCGCCGCTGAAACGGATCGAAAC
Organism: Mesorhizobium sp. 1B3; assembly: GCF_050958605.1. Taxonomy (NCBI): domain Bacteria; kingdom Pseudomonadati; phylum Pseudomonadota; class Alphaproteobacteria; order Hyphomicrobiales; family Phyllobacteriaceae; genus Mesorhizobium; species Mesorhizobium sp. 1B3. The sequence goes on along the minus strand of NZ_JBJHDO010000022.1, from coordinate 7,130 downwards.
CCGACGAGCCGCAGGCGGCGATTATATCGACCGCTATTTCGGCCAGCTTGCCGACCATATGGCCGGCATGCGCGAGACGCTCGATCGCGGCGCCTTCGACGCGGTCGCGGCCCTGCTTGCCGATGGACGCCGCGACATCCATGTCATCGGTGGTCGCTATTCCGGTCACATCGCGAGCTATTTTGCCGACCTCCTCGTCACTGTCCGGCCCAAAGTCCATCCGGTCGCCGGCCAGACCCAGCGATGGACCCAGCAGTTGCTCGACATCAACCGCAACAGCGTCCTCGTCGTCTTCGACGTGCGTCGCTACCAGCCTGATGTCGTCGAATTCGCCCGACTGGCCGCGCTGCAGGGGGCAACGGTCGTCGTCTTCACCGATCCGTGGCTATCGCCGGCGACGCGGGTAGCGCGCCACGTCATCACCTTTCCCGTCACCTCCGTCTCGGCCTTCGACATGGTCTCGGTCGGCAGCGCCGTGGCCGAGGCCCTGCTCGGCCTCATCGTCCAGAAAAGCGGAACGAGCGGCAAGGAGCGCATGGTGACGCTCGAGGCTTTGCGGGAAGGCCGAACTCACAAGACCCGCAGGCATAAAAAGGGAACCATAACGAATGACACGTGAAGAGATCGTCATGATCTGCACGAGCGACCTTGCCGGCCAGGTGCGCGGCAAAGGCTTCCCGGCCTGCGATCATGCCGAGCGGATGAAGAAGGGGATCGGCTGGACACCGACCAATTCGATGATCACCGCGCTTGGCGCGATAGCGCCCTCGCCCTGGGGGCCGTTCGGCGATCTTTTCCTGCGACCCGCGCCGGAGACGGAGGTGCGCGTCGAACTGGATGAGACCGGTGCGGCCACCCATTTCGTGATGGGCGACATCTGCCACCTCGACGGCCGCGATTGGGAAGTCTGCCCGCGCAGCTTCCTCCGCCGCGCGATCCAGGCGCTGGCCGAACGGCATGGACTCGGCGTCAAGGCGGCCTTCGAGCATGAGTTTGCCTATTCGGGCGTCGAAGAAAAAACCAATGCCAGCTATGCGCTCGATGCGTTCCGGCGCCAGGGCGCGTTCGCCGAAACCTATCTCGGCGCGTTGCGCGAAGCCGGCGTGAAGCTCGACACCTTCATGCCCGAATACGGACCGCGGCAATATGAGATAACCGTCGGGCCTGATGAAGGCGTGAAGGCCGCCGACACGGCCGTCGCCGTGCGCGAGCTTGCGCGCGCCGCCGCCCATCATCTCGGTCACAGCGTCAGCTTCAGCCCCATCCTTCGGCCATCGGCCGTCGGCAATGGCGTCCATATCCATTTCAGCCTGTTCGACCTCAAGACCGGCGAGCCCGTCAATCACGATCCCTCGCATCCGAACGGCCTGTCGAAAACGGCGGCGTGCTTCCTGGGCGGCATGCTCGCCAAGATGGACACTTATTTGGCCTTCACTGCGTCGAGCCCGATCTCCTGTCTGCGCCTGACGCCGAACCGGTGGAGTGCCGCCTACAACAATCTCGGCTATCGCGACCGCGAAGCCGGCATCCGCATCTGCCCGGTTTTCGACGCGAGCAAGATCCGCGAGCAGTTCCATTTCGAGTATCGGGCCGCGGATGCCAGCGCCAGCCCCTACCTGGCGCTGGGGGCGATCCTCGCCGCAGGGCTTTGGGGCCTCGACACCGGAGTGGATGGCGCCAAGGTGTTCGATGGCGCGCCGCAGAATTTCGACCTGGGGCACCTCGACGCCCATGGCATCCGCCGCCTCCCGCTGACCCTATCGGAGGCGCTGGACCGCCTCGAGGCCGATTCCGATCTGGACGCGATCATCGGCAGCACGTTGAAGCAGGCTTTCATCACCCATAAGCGCTTCGAGATCGAGCTGACGGCGGAACTGAGCGACGAGGAGCGTTGCGAGCGCTACCGGGATGCCTATTGATCACGCCCCATCCGACGTCGCCTAGGGGTGATCTTCAGCGCGGATTGTCGCGCCTGATCGCCTCCACCAGGCTTTCCGTCGTTTCAGTACGGCAATAGCCCTTGAAGGCGTTGAGCGCGGCGCGATGGCGCTCGCGCGTATCCGTGGCGCAGCCGTCGGACACAGCGATCATGTGGAAGCCGCGGTCGGCACCGTCGCGGATCGTGTGGTCGCAGCACTGGTCCGTGAGGAAACCCGACACGATGATCGTATCGATGCCGATATTGCGCATCAGATACTCGAAATTCGTAGAGTTCAGCAGGCTGGACGAGGTCTTGGGGATGATCATCTCGTCCTCGCCGGGGGCGAGCTCGTCGATCACCTTCGCATCCCACGAGCCTTTGGGAATGAAGAAGTTCGACAGCTTGTAATCAAGGCTGCGATCTCGCCCGTCGCGGGTCAGGTTCTCCATCACCGTATAGACGACTTCGAGGTGTTTTTCCCGGCAAAGCTCGATGAGGCGCCGCAGGTTCGGAATGACGATGTTGCGGGCGTCCTCGTAGAATTCCGGACGCGGCTGGCGGCTGGCTTCGTCCATGACCCAGTTCTGCGCGTCGATGACAAGCAGCGCGGTCCGCTCAGCCCGGATCGGCACGATGCGGCTGGGATAGATGTCGGAGGGACGCGGTTTCATCTTGTCTCCTAACGCAAGAGGCGTTTGAGCCAGCCAGGCTCGCCGCTGCCGAAAAGCCCGGCCGGCCGGTAGAGCAGCGCGACGATCAGTGCCAGCGCGACGACCACCTGGCTCAGGCCGTAGAAGTTGAGGCTTTCCTCCAACGGGCGCATGCCCTCCGAAATGGCGGTTATGGCGATCGCCGCAAGGACGGCGCCGCTGATCGAGCCGGCGCCGCCGATCACCACCATGACGACGAGGTTGAAGGCAAGCCCGATCCCGTAACTCTTCGGCGTCACCACCGTGATCAGATGCGCCATCATCGCCCCGGCGATCGCGGCGATAATGGCGCCGAGCACGAAGGCGACGAGCTTCACCCGCGCGCTGCGGATGCCGGTGCATTCGGCGGCGAGCTGGTTCTCGCGCACGGCCAGCATGGCACGGCCGAGCGAAGAGAATTTGATTCGCCAGACGATGAGAAAGGTCAGGACCATCAGCCCCGCGCACCACCAAAGGTTCGTGAAGCGCGGGATGCCGTTGAGGCCGGAGCCGCCGCGGGTCAGCCCCTGCCAATTGGTGGCGAGACCCTGCACGATGACGATGAAGCCGAGCGTGGCGACGGCGAGATAATGGCCTTTCAGCCGCAGCACCACCACGCCGATGAGGAAAGCAGCGACGCCGGCGACCATGACGGCGGCCCCAAGGCCGACAAGGAAAGGCAGTTGCATCGAGACGAAGGGTTCCGGCAGCGACTGGAGCATGAAGGACTTACGCGCCACCGGGTAGGTCAGCACCGCCGAGACATAGGCGCCGATGGTCATGAAGGCGGGATGGCCGAGCGAGAACAGTCCAGTCAGGCCGTTGGTGAGCGTCAGTGAGACGGCAAGCGCGATGTTGAGGCAGAGAAGCGCCGCGAGCGTCAGCGCATAGTCGCTGACAGCGTTCTGAAGGACGAACACTCCGGCCGCCAGCAACGCAGCCAGAACGAGCCAGGGCGCCTGCACGCCGAGCGCGCCCGTCGTGGGCGGTCCGGCCGGATGAAGGTCAGGCGCGCTCTTCGACATGGCTTGCGAACAGTCCGGACGGTCTGAGAAGAAGGATGAGGATCAGAAGCAGAAAGACGAAGGTATCGCGATAGGGCGCATATTCCGGCGGCAACAGGCCGACGAAGAGCACTTCCGCCATGCCGAGCAGATAGGCTCCGGCGAGAGCACCCCCGATCGACCCGACGCCGCCGATCACACAGGCGATGAAAGCCTTCAGCCCCGGCGCGAAGCCGAGCAGCGGGTCGATCTGGCCGAACTTGCCGCCCCACATGACCCCGGCCACCGCCGCCAGCCCGCTGCCGATGGCGAAGGCGGCGAGGATGGTTCGGTTGATCGATATGCCCATGAGCTGCGCGGCGGTAAGGTTTTCCGCCGTCGCCCGCATCGCCACGCCCAGGCGCGTGCGGTAGACGACGAAGGCCAGCGCCAGGATGAGAACCAGGGAAAGGGCGATGATGACCACGTCGGTGAGGGCGGCGCTGACGTCGCCGAAACTGACGCGTTGGCGCATGAAGGCAGGAAAATTGAAGGTGCGGGGCTGGGCGCTGACAAGCATCAGCGCCGTGTTCTGGATGACGACCGACACCGCGAGCGTGGCGATGAATCCGGTGACCTGCGGTGCTCCCCGCAATTGCCGGAACACGGCGGTCTGGATGCTCATCCCGGCGAGCGCTCCGATAAGGAAGGTCAAGAGCACGACGGCGGGCCAGGGCACGCCGGTCAGCACCATGGCGAGCGCGGCATAGGCACCGACCATCACCAGGTCGCCATGGGCGAAATTGATCAACCGCACGATGCCGTAGATCATCGAGAAACCGATTGCGACCAGCGCGTAGAGGCTGCCGAGGGAGAGGCCGTTGACGAGTTGCTGGAACACATACTGGCTCATGCCGCGCCTCCGAGATATGCCCGACGCACCGCATCGTCGGCGGCCAGCTCCCGCCCGCTGCCGCTCGTCACGATGCGGCCGTTCTCCATCACATAGGCGCGGTCGGCGATATCGAGCGCCGCCGCCGCGTTCTGCTCGATCAGCAGGCAGGTCGTGCCGCGTCTGCGCAAATCTTCGATCACATCGAATATCTGCTCGATCATCTTGGGCGCGAGGCCGAGCGAAGGTTCGTCGAGCAAGAGAATACGCGGCCGGGCGAGCAGCGCGCGCCCGATGGCCAGCATCATCTGCTCGCCGCCCGACAATGCACCTCCGGCAACGCGGGCGCGCTCCGCCAGGATGGGAAAGAGAGCGTAGACCTCCTCTACGTCTCTCGCGACATCCGCCCGGTCGGTGCGCGTATAGGCGCCCATGGCGAGGTTTTCCGCTACGCTGAGCGAGCCGAAGATCTGGCGGCCTTCGGGGCACTGGACCACCCCGGCACGCACGATGGCCTCGGGCGACAAGCGATTGAGTGCGCGTTCCCGGCCGTCGGCCTGCCAGCGAATAACACCGGTCACCGGCCGCAGCAGTCCCGAAATGGTAAGGAGCGTGGTCGATTTCCCCGCGCCGTTGGCTCCGATCAGCGCGACGATCTCGCCTTCCCCAACCCTGATATCCACATCATGCAGCACCTGGGTCGCGCCGCGGCGGACGCTGATCTTGCTCAGCTCAAGCATCACGCCCTCTGCGCCGCACGCCGAGATAAGCCTCGATGACCGCCGGATGGGACTGGATCTCGGCCGCTGTTCCCACAGCGATCGTCTGGCCGCGATTGAGCACCTGGATGTGCCGGCAGAGCTCCATCACCAGGCGCATATCGTGTTCGACCAGCAGAATGGTCACCCCGAATTCGCCATTGAGCCGGCGGACGAGGTCGATGAGGCTCGCGGTTTCCGTCGGATTGAGACCGGCGGCCGGTTCGTCGAGCATCAGAGCGACAGGCTCGGTGGCGAGCGCCCGCGCGATCTCCACGCGGCGCTGGTCCCCATAGGAGAGATCGCCGGCGCGGTGATGGCGAAAACGCGCCAGGCCGACCAGTTCGAGCGCCGCCTCGGCGCGCTCGGCAATCGCGCGTTCGGACCGCTGGAAGCGACCGCTACGCAGGACGGATGCCACGAGCCCTTCGCCATGACGACGATGGGCGCCGCACATCACGTTCTCCGTCACGCTCAAATCATTGAACAACCGGATGTTCTGGAAGGTGCGCGCAATGCCGGCGGCGGCGAAGCGCCAGGGCGAACGTCCCGTGAGGTTCTCGCCCGCGACGATAATGTCGCCGCTGGTTGGTGCCAGCACCCCGGTCATCAGGTTGAAGACGGTCGTCTTGCCGGCGCCATTCGGGCCGATCAGGCCGTTGAGATCGCCCTTGTTGAGGGTGAGGCTGCAATGCGAGACAGCGGCAAGGCCGCCGAATTTCCGGGTCAGATCCCGGCCTTCGATGATTGCCGCTTCCGCCAATACGCAAATTCGCTCTACGAGTGTTCCCTTTTTGGCGAAGGTTAGCCACCGGGGAGTCCGGCGTCAATCATTAGATACATCTTGCCATAATTTGAGCAATTTGTATGATTTGGTTCGCGCCGGACCGCATGGTTTGCGCCAGTCTGCCGCTATTTCAATCACACGAAGCCTATGGAAGAAATCTTGACCCGACTGCTTCAGCCGAGCGAGCCGCCACCGCTCGAAGCTGTCAATCCCGACGGCAAGTCCGACTTCGTGCTGGTCTGCGAGCATGCCGGCCGGCAGATCCCCCGAGCTCTCGGAGACCTCGGCCTGCCGGAATCCGAACTTCTGCGACACATCGCCTGGGACGTCGGCGCGCGAGATATCTCTCTGGGGCTTTCGCGGCTGCTCGATGCGCCGCTCTTCATGCAAATCTATTCCCGGCTGGTGTGCGACTGCAACCGCCGCCCCGACGTGGCGACCTTCATTCCGGAGATGAGCGAGACGACCTTCATCCCCGGCAATATCGGGTTAACCCGGGAAGATCGCGAGCGCCGGGAAAAGGAGATCTTTTGGCCGTTCCACGACCATGTCGCCTCGGTGCTCGATGCGCGCCGCCGGGCGGGGCGAAAGACGCTCCTGATCACGATCCACACCTTCACGCCTGTCTTCAAGGGCGTAGCGAGGCCGTGGGAGATCGGCGTCCTGTTCAATCGCGACCGCCATTTCTCGCATGCCGTGCTCGACTATCTGCGATCCAACACGCATTACGACGTCGGCGAGAACCAACCCTACAGCGTCGGCGACGAGACCGACTACGCCATCCCCGTGCATGGCGAGGCGCGCAACCTGCCCTGCGTGGAGATCGAGATCCGCAACGACCTGACCTCCGGTGCCGCAGCTGGGGAATGGGCCATGTTGATCGCCCGCGCAGTCACCCACGCAGCGGCGTTGCAGCCGGCTTCCTGATACCGAGGGCGTCGATCTCTGGGCCAGGTCGCGAAATGGCCCCTCACTGTCCTGCCGGACATCTCTCCCCGTGAAGAACGGGGAGAGAGACGACGGCCGCTTGGGTTTTCGCCAGTCGCCAGAGGCGAACGATTGGCGAAAGTGGGGATGAAAGCGGTCTTCTCCCCGCAAGC
>NZ_JBJHDO010000021.1:0-65990 GCF_050958605.1 Mesorhizobium sp. 1B3 | reverse complement strand
TGCTTGCAGGCGTTCAATCTTCACCCGAACTTGTCAGGCATCATCGTCGGGGTCGAGCAGCCGGGTCGCGCGCCAGCGCGTCAGCCAGTCGTTGATCTGGTCGACGACGAAGAAGCGCGCGGAGTCCCTGTCATAACCCTCGGCAAGCAGGCTCTCGTAGTCGGTATGGGCATGCCGGATATGGGCGATGGCCGCGAGCCACACAGCGATCGACGCCGGCAGCGTTTTCATATGCGCTGCGCCGGCATCGCCGCGGATCTTTTCCGTGTCGGCATAGGGCGCCATGGGGAGGAGGGCGGTGATCGCCTTGTCTATGGCGCGCCTGCGGTTGGTGGGTGCGCTCATAAGCCGGCCTTGAGATGCGTGGCATCTGTCAGCGCGTCGACCGACGGCAGATAGGGCTTCAGGTCGATCACAGGCGTGCCGTCCAGCGCGTCGATCGCATCGAGCTCGAGGACACCCGAGGCAATGTCGATCGAAACCAGGCGCGCTACATGCAGACCGATCGGGTTGGGGCGGGCAGGAGAGCGCAAGGCGAAGACGCCGCTCGCGCCGGCGGCATGGCGAGGCTTCTGGACGATCAAGTCCCGCGGCGCGTGTTCGAGCCATGAAAGGACGACGACGTGACTGGCGCGTCCCAGTCCTTCGAGGCCGGGCCGATAGGCTTCGTCGATCTGGACCGCTGCCGCCTTTCCCGTGGCGCGCGCAGCCCCCATGTTCTTGGGGCAGTCCTCCCGGCTCGTCCAGGGCGAGCGTACGTGGCCGATGAAAACGACGTGGCTGTCGCCGGGGAGGCCGGCCGGATCCACTCGCAGCCGGACTTCGCCCTCGCGAGGTGCGAACATCGGTTCCTCATTGACACGCGTCATTTTCTTGTCCGTAAACGACATCGGCATATTGCCAAAAGTGCGAGTCTCACATAAAGATATCTTTATATCTTTTTGGAGTTCGGCATGGCACCAGGACGGCACGTCACGCTCGACACTATGGTTGATACATTGAAGGCCGCTGCCGAATCCAGTCGGTTGCGGATCCTGGCCCTTCTTTCGCGCGGCGATCTCACAGTCTCGGATCTCACCGACATTCTCAATCAGTCGCAGCCCCGTGTCTCGCGCCATCTGAAGCTGCTGCTCGATGCGGGGCTGATCGGCCGCTACCAGGAGGGGTCCTGGGCGTTTTTCCGACTTTCCGACGCGGACGCAGCGCGGGAGTTCGTCAACGGCGTCGTGTCGCGCATCGATGACAGAGACCCGCAGGTCGCCAGGGATTTCGAGCGCCTCGCGCTGGTCAAGCGGCGTCGGCAGGAGCGGGCAGCGGAATATTTCAGCGCCAATGCGGCGAGCTGGGACGAGATACGCTCGCTGCACGTGCCGGACGGAGCGGTAGAGGCTGCTCTCAAGAAGGTAGTCGGCAGGCGGCCCTTCCAGGCCATGCTCGACCTCGGTACGGGCACAGGCCGGTTGTTGGAGCTTTTCTCGCCGCTTTACCGGCGCGGCGTTGGCATCGACATGTCGCGCGAGATGCTGGCCGTCGCGCGCGCCAATCTCGACAGGGCTGGCGTTGCCAACGCCCAGGTCCGCCACGGCGACATCTATGCGCCGCCGGTCGAGCGCGATGCGTTCGACCTCGTGACGATCCATCAGGTACTGCATTATCTCGACGACCCGCAGCAGGCGATCCGCGAGGCGGCCAAGCTCCTGCGGCCGGGTGGGCGGCTCGTCATCGTCGACTTCGCGCCGCACGGGCTGGAATTCCTGCGCGACGAGCACGCGCATCAGCGCCTCGGCTTCTCCGACCGGCAAATCGCCGAATGGTTCGAGGAAGCTGGGCTCGACCTCGAGGAGAGCCAGGATTTCGAGCCGCGGGGCGGCGCGGAGGCCAAGCTGACAGTGAAGCTCTGGCTCGGCCGCGACCGCCGCATGCTGATTGCCGATCCCGCCGCCAACGCCTTGCCGGAAAAGGAAACCGTTTGATGAACCAGTTCCGTTTCTCCCGACGCCCCGATATCGGCGACAAGATACGGGTGTCGTTCGAGTTCTTTCCGCCGAAGTCGGACGAGATGGAAGCCCGGCTTTGGGAGACGGTGACCCGTCTGGCGCCGCTGAAGCCGCATTTCGTATCGGTGACCTACGGCGCTGGAGGCTCGACGCGCGAGCGCACGTTGAAGACCGTCCGGCGCATCCTCAACGAGACCCAATTGATGCCGGCGGCCCATCTGACATGCGTCGATGCGAACAGGGAGGCCGTAGACGCGGTGATCGGCGAGTTCGTCTCGATGGGTGTCACGCGGTTCGTCGCCTTGCGCGGCGATCCTTCGGCCGGTGTCGGCACGGCCTATCAACCTTATCCGGGCGGCTATGCCAACGGAGCCGAGCTGGTCGGCGCGTTGAAACGGGTCGGCAACCATGACATCTCCGTTTCCGCCTATCCGGAGAAGCATCCTGAAAGCCCGGATTTCGCCACCGACATTGAGATGCTGAAGCGCAAGGTGGACAATGGCGCGACGCGCGCCATAACCCAGTTCTTCTTCGACAACGATCTTTATGAACGTTTCGTCGAGCGCGTGCGGCGTGCCGGCATATACATCCCGATCGTGCCGGGCATCCTGCCCGTGCATAATTTCGCGCAGGTCAAGAATTTTTCGTCACGCGCCGGCGCGCATGTGCCGGACTGGCTTGCCGAACGTTTCGACGGACTGGCCAAGGACCCGCAGACCCACGCGCTCGTCGCGGCCGCGGTTGCGGCCGAGCAGGTACTGGATCTCGTCGAACGGGGGGTCAACGACTTCCACTTCTATACGATGAACCGGGCGGACCTCGCCTTCGCGATCTGCCACATGATCGGCATTCGCGGCGATCTGGCGGAAAAAAACACGACTTCGGCCGCCGCCTGAGTTCCAAGATGCGCGAAGGCTAATGCATGTCGCACAAAACTGTGTAGCGGTTTTGGGTAAACGTCATACAAGAAGCAACAGACTAAGGCAGGTTGCGCGAATCTAAATTCGCGCAACCTAGTTTTAGTTTAGGCGCGATCGTCCTCTTTTTCGGGGGGGCAGCCTTCCTCCGGGAATCGATACCGGCTTCCACTCCAAGCTTGTCCAAAGCCCTCATCATCTCTGCATCCACGCTGAGGATGAAGCGAATATCGGCCATGACCCATACTGTCCCGGGGCCAGTGCAATGGTTGGAGGCACTTCGTCGTACCGCTCCCAACCAAAGGTTCGAATTCAATTGAGCGCCGAGTTTTTGGTCCCGGCTGTGAAGCTTTATATTTGACAGCGCTAATGGAAAGACGGACGATTGGACAGCGAGCCGCCGAACCCACCCCCCAACCCTGGTGGTTCGCCTCAATTGCCGGCTCGGCAGCACCAATCCGGGCCGGGTTTTTTTGACCCGAACTCTACATACTCGCCCGATTGGTGAGGCGGTTACGCCTTTTGTTCACTCAGTTTTGCCGCCGCCGAGGTCTATGGTGTAGCAAAGGGGAGGGGTATCCACAGCACAAGCTATTGGAGACCTCGATGGTACCGGTCAAACACCTGCTTGCCGCAAGTGCGATGGTGCTCCTGATGTCTGGTCCGAGTTTTGCAGCCAAACCGGACATGCCGCCAGGACAGGCAAAGAAGATCGCGCGAGCGGCCCCGGGACCGGTCGCTGGCGTGGGGATACCTGCGGCAGCGGCCTTCGGCGCATATGTTTGGCACCGGCGCCGCAGGTCTCGAAAAGGCCGGGCAGAATAGACTAGACGAGCAGCCGGCGGGGAACAGCTTCCCGCTCTATGCTTCTTCGGTGATGGTCGTGGTATCGCCAAAGCGGCTTTTCGCCGAGTGCGCCTCGGTTCGAGCTATGGTCGAAAGAGAAAGTTCCAAAATGCGAGAAGGCCGGATTTCAATCCGGCCTTCTGAAAATGGTTGTCCTGAGATTGAAGAGGGTCTTACGGCAGAACGCCCATTATCAGGGCTCCGATAAAAGCGAACGCAGCACAAATCATCAGCGCATTGATTGGCCGTGTCAGTCCCATGCCAAATCCTCCTCTACAGAGTACCGGGCGAATTTAGGGGACTTTGTGCAACAGGCAAGCGCAAAATGTGCTGCAATGCGGCAGGATTGTGAAAATTCCGTCCTCATTGCGGCCTATGGCCGTTGTTTTCTCACGCAAAAACGGCGATTTCGGGGCTGCGGAGAAATTTTATTCCAAAGACGGCGCGTTGTGCCTCCGCAGCATCCTGCCGTCGATCGTAACCAGGCCGAGACCGATCAGGGCCATCCCCGCCAGTTCGAACGATTCGAGACGTTCGCCCAAGAAGCCGGCGCCTAGCAGAATGGCGCTGGCGGGTACGATCAAAGTTACGAGCGAGGCGTTGGTCGCCCCTGCGTCGGTGACAAGCCTGAAGTACAGGATATAGGCGAAGGCAGTGGAAACCAGCGCCAGGGCGGCCACCGCGACCCATACCGGCGCACTGGCCGAGAACAGTCCTTGCGTGCCGTTCACAGCCAGAACGATCGGCACCATGATGATGGTGGAGGCCGTCAACTGCGCGGTCGCGAGGACGGCAGGGGCCACGCCCCTGAGGCGCTTGGCCACCATCAGCGCGAATGCATAGGACACGGCCGCGGCGATCAGGGCGAGCTTGGCCCAGACTGGTCCACCCAGTCCGGCGACGACGCCGGGTCCGATCATCAGCGCCGTGCCGGCCATGCCGAGCAGGATGCCGGCGATCTTGTTCCAGGTGAGCCTCTCGTCCTCGGTCAGCATGTTGGCCAACAAGGCGGTCCAGAACGGCGTGGTCGCGTTGAGCACCGAGGCAAGTCCCGCGCCGAGCTGTGTCTGGCCGGCAAAGATCAGCGAGAAGGGGATGACGTTGTTGAGCGTCGCGAGAAGGACGAAGCCGCCGGCCAAGGGCAGGGCGCTGCGGAGTGAAACGCCTGTTATCGCGAGATAGACGTGCAATGCGGCAGCTGCGAGGGCGACGCGGAAGAGAACCAGCGTGAGTGGCTGTATCTCGGCAACGGCGATGCGGGCGAAGAAGAAGGAGCCGCCCCAGACGGCGCCGAGCAGGATCAACATTGCCCAATTCTTGAACGACATGCCGTTGGCATCGGGCCGCGCCGTGGGAAGCACAGACATGCGAGTTTTCCCCCCCGAAGTATCGGTGAGCTGTAGACCGGCTGCGGGCTCGTGACCACCCGATTTCCGTCGTTGTCCGACGTATCCGCCGCCAGAATGCCGGAACGGAAATCGTTTCCTTGGCGGATCGCTTGCTCTATCTATCAGCGCCTGCCCATCGGTTCGAACATCGGAAGCGATTTTCGCAAAGCACGATGCGAGGACACAACGGAAGGGCATTCTTTGCGCGTCCGATTGGATGCGGCGCTCTAGCGAGGATAGCCGATGCAGAGATTCGAAAATGCACGGGAAGCCGCGCTCGCCCTCCGTCCGGACGAGCCCGTCTATGGCTTTCGGCCGGAGGTTCTGAAGGCCGACGCCCGGAATTTCATGGCCATGTTCCCCGGCAAGACCGCCTATGCGGTCAAGACCAATGGCGAGGAACTGGTCTTGAGGACGCTGGTCGAGGCCGGTGTCACCGCTTTCGACGTGGCATCGCCCGGCGAGTTCGCCGCCGTGCGAGCCGTCTCGGCCGATGCCGAGATGCTTTACATGCATCCCGTGAAGGCGCAGTCGGATATCCGGCTGGCGCTGGAGAAATACGGTGTTCGCGTCATCGCCGTCGATCACGAGGACGAGGTGACGAAGCTCAGCCGAGTGGTGCGTGCGCTCGACCTCGATCCAGGCGCGCTGACGGTCTTCGTCCGCATCCAGACCAAGGGCTCGGCCGCCTACGAACTGTCGAAGAAGTTCGGTGCCGGACCTGCCTACGCGGTCGAACTGGCGGAGCGCCTCAACAGGGCCGGCCACAAGGTCGGCCTGTGCTTTCATGTCGGCAGCCAGATCCAGGATCCCGACACCTATGAACGTGCGCTCGCATCGGCAGACTGGGTCCGCAACCGCATCAGCTTCAAACTGGCAGGGCTGGATGTCGGTGGCGGATTCCCGGCCGAATACGGGCATGATCCGAACCGGCGGCACCGGGAAATGCCGTCGCTCGAAGAGATCATGTCGCGGTTGCGCGCCGACCTGAAAGAGTATCAGTTCGAAGGCATTCCGCTCGTCGCCGAGCCGGGACGGGTCGTGGTGGCGCGAGCCTTTTCATTGATCGTCCGCGTGCTCTTGAGAAAAGGGCGCCGCCTCTACATCAATGACGGCATCTGGGCGTCCTTGTCGGACAGCTGGACCGGCAAGATCACGCTGCCCGCCCGCTTCATCCCTGATCCGGCGATCCGGTCGCGCAACGGCAATGAGAACAACATCGTGCCGTTCAAGGTCTGCGGCGCGACCTGCGACTCCGTCGATATCCTGTCACGTCCGTTCTGGTTGCCCGAGACGGTGGACACCGGCGACTGGATCGAGATCGGCCATATCGGGGCCTATTCGCTGTCGCTTCGGACCCGTTTCAACGGCTTCTACCCCGATACCTTCATCGAAATTACCACGCCCTTCGAAGAAGGTGACGTGCCCCAAGGCTTCGCCAGCCTGGAAACGATGGCGGCAGAGTAGGCGAATAGCGAATAGGGTAAGAAAGCGACTTGCGCCTGGGAGCGCGGTCCCGTTCCTCCTTCGCTATTCGCTCAGATGTTCGCCAGCAATGCCGGTGTCGGCCAGCCGTCGACTGGGAAGCCGAGGCGCTTCTGTTCCTGGCGCACGGCCTCGCGCGTGTTGACGCCCAATATGCCGTCGACCTTGCCGACATCGTAACCTTTCTCGACGAGCTTGCGCTGCAGCACCTTCATGCCTTCAAGCCCCAGTCCTTCCTCCGGGTTGCGCCGGTCGAAGGCGGGGTCGCCGGCCAGCCGGGAAGCCAGGTGCGCAGCGGTCAGCGTATAGGTCGCGGACTGGTTCCACTGCAGGTAGATGTCGTAATTGTCGTAGGCCAGGAAGGCGGGACCCTTGCGGCCCATCGGCAGCACCAGACCGGCCTTCAGGCCGTTGTCGGCGAGCGGGCTGCCGTCCCGGTTGGTCACGCCCCAACCCGCCCATTGCGCGAGAGGCAGCTTGTTGGTCCGGCCGGTCTCTTCCCAGGGCATTTCCTCGGGCACCCGGACTTCCTGGAGCCACGGTTCGTCCCGCTTCCAGCCGCGCGACTGGAGCTTGCTCGCGGTGCTCATGATGACGTCCGGCACGCTGTTGCGCAGATCGACGATGCCGTCGCCGTCTCCATCGACGCCGCGCGCAAGATAGTCGGAGGGCAGGAGCTGGGTCTGGCCTACCTCACCAGCCCAAGCGCCTTTCACATCCGCCGGCAGCACTCCCCGGTCGATCAGCGTGAGAAGCGGGACAAGCTGGGGGCGGAATATCTCCGGGCGGCGGCAGTCGCTGGCGAGCGTCACCAGCGCGTTGAGTGAGTTGAAGTTGCCCTGCACCGCACCGAAGTCCGTTTCCAGAGCCCAGAAGGCGGCGATCACCGGCCCCTGCACGCCGAACTCCTTGTCGGCCCGCTCAAACACGTCGGCATGTTTTTTCAGGTTCGCAGCGCCGTTCTTCAGCCGGTAGTCGTTGATCATGCGGCCGGAGAATTCGATGAATGTCTGCGAGAAGACGCCTTGCGCCCGGTCACGCTTCAGCACCTCTGGGTCGACCGAGGCGTTGGCGAGGGCCGAAAGACCCTTCTCGCCGACGCCGGCCTGGCGTGCCTCGTCGACCACCCCGCGGCGCCACACCTCGAAGTCGTTGCCGCACTCCTGCGCCAAGGCGGGGCCGGCCGCGCAAAGGGCGACAAGCGCCGCAAACAGCTTCTTCCGCAGGACCATCTGCTCTTCTCCAAATTCGCGATCGACCGATTTGCTGCTCCCTGCCCGACCGGCATGGCCAAAAACGGGCAAAAGCGCATCATTGCGGCAGCGCCTATCACAAAGCTGTGCGGTTGCAATAAAGCCTTTGCAGGAAATCGTGCCCTGCGACGATCACGAATGTATGAACGGCAACCCGCTAATGCGTGTTGGCCCTCAGCCACTTCTTCCAGGTGCCGACGTTGCCGTTGAAGACGTTGATGTCCGAATTGCCCTTGATGCCGGGGACCACCCCGGTGCCGGTGTACTGCCAGAAGGTGAAGGGGTGCTCGCCGTATCTTTGCGTCGGATGGCCGGCGACCGAGCGCAGCCAGTAGGGGTAACCGCGGAAGCTCGCGAGGCCGTTATCCTCGAAGAAGTCGATGGAAGTGTAGATGATCGGCTTCTTGCCATAGTGCTTCTCGACGATCGAGAGGAAGGTGCGCATTTCCTTGCGTACGGTCTCCGGGTCGGGTCGGAGCTTGCAGGTCGGCGAATGCGGGTTCCACTCCATGTCGAGCACGGGCGGCAGGGCCGCTGCTTCACGCGGCACGTTGCGGATAAACCACGCCGCCTGCTCCGTGGCAGGCCGGCAGAAATAATAGAAATGATAGGCGGCCCGGGGGATACCGGCCAGCTTGGTGCCGTTCCAATGATCGGCAAACTTGTCGTCGAGCCTGTCGCCTCCCTCGGTAGCCTTGATGAATGCGAAGGAGATGCCGCTGCTCTTTGCCCGGTCCCAGTCGACCGACGGCTGATATTTGGAGACGTCCGTACCGTGGACTTCATAATGCCAGGGCGTGCGGCCCCTCCAGTCTTGCGGGTCGTTGTCGCTGAAGCGCGGAGCGCGCACTGCCACCATCGAAGCCGTGGAGGTGGTTGAAAGTTCCGTCTTGGGAGCGAGATCGTCGATCGAGGTGCAGGCGGCGAGCACGCTGAGAGACAACAAGGCAGCGAGACGGCGCATCGCATTTCCCCCTGGCATCGGCCGCCGGCATGCACTTCGTGCCGATCGGTCAGATTTCATTGCGGTGGGACGGTCCGCTCCCCAGGCTGCGGCTCCGACATTCCCCTCTTCATCAACCACTAAGGTTGATTTTCGGTTGATCACCCTCGACAGAAGCCCGAACTTGCCCGAAAAATCGCGGCAAAACCATGGCGAGATTGCGAAGCGTACGGAGAGAATGTGATGCGCGTCGCCTTCAGACTTTTCAGATGGCTGTTTGCCCTGCTTCTGGTCGCCGCCATCGGCGCGGCCGGTTGGCTCTATCTCAGGCCGCCAGCCTTGTTCCAGGTTGGGGCCGGTTATTCGGCAAAGATCGTCTGCTCCAACGTCTTCATCGTCGGCCGCGACGCGCCGGAGGTGCTGGAACTCGACGTGCAGGCGCCCGGCCATCCCTTGCTCAAGTTCATGAGGGTCTCGGTGGACGAGGACGCCAAAGTCGTGACGGCGAGCCTGCTCGGCCTGTTCGGCGAGGGCACGGCAGTGGCTCGCGACGGCTATGGCTGCTCCGAAGTGCCAGACGGCAACCTCGCCGCAGTGGCACCCCTGCCCAAGGCGGCGGCGCCGGCGGAGCCAACCGCCGGGATCTGGCCCGACGGTGAGACCGTCGAGCCGTCGCAGGATCCTGCTGTCATGAAGATCCTCGACGATCCGGCCATGACGGGGCCGGGCATGCGCGGCGTGGTGGTCGTCCATGCCGGTCGCATCATCGGGGAGCGCTACGGCGCAGGGTTCTCCGCGAAAACGCCGCTGCTGGGCTGGTCCATGACCAAATCGGTAACGGCGGCCATCATCGGCACGCTGGTCAAGGCAGGCAAGCTCTCCATCGATCAGAAGGATCTGGTGGGGGAGTGGAACGGGGACGGGCGCGCAGCGATCAGTCTCTCCGACTTGATGGCCATGTCGAGCGGGCTCGAGTTCAACGAGGATTATGGCGACGTGACCGACGTCACCCGCATGCTCTATCTCGAGCCCGACATGGCGGGCTTCGCGGCGTCCAAGCCGCTGACCAGCGAGATCGGCGAGGTGTGGAGCTATTCCAGCGGCACCACGAACATTCTCTCCAGAATCTGGCAGGCCTCACTGGGGGATCCCGCTGCGGCGCTCGTGTGGCCGAGACAAGCGCTGTTCGATCCGATCGGCATGACCAGCGCCGTGCTGGAGACGGATGCCCGGGGCACTTTCGTCGGTTCGTCCTATCTCTACGCGACGGCGCGCGACTGGGCGCGATTCGGATTGCTGATGCTCCAGGACGGCGTATGGATGGGGCGGGAAATCCTGCCGCCCGGCTTCGTTTCCTGGATGCGCGAACCGGTTCCTGCGTCCAACGGGGAATATGGCCGCGGCCAGGTCTGGCTCCACGGCTCCGATGCAGGGGCGCCCGCGGGACAGGAGCCGGACGAGGGCTTCGATTTACCCGACGATACCTACTGGTTTCTCGGCCATGACGGGCAGTCGATCGCCATCATTCCCTCAAGACAGCTGGTCGTGGTCCGGCTCGGCCTGACGCCGTCCAAGTTGGGCTACAGGTCGCAGGCCCTCGTTTCGGCGCTGGTCAAGGCACTCGACTGATTCTGCCGGTCTGAGATCAATCGAATCGCTTTCAACGGGTCTCGTAGGGCGCGGCAACAAAATGTTGAGGCAGTTATTCGCGTGTCCAAACGGGCAATCGTTCCTCGTATCAGGTTGTCGGCAGGGTGACCACGGCGTGGACCGCATAGCCGCGGTAAAGCGTTTCGAACGAAAGGCTTGCGCCGCGATGCTGGCAAGTCGATTCAAGAACCTCACGCAGTGAATCCCGTGGCGAGACATGGAAGCTCGCAAGCCACGCCCGCAAGACCCGCTTGAACCAGCGGGGTAGATGCTCCTGCGGCCCGAAATCGACGATGTGCAGCGAGCCACCCGGCTTGATCGCGGTGAGCGCCGCCGCAATGGTATCTTCCCACTGCGGGATCATCGACAGGGAATAGGAGATGAAGACACGATCGACGGCGCGAGATCCGAACAACTCACCCAAGTCGAAGCTGGTGGCGTCGCCTTGCGCCAGTTTCACGCGCGATGCGATCCCTTCCCTCGTTATGGCGAAGGCGGCGGTGTCCAGCATGGCTGACGAAATGTCCAGGCCAAAGAAGCGGGCTTCGGGATAGCGCCTCGCGGCGAGCACGATATTGCGACCGGTTCCGCAGCCGAGTTCGAGGACGGCGCCGCTGGCCGGCTCGATGAAGGCGATCATGCGATCCCGGCCCAGAAGATAATATTTACGCGTGAGATCGTAGATATGGCGCTGGTAGCGATAGACGCCATTCATCAGCGATGCGTGGGCCGAACTTTCGAGCGCGCTCATCAGCTTCCCAGTACGTACAGGTGGAAGCCGCCATAAATGGCGGAGCGGTCGCGCATAGTAAGGTTGCGCGACAGTTCCTCCTCGTAGACCCACCGGGAGAGGATGCTCGGGGACAGGCGGCCAGGCAACAGGCTCGGCTCCGCCGCCGTGCGGAAGATCACCCGGGCGCCTGGTGCCGCGGTGCGGGTGATCTCCGTCCACAAGGCGTTGAGCTGGCTGTCGCTCATCCAGTCCTGGGCGTCGAGCAGGACATAACGGTCGACGGAGCCTGCATCCTTGCGGGCAAGCAACTCCGTGAAGTTGACGTTATGGACGGCGACGCGTTCGATATTGCCTTTGATGACCGCATGATGGCGCGCATCGAGATAGGCAGGCAGCGATGCTTCGTCCGGCTTGGGGTAGCGACGGGCGAAAGCCTGCCAGGCGAAATAATTGTCGTTGAGCGGGAAATGGCAAGCGAGTTTTTCAAGCCTGGCCGAAAGAACGCTGGCCATCGTGCCGTCGCCGGCGGTGATCAGTGAGTCATATTGCGCAGGCGGGATGCCGAGCCCGAAAAGCGATGCCTTGAGCGCGGTCGCCCGCCGCAGCAGGAACTTGCCGAAGATCGGCGCCAGCTTTTCCCGGTAGAACCGGCGCTGGTCGTCGAGAGACTGCGATTTCATGATTTCCGCAGGATCGACGCCGTGCAGCCGGGCGACCCGATGGCCTAGCGCGATGAAGAGGCCGAGCAGCCCCGTCTGGTAGAAATTCTTCTCGAAGACGGCGATGCGGCGCTTGCCCCGCCAGTTGCGACGCTCCCAATAGGCGCGGGTCGGCTCGTCGAGATGGGGCGCGATGAAGCGGTCGTAGGCTGCGGAGTTCACGGGATGGCCGGCCTCGCCGAAGAAGCGGAAAACGTCGCGGTGCGAGGGCAGGTGCCTGACGGCGGCGAGCTTCATCCTGTTGAGAGCGACATGAGCAGTGTTGAGGTCGACGGCATCGATCGATGCAGGCGAGCGGGTCAGATAGGCCAGCACGTTGCAACCGCCCGAGGCAATGGTGACGATTCGGTGACCCTCCGCAAGGGCCATGGCTTCCACGTCGATATCCGGATCTTCCCAGATCTGCGGGTAGACGAGACCGGAAAAGAGCCAGGCGAAGAGCCGCTCCGAAAGGCCATCCTTGGACAGGGCTCTGTTGTGGTAGATGGCGGTGCCAAGGCGGCGGTTCCTGCGGAGCAGCCCGATTTCCCCCGACAGTTCTGTCATGGAAACGATTCCCGTTGTGCTGGAACAAGCGGGTACCGTGACGTGATGACAGACGCGTGACAGGCCGGTGGCGCCAAGCTAGGGAGCGCCGAACCCTCCTGCGGCCGGCGTCGTTACGATGACGGCTTCGCCAGCTTCGAGCCGGGTCTGATCGCATGCTTTCAAAGTCTCGACCGAGCCGTCCAACCGGCGCACTTGCGTGGAGCCAACCTGACCGTCGCCTCCGCCGTCCAGTCCGCGCGGCGGATGCGAGCGATGGGAGGAAAGGATGGCGCATTCCATGCACTCGAGGAAACGGATGGTGCGGCGCGTTCCGTCACCGGCCGGCCAGCGGCCCTTGCCGCCCGATCCCTCGCGGATGTGGAAATCCTCCAGCAGCACGGGGAAACGCAGTTCGAGGATCTCGGGATCGGTCAGCCGCGAATTGGTCATATGGGTGTGGACGCCGGAGGTGCCGGCAAAACCGCGTCCGTCGTTCATGCGCCCGGCCGGAGAGCCCGAGCAGATCGTCTCGTAATACTGGTACCGCTCGTTGCCGAATGTCAGGTTGTTCATGGTGCCCTGCGCGTTGGCAAGCGCGCCCATCGCCGCGAAGAGGGCGTTCGTCACGTGCTGCGAGGTCTCGACATTGCCGGCCACGACGGCTGCGGGGTAGGCCGGCTTCAGCATGCATCCCTCGGGAATGACGATGTTGATCGGCCTCAGGCAACCGGCATTCATCGGAATCCGGTCCTCGACCATCACACGGAACGCATAAAGCACGGCCGCTCGCGTGACCGGTTCGGGAGCATTGAAATTGTTCTTCATCACGCGCGAGGTGCCGGTGAAGTCGACGGTCGCTTCGCGTCTCTTCCGGTCGACGGTGATCCGGACCTTGATCATCTGGCCGGTGTCGGTCGGGTATTCGCAGCTCGAGCTGTCCGGCAGGCGGTCGAGGATGCGCCGCACACTTTCGGCGGCATTGTCCTGGACATGGCCCATATAGGCCTCGACCACGTCGAGGCCGAAATGCGCCACCATCTTGCCCAGTTCGGCCACGCCTTTCTCGTTGGCGGCGATCTGGGCCTTCAGGTCGGCGATGTTTTGCTGCGGGTTGCGTGCGGGGTAGGGGTGGTCGGTCAGCAGCCGTCGAAGGTCCGTCTCTCGGAAATGCCCACCTTCGACGAGGCGGAAATTATCGAAGAGCACGCCCTCTTCGTCGACGGTCGTGGCTAGCGGCGTCATCGAGCCGGGCGCGGTGCCGCCGATGTCGGCATGGTGGCCGCGCGAGGCCACGTAGAAGAGAATGTCGGTGCCGTCATCATCGAATACCGGGGTCACCACGGTGATGTCGGGCAGGTGGGTGCCGCCATTATAGGGCGCGTTGATCGCGAAGACGTCGCCCGGACGGATCTGGCCCTGGTTGAGGCGAATGATCGTTTCGACGGAGCGATCCATGGAGCCGAGATGGACCGGCATGTGTGGAGCATTGGCGACGAGCGCACCGCTTCGATCGAAAACCGCGCAGGAAAAATCCAGGCGTTCCTTGATGTTGACGGAATAGGCTGTGTTCTGAAGCGTCACCCCCATCTGCTCGGCGATCGACATGAAGAGATTGTTGAAGACCTCGAGCATGACCGGATCCGCATCCGTGCCCAGCGCCGCCAGGCGGCGTTTCCTTTCGATCCGCCGCATCAGGACATGATCCCGGGCCGTGACCTCTGCCTGCCATCCCAGTTCGACGACGATCGTCTGATGCGCTTCTATAATGAGCGCGGGACCCGAAATCTTGTGGCCCGGCTGGAGTTTCTCCCGATGATGGATTGTTGCGTCGCGCCAGGCCCCGTCGCAGTAGAGCCGCCTCGTTTCCGCCGCGCGGGGGGCCTGCGTCGACAGGGGAAGGGCGCGTTCATCGCGGCCCCGTTTGCTGCGGTCGACGCCTTCCACGCCGATCGCCTCGATCACCATGGGCTTGTCGCCATAGATGAATCCGAACTGCGCCTTGTGGGCGTTCTCGAAGGCGGCTTGCGCCTGCTCGATGTCGCCGGCGGTGAAATCGACGGGCAGCGCGGTGTCGGTGCCGTCGTAGCGGATGTGGAGGATCGGCCGCCAGGAAATATCGGCGGTCGCGATGCCCTGGCCTTCGAGTTCCCTGAACACATCCCGCCGAAGGCTTTCGATCAGGTCCTGGACAGCGGCAAGCGAGGTGTTCGAAAGCGGCAGCAGCGCCGCCTGCTGGCGCGAGGCGAAGACCGATGCCAGACCGATACCGTAGGCCGAAAGCAGGCCGGAAAAGGGATGAATGAGCACGGCTTCGATGCCGAGCGCGTCGGCGACGAGGCAGGCATGCTGGCCACCGGCGCCCCCGAAGCAGTTCAGCAGATATTCGGTGACGTCGTAACCGCGCTGAACCGAGATTTTCTTGATGGCGTTCGCCATGTTCTCGACGGCGACGGTGATGAACCCTGCGGCGACTGCTTCCGGGCTGCGGCCGTCGGATATTTCGGCGGCGAGCTGCTCGAATTTTCCCCGTACGGTCTCGGCGTCGAGATGTTCGTCCTGATCCGGTCCGAAGATCGCAGGAAAGAGATCGGGCTGAAGCTTGCCCAGCATGATGTTGGCATCGGTGACGGCCAGAGGGCCGCCGCGGCGATAACCGGCCGGGCCGGGGTGGGCTCCCGCCGAATCCGGGCCGACGCGGAAGCGTCCGGCGTCGAAATGCAGGATCGAGCCGCCCCCGGCGGCGACCGTGTGGATCCGCATCATCGGGGCGCGCACCCGCACGCCGGCAACCTCGGTGTCGAAGGCTCGCTCGTATTCGCCGTCGTAATGGGCGACGTCGGTGGATGTGCCGCCCATATCGAAGCCGATCACCTTTTCGAACCCGGCAAGCCTGGCTGTTTCGACCATGCCGACAACCCCGCCGGCCGGACCGGACAGAAGCGCGTCCTTGCCCTGGAAGAGGTCGGCGGCGGTGAGGCCACCCGACGACATCATGAACATCAGCCGGGCGTCGTTCTCCGTCGCGGCGGATGAAAGGACACCGAGCTCGCCTGCGACCTGATGCACATAACGGGAAAGAATCGGCGACAGATAGGCATCGACCACGGTCGTGTCGCCCCGGCCGACCAGCTTGATCAGCGGCGAGACTTCATGGCTGACGGACACTTGGCCGAAGCCGATGGCACGGCACATCTTCGCCACCGCCTGTTCGTGCTCGGGATATTTCCAGGAATGCATGAAGACGATCGCGACGGCATCTATGCCGTCGGCCTTTGCCTTGAGGACAGCAGGCTCGATCGCGGCGATGTCGAGGAGCCGTTCGACGCACCCGTCCGCACGAATCCGTTCGTCGACCTCGATCACCCGCTCGTAGAGCTGCTCGGGCAAGACGATCTCCTTGGCGAAGATGTCGGGGCGAGCCTGATAGGCAATTCGCAACGCATCGCGGAACCCCCTCGTGACCAGCAGCAGGACCCGATCACCCTTGCGCTCGAGGAGCGCGTTGGTGGCGACGGTCGTGCCCATCTTGATGTCGCCAAGCAGGGCGGGAGGTATGGGCGCGCCGGACGCGATTCCGAGCAGGTCGCGAACGCCCTGGATTGCCGCGTCGCGATAAGCTTCCGGATTCTCGGAAAGCAGTTTGCGCGCATGCAGGAAACCCTGCGGATCCCTGCCGATGATGTCGGTGAAGGTTCCGCCGCGATCGATCCAAAAATCCCATTTTCCCGTGGCCACTGGAACTCCTTCCATTCCGGCGCATTCCCTTCGATTGGCGCCGCTGCGCCACCCGATTGCCGCAAGTCCTTCTGACAGAATGTTAATTTTGGTTAGCGTAAGTGACGCAACCTCTCGCGCGCAACGGCATTCATCAGCTGACTGCCTCGCCCCCGGGTGTCGATTGTGAAGGAGAGAAATATCATGAAGAAGATTGTCCTTGCCTCGTTTTCCGCTCTCGCGCTGCTCAGCATAGCAGCCTGTAGCGACAGCGGGACCGATAATACGACGACGCAGAGCACGACGCCGCCGGCTGAACAGCCGGCCAATCCACCGGCGACCACAACCGAGCCGGCACCGCAGGCGACGCCTGCTCCGACACAACCGTCCGCTCCGGCCGAGTAATCGGCTGACTGAGAGCAACGGCCGGCGGGCGGAGTTGTTCTCCGTCCGTCTTGCTCGGGACGAGTCGGCTTGTTTTGCGCGAGGAGCGCCGTGTCCATTTGCACGGCGCTCCTCTCTTTTTTCACCGTGTGCGCTTCGCCCGGGGACGCGCGTTACAACCGGTGGATAGTTTGATCCTCGGACGCAACTTTGCCTCAATTGGCCGATGTAGCCCGAAACGAGGCGGGCTACGGCAAATTGAACGAGGACATTATGACGAAATTGATTGTCGCTTCGCTGGCAGGAATTTCCCTGTTGGCACTCGCTGCCTGCGGCGAAGGTGAGCAGAAGAGCGAAAGTACCCCGGCCGCGGCCGAGCAGCCGGCCCAGCCTGCCCAGGACCAGACCGCGCCGGCCTCGACGACGAGCAGCCAGACCACCAGCCCGGCACCCGATGCGAACCAGGCGATCCAGGACGCGCAGAAGGCACTCAAGGATGCCACCGCCTCGATGACCGACGAGCAGAAGCAGCAGACGATCTCGGCCGCGCGGACCAATGCGGAAGCGGCTGCGAAGAGCGCAGGCCAGAGCGAAGAGATGATCAAGCAGATCGGCGATCAGGCCGAGGCCGCCGCCAGACAGGCTCTTGGCATCGAGTAGTCTACGCCTCGATCTCGCAGGGGCGGCCGGCCGCAGGTCTGCCGCTCCTTGCTTCGCCCGCCGTCCTGCCCCCCAAGCTGTGCGGGCACGGCGTGTCCTTGCGGCGCAAAACCGCCTCGCCATTTCCAGCGTTAGACCTTAAGAAGCGGCCATGTCGATTTGGATCCGCCTCGGGGAATTCGTAACACGCATCTCATCCTCCACGCGATCGGGCGTCACGGATGTGGTCGAGGCCGTGCGTACGTTGTTTTCAGGGGATCCGGAGCTGCGCCGCAGGGTGGCGTTCTCCGTGGCGATGATCGCGCTGTCGGCGAAGATGGCGAAGGCCGACGGAATCGTGACGCAGGACGAGGTTCGCGCCTTCCAGCAGATCTTCAGCATTCCACGGGAAGAGGCGCGCAACGTGGCGAGGCTCTTCGATCTCGCCAAAGCGGATATGGCCGGTTTCGAATCCTATGCAGAGCGCCTGGCTGCGCTCTGCGGTTCGGGCAGACCGAACTGCGCCATTCTCACCGATATACTCGACGGGCTATTCTTCATCGCCAAGGCCGACGGTGTCCTGCACGAACGGGAAGGGCGGTTCCTGCACCGGATCGCGCAGATATTCGAGATCGGAGAGGAACGCTACCAGTCGATCCTGGCTCGGCATGTCGACCTCGGCGAGATCGACCCCTACACGGTGCTGGGAATCGAGAGAGGGCAACCCTTCGACGAAGTCCGCCGGCGCTATCGCAAGCTGGTGGCCGAAAACCACCCGGACAAATTGATCGCGCGCGGCTTGCCGCAGGAATTCATCGCGATCGCGACGACGCGCATCGCCGCCATCAATGCCGCCTACGAGCTGATAGAAAAGGGGTTGAGGCACGTATGACCGGATTTCTTCCGGACCATGCCGGGGCCGAGGTCAGAGTCTCGCCCAATTTCGGGCCCCGGCGCGATTGCCGTGCCCCCGATATCATCCTTCTCCATTATACCGGCATGCTCACGGGAGAATCCGCCGAGGCCTGGCTGTGCGACCCGGTCAGCGAGGTTTCGGCGCATTATCTTGTCCATGAGGACGGGCGCGTCGTCCAGATGGTGCGCGAGAGCGACCGTGCATGGCATGCGGGCAAAGGTTCCTGGCGCGGCCGGTCGGACATCAACTCCCGTTCGGTAGGGATCGAGATCGTCAATCCCGGCCACGCCTTCGGCTATCCCGATTTCCCGGATGCACAGATCGAAGCCGTCATTTCATTGTGCCGCGACATAGCCGAGCGCCATGCCGTGCGGCCAGAGCACGTGCTTGCCCATTCGGATGTCGCGCCGGGCCGCAAGATCGATCCCGGCGAAAAGTTCCCCTGGCCCGTCCTTCATGCGGCAGGCGTCGGTCATCTCATCGAGCCGTTGCCGATCGGCGGAGGACGGTTCCTGGCTTCGGGCGACCGCGGCGAACCGGTGGAGGCGCTGCAGTCGATGCTGGCGCTTTATGGCTACGGGGTCGACATCACCGGAGAATTCGATCAGCTCACTGCAACGGTGGTCGAAGCGTTCCAACGACACTTTCGGCCGGCAAGGATCGATGGGGTTGCCGACCGCTCGACAATCGAGACATTGCACGGGCTGTTGTCGGCACTTCCTGCCCTAACGTAAATAACCGTCTGACGTTACGTCAGGTTTTATCTAATTAAACCACGTAGATAGATAAATATTGCGACCCGTCACTTAAAGTGACTTGGCGTGCCATTCTTGATTCCATTTCGGCTGCGACAGGCATTCCATGCCGGACGGAATTTTGTGTGTCGTCCGGGAAGTGAGGGTCGACCGTCCGGCGGCCTCGATGTCAACCACTCGCCTGATCTTCGCTGATCTGCGGCGGGTCCAGATAGAGACCGTAATCCGAAATGAGAAAAATTGCCATTGTGGCGGCAGCTCTCGCTGCCGGCCTCATGACGTTTGCTGCCCATACCCAAGCCGCTCCCGCGCCTGCCAGCACGGAAAAAAGTTCAAAGAACACCGCCAAAGGGAAGGCGGCGCCCAGCAAACCGAAAACCGCCAAGGCTAAAAAAGGTTCCACCAAGAGTGCTAAGAAATCATCAAAGGCCGAAAAAAGCACCGTCGGCTTCCCGCTCGGCAACCTCGCCGGGCTAAAGAAATCGGTCGACGCGCCGAAATCCAAGCCTCAGGCCGGACCCATTATGGGCGGGGACTACCACGACATCATCCACCGCTACGCGACGTCTTACGGCATACCTCTTTCCCTCGCCCACGCGGTCGTTCGCGTCGAGAGCAATTATCGCGCCAATGCTCGTGGCAAGGCCGGCGAGATCGGGCTGATGCAGATCAAGCCCGCCACGGCGCGCATGATGGGTTATAGCGGCTCCACAAAGGGTCTTTTCGATCCAGAGACCAACATCAAGTACGGCATGCTTTATCTCGCGAAAGCCCAGAAGCTCGGCGGCGGCGCGCTCTGCCAGACGATCCTCAAATACAATGCCGGTCATGCCGCCAAGCGGATGAATCCGGTTTCGGCGGCCTACTGCGCCAAGGTGAAACGCCTGTCGACGGGGCTGTAAGGCAGCGGGAAGTCGCTGGCCGGATTGGGGACGGCGCTGGTTTTCGTTTGCATTTTGGTGGCGGAGCCCCTTTATACGGGGTGCCAGTCGGCTGGGCGGCCGCACCTGCAATCGCCGAAAGGCAGTGGGTGAGGAAAGTCCGGGCTCCATGGAAACACGGTGCCGGATAACATCCGGCGGGGGCAACCCCAGGGAAAGTGCAACAGAAAGCAAACCGCCCCGCCTGTTTTTCGGCTGATCCGCCGTGCATTTCTTGCAGCGGACGAGCCGAAATACTGGCGGGGCAAGGGTGAAAGGGTGGGGTAAGAGCCCACCGCGCGACTGGCAACAGTTGTGGCACGGCAAACCCCACCGGGAGCAAAACCGAATAGGGATGGCGCGAAGGGCGACCTTCAAGGCGGTTTCCTGCCTGCCATCCGGGTGGGTTGCGTGAGGCGCATGGCAACATGCGCCCAAGAAGAATGGCCGCCACGTCGCGGTGCCGCAAGGCATCGAGGCCATACAGAACCCGGCTTACAGGCCGGCTGGCACTTAATTTCTTTGTTCTCTGGAACGGGGATGACCACGTGGAGAGGGCGATGCCTCGCCAATGTTGGGGATCGGCTTAGGCGCCCCACGCAGTCGTCATACTCGGACCCGAGCCCGCGCTAGCGGGCGAGGTTGATCCGAGTATCCAATCCGTTACGCCTTCATCCGGACGGCGGTGACGATTTCTGCGCTTGTCGGTCTTCCTACCCGGTCGGGCGCCCGCCCGCGACGTAACGGCATGGATCCTCGGGTCATCCTCGCCCTTCGGGCTCAGGCCCGAGGATGACGACGGCAGCATGGCCGGACGCTAATCACAGACGTTGGTGCTTGGCATGGCGCAGTAGCTTCGTCACGTCCGGCTTGCCGGTTCGTAGATGACGATTGGGGCAAGGTGCCCCGACAGCGGGAATGGGCATCGCAGCGCACCAATTCGTTCACCTCACCCCAACTGATCCAGCGACTCCTTCATCGCCGCCCAGAGTTCTTCTGCCGGTTCGCAGCCGATCGACAACCTGACGAAGCCGGGATGCACGGCGTCGCCCCAGCGGGCGCGGCGCTCGCCCGACGTATGCACGCCGCCGAAGGAAGTGGCCGGCTGGATCAGGGCGCAGCGATTGATGAAGTCCTCGGCGGCGGCCTCCGACGCCAGAGTGATTCCGATCATGAAACCGAAACGCTCCATCTGCGCGCGGGCCAGCGTGTGCGAGGGATCGGAATTGAGGCCGGGAAAGCGAATCGCCTCGATCGCCGGGTGTCCGGCCAGCCGTTCGGCCAAGGTCTCCGCCGAACTGCACATGCGGTCGAAACGCACCTCGAGCGTCTCGAGCCCGCGATGGACGAGCCACGCCTCGAAGGGGCCCGGAATCCCGCCGGCCAGCTTGCGCCAGTCCATGACCCCGCCGATGATCTCAGGGCTACGGCTCGCCACATGTCCGAACAGCGCGTCGGAATGCCCGTTCGGCGCCTTGGTGTCGGCGGCGACCACCACATCGGCACCGAGATCGAGCGGCCGTTGGCCGTAAGGCGTCATCGTCGTGTTGTCCGCCACCACGACCGCGCCCGCCGCATGGGCCATCGCCGAAACGGCGGGGAGGTCGCATATGTCGAGACTCGGATTGGCCGGCGTCTCGACAAAGACGAGCTGATAGCCGGAGAAGCCGCCCTCCAGAAAGGTGGCCGTCGGCCGTGTATCTATCGTGATGCCGAGCGGTTTCAGGAAACGGTCGGCAAGCACGCGCGTCGTGTAATAGCCGTCGCTCGGCAACAGGATCCGATCGCCGCTCTTCAGCAGCCCGAAGAACACCGCCGATATCGCGGCCATGCCCGAGGGGAAGGCGACCGCCGTCGCCTGTTCGAGATGGCCGAGCAGTTTCTCGACCGCATCCCAGGTCGGGTTGGCGAAGCGGCCATACTGGTTGAAGCCGGCGGGGTCGCCCGGGAGGTGGAAGATCGATGCCATCGTCAAGGGCAGGGGCACGGGGTCGCCCTTGGCGAGTTGCTCGCGACGAAGATGGGCGAGGCGTGCGGCGCGCGACTGATTGCTGTCGGACATGACTGACTTTCGTTCCACGGATTCGCGGTGCCGGACGCTATTCCTGCCGAGAGCGAGCGGCAAGCGCGAACGTACCCGCAGAAGAGCGAGATAACGAACTGTTAGGGTTAATCGCCGATAAATGACGATTACCGCAAGAACCGTCCGAAGTGAGGGTGCGCGGCCCGTTCGTGTAGCTTGTTCCCGTTGACGCCCATATAGCCCCATGTTATCCCATGAACCCATCCAGGAATTCGTTTCGGTAAAGGGTGAAGCGTTCACCGGAAGGGCAGCCTCAGCGGCCGCCCGACATCGCGCGTTTCATCACGGGAACGAAGGAAGGGGCAGGCTGAAGGGATCGCGCCGCGGCGGCGTGGATGGTCCGATGGAGAGGGACGCGGCGGCGGAAGCGGCCGTTTCGAAAAATGGACCGGTTTCTGTCGAATGCAGTGAACAGGATCGACGCCAAGGGGCGGGTTTCCGTGCCGGCGCATTTCCGCGCTGTCCTGCAGAAGCGCGGCTATCAGGACCTCTACGCCCTGCGTGCGCTGGACGTGCCTGCGCTGGATGTCGGCGGGCCGGACCTCTTGGATCGCTACGAGGCGCGCATCGCGCTGGAGGATCCATTTCTGCAGACGGCGGACGACATGTCCTTTTTCTGTCACGGCGACGGCAGCTTCCTGAAACTCGACCAGGATGGCCGGATCACGGTGAGCGATTTCCTGCGCGACCACACCGGGATCACGACGGAGGTGGCTTTCGTCGGTCGCGGTCATTTCTTCCAGATCTGGGAGCCGGAGCGGCTGCAGGCCCATGGGGCCGAGGTTCGTGCCCGGCTTCTCAAGCTGCGGCAGGCGGCCGTGGCTTCACGCAGCCCGGAGAGGGCGGAATGATGGCGGGTCCCGGCTCGAACGCCGATGCCGGTGGCGGACCGGCCCGCCACATTCCTGTTTTGCTCGACGAAGTGCTTGCCGCACTTGCCCCGTCGGAAGGCGAGACGATCGTCGACGGGACTTTCGGGGCCGGCGGCTATACCAGAGCGATCCTGGCGCGCGGCGCCGGAGTGGTCGCCATCGACCGGGATCCCGACGCGATCGCGGCCGGCCGCGAGCTGGAGGCGGCGTCGGCGGGGCGGCTGCGCCTTGTCCAGGCGCCGTTCTCCGAACTCGACCAGCATGTCAAGCTCGTCGACGGCGTGGTGCTCGATATCGGCGTTTCCTCGATGCAGCTCGACCAGGCCGAGCGCGGCTTCTCCTTCCGGGCCGACGGTCCGCTCGACATGCGCATGGCGCAGTCGGGGCCAAGCGCCGCCGATGTGGTCAACCGCTTCAAGGCCGGCGATCTCGCCCGCATCTTCGGTTTCCTCGGTGAGGAAAGGCATGCCGGCCGTATCGCCAGGATGATCGAGAAGCGGCGGCAAAGCCGGCCCTTCATGCGCACGCTCGACCTTGCCGACGCGATCGAGACCTTCATCGGACGCAGCCCGAAGGACAAGATCCACCCGGCGACGCGCGTGTTCCAGGCCCTGCGCATCTTCGTCAATGACGAGCTCGGCGAGCTCGCGCGGGCACTGCTCGCCGCTGAACGCGCGCTGAAACCCGGCGGACGGCTTGCTGTCGTCACCTTCCATTCGCTGGAAGACCGCATCGTCAAGCGTTTCATTGCCGATCGTTCGAGCCGGCAGGCCGGCTCGCGCTACCTGCCGGAAACCCGAGCCGAGCCGCAGACCTTCGAACGGGCCGCCAAGCCGGTGGGTCCTTCCGATGCGGAAGTGGCCGCCAATCCGCGCGCGCGTTCGGCCAAGCTCCGGTCCGCATTGCGCACGGCCGCACCCGCCAGGGCGGCGGATCTCATGGATTTCGGCCTGCCGAAATTGCCCAGCGTCCACGGAGAGGGCTGAATGATAATGTTCCGCACCAGCGACATCGTCCTGATCGCCGTCATGGTTTCGGCCGCGGCCTTCACCTACAAGACCAAGCACGAGGCCGAGAACTGGCAGGCGGAGGTGCGCCGTCTCCAGCAGCAGATCCGCTTCGAGGAAGACACGACCGATCTTCTCAGGGCCGACTGGAGCCTGCTCACCCAGCCGTCGCGGCTGCAGCGGCTGACCGAGATTTATCAGGGCGAGCTCGCCTTGGCGCCGGTCGAGGCGCACCAGATCGTCGGGCTCGACGAATTGCCGTCGAAGCCGCCGGTCGAGATCGAAGATATTTCCAGCCAGCCTCTCGGCGGCATGGCCGATAGCGGGCAGGACCACACCGTCACGGGGGCGATCGTTCAATGAAGCTTTTCCGCCGCAAGCGAGGCACCGAGGAAGAAGCCGCCGCGATCGTGGTCGACGGCGCCGGCAAGGCGACGGGCGGGCGGGCGCGCACCCGCGTGATGATGACCATGGCCGTGTTCTTCTCGCTCTATGGCGCGATCGCGGGCCGTCTTGTCTATCTGGGCGTGCTGGAGCCGGAACAGGGCAACGGACCGGGCACGCGGGTCACCGCCAACCGGCCGGACATCGTCGATCGCAACGGTGAAGTGCTCGCCACCGACATCAAGACGTCCTCGCTTTTCGCCGAGCCGCGCCGGATCGTCGATGCCGACGAGGTCATCGAGAAGCTGTCGACCGTGCTGCCCGACATCGAGGTGGAGCAGACCTATCACAAGCTGAAGAGCGGGGCAGGTTTCGTCTGGCTAAAGCGCCAGCTCACCCCGAAGCAGCAGGCCGAGATCATGGCGCTCGGCATTCCGGGCATCGGCTTCCGCACGGAGAAGCGCCGCTTCTATCCCGGCGGCCCGACGGCTTCGCATATTCTCGGCCTCACCAATATCGACAACCAGGGCATCTCGGGGCTGGAGAAATATATCGACGGCCAGGGCCTGGCCGACCTCCAGGCGATCGGCCTCGCCACCGATCTCGAGCCGGTGCGCCTCTCCGTCGACATCCGCGTGCAGCACATCGTGCGAGACGAGCTCGCCCGCGCCATGGAGAAATACCACGCGATCGCGGCCGGCGCGGTGGTGTTGAACGCCAAGACGGGGGAGGTGGTCGCCATGGCGTCGCTGCCGGACTACGACCCCAACAACCCTTACAACGCCCATGAGAAGGACCGGCTGAACCGCATGTCGGCCGGCGTCTACGAGATGGGCTCGACCATCAAGAGTTTCACGACCGCCATGGCGCTGGATTCCGGCAAGGTGACGCTGGCCAGCACCTTCGACGCGACCCGTCCCATCACCATCGGCCGCCAGACGATCCGCGACTTCCACGGCAAGGGTCGGGTGCTCACCGTGCCCGAAGTCTTCATCTATTCCTCCAATATCGGCTCGGCGCGTGAGGCCGATGTGGTCGGCATCGAAGGACATCGCGAATTCCTGAAGCGCATCGGCCTGCTGGACCGCCTGCAGACGGAACTGCCCGAGGTGGCGCGGCCGACCGAGCCGAAAGTGTGGAAGAAGGTCCATTCGATCACGATCTCCTTCGGCCACGGCATGTCGACCACGCCGCTGCAGACGGCGGTGGGGGCCGCGGCGCTCATGAATGGCGGCAAGCTGATCCCACCGACCTTCCTGCCGCGCAGCGAGGCCCAGGCGGACCAGATCGCCGAGCAGGTGATCAAGGAAAAGACCAGCGAGGACATGCGTTACCTCTATCGGTTGAACGCCGAAAAGGGCTCGGGCAAGCGCGCCGAGGTGCCAGGCTACCGCGTCGGCGGCAAGACCGGCACGGCCGAGAAGGTGGTCAACGGCCGCTACGCCGCCGACAAGCGTTTCAACGCCTTCCTCGCCGCGTTCCCGATGGACGATCCGCAATATATCGTGCTCAGCGTCATCGACGAGCCGAAGCCGGAAAAGCCCGGCATGGCGGCGACATCCGGCCTCAACGCGGCGCCGATCGTCGCCAATATTATCCGCCGTTCCGGGGCTCTTCTTGGCGTAAAGCCTGATTTCGGCCATGAAAATACGCCGTTGCTGGTCTCCTATTGATGATTCTGCGGAGGCGCACGGGGATGGCCTCCAAAACTGACGACTGGAACTCGATGGACCTGAGAGAATTCGCCGGTATCCTGCCTGTCGAAGGGGTGCGCCCGGGCAGTATTGAGATCACCGGAATTTCATCGGATTCGCGCGAGGCGGGGGAAGGGACCCTCTTCGTCGCGGTTCCCGGCACCAAGACGGATGGCGCGGCCTATGCGGCGGATGCGCAGAGGCGAGGAGCGGCCGCGGTCGTCGCCGGCAGGGGCGCGGTCGGAACGGCCCTCGACATACCGATCCTCGAAGTGGACGAGCCGCGGCTTGCCCTGGCGCTCGCCGCGGCGCGCTTCTTCGGCCGCCAGCCCAAGACCATGGTGGCGGTGACCGGCACCAGCGGCAAGACGTCCGTCGCGTCCTTCACCCGCCAAGTGTGGGAGCAGGCCGGCTTGGCGGCGGCGAGCATCGGCACGACGGGCGTGATCGCGCCCGGCCGCAACGACTATGGCGCCCTGACCACGCCCGATCCCGTCGCACTGCACCGGTTGCTGAAGGAATTGGCCGAGGCCGGTGTCACCCATGCGGCGATGGAGGCTTCGAGCCACGGACTGGACCAGCACCGGCTCGACGGCGTCAGCCTGGCCGCCGGCGCTTTCACCAATCTCGGCCGCGACCACATGGACTACCATCCGACCGTCGAGCACTATCACAAGGCCAAGCTGCGCCTGTTCGAGGCGCTGCTGCCCAAGGGGGCGCCAGCCGTCATCTTCGCCGACGACCCCTGGTCGGCGCCGACGGTTCAAGCCGCGAAGGCAGCCGGCCTCGAGGTCCTGACCGTCGGACGCCATGGCGATTTCCTCACGCTGAAGCGTGTCGAGCACGAGCGTTTCCGCCAGCGCGCCGAGGTCGAGGCCGGCGGCGTGCTGCACGAGATCGACCTGCCGCTCGCCGGCGATTTTCAGATCGCCAATGCGCTGGTCGCGGCGGGGCTTGCCATTTCAACCGGTACGCCGGCTGCCAAGGCGCTCGCCGCGCTGGAGAATCTGAAGGGCGCGTCGGGCCGGCTCGAGCTGGTCGGCACCACGTCCAAAGGTGCGCCGGTCTATGTCGATTATGCTCACAAGCCGGACGCGCTGGAGAACGTTCTCGCCTCGGTACGGCCCTTCACCACCGGACGGGTGATGGTGGTCTTCGGCTGCGGCGGCGACCGCGACCGCGGCAAGCGCCCGATCATGGGCGAGATCGCGACGCGGCTCGCCGATGTCGCTGTTGTCACCGACGACAATCCGCGTTCCGAGGTGCCTGCCGAGATCCGCGCCGCCATTCTCGCCGCCGCGCCCGGGGCGATCGAGATCGGCGACCGCCGTGAGGCGATCCGCAAGGCCGTGTCGATGCTCGAAGCCGGCGATACGCTGATCGTCGCCGGCAAGGGGCATGAGGAAGGCCAGACGATCGGCGCCGAAACTTTTCCCTTTTCCGATCATGCGGAAGTGCGCGCAGCGCTGACGGAGCGGGCGGCATGAATTATCTCTGGACGTCGAAAGCCCTGATCGAGGCGACGGGTGGCCGGCCACTCGGCAGCGTGCCGCCGGGCATATCGGGGATCTCGATCGACACGCGCACCCTCAAGCCCGGCGAAGCCTTCTTCGCCATCAAGGGCGACGCGCTCGACGGGCACGATTTCGCGACCGCGGCCGTCAAGGCCGGCGCCTCGGTCCTGGTCGTGGCGGAAGGCAAGTTGCCGGCGCTCGGCCGGCTGACCGCGCCGATGATCGTCGTGCCCGACGTGCTTGCCGCGCTGGAAAGCTTAGGGGCCGCCGCGCGTGAGCGCAGCCGCGCCAGGATCGTCGCCATCACCGGCTCGGCCGGCAAGACCTCCACCAAGGAGGCGCTTCGCCATGTGCTTTCGGCCGTCGGCAAGGTGCATGCCGCCGACAAGTCGTTCAACAACCATTGGGGCGTGCCGCTGACATTGGCCCGGATGCCGGAAGATTGCGACTATGCGGTCTTCGAGATCGGCATGAACCATAGCGGCGAGATCCGGCCGCTGGCAAAGCTGGTCCGGCCCGAGATCGCCATCGTCACGCTGATCGCGGCCGCCCATCTCGGCCATTTCCGCGACCTCGACGAGATCGCCCGGGCCAAGGCCGAGATCTTCGAGGGCGTGGAACCCGGCGGCACGGTGCTCCTCAACCGCGACGACAGCCGCTTCGAGCTTCTCGCAGGGCTTGCCCGCGCGCGAGGGATCGAGCGCGTCCTGGGTTTCGGCGAGAACGAAGAGGCCGATTTCCGGCTGCTGGCCTGCAAGCTGCACGCCGAGGAGTCCACCATCACCACGAGCATAGAAGGCCAGGAGCTGGCCGCCAGGGTCGGCGTGCCCGGCCGGCACACGGTGCAGAACGTGCTCGCCGTGCTTGGCACGGCCTATCTCTTGGGAGCCGATCTCGACCGCGTCGCCATGGCGCTCGGCGATCTCACCGCCGAGAACGGGCGCGGCAGGCGCCATCTCCTGCGCCTGTCCGGCGGCGAGGTCACGCTGATCGACGAAAGCTACAACGCCAATCCCGCCTCGATGCGCGCGGCCATCGCGCTGCTCGACGCGACGCCGGTGCAGGGCCATGGGCGGCGCATCGCCGTTCTCGGCGACATGCTGGAGCTCGGCAGCCATTCGGCCAAGCTGCATCAGGCGCTTGCAGACGTTCTCAGGGAAACCAGGACGGATCTGGTGTTCCTGGCCGGGCCTGAAATGAAGGCGCTGGCCGAAACCTTGCCCCCCGACCTCGTGGCCGGCTATCGCGCCGGCGCCGAGGAACTGAAACCGGTATTGCTCGACGCGCTGCGGCCGGGCGACACCGTCATGGTCAAATCGTCCAAGGGCATCGGCTTCTCCAGGCTGGTCGATGCGCTCGTCACCCAATTCGCGGCCGAGGCCGAACGATCCACACCGGCATGAGCCGGCTGAAAGAGATTTCATGCTGACCCTTCTCGTTGCTTTCGCGGAGGAGATTTCGGTCTTCAACGTGTTTCGCTACATCACCTTCCGCACCGGCGGCGCGTTGATCACTTCCGCACTGATCGTCTTCATCTTCGGTCCGGCGATCATCAATTCGCTGCGTATCCGCCAGGGCAAGGGCCAGCCGATCCGCGCCGACGGCCCGCAGACGCATTTCAAGAAGGCCGGCACGCCGACCATGGGCGGCCTGATGATCCTCACCGGCATCATCGGCTCGTCGCTTTTGTGGACCAATCTCTCCAGCGTCTATGTCTGGGTGGTGCTGCTCGTCACCCTCGGCTTCGGCGCGATCGGTTTTTACGACGATTATCTCAAGGTCACGAAGCAGTCGCATCTCGGCCTTTCCGGCAAGACCCGATTGGGCATCGAGTTCGTGATCGCCGGCATCGCCGCCTGGGTGATCATGCGCGCCGGCCAGTCGCCGTTCTCGTCTTCGCTCACCTTCCCCTTCTTCAAGGACCTTCTCCTCAATCTCGGCTGGTTCTTCATCCCCTTCGCCGGCTTCGTCATCGTCGGCGCCGGCAATGCGGTGAACCTGACCGACGGGCTCGACGGCCTGGCCATCGTGCCGATCATGATCGCCGCCGCCTCCTTCGGCGTGATCGCCTATCTCTCCGGCAACGCGGTCTTCGCCGAATATCTTCAGATCCATTTCGTACCGGGCACCGGCGAGCTCGCCGTCGTTCTCGGA
The DNA here is from genome assembly GCF_050958605.1 of Mesorhizobium sp. 1B3. NCBI lineage: Bacteria > Pseudomonadati > Pseudomonadota > Alphaproteobacteria > Hyphomicrobiales > Phyllobacteriaceae > Mesorhizobium > Mesorhizobium sp. 1B3. Next base: position 36,495 of record NZ_JBJHDO010000021.1, on the reverse strand, counting down.
GCTGTGATCGGCGCCGGCCTCGGGTTTCTGTGGTTCAATGCCCCGCCAGCGGCTATATTCATGGGCGACACGGGCTCGCTGGCGCTGGGTGGCCTCATTGGCACGGTGGCCGTCGCCACGAAGCACGAGATCGTCATGGCGATCGTCGGCGGCCTGTTCGTGATGGAGGCGCTGTCGGTCATCATCCAGGTCGGCTTCTTCAAGATGACCGGCCGCCGCGTGTTCCTGATGGCGCCGATCCATCACCATTTCGAAAAGCTCGGTTGGACGGAGAGCCAGGTGGTGATCCGCTTCTGGATCGTCGCCGTGATCCTCGCCCTGATCGGGCTGTCCACGCTCAAGCTGCGCTAAGAGGCCGGTTTATGATCCCAGCAATGTCCTTCAAGGGCAAAAGGGTCGCTCTCTTCGGCCTGGGCGGCTCGGGCATCGCGACGGCGTTGGCGCTCAAGGCCGGCGGGGCCGGCGTGCTGGCCTGGGACGACAATCCCGAAAGCGTGGCCAAGGCGGCCGAAGCCGGCATCGATACCGCGGACCTGCGCGGCGCCGACTGGGCTGGCTTCGCTTCCTTCATCCTGTCGCCCGGCGTGCCGCTCACCCACCCCAAGCCGCACTGGTCGGTGGAACTCGCACGCGGGGCCGGCGTGGAAGTCATCGGCGACGTCGAGCTCTTCGCCCGCGAGCGCCGCGCTCGCGCGCCGTCCGCCCCCTTCATCGCCATCACCGGCACCAACGGCAAGTCGACCACCACGGCGCTTGCCGCCCATATCCTGCAATCGGCCGGCCGCGACACGCAGATGGGCGGCAATATCGGCCGGGCGGTGATGACGCTCGATCCGCCCGAGAATAGCCGCCACTATGTGGTGGAGTGCTCGTCCTACCAGATCGACCTCGCGCCTTCGGTCGACCCGACCGCCGGCGTGCTGCTCAACCTCACGCCCGACCATCTCGATCGCCATGGCACCATGCAGCACTACGCGACGATCAAGGAGCGGCTGGTGGCCGGCAGCGATACGGCCATCATCGGCGTCGACGACATCTATTGCCAGCAGATCGCCGACCGGCTGGAGCGCGCCGGCAAGGAGGTCGTTCGCATCTCCAAGCGCCTGCCGCTGACCGACGGCTATTTCGCCGACGGCACCGACCTGATGGAGGCCGTGCACGGGCGCTACGAGCGCATCGGCTTCCTCGAGGGCATCGGCTCGCTTCGCGGCCAGCACAATGCGCAGAACGCGCTCGCCGCCGTCGTCGCCTGCCTGAAAGTCGGCCTCGAGCTCGGCGAGATCCAGTCGGGGCTGGAAAGCTTCCCCGGCCTTGCGCACCGCATGGAGCAGGTGGCGCGCAAGGATAACGTGCTCTTCGTCAACGATTCCAAGGCAACGAACGCGGATGCCGCGGCACCGGCGCTGTCGAGTTTCCCCCGCATCTACTGGATCGCCGGGGGGCTTGCCAAGGAAGGCGGCATCGAGCCGCTGCGCAGCTTCTTCCCGCGCATCGCCAAGGCCTACCTGATCGGCGAGGCAGCGCCCGCTTTCTCCGCGACGCTTGGCGAGACCGTTCCCTACGAGATTTCCGGCACGCTGGCCGCGGCGGTGGAACATGCCGCGGCGGAAGCCGCGCAAGACGAGAGCGGCGAGGCGGTGGTGCTCCTCTCGCCGGCCTGCGCCAGCTTCGACCAGTTCAAGAATTTCGAAATCCGCGGCGAAGCCTTCAGGCAAGCCGTGAATGCTATTCCCGGCGTGAAGCCCATTGGAGGAGCCGGCTAGTGGCGCAGCGTTTCGCCAGATCCCCCTCATCCGACCGCGCGTTGCGCGGCCACCTTCTCCCCCCGGGGGAGAAGGGAGAGCTTTGCACAAGCGCTCCTGCCAATTGCAAACGCTGGCGATCGGCACTGGCGTTGCGGCCAGCCTTCTCTTCTCCCCTTAGGGGAGAAGGTGGCCGCGCGAAGCGCGGTCGGATGAGGGGGCGTCCAGAGTCCTCTTCCGCCCGATCGTCCATCACAACCCGACCACATGGAGCGTGAGAAATGCAGGCTAGCCGTCTCGACCGCAGCCCGGTCGCAACATGGTGGTGGACAGTCGACCGCTGGTTCCTCGCCGCATTCCTGTCGCTGATGGGGCTCGGCATCGTGCTTTCCTTCGCGGCGAGCCCCGCCGTGGCCGAGCGCATCGGGCTGGGCAGCTTCCACTTCGCCACGCGCCAGATCGTCTTCATGATCCCGGCCCTGGTGGCACTTCTCTCGGTCTCCTTCCTCGATGCCCGCCAGATAAGGCGGCTCGCCATCGTCATGCTCGGCGTGTCGCTGCTCCTGATGCTCGCCGTGCTCTATGTCGGCGTCGAAGTGAAGGGCGCGCGCCGCTGGGTGTCGATCGCCGGCCTCTCCATCCAGCCCTCGGAGTTCCTGAAGCCCGCCTTCGTCATCATCTGCGCCTGGCTCTTCGCCGAACATCAGCGCCAGCCCGACATTCCCGGCAATCTCTTCGCCATGATCCTGCTCGGCGTGGTGCTGGCGCTCCTCGTCGCCCAGCCCGACCTCGGCCAGACCCTGCTGGTGCTCGGCACCTGGGGCGTGATGTTCTTCATGGCGGGCATGCCGTGGCTGTGGATCATCCTGCTCGGCGCCGTGGGCATCGCGGGCGCCGCAGGCGCCTATACGTTCTTCCCGCACTTTGCCGGCCGTATCGACCGCTTCATCACCGGCGAGGGCGACACCTTCCAGGTCGATATGGGCCGCGAGGCCGTCATCAATGGCGGCTGGTTTGGCGTCGGCCCGGGCGAGGGCACCATCAAGCGCATCATCCCCGACAGCCATGCCGACTTCGTCTTCGCCGTGGCCGGCGAGGAATTCGGCATCATCCTGCTCTTCCTCATCATGGGCATCTTCGCTTTCGTCGTGCTGCGGGGCCTGAGCACCGCGCTCAGGGAGCATGACGATTTCACGCGCTACGCGGTGGCGGGCCTCGTCACCAATTTCGGTTTCCAGTCGGTCATCAACATGGGCGTCAACCTGCAGCTCATGCCGGCCAAGGGCATGACGCTGCCCTTCATCTCCTATGGCGGCTCCTCGCTCATCGCCATCGCGATTTCCATGGGCATGGTGCTGGCCCTGACCCGCAAACGCCCGCAAAGCCGCACGCAGTTCGGCTTCTCGCGGCGGGCGGTGGCGACGGAATAGGGTGGCGATGGTGCTCTACGACACCCCCCTCTGTCCTGCCGGACATCTCCCCCTCAAGGGGGGAGATCGGCTGTCACGCGTGCTTTCGCCAATCGTCGACGTGACAGAAGAGGTGCCGACACCAAAACTGCCAATCTCCCCCCTTGTGGGGGAGATGTCCGGCAGGACAGAGGGGGGCGTCGTAAAGCACCGCCCTCACAATGACGGCCATGCGGGACGACCATCCTAATGCCCCAACGCACCATCCTGCTCGCTGCCGGGGGCACCGGCGGGCATTTGTTTCCGGCCGAGGCGCTAGCGCATGAGTTGAAGGCGCGGGGGTGGGCGGTGCATCTGGCCGCCGACGACCGGGCAGGGCGCTTCGCCGGCGGCTTTCCGGCCGACGCGGTGCACGCCATCTCCTCCTCCACCATCGGGTCGCGCAACCCGGTCGCGCTCGCTCGCGCCTTCTGGACGATCTGGCGCGGCGTGCGCCAGGCTTCCCAGGTCATCGCCGCCATCAAGCCCGCCGCCGTGATCGGCTTCGGCGGCTACCCGACGCTGCCGCCGCTCTATGCCGCCGCGCGCCGCGGCGTGCCTTCCATGCTGCATGAGCAGAACGCGGTGATGGGCCGCGCCAACAAGGCGCTCGCCGCCAGGGTCAAAGCCATTGCCGGCGGCTTCCTTTCAGACGCGGCCGGGCCCTATGCGGCGAAGATCGTGGTTACCGGCAACCCCGTTCGCCCGGCCGTGCTCGAAGCGGCCAACACACCATTCGCCGCGCCGGCGGCGAACGAGCCCTTCCGCCTGCTCGTTTTCGGCGGCAGCCAGGGCGCGTCCTTCTTCTCCGAGGCCATCCCGCCGGCCCTCGCGGAGCTTCCCGAACCCCAGCGCAAGCGGCTGAAAATCACACAGCAGGCCCGCCGGGAAGACGAGGCTGGGGTGCGCGACGCCTATGCCGCGATGGGCGTCGAGGCCGAGGTCTCGCCCTTCTTCACCGACATGGCGGCGCGCCTCGCCGCCGCCCATCTCGTGATCTCGCGCTCGGGCGCCTCCACGGTATCGGAGATCGCGGTGATCGGCCGGCCGGCATTGCTCGTGCCTTATCCACATGCGCTCGACCACGATCAGGCGGCCAATGCCGCCACCCTTGCCGCTGCGGGAGGCGCCGAGGTCCACCCGCAGGCAAGCCTTTCCACAGAGCGGCTTGCCGAACTCATCGGCGGGCTGATGAACGCGCCCGACCGCCTCATCAATATGGCTGAGGCCGCGCGATCCCAGGGCAAGCCGGATGCTGCGCGGTTGCTCGCCGACCTCGCAGAGGCTATTGCGTCTGGTCAGACCATAGAAGAATTCAAGAAGGGGGTGCGGTCATGAAGATGCCGCAGACCATAGGGCTCGTCCACTTCATCGGCATCGGCGGCATCGGCATGAGCGGCATCGCCGAGGTGCTGCACAATCTCGGCTATCACGTGCAGGGCTCCGACCAGGCCGAGAGCGCCAATGTCCAGCGCCTGCGCGACAAGGGCATTTCCTGCTTCGTCGGCCACAAGGCCGAGAATCTCGGGGATGCCGAGGTGGTTGTCGTCTCGACCGCCATCAAGAAGAGCAATCCCGAGCTCGCCGCCGCCCGCGAGAAGCTGCTGCCGGTGGTGCGCCGCGCCGAGATGCTGGCCGAGCTGATGCGCTTCCGCAACGCGGTCGCCATCGGCGGCACCCATGGCAAAACCACCACGACGTCGATGGTGGCGACGTTGCTCGACGCCGGCGGCCTCGACCCGACCGTGGTGAATGGCGGCATCATCAACGCCTATGGCACCAATGCCCGCATGGGCGCCGGCGAATGGATGGTGGTGGAGGCCGACGAGAGCGACGGCACCTTCCTCAAGCTGCCGGCCGATATCGCCGTCATCACCAATATCGACCCCGAGCATCTCGACCATTACGGGAGCTTCGAGAAGGTGCGCGAGGCCTTCCGGCAATTCGTCGAGAACGTGCCCTTCTACGGCTTCGGCGTGATGTGCACCGACCATCCGGAAGTGCAGGCGCTGGTGTCGCGCATCGAAGACCGCCGCGTCATCACCTATGGCGAGAATGCGCAGGCCGATGTGCGCTTCGGCAACCATCGTTCCGAGGGCGGGGCCTCGCTGTTCGACGTGGTGATCCGCGACCGCAAGAGCGGCGCCGAGACCGCGATCCGCGACCTCCGGCTGCCCATGCCGGGCCGCCACAACGTCTCCAACGCCACGGCCGCTATCGCGGTGGCGCATGAGCTCGGCCTTTCCGACGAGGCGATACGGCGCGGCTTGAGCGCCTTCGGCGGCGTGAAGCGCCGCTTCACCCATACCGGCACCTGGAACGGCGTCGAGGTGTTCGACGATTACGGCCACCATCCCGTCGAGATCAAGGCGGTGCTGCGCGCCGCGCGCGATTCCGCCAAGGGGCGCGTCATCGCCATTGCCCAGCCGCATCGCTACACGCGCCTGCATGACCTCTTCGCGGATTTCTCTGCCTGCTTCAACGATGCCGACACGGTGATGGTGGCGCCGGTCTATGCGGCCGGCGAAGACCCGATCGACGGCGCTTCTTCCGAGGCGCTGGTCTCCCGCATCCGTGCCGGCGGCCATCGCGACGCGCGTTATATCGAAGGACCGGGGCAGATCGCGCCCATCGTGCGCGAGCTCGCCAGGCCGGGCGACTATGTGGTGTTCCTCGGCGCCGGCAACATCACGCAATGGGCATATGCCCTGCCGAAGGAATTGGCCGGGGCGACGTCATGATGCATGGCGAAAGACTGATCGAGAGGCTGGGCGACAAGCTCTCCGGCTTGCGCGGTCGCATCACGCCCAATGCCGAGATGGAAAAGATCACCTGGTTCCGTGCCGGCGGCCAGGCCGAGGCGCTGTTCCAGCCGGCCGACGAGGAGGACCTCGCGGCCTTCCTCGCCGCCGTGCCCGAGGAGATCCCGCTCACTGTCGTCGGCATCGGTTCCAACCTGCTTGTGCGCGAGGGCGGCATTCCCGGTTTCGTCATCCGGCTTTCCGCGAAGGGTTTCGGCGAGGCCGAGGTGATTTCGGATACGCGCATCAGGGCAGGGGCGGCCACGCCCGACAAGCGGCTCGCGGCGGTGGCGCACCAGGCCGGCATTGGCGGCTTCCATTTCTATCACGGCATTCCCGGTGGGGTGGGCGGCGCGCTGCGCATGAATGCCGGCGCCAATGGCGTCGAGACGCGCGAGCGCGTGGTGGAAGTGCGCGCGCTCGACCGCAAGGGCAATCCCTGCACGCTCTCCAACGCCGACATGGGCTACGCCTACCGCCATTCCGGCGCGCCGGCGGGGCTGATCTTCACCTCGGCCGTGTTCGAAGGCTACCCGGAGGACCAGGACGCCATCAAGGCGGCGATGGACGCCGTGCAGCAACACCGCGAGACGGTGCAGCCGATCCGCGAGAAGACCGGCGGCTCGACCTTCAAGAACCCCGAGGGCGCCTCTGCCTGGAAGCTCATCCACGACGCCGGCTGCCGCGGGCTGATGATCGGCGGGGCGCAGATGTCGCCCATGCACTGCAACTTCATGATCAACACCGGCAACGCCACCGGCTACGACCTCGAATATCTCGGCGAAACCGTCCGCGCCCGCGTTCTGGAGCACTCCGGCCAGCGACTCCACTGGGAAATCAAGCGCATCGGCCAGTTCAAGCCGGGGCACGAGGTGCAGGAGTTCCTGGGACAGTTGTTGTAGGGGCGCGCCTCAGCGCACGAGAGGCCGCTCCTTCTCCTTCGTTATTCTCGGGCGCTGAGCCCGAAGGGCGAAGCTGACCCGAGAATCCATTCCGTTCCCTCGCGGCCGCCGCCCGACCGCGCCGAGCCAGACGCTCCGTGCCTGCCCATCGACGAGCAGGAGTTGGGGCGCCTGCCAAAATTGCGGCCGACGAAGACCAGAAGTGCGTCGAGGCCCTGCTCGGCGACACCGAGCTCCTGATCCCTCGACAACCGCTCGACGCTTGTTTCGAGCGGGCGCGAGAACGACGCGGAATCCTGGAACTCGATGCAATCCTGGCTGCTCAAGCTGCGCCGCAAGGGCCTGAGCGTGCTGATCCTGGAGCCTGCCGGGCGCAATGGCGAGGCGCGTGGTACGTCGAAGCGGGAAGACGTGCTCGACACCGTCATCCAGCTCAAGCGCGGCGAGGATTACCAGCTCCAGCAGGGCGCCTGCTTCGAGGTTCATCTTACCAAAGCGCGCGGCATCTTCGGCGAGGACGCCGCGCCCTTCGAAGCGCGGCTGGAGATCCGCGACGGCGTGACCTCCTGGCACGTCCGCGACCTGACCGACGCGGAGGCGGAGAGGGTCGAGGAACTCACCCGCGAGAGCATGTCGGTGCGCGACATCGCGGAGGAAGCCGGCCTTTCCAAAAGCAAGATCAACCGCATCCAGGCGAAGCTGCGAACGGAGGGCAGGCTGTGAGGTGAGAACTGTCCCACTGTCCCACGCCCTAAGGGAGTGGGACAGTGGGACAGACGGAGACGGGGAAAGCTTCACCGGTGCTGATAGGGATCAGCTCGCGGCGGGTGGGGTATTGTGCGGGCTGTGGGGCGGACCAATGATATCGCCGCCCATGGAACTACAATTTCCTGATCGACATCGGCCACGGCCTCGCACATCTGGTTGAAGCCGTGCGCGCCCGCCGGGTTAGAGAATTTCGAAGTGCGGCTTCACTAGGACCCCTAGCGCGGTGGTTATAATGGCCCAGTAGGTTCTTGATCTGTGAGCATCGCGAAGCGCACGACCACTTTAGTGGTCCCACTCAGGTATCCACCCATTTTTCGCAAACGACGTTAGCTTGCTCCATCACGAGGTCAATTGCCATTTGCTGCAAATCCGGCGGATAGCCGTATCGACGCAGAAGGCGGCGCACTTCCACACGGAGCCTTGCGCGCACGTTTTCTTTCACCGCCCAATCAACGGTCACCAGAGGCTTCATCCGCCGCACCAATTCTTGGGCTAGCTCGCGTAAACCCTTACTGCCTAGCACGTCGATAGCCGATCGGTTTTCGGCAAGCGCGTCGTAGAACGCAATTTCATCGGCATCGAGACCAAGGTTTTCGCCGCGACCAAGTGATGCCCGCATTTCCTTGGCGAGATCGATCAGTTCCTGGATGACTTGGACACTATCGATTGCCCTGTTGTGGTATCGGGCAATGGCTTCCTCCAAGCGTTCGGAGAAACGCCGCGCCTCCACGACGTTTTGTTTCTCGCGGGAGAGAATCTCGCCGTTAATGAGGCGATGCAGCGCCTCAATCGCGAGGTTCTTCTGCTCCATAGACCGGACCTCATCAAGGAACTCATCGGAAAGAATAGCGATGTTCGGTTGCTCGAACCCGGCTTCCCGGAAGACGTCCAATAGCCCGTCCGCGACCACGGCACGGGACAGCAGTTGAGAAAGCTCTAGCTCAATTTCATGACGATCACGGGTACGGCCACCCGTGTATTTTACGAGATTGGCCCTAACCGCGAGCATGAAGGCGACATCTTCACGCAAGCGCGCGGCTTCCGGCGTGCCAGCCGCAAGGGCGAAGGCACTGGCCAGAGCCGTAGCAAGATCGAGATAGCGCTTCCGCCCGCTCTCTTGCGAAAGGACGAGCTCTACGGTCTGCTTCAACACGGTCAGTCGCCGACCGGCCTCACCCTTAAAGAAGTCTCGCCAGTTGACGCCACTCAGGAAATCGCTGACAGCTTCATGGCGAGCAACAAGTTGCTGGATCGCCAGTTCCTGATCCCGTGCCGTTTGCTCCCGGTCAGTTTGGCTATAGGCCGCAAGAGCCTGTTGCAGTTCAGCGCCGATACCCATGTAATCGACAACCAGCCCGCCGGGCTTTTCGCCGAACACACGATTGACGCGCGCAATGGCCTGCATGAGCCCGTGTCCGCGCATCGGCTTGTCCACATAAAGCGTATGCAGGCACGGGGCATCAAACCCTGTCAGCCACATGTCGCGAACGATGACCAGATTGAACGGGTCGTCAGGGTCTTTGAAGCGGTTGGCGAGTATCTTGTTCTCGCTCTTCTTGCGAATATGTGGCTTGAATTCGGGCGGATCAGACGCATTGCCGGTCATGACGACATTCATCCGGCCGCTTTCCGCCCATTCCGACCGCAGCTTGGCAATCTCGTCATATAGCGCAACCGCAATGCGGCGGCTCATGGCTACGACCATGCCCTTGCCGCCGCCCATCGCATCCTGACGTTTCTCAAAATGCGAGACGATATCCTCTGCTACGATCTTGATCCGTTCTGGTGCTCCGGCGACGGCTTCAAGCCGCGACCACTTCGATTTGTGCCGCTCCCGCTCGGTTTCTTCTTCCCCTTCGAGCAACTCGTCCGAGCCCTCGTCCAACACCGCCCGTGCGTCCGCATCAAGATGTAACTGAACAAGCCGGGCCGTGTAGTAAATCGGCACTGTTGCGCCGTCTTCAACGGACTGGGCAATATCATAGGTGTCGATTACGTCGCCGAACACCTGATAGGTATCGCGTCCGACCAGTTCTATAGGGGTGCCAGTAAAGCCGATGAACGTGGCATTCGGCAGCATGTCCCGAAGATGGACTGCCAGGCCATAGCTAGTCTGACCGGTCTTCTTGTCGATCCGTGCGCCTAGCCCGTATTGAGTTCGGTGCGCCTCATCCGCAATGACGATGATGTTCTCACGGTCGCTTATGACGTCGTTGCGCGCCTCGCCCTCCGGCCCGAACTTCTGCATCGTCGTGAAAATAATACCACCGGACGCACGATTTAGCTTCTGCCGCAGTTCTTCCCGATCCTCGGCATTTTCCGGCGCAACCCGAAAAAGGTCGGGGTGGTCGGCAAAGGTGCCGAAAAGCTGTTGGTCAAGGTCGTTGCGGTCGGTCACGACAACGACAGTCGGGTTCCTAAGCCGTTCGCTACGCTCCAGCTTCGAAGTGTAGAGCGCCATCGTTAGACTCTTGCCCGAGCCTTGTGTGTGCCAGATGACGCCAGCCTTGTGGGAACTGGTCGCTGTCGCGCTCTCGGTCGCCCGGACGGCTTTGTTGACGGCATGAAATTGATGATAACCGGCGAGCTTCTTCGCCCGCGCCGCGCCGCCCCGCACTTCATAGACGCCGAAATTGATCACGAGATCGAGGAAGCGGTCCGGGTGAAACACGCCCTTGATGATGGTTTCGAGTTCGGCTGCCCCTTTGTCGGCGATGTCGCGGCCGTCAATTGTGCGCCATGGCGCGAAACGGTCGAAGCTCGCCGTCAATGAGCCGATCCGCGCCTCCATCCCGTCGGAGATGACGATTGCGCCGTTATAACGGAAGAACGTCGGGATCGAGGTTTTGTAGGTCTGTATCTGGTTGAATGCCCTGAGCAGCGTCGCGTCGGCGTTGACCGCATCCTTGAGTTCGATAATCGCGAGCGGCAATCCATTCACGAAGCAGACGATGTCGAGCCGGCGATGCTCCTTGCTCTCCACCACCGTAAACTGGTTTGCCGCTAGGAAATCGTTACGCTCTGGCTTTTCTAGATCGAAGAGGCGGACCTTCCGGGTTATGACGCCGTGTTCCGGATTGTTAGTTTCAACATCGACGCCGTCCCGCATCAGCTGCATCATGCGACGGTTCTGATCAAGCAGGTCTTGGCTTTCGACGTCCTGAATTTTGCGCAGCGCCGCCGTTATGCCGTCCGAGCCAATATCGGGATTGAGCCTGAAAAGCGTATCCTCAAGGCGCGAGAGGAGCACGACGTCCGAATATGTACCGCGTGGGGCACCGGGACCATCGGGAGCGAGATAGGTTCCATCGAGCGTGCGCCATCCGACGACTTCCAGCCACGCCATGGCGGCGCTTTCGACTGCGGCTTCGCGGAAGCCAAGCGAGGGTCGTGGCGCTGATTGCTGATATTCGACCACTAAACCACCTTGCCAGCATCGTTTGCGCCCGCCTCGGATGCCTCCACTTGCCAAGCTTGAAGCGCTTCATCATAGCGGGATCGGTTCAGCATCCAAAGTATTTCGCTTGGCCTGAACGGCACGCCGACCACGACGATTTCACCTCGCTCTGCGACGTGGTTTTCATCAAGCTCAACGTTGAACTCCGCCTCGTCCTCATAAGCGCGTATCGGTTCGCGCCGCACCGTGCGGCGGTGCGCCTCATAGAGAAACGCGCAAAGCGCGTCGCTCAGGCTCAGAAGCATAGCGCCATGGTGAAACGCGAGAGTTTCCCAATTGGCCGATCCGCCGTGGCGCAAGCCCTCGATGTTGTTTAATTGTGCAAGTGCGCCAATGGACGCGTTCACGGAACGCGTCAGCTTAGTGAGCGCTTCTTCAATGCTTTTTTCGTCCGGATGATTGAGGCCAGCGAACGGGATCTGCTTGATCAGGTCGGAAACGAGGTCGTTGAGATCGGCCTTGGCGCGGGGAAGTCCACGTTCCTCGGCGATCGTCTTGCAACAGATTTCCAAAAGCGCCTTGGCCCGCTCTGCAGAAGTGAACGGCGCTTTCTCCGCCGCGTCCTCAACGGCTTCAAGATGCGGGACGAAACCTGCTGTCCCATCAGCGAATTCGGCGCACACCCGCCGCATCTGCTGCATGACGAACACCATCGATCATGCCCCCGCTTTGCCGACAAGCTTTTCGGCGTCCTTGAGGCAGATTTCGCCTGACATGAGCTTTGGAAGCAACAAATCACGGATGGCAGAGAGCGTGCGGGACTCCTGAACATTCGCCAGCATGCGATCAAAAAGGGGACTGGAAGCTATCTCGAACTGTTCAGCTAGTTCACTGCTTGGCGCAAAGAGCGAAATAGCCTCGAATGTTTGCCGCGTTATCGTTGAGAAAACTGAGCCATGCGCCAAAGACTGTAGCTTTGAGGCCATGTGGCTTGCGGTGAGAAACACGAACGACGGTCCATAGCCATTTGCGCCGCGCAAACCGTAGCACGATTGATTGAATGCCATCGCACGTCCGGTTCTAGCCAGGTTGCCCACCGTTCCCCTCGCTGAGACGATCGTCGCGCCCGCTTCGATGAGTTGTGCCGAACTATTCTGGAGGCCTTCCGCTGTTATCGTCTTCTCCGTGTCGATCACGTAAGTGTCAGCACCGGACGGCGTGTCGACGACTGAAAACCACGGAACATCCCCGCCCCAGTAGGACACCTCAGAAGTCTTGGGCGTACCTCCGCCGACGATCTCGAAGAAATGTGTTAGCGGCTTATGACTCCAACCCGATGGCGAGCCGTCCTCGCTAAGGTGGTCCGGGAACAAAGACCAAATCTCTTGGGAAAGGTAGGGTTTCTGCCCCTCCATCTTGGCGCGGACGGGATTGAAATCGATAAACCAGCTTTTGAAGATCGCCTGCGCCATCGCCTTAAGTGTCCGATTCATCTGGCGGTTCAGCTCGATTTTCTGGTCGAGCGCACAGATGAGTTCGGCGATAGCCATCTCCGTCTTCTGGTCGAAGCGAGCAATCTCCAAGGCTAGCAGTTGATCCGTTGGCAGCCGCCCTGTTCCGTGACCTGCTGACTCAACCAGCCCTAAGAGCTTGGTCTTTTTACTTACTAGAACTTGAAACAGATAATCCGGGTGAATGCCCGCGCGAGGAACAACTGCTTTAATATCCTGGTTGAAAGCAATCGCTTTCCTAGCTCGAACAATCCGTATCTCGTTATGCAAAGACATCCCGCGCACGGCAATAAACGATGCCTCCGGCGGCGCAAGTCGAGTCCCGCTTCCGATTGCTGAATTGCTAACTGTTTCTTCGGTTCCCCCGGTCCAGTTGCCCATGTCCTTCGGCGTCAGCCAAGGTATGTCACCTCCCCAGAATTCCGGTGTTGACTTACTAGGCGTCCCTCCAGAGAGCAGGTCGGCAACCTCGCCAAGTAGTTGGATCTGTTCAGCGGGCATTCGAGACAACCCCAAGAATACCCGATCTAATGATGGCGTTCAGACGCTCGCCTTCCAGAATTTGTCCTTCGAGTCGCTCTCTGAGTTCAGAGAAGTGTTCTGCAAATGGCGTATCGTCCTCCTCTGTGGCCGCCGCCCCGACATAACGACCCGGTGTCAGCACGAAGCCTTGCGCTTCGATGTCTTCATTCTTCACCGCCTTGCAGAACCCGGGAACGTCAGCATACTCGGACCGCCCCTCACGCCACGTATGATAAGCTTCCACGACCTTCCCGATGTCGCTTTCCTCAACCTCGTTCGGGCTGGACAGCGCCCGCAGGGTACGTGTTTCCATGTGGCCAAGTGACCGCGCGTCGATGAACAGCGTCTCGCCGCGCCGGTCGCGGAGCCGCTTGTCGCGCAGAAGGCCGTTCGATTTGTCGCGCGCAAGGAACCACATGCAGACGGGAATCTGTGTCGTGTAGAAAAGTTGGCTGGGTAGCGAAACGATGCAGTCCACGATGTCGTGGCGGATCATCTCGGCACGAATTTCGCCCTCGCCCGACTGGTTCGACGACAGCGACCCGTTGGCGAGGATGAAGCCCGCCAATCCGTGAGGCGCGAGGTGATGCACTATGTGCTGTACCCACGCGAAATTCGCGTTGGAGAGAGGCGGCACCCCGAATTTCCAGCGAACGTCTGAACGTCGCCGCTCGCCGCCCCAGTCCGAGATATTGAAGGGCGGGTTGGCGAGGATAAAATCGGCCTTGAGGTCTTTGTGTAGATCGTCGTGGAATGTGTCTGCCGCGCGCGGACCGAGATTGGCCGTGATCCCCCGGATCGCAAGGTTCATTTTAGCGAGACGCCAGGTCTGTGGGTTGGATTCCTGTCCGTAGACGGATAGGTCGTCGCGCCCGCCGCCATGGGCTTCGACGAACTTCTCCGACTGCACGAACATGCCGCCGGACCCGCAGCAAGGATCGTAGACGCGCCCTTTGTAAGGCTCGATCATACGAACGAGCAGTTCGACCACACGCGCCGGGGTATAAAACTGGCCGCCCTTCTTGCCCTCGGCAGCGGCGAACTGACCGATGAAATATTCGTAGGTGCGGCCGAGAAGGTCGTTGCCCTGATGGTGCGCCTCCTTAGCAACAAGCTCGATCTTGCCGACGAGATTGATCACCTCGCCCAACAGTCGCTTATCAAGATCGGCTCGCGCATAATCTTTCGGAAGAACACCTTCTAGAGTCGGGTTTTCCGCTTCGATGGCACGCATGGCGTCATCGACGATCTGCCCGATTTCGGCCGTCGTCGCGCGATCCTGAATATCCTGCCAGCGCGCCCCCTTCGGCACCCAGAAGACATTCTCCGCAACGTATTCGTCGCGTTCCTCCGGGTCTGTGAAGTCGGTATCCTGGCGAGCCTTCAGGTCCTCATATTTTGCGTTGAACTTGTCGGAGATAAATTTCAGAAATATTAGTCCCAGGACGACGTGCTTATATTCCGCAGCGTCCATATTGGAACGCAGCTTGTCGGCCATCGCCCACAACTTGGCTTCGAATCCGAGCGATGTCGATTTATCCCTGCCGTTAGGCTTTTGATTAGTTTTTGCTTCGCCTCTTGGCATGCCCCGTCTCCAAATCACTGCTAGCGGCTGTCAAGCACAGATCACGCGACGGTGAGGAGATCAACCTCGGAAACGCCCATCCAAACTGTTCCCACTTGGCATCCGTGGGACCGCTCCGACTACCGGCGAATGCGCGTTACGGCTGCACCCGGGAGCGTTAACAACGCTAGCTAATCGTGGCAACAAGTTTTAGCGACTCGATCAATCGGCGGAGCGCTCCGCAGAGCTGCGCGGGCGAGAAGCGTCGCGGCGGTCGTGAGACGTGCATTCGCTTAAGGCCTTGTTGTTCCGATCCGCGGCAGCGGTATCGCCTAGCAGCACGGTGGTCAACGCGTTTTACCGCCAATCCTATTCAGTGCGCTGCACATCTCAGCTATGCTTTGACCAATTTGAACTTGATTTCGTAGCGGTAGAACGAGACGTTCGGCACGACTGCTAGCGCCCAACGTAGTTTCCGGTCGTCATCAAGTGCGATGATCGCACCTTCGATCATTTGGGCATGTTCAGCGATTTCGCTCTTCACGTACCCCATGTAACGCAACACTTGGCCCACAACGACGTCGCTTGCCCGACCACGCTTGAGCTCTACGACGAGCAGGCGCTTCTTGTCTTTGGATATTGCCAAGATGTCGATTGGCCCGGCATCGGTCTCATATTGCTGGCCAACCTTTTCGCCATCCTCCTCGAAGATAGAAAAGTCCTTGGCGAGTTCTGTCTGATCCCAATTTGCGACGAGAAAGGCTTCAAGGTGCTTTTCCATCGCGAAAGCCACGGGATCTTCGATAGATGGATCAGCTGCGATGATGGCCAAAGGAGCTGGCGCAGCGTTTAGAAATGTCTCGATTTCGGGCCCGTAGGCTGAAATGTTGCTTACTGTACCAATCGATCCGGTCGAGTTCCGTAGGGCCTCGCTCATCGCACTCCGAGCTATCGCGAGATCGAACCATTTTACTGGACGACGGTGGGGCAACGGGCCGCCCGGAACAAACTCATAGCCGCCTGTGACCTCCGCGGCCCGATAAGAGCCTGTGCCGTCAGGGCAAAGTACGACATCACCGATCTTGATCCCTTTGGCGATGGTCCATAACGAGCCACAGGCTAAGCCGGCAGTCACTTTTGATTTGCCGGGATGGCCGGCGAGATAGACTGGAATGAAGGCCTTGTTGAATGCGCGCCACTCGTCGGGAAGTTTGTTGGTTAGGTCCTCGCCGATCTCAAAATCGGCGCCGATGAAGCCAGCGGTGAAGCATTCATTGGCAAAGGCACTCTTTTTCCCCAACATCACACGATAGTAAGCCCTCATATAATCTGGCCTTCCCGGGAAAGCAGCACTTAAATCACCCTGTCTAACGGCGCAGTCCTGAGAAATCTGGTTCGGCAGCACGCCGACAACACCAGGATAGGCGTGCCGAATCAGCTCCTTGCGGACGTCAGCTATGTATAGCTCGGCAAGTACTCGCCATAATGCAAGCCGCCTGTCAGGATCGAGGCTCCACTACCTACTCCTCCCGTCTCCCCACATTCCGCACCAGCACCGCGGCCACAATAATCAACCCCGTAAAAATGTCCTGCAGGTAGTTCGGCACCCCGAGTATCGTCAGGCCGTTAGCCGCCACCGCGATGATTGCCGCACCGAGCAGCGTGCCGAGGGCGTTGGCTTCGCCGTCGCGGAAGGCGGTCATGCCCAGGAAGGCGGCGGCGTAGGCCTGGAGCAGGAAGCC
This sequence comes from Mesorhizobium sp. 1B3, assembly GCF_050958605.1. Classification (NCBI taxonomy): domain Bacteria; kingdom Pseudomonadati; phylum Pseudomonadota; class Alphaproteobacteria; order Hyphomicrobiales; family Phyllobacteriaceae; genus Mesorhizobium; species Mesorhizobium sp. 1B3. Next base: position 20,098 of record NZ_JBJHDO010000021.1, on the reverse strand, counting down.
GTTGCCGCCTGTCGGGTGCGCGCTGCCGAGCCGCGCCGTGAGCAGCAGGCCGGCAATGCCGGCGAGGAGCGTGCAGAGGCCGAAGGCCGCCACCATGTTGCGCGGGATGGGCACGCCGGTGAGCCTTGCCGCCTCGCGGTTTCCGCCGATGGCGTGGATGCGCCGGCCGAGCTCGGTATGGTCGAGCACGAAGACGGTGAGGGCGGTCATGGCAAGCGCCCAGAGGGTGAGGACGGGAATGCCGGCCACCGTGCCCCGGCCGAGATTGCGGAACTCAGGCGGTATGTTGGCGAAGAGGGTGGCGCCGTTGCTCAGCCAGAAGGTGGCGCCGCCCATGATGGTGCCCAGCGCCAGCGTCACGATGAAGCTCGGCATGCGGAAGCGCGCCACCAGGAAGCCGCTGGCGCAGCCGATGGCGAAGGCGGAGACGAGCGTGGCGGCAATCGTTGAGGGCAAGCCCCAGCCCGCGCCGAACAGGGTCACCGCCAGGATGCCGGCCCAGGAAACAACGGCGCCCACGGAAAGATCGAATTCCGACAGCGCCATCACATAGGTCGCGCCCAGCGCCACGATCGCCAAAAGCGACATCTGCTGGGTGATGTTGATGAGGTTGGAGTATTGGGCGAAGGCGGGCGAGAGGGCGGAGAAGAGCGCGATGATCGCCAGCAGGCCGAAGAGGGTGCCGTAACGGGTGGTGAGGGCCACGGGGGTTCCTTCTTATGGGGCGGTGGGGTGGGCCCCCTCATCGGCCTGCCGGCCACTTCTCCCCGCTGGGGAGAAGGAGGCCTGCCGCGACGGCGGTTCGTAGAGAGAGGCGTTGTTGTCTGATGATTTGTGGAGCGGCGGTTGCGAGCGCCCCCTCATTCGCCTGCCGGCCACTCTCCCCGCTGGGGAGAAGGAGGCCTGCCGCGACGGCGGTTCGTAGTGAGAGGCGTTGTTGTCTGATGATTTGTGGAGCGGCGGTTGCGAGCGCCCCTCATCCGCCTGCCGGCACCTTCTCCCCGCTCGCGGGGAGAAGGGAGATTGTCGCAACGGCGGCTGGCAATCGGAGGCGTCGATGGCTGGTGATTGTGGGGCGGTGGTTGCAAGAGCCCCCTCATCGGCCTGCCGGCCACTTCTCCCCGACGGGGAGAAGGAGGCTTGCCGCGATGAGGGTTTGCAATTTGGGGCGGTCGTGATTGGCGAAATCATCGCGGCAGTCCTTCTTCTCCCCCGCGGGGAGAAGTGGCCGGCAGGCCGGTGAGGGGGCCTTTGGCATCCGCAAACGTCGCCGTCAGCACGTCCTGGCGCGTGAGGCTTTCGGCCGGCGCGTCCAGGGCGATCGCGCCGTGGGCGAGCACCATGATGCGGCCGGCTAGCATGAACAGCTCCTCGATGTCGCTGGTGGCGAAGACGACCGGCGTGCCTCGGGCCGCGAGGTCGCGGCAGAGCTGATGGATCTCGGCCTTGGAGCGCACGTCCACGCCGCGCGTCGGCTCGTCGAGCAGGAGAAGCCGCGTCTCCGGGGACAGCCAGCGGCCGATCAGCACCTTCTGCTGGTTGCCGCCGGAAAGCGTGGCGATCCGGTCCGTAAGCCGGCCGAATTTGGCGTTGACCGCGCCGAGCATGGCGCGCGCGCCGCGTCGCATGGCGGGGCGGGAAAGCACGGGCAGGCGGGGCAAAGCGCGATAGCGGGGCAGGCGTGGGAGCACGGCATTGTCGAGCACGGAATGGCTCATGATCAGCCCGGTCGAGCGGCGGTCCTCCGGCGCGAAGGCGACGCCGGCGCGGATGCGGGCCGCGATGCCGGAAGGCGGCAGCGCCCGGCCGGCGATGGCGATGCCGCCGCTCGCTGCGGGGGTGGCGCCCCAGATGGATTTGAGCAGGCTCGAACGGCCGGAGCCGACAATGCCGTAGAGCCCGACGATCTCGCCGGAGGAGACGGTAAGGTCGAGCGGCCTGCGGTGCGGGCCGGCGGCGAAGCCGGAAAGCGTCAGCACCGGGGCGCCGGTGGGGGGCAGGGCGGCAGGGCGCTGATGCGACAGGGCCTGCCCCGCCATCATGGCCACGATCTCGTCGCGCGTGGTGCCGGCAAGCTCGCCGTGGCCCACGGTGCGGCCGTTGCGCAGCACGGTGTAATCCTGCGCCACCTCGAACACCTCGTCCATGCGGTGCGATACGAAGATGACGGCGCAGCCTGCCCGGCCCAGATCGGCCGTCACCTTGCGCAGAGTCGCGGCTTCCGCCTCGCTGAGGGAGGCGGTGGGTTCGTCGAGCACGAGGATCCTGGCGTCGTCCATCAGCGCGCGCAGGATTTCCACGAGCTGGCGCTGGCTGACGGAGAGGCGGCGCACGGGAATGTCGAGCGGCAGGTCGAGGCGGAGACGCCGGCGCACGGCATCCATGCGGGCGCGCATGCCGGCCCAGTCGATCAGGCCGAAGCGGCGCGGGTAGGGGCGGCCGACAAAGGCGTTCTCGTAGGCGGTGAAGCCGGGGACGAGGTTGAGCTCCTGGTGGACGAAGCGCAGGCCGGCGGCTTCGGCGTCGCGGGGGTTGCGCGGGTCGAAGGGCTGGCCGGAAAGGCGGATCTCGCCGCGGTCGGGGCGATAGGCGCCGGAGAGGCATTTGAGGAGGGTGGATTTGCCGGCGCCGTTCTCGCCCAGCAGTGCGTGGACGCGGCCGGCAGCGACGGAGAGGCGCACGCCGTCGAGTGCGGCAACGCCGCCGAAGTGTTTGGCGAGGTTGGTGATTTCAAGCATGGGATGGAGCGCGCGGCGCGTTCTCCCCCCTTGAGGGGGAGATGGGTGCGAAGCACCCAGAGGGGGTACGAGCGGCAGCGCGCGACGCCATAAGTGACGTCGAGCCTGGCGGAGGCGACCCCACCCGGCTGCTTCGCAGCCACCCTCCCCTCAAGGGGGAGGGAAGCGTTGGCGCCACTCGGCCGCTCATTCTACTGCCCGCACGTCACGCCCAGACTCTCCCGATCAACCACCGTCGCATCCACGAAAATCTCCTGCTTGCTCACCGGCTTGCCCTCCAGCACGTTGCCGATCTCGGCCACGGCCGCCTTGGCGATGCCCGGGAAATCCTGGCGCACGGTGGCGACGAGGTTGGTGCATTGCTTGATCAGCTCCACCGCCTGCGGGTTGCCGTCGATGCCGGCGATGATCATCTTGGCGTCGGGCGCGTCGCTCTGCTGGGCGAGCAGCGCGCCGATGGCCGGCTCGTCCCAGGCGGCCCATACGCCGTTGATCTCGGCCCCGTGCTGGCGGATGAAGGTTTCCATGGCAAGCCGCGCATTGTCGATCGGGCCGGGCACCTGCACATAGTGTTCGGCAATCACCTTGATGTCGGGATGGGATTCCAGCGCCTTGTCCAGCGCGAGCTCGCGCTGGCGCACGCCGGGATGCGCCGAGTGGAAGAACTTGACGATGTTGCCCTTGTTGCCGAGCTGCTTGAACAAATAGTCGGAGAGGATTGTCCCCAGCGCGAAATTGTCGGTCGTGATGTTGGCGACGACGCCCGGCGCGACGGCGCCATCCAGCGCGATGACGGGGATCTTCTTTTCCGCCGCCGCGGCCACCTGGTCGGCGATCTGGTTGGGGTCGACGCTCACCAGCACGATCGCCTTCACGCCGGCATTGGTGACGTCTTCGACGCGGCTGGCGAGCTGCTGGAAGTCGCCGCGCGTGTCGACGACATTCACGGTCCAGCCCTTGGCCGCGGCGTCGGCCTTGAAGGTCTCGACCATCTCGTTGGTGGCGACCGAGCTGATATAGGGCGTGAGCACGGCCACGTCCTCGGCCTGGGCGGTGCCGGCAAGCAGCAAAGCGGCGAGACCTGCTAGCGTCGATAGAGTGCGTTTCATTGTCGTTCTCCTCCGGAAAATCATGTCAGGGAAGGCGCGATGGCGCGCGCGAATTGGGAAGCCTCGCAATAGGCACGGTAGCGCCGGGCGGCGCGCTTGGCGTCTTGCGGCTCGACGGTCTCGGCCTCGTGCTGCGGCTCGACCGGGGCGAAGCCGAGCTCGCCGGCCACCATGCGGTAGATGCCGAGCGCCGGCACGTCGCGGCTCTCCGGCGGCACGCTCACGCCGCGGCCGAGCGCATCCGCCAGCAGCTGCCGCATGAGCGGGCTCCTCGCCCCGCCGCCTATTGCCGTGAGGGGCGAGACCGGCAGGCCGGCATTTTCCAGATTGTGGCGCACGGCGAAGGCGATGCCTTCGAGCACGGAGCGGCAGAGTGCGCCGGGCCGATGATTGCGGTCGAGGCCGAGGAAGGCGCCGCGCACCGCCTGGTCCTCGAAGGGCGAGCGCTCGCCGGCGAGATAGGGCAGGAAGAGCGGGCCGGAGCGTTCGCGCTCGGCCTGACCGAGCAGGGTCTCGACGGGAACGGCCGCGACATCGGCGAGCCACTCCAGCGCCGAGCCGGCGGTGAGGAAGGGCGAGATCAGGATGGTGCGGTCGGGCCGGATCGGATCGGCCAGCGTGTAGATGTCGCGCGGCGGGTCGGCTTCGTCGAGCGTGGTGGTCGCGGCCACCCAGCCGGTCGTGCCGAGATAGACATAGGCAGAGGCCGGCCGGTCGGCGAAGGCACCCCAGGTGGCGGCCGCGCCGTCGCCCGCGCCGTTGAAGACGGGAATGCCTGGCGTCAGGCCGAGCGCCGCGGCGGGCGCGTCGCGCAGCCCGCCGACGACCGCATCGGCCGGCAGGATGTTGGGGAGGCGTTCGAGCGAGACGCTGGCGGCGGCCGCGAGGCCGGCATCCCAGGCGCCGGTGCGGATGTCGAAGAGGCCGGTGGTGGTGGCGGTTGTGGGGTCGATCACGCGCTGGCCGGTCAGCTTCTCGATCACCGCGTCCTTGGCGCCGAACAGGAAATGCGCCTTTTCGGCGCCCGCCGGGTAGTAGCGGTCGAGCCGCATGAGCTTGAGGATGGTATGGGCGGCGTCGAGCTTGTTACCGGTGCGCAGCGCATAGTCGTCGGGCAGTTCGCGGCCTATCGCTTCGACATCGCCCGCGTCGAGCCGCCGGTCGGAATAGAGCACGGCGGGGCCGACGGCCGAGCCGTCGTCCTTGAGCGCGATGAGGTTCTGCATCGAGCCGGAAAGCGCAATCGCCGCCACATTCTCGCGCCGGGGCAGGGCAGCCGCGGCTTCCAGCGCCGCCTTCCACCAGTCCTCGACATTCTGCTCGGCCGAACGGTCGGTCGCGGTCGCTGTCGGCACCGGGCTCGACGCCGCCGCCACCACTGCGCCCGTGCGGGAAAACAGCACCGCCTTGAGCGCCGAGGAGCCGACGTCGAATATGAGCAGAAGATCGTCCATTGCTCGCTAAACCTTTGGAATGCCGAATCCCGCAGGCGCGGCGGGATGTCAATCGGGGTGGAGCGGGGGTGGGGAAAAAATGTCGGGCGTGGCGGGGGCAGTTCTGCGCCGTTGGGTGGCTGTCGGAGACGGAACGGAATGGATCCTCGGATCAACCTCGCTTCGCTCGGGTCCGAGTATGACGATGGCGTTTATGTGTTCAGCTAATCGCCGACGCTGACGATTGGCATTCGCCATAAAAGCTTCCGCGCCCATGCCAAGCGCCAATGCTGGCGATTAGCGGAGCCAATAAACGCAACTCGTCATACTCGGACCCGAGCGAAGCGAGGTTGATCCGAGTATCCATTCCGTGACCTCGCAACTGCCACAACGCTGCAATCGAAGATTGCATTTCAGCGCCCCGATTGTACCATCGCTCCATGACCGGCTATGTCTACATGACCGCCAGCAAGAAGCGCGGCACGATCTATATCGGCGTGACCAACGACCTCGGCCGGCGGATGCCGGAGCACAAGGCCGGCGAGGGATCGCGCTTCACCGGTCGCTACGGCGTTCAGCGCCTCGTCTGGTACGAGGAACATTTCGACATCCGCGACGCGATCCAGCGCGAGAAGACGCTGAAGCACTGGCCGCGGCAATGGAAGATCGAGCTGATCGAGAGCCTCAATCCGGAGTGGTTCGAGCTGTTTCGCGGGACAGGGTGGTAGGCGGTCGTTCTGCGCCGTCGGGCGGCTGTCGGAAACGGCACGGAATGGATACTCGGATCACCTCGCTTCGCTCGGGTCCGAGTATGACGATGGCGTTTATGTGCTCCGCCAATCGCCAGCGTTGGCGATTGCGCAGGAGGCCTGACGCCAACTGCGACGCTGACGATAGGCATTCGCCATAGAAGCTTCGTCATACTGGACCCGAGCGAAGCGAGGTGATCCGAGTATCCATTCCGTTCCGTTGCGGCCGTCTGCCCGACGGTGCCGAACTCCGGTGGCCGTCTGCCCGACGCTCCAGGCAGAGTCTCCCGCTCACGTTCCTGTCGAAATAAAATCAAGAAAGTGAATCGTTCGGAATCATAAGGGCTTGTCAGAGAATCCAGTCTCTGATTCTTTGGCCTAGAGCGTTTCCTGATTTGAGTCGTTTGACGCGTTCGTTGCGGTCGGTGCTGTTAAGTGCCGGCGGGGACTTCGATTCAACTTTCGGGAAGCTTGGAGAGGCGCCTGTCCGAGGGGATTGACGGGGTATGGGTAAGAAGCACGTGGCCGTTCTGATGGGGGGATTTTCCTCCGAACGGCCTGTGTCGCTTTCGTCGGGCGCGGCCTGCGCCGATGCGCTGGAAGCCGAGGGCTATCGCGTCACGCGCGTCGATGTCGGCCGCGATGTCGGCTCGGTGCTGGCCGAGCTCAAGCCGGATGTCGCCTTCAATGCCCTGCACGGCCCGTTCGGCGAGGACGGCACGATTCAGGGCATCCTCGAATATCTGGAGATCCCCTACACCCATTCGGGCGTGCTCGCCTCGGCGCTCGCCATGGACAAGGAGCAGGCCAAGACGGTGGCTCGGGCCGCGGGCATTCCGGTCGCTGAATCCAAGGTGGTCGATCGTTTCGCCATCGTAGACAGGCATCCGATGAAGCCGCCCTATGTGGTGAAGCCGGTCAGCGAGGGGTCGAGCTTCGGCGTCGTCATCGTCAAGGAGGATCAGTCGCATCCGCCGCAGATCATCGCCTCGCCGGAGTGGCGCTATGGCGCGCAGGTGATGGTGGAGCGCTACGTCCATGGCCGGGAGCTCACCTGTGCCGTGATGGGCGACGTGGCACTCGGCGTCACCGAGATCATCCCGATGGGGCATTCCTTCTACGATTACGACTCGAAATACGTCGTCGGGGGCTCAAAACACGAATGCCCCGCGAAAGTTTCACCGAATATTTACCAAAAAATACAGACACTGGCGCTCAAGGCGCACCAAGCGATCGGCTGCCGGGGCGTATCCCGGTCGGACTTCCGCTACGACGACCGCCATTCCGAGGATGGCGAGCTCATCTGGCTGGAGGTCAACACGCAGCCGGGAATGACGCCCACGTCGCTGGTGCCTGAGATTGCCGCCCAGGCGGGGCATAGGTTCGGTGAATTGTTGAGTTGGATGGTGGAGGACGCTTCGTGTTTGCGTTGAGGTCGGGACGGAATCGGGGAATGGCCGGTGCCGGCCTGCTCGGTTTTTCCTATTCCGACGAAGGGCTCGTGCTGCCCCGCCTGCTGCGCCGGCCGGCGCGCGTGCTCGCGCGCCTGACCAGCGGCGAGATCGTTCCGCCGCGCTATTCCGCCACGATCATGACCGCCACCTTCTTCGCCGTGACGGGTCTCTACGGCTCCTATGTCGGCGGGCATATCCCCACCGTCGTCCAGGCGATCACGTCGCGCACCGGCTTCGCAGTGGACCAGGTGCGCGTGACCGGTCACCGCGAGACCTCCGAGATCGACATTCTGGAGAAGCTCGAGCTCGACGGCTGGACGTCGCTGATCGGCTTCAATGCCGAAACCGCCCGCGAGCGCGTCGCGAGCCTGCCCTGGGTGCAGGTCGCCTCGGTGCGCAAGGTCTATCCCAACACGCTGGAAGTGCAGATCGAGGAGCGCAAGCCCTTCGCCATCTGGCAGCAGGGGCGCGAGCTGTCGATCGTCGACGCCGCGGGCAGGGTGATCGCGCCTTTCAATGGGGGGCGTCACGCCGGCCTGCCGCTGGTCGTCGGCATCGGCGCGGCTCAGGCCGCCGACGCTTTCGTGAAGAAGGTCAAGGGTTATCCCGAGCTCGCCGGGCGCGTGAAGGGCTACATTCGCGTCGCCGAGCGGCGCTGGGACCTTTGGTTGGAGAACGGCGTCACCATCAAGCTGCCGGAACGTGGCGAGGACGAAGCCATCACGGCGCTTCTGGAGATGGATCGCGAAGAGGGGCTGCTCGCGCGCGATATCAAGTCGGTCGATCTCCGGTTCTCAGATCGTGTCGTGGTCCAGCTCACGCCGGATGCGGTGGTGCGCCGCGCGAAGGCGCTGGCCGAAATGGCGAAGGCACGCAAGTCCGCGGCGGGGAAGAGAATATGAGCTGGCTTGGCAGCCCGACAAAGGATCCATCGCGCCGCTCCGGCGTGGTCAGCGTGCTCGACATCGGGTCGAACAAGGTCTGCTGCGTCGTGGCCAAGCTCAAGCCGCAGGACGGCAGCCAGGTGCTGAAGGGGCGCACGCATCGCGCCAGGGTCATCGGCATCGGCCATCAGAAATCCCAGGGCGTGAAATCGGGCGTTATCATCGAGCTCGACCGCGCGGAGCAGGCGATCCGCCTTGCCGTCGATGCCGCCGAGCGCATGGCGGGGCTCACCGTCGATTCTCTCATCGTGAACCTCACCGCCGGGCGGCTGAAGAGCGAGACCTTCTCGGCCACCATCAATCTCGGCGGCCATGAGGCTTCCGCCGGCGATGTCGCCCGCGTGCTCGCCGCCGGCGCCCGCCAGGCGCTGAAGGCCGAGCGCGACGTCGTGCATTCGCTGGCCACCGGCTTCTCGCTCGACAGCGAACGCGGTGTGCGCGATCCGTCCGGCATGGTGGGCGAGACGCTGGGTGTCGACATGCATGTCGTCACCGCCGACGCCGCGCCGCTGCGCAACCTCGAGCTCTGCGTCAACCGCTCGCATCTGTCGGTCGAGCGCCTTGTCGCCACGCCCTACGCTTCGGGCCTCGCCGCGCTGATCGACGACGAGCTGGAGATGGGCGCGGCCTGCATCGACATGGGCGGCGGCACGACCACCATGTCGATCTTCTGCGACGGCAAGTTCGTGCATGCCGATTCCGTGCCGCTCGGCGGCAACCATGTGACAATGGATCTGGCGCGGGGCCTTTCGACCCGCCTCGAAGATGCCGAGCGCCTGAAGGTCATGCACGGCTCGGCGCTGCCGGGCAGCGCCGACGACCGCGACGTGGTCACGGTGCAGCCGATCGGCGACGACGGCGAGGTGCCGCTCCAGGTGCCGCGTTCGGTGATGACGCGCATCATCCGCGCGCGCACCGAGGAGACGCTGGAGATCGTGCGCGACAGGCTCGCGCAATCCGGCTTCGGCAATGCGGTGGGCCGACGAGTCGTGCTGACCGGCGGTGCCGCCCAATTGGCGGGGCTGCCGGAGGCGGCGCGGCGCATCCTGGGTCGCAACGTGCGCATCGGCCGCCCGCTCGGCGTGGCCGGCCTGCCGGAAGCGGCCAAGGGGCCTGCCTTCTCGGCGGTGGTCGGCCTGCTGATCTATCCGCAGGTCGCGGCCTTCGAGACCAATCAGGCCAAGGGTGGATTCAGGATGCGCCTGACCGGAACCGGGGGACGGTTCCAGCGCGTGAGTCAGTGGTTGAGAGACAGTTTCTAGGGTTAGCGGCCGCGACGGCGAAGCGGCGTGAAGAGGCAAAAGGACGAGGACAATGACGATCAATCTGCAAAAGCCGGACATTACCGAGCTGAAGCCTCGCATCACCGTGTTCGGTGTCGGCGGCGGCGGCGGCAATGCCGTCAACAACATGATCACGGCCGGGCTGCGCGGCGTCGAGTTCGTGGTCGCCAATACCGATGCCCAGGCACTGACCATGACCAAGTCCGAGCGGCTGATCCAGCTCGGCGCGCATGTGACCGAGGGCCTCGGCGCCGGCTCCCAGCCCGAGGTCGGGCGGGCGGCCGCCGAAGAGTGCATCGACGAGATCATGGATCATCTGTCCAACACGCATATGTGCTTCGTCACCGCCGGCATGGGCGGCGGCACGGGCACGGGTGCGGCGCCGGTCGTGGCGCGTGCGGCCCGCGAGAAGGGCATCCTGACCGTCGGCGTCGTCACCAAGCCGTTCCATTTCGAGGGCCAGCGCCGCATGAAAACGGCGGATGCCGGCATCGAGGAGCTGCAGAAATGCGTCGACACGCTCATCGTCATCCCGAACCAGAACCTGTTCCGCATCGCCAATGACAAGACCACCTTCGCCGACGCCTTCGCGATGGCCGACCAGGTGCTCTATTCGGGCGTCGCCTGCATCACCGACCTGATGGTGAAGGAAGGCCTCATCAATCTCGACTTCGCCGACGTCCGTTCGGTGATGCGCGAGATGGGCAAGGCCATGATGGGCACGGGCGAAGCCTCGGGCGAGGGCCGTGCCATGGCGGCGGCGGAAGCCGCGATCGCCAATCCGCTGCTCGACGAGACCTCGATGAAGGGGGCCAGGGGCCTGCTCATCTCCATCACCGGCGGCCGCGACCTCACCCTGTTCGAGGTGGACGAGGCAGCGACCCGTATCCGCGAGGAGGTCGACCAGGACGCCAACATCATCCTGGGCGCCACCTTCGACGAGAGCCTGGAAGGCGTTATCCGCGTCTCCGTGGTCGCTACCGGCATCGACAAATCGGCGGCCGACATCGCCGCGCCGCCGATCCAGATGCGCCAGCCGCAGCCGAAGCCGGTGGCCCAGCGTCCGGCCGAGCCGCCGCGGCCGGTACAGCAGCCCGCCCCGGAAGCGCGCCTGGAGCCGCGTGCCGCGGATCCGGTCGCCGAGGCGATCCGCATGGCCGAGAACAGCGCCGCCGGGGTCGCGCATCAGCGCACCGCGCCGGCGCCGCAGGAGGAGTTCCGCCCGCAGAGCAAGCTGTTCCAGGCCCCCGCCGCTCCGGCCGCGCACGTCCAGCCGCAGCCGGCTCCCGTCCAGGCGGCTCCAGTCATGCGTGAAATGCCCGCACCCGCGCCTGTCCAGCCGCGCATGCCGCGCGTCGAGGACTTCCCGCCGGTCGTCAAGGCCGAGATCCAGGCCGCGCAGAATCCGCGTCCGGCCGAGCATGAGGACCGCGGCCCGATGGGCCTCCTCAAGCGCCTGACCAACGGCCTGACGCGTCGCGAGGAAGAGCCTGCCCGCCTGCAACCGGCCCAGCCGCGCGAGCCGAAGCTGCGACAGCCGGCGCCCGAGGCCCGTCGCCTCGCGCCGCAGGACGCCCAGGTCTACGCCCCGCGCCGCGGCCAGCTCGACGAGCACGGCCGCCTGACGCCGCAGCCGCGCATGACCCAGGAAGACGATCAGCTCGAGATCCCCGCATTCCTGCGCCGGCAAGCGAACTGAGTCGGGTCACATTGCCGCAACAAAGTTCGGGCGGGCGCTTCGGCACCCGCCCGAACTTTTTGGAAATATAGCCAAAATCAGAGGCTTGACGGCCGGCCGGCGACAATGAAGGCCGTTACATCGAGTAAGAAACCGTGATTTGGCCGGGTGCGGCGCGGCCACTATTTTCCTGGAATCTTAGGCCCGTTGGCGGGAAAGGGGATGGAGTCCCGCCATTGCGACCGGTGAACGCGGCGACGCCGCGAAACGGAATTTGAAGCGGGCGGGCATATGGGGTTCAACTTGTACGATCATCAGACGACGATCAAATCGCGCGTGTCGCTTTCGGGCACGGGCGTCCATACGGGCAAGCCCGTTTCCATCCATTTCAACCCCGCCGATGCCGATTCCGGTATCGTCTTCCACTGCCAGGGCCGCAACGGGACCGTGGAGTTGAAAGCGTTATCGGCAATGGTCGGCGCGACCGACCTTTCCACCGTGCTCGGCGATCCCGCCGGCGCCCATGTCGCGACGGTCGAACACCTGATGGCCGCGCTTTTCGGGCTCGGCATCGACAATGTCTCGATCGACATAGACGGGAGGGAAGTGCCGATCCTGGACGGCAGCTCGGCAGCCTTCGTCGAAGCCTTCGACCAGGCCGGCATCCAGAAGCTTGCCGCCAGGCGCCGCTACATCCGCGTCGTCAAGCCGGTGCGGGTCGACAATGGCGGCTCCTGGGCGGAGTTCCGGCCGCATGACGGGATACGTTTCGAGGTGGAGATCGACTTCGAAAGCCCGGCGATCGGTCGCCAGTCTCTTGCCGTCGACCTCAATGCCGAGAATTTCCGCCGAGAGATCAGCCGCGCCCGCACCTTCGGCTTCATGAAGGATGTCGAGCGGCTGTGGGCCGCAGGTTACGCGCTTGGTTCGTCGCTGGAGAACACCGTCGTTATCGGGGACGATCATCGCGTCATCAACATGGAAGGCCTGCGCTATCCCAACGAGTTCGTGCGCCACAAGATGCTCGACGCCGTCGGTGATCTGGCGCTGGCGGGAATGCGCTTCATCGGCTGCTTCCGCTCCTATCGCGGCGGGCACAAGCTCAACGCGACCGCGCTGCGCCGCCTGCTATCGGATCCATCGGCCTATCAGATCGTGGAGGCCTCCGGCCGCGGCCGTGAGCCGATCGCCGTGGGCAGGCCTGTCCCGGCGCCCTGATTCGTCGTTTTGCGGACCAATTGCCGTGTCGCTTCTGCAACACGGCGATGCCATCTCACGCCAACAGCCGATCTTGGCGGGTTCCGCCACAAAATCGCGCCATTGCAGGGCGATAGCGTTGCCGTGCCGTGGCTTGTGTGATTTATGGCTGCGACCAATTTCTTTACGTTTTCGATGACGCCGGAGGGGCGGAAACCGACCATGTTGTTTGCGAATGCCGCCAAGAGCCGGCGCGCCCTGAAGGCGCTGCCGGTCGTCCTGTTACCGATCCTTGCTTCCGCCTGCGCTTCCGACAACGACATCGACCTCGCGACCTATGTGGAGCAGACCGAGCCGGCGGACGTTCTCTACAATCAGGGGCTGGCCAACCTGGAAGCCGGGCGTCTGAAGGAAGCCACCAAGAAGTTCGACGCGGTCGACCGTCAGCATCCCTATTCGGAATTTGCCCGCAAATCGATGGTGATGAGCGCCTTCTCGGAATACCGGCAGGGCAAGTACGAGGAGGCGATCAACGCTGGCAAGCGTTACGTCCAGCTCTATCCATCGACCCCCGACGCGGCTTACGCGCAGTACATCGTGGGGCTCAGCTACTTCCGCCAGATCCGCGACGTCACGCAGGACCAGAAGGAGTCGCGCCGCGCCATCGAGGCGATGGAAGAGGTCGTCAACCGCTGGCCCGATTCGGAATATGTGGAAGACGCCAAGGCCAAGATCCGCTTCGCGCGCGACCAACTCGCCGGCAAGGAAATGCAGATCGGCCGCTACTATCTCGAGCGGCGCGAATATCTCGCCGCCATCAAGCGCTTCCGCTACGTGGTCGAGCAATATCCGACCACGCGCCAGGTCGAAGAGGCGCTGGCGCGCCTCACCGAGGCCTATTACGCGATGGGCCTGACATCGGAAGCTCAGACGGCGGCGGCCGTGCTCGGCCATAACTATCCGGACAGCCAGTGGTATGCGGATTCCTTCAAGCTGCTGCAGAGCGGCGGGCTGGAGCCGCGCGAGAATGCGGGCTCCTGGATATCCAAGGCCGGGGCGCTGATCCTCGGCACTTGACCGGCCCGGCCGATCGATGCTGGCGCATCTGTCGATCCGCGATATCGTCCTGATCGAACGGCTGGACATCGACTTTTCAGCCGGGCTCTCCGTGCTGACCGGCGAGACCGGCGCGGGCAAATCCATCCTGCTCGACTCCCTCTCCCTGGCGCTCGGGGCGCGCGGCGACGCCTCGCTGGTGCGCCATGGCGCGGCGCAGGGCCAGGTGACGGCCGTGTTCGACGTGCCGCGCAACCATCCGGCCCGGGCCATCCTTGCCGACAACGCCATCGATGACGACGGCGATATCATCCTGCGCCGCGTGCAGGCGGCCGACGGGCGCACCCGCGTCTTCGTCAACGACCAGCCGTCCAGCGTGGCGCTGATGCGCGATGTCGGGCGGGCGCTGGTGGAAATCCATGGCCAGCACGACGATCGCGCCCTGGTCGACGCGGCCGCCCATCGCGAGTTGCTCGACGCCTTCGGCGGCCATGTCGGCGATGCCCAGGCGACGGCCGAGGCCTGGCGGCGCTGGCGTAGCATGGAGCAGGAGCTGACGCGGCACCGTGCCAAGGTCGAGGCCGCGGCGCGCGAGGCCGATTATCTGCGCGCCGCCGTCGCCGAACTGTCGAAGCTCGATCCGCAGCCGGGCGAAGAGACCGAGCTTGCCGAAAGCCGCGCCGTCATGATGCGGGCCGAGAAGATCGCCTCCGACATAAACGAGGCCAATGAGGTCCTGACCGGCTCGTCCGCGCCGTCGCCCATGCTGGCCAGCCTGATGCGGCGGCTGCAGCGCAAGGCGGGCGACGCGCCCGGACTGCTCGACGATGCGCTGAAGGCGCTCGACGATGCGTTGATCGCGCTGGACGCCGCGCAGGCGGGCGTAGAGGCGGCGCTACGCGCCACCGAATACGACCCCAAGAAGCTGGAACTTACGGAAGAGCGCCTGTTCGCGCTGCGTGCGGCCGGGCGCAAGCATTCCGTCCCAGTCGACGATCTCGCCAAGTTGCGCGACACGATGGTCGCGGACCTTGCCGACCTCGACGCCGGGGAGGAACGCCTCGCCCAGCTGGAACAGCAGGCGGCGGCCGCGCGCGACGTCTATGACGATCTTGCCGCCCGGCTTTCCGAAAAGCGCAAGGCGACGGCGGAGGTGCTTGCCCGCACGGTCATGGCCGAGCTTCCTGCCTTGAAGCTCGAACGCGCGGAGTTCATCGTCGAGATCGTCAGCGACGCCGCCAACCGGGCCGGAGAGGGCATCGATCAGGTCGAGTTCTGGGTGCGAACCAATCCGGGAACGCGTCCTGGGCCGATGATGAAAGTGGCTTCCGGCGGCGAGCTGTCGCGGTTCCTCCTAGCTCTCAAGGTCGCGCTCGCCGATCGCGGCTCGGCGCCGACGCTGGTCTTCGACGAGATCGATACAGGCGTGGGCGGTGCGGTCGCGGATGCGATCGGCCAACGCCTGGCGCGGCTGTCGCAGCGCGTCCAGGTCCTGTCGGTGACCCATGCCCCGCAGGTCGCGGCCCGCGCCCACACGCACTACCTCATCTCGAAATCCGGCGGAGCCGATCGCGTGGCCACCGGCGTGTCCGAAATGGACCGCCAGGCGCGGCAGGAAGAGATCGCGCGCATGCTCGCCGGCGCCACGATCACCGAGGAAGCACGCGCCGCCGCCGAACGGCTCCTGCGGGAGAATACCGCGGCAGCGGAGTGAGAACCCTCATCCGGCCCTTCGGGCCACCTTCTCCCAGAAGGGGAGAAGCGGGAGCTTTGCATAAGCGCTCCCGCCAATCGCAAACGCTGGCGATTGGCATCGGCGCTGCGGCCGGTCTTCCCGTCTCCCCTTGTGGGAGAAGGTGGCCTCGCGAAGCGAGGTCGGATGAGGGATAGGTCGCGAAGCGCGGTCGGAGGAGGGGTGGTTGGCAGCAACGTTGCGCCCGCCACTTGCAACTCGCCGCGAGCCACGGCCATAGTCCGGCAAACGTTGCCGGGGATATATCCATGAGTCCTGCCGAAAAACCTGTCGACCAACTGACCCCGGAAGAAGCCGGCGAGGAGCTGGCACGGCTCGCCGCGGAGATCGCCGAGAACGACCGCCTCTATCACCTCGAGGACGCGCCGGTCATTTCCGATGCCGCCTATGATGCGCTGAGGATCCGCAATGCCGAGATCGAAGCGCTTTTTCCCGAACTCGTGCGTGTGGATTCGCCATCGCTGAAGGTCGGGCCGGCGCCGACAGGCACCTTTGGGCCAGTCGTCCATGCGCGGCCGATGCTCTCCCTCGACAACGTCTTTTCCGATGACGACGTGCGCGATTTCGTGGCGAGCGTCAGGCGCTTCCTGGCTTTCCCTCCGGACCAGGAGCTTGTCTTCACCGCCGAGCCGAAGATCGACGGGCTGTCGATGTCCTTGCGCTATGAGCGCCGCCGCCTGGTGACGGCGGCGACTCGCGGCGACGGTTCGACTGGCGAGAACGTGACGGCGAACATCCGCACCATCAAGGAAATCCCCGAACGCCTGCCGGAGGATGCGCCCGACGTGGTCGAGGTCCGCGGCGAGGTCTACATGCGCCGTGACGACTTCATGGCGCTCAACCAGCGCATGGCCGAGACCGGCCGCGTCTTCGCCAATCCGCGCAATTCGGCGGCGGGCAGCCTGCGCCAGCTGGATCCCGAGATCACGCGGTCGCGCCCGCTCAAATTCTTTGCCTATGCCTGGGGCGAGACCAGCGAACCCTTGGGCAAGACGCAATACGACGTGGTCAGGCGCTTCGGCGACTGGGGCTTCAAGGTCAATGACCGCATGGTGCGTTGCGATTCCGTCGAGGCGCTGCTGAAGCATTACCATGCGATCGAGGCGGAACGGGCCGATATCCCCTATGACATAGACGGCGTCGTCTACAAGGTCGACCGGCTGGACTTGCAGGAGCGGCTGGGCTTCCGCTCGCGCAGCCCGCGCTGGGCGACGGCGCATAAATTCGCCGCCGAGAAGGCGATGACGGTGCTGAACGGCATCGACATCCAGGTTGGCCGCACCGGCGCCATGACGCCGGTGGCTCGACTGGAGCCGGTGACCGTCGGCGGTGTGGTCGTTACCAACGCCACGCTGCACAACGAGGATTATATTCGCGGCATCGGCAACACCGGCCAGCCCATCCGCGACGGCCGCGACATACGCGTCGGCGACACCGTCATCGTCCAGCGGGCCGGCGACGTGATCCCGCAGATCCTCGATATCGTGCCGGAGAAACGTCCAGCCGATTCCAAACCCTACGTCTTTCCCGACCGTTGCCCGGTCTGCGGCAGTCATGCCGTGCGGGAGGAGGGCGAGGCGGTGCGTCGCTGCACCGGCGGCCTGATCTGCTCCGCCCAGGCGGTGGAACGACTCCGGCATTTCGTGTCGCGTAATGCTTTCGATATCGAAGGCCTCGGCGAGAAGCAGATCGAGTTCTTCTTCAACGCGGAAGATCCGGCGCTGAGGGTACGCTCGCCGGCCGACATCTTCACGCTCAAGGAGCGGCAAGAACGCTCGCTGACCAAGCTGGAGAATGTCGATGGATTCGGCGCGGTCTCGGTGCGCAAATTGTTCGGGGCGATCGACGATCGTCGCAACATCGAGTTCTCGCGCTTCCTCTATGCTCTCGGCATCCGCCATATCGGCGAGACCAACGCCAAGAGGCTGGCGCGCCACTTCATCGGTTTCGCCGCTCTCATGGAAACGGCAAGGGCGGCGGAGATCCCGGAAGGGAAGGGCGACAAGGGCAATGCGGCCTGGCAGGAGATCAACGGCGTCAACGGCATCGGTGGGGTCGTGGCCGAGGCGCTGGTCGAATTCTTCAACGAAAGCCACAATCTCGAAGTCGTCGATGCTTTGCTGGCTCAAGTGAAGGTGCTCGACGAGGAGCGCGTCGGCGAGGTCTCTTCGCCCGTGAGCGGCAAGACGGTCGTCTTCACCGGCGCGCTGGAAAAGATGTCACGGGACGAGGCCAAGGCGATGGCAGAAAGGCTGGGCGCCAAGGTTTCGGGATCGGTCTCCAAGAAGACCGACCTCGTCGTCGCCGGGCCCGGCGCGGGCTCCAAGCTCAAGCAGGCGACGGAACTCGGCATCGAGGTGATAGACGAGGAGCAGTGGTTCGAGCGGGTGGGGAACAATTTGTGAGGTCGAGGGGAAGCCCCTCATCTGCCTGCCGGCTTCTTCTCCCCGTGAAGGTGTTTGGACTGGGGACATCGGGAACAGAAGGACGGGGAGAAGACCGACGTCGTCTTCTCCTTCGCCAATCGCCCGCCGTTGGCGATTGGCGAAACCCAAACGGCCGTCGTCTCTCGCCCCGCTTTCGGGGAGAGATGTCCGGCAGGACAGTGAAGGGCGGCTCGCCACCGCTCAACATCGTGGGATGAATCGGCCCCTTCAATGATTTTCCCTGAAGAGTGGCTCAAGCGAATTCATATGACAGGCGGGGCGGGCTGACCTAGATCGGTCCGCGTCGGGAGGATCCATGGTTGCGCAATCAACCCTGAGCGAATTTATGGCGGGTGCCCGCGCCGGCGTGCCTGTCGTGCTGGCCGTCGTTCCCTTCGGCCTGCTGTTCGGCGCGCTGGCGATCGGCAACGGCTTCACTGTTTGGGAAGCCATGCTCATGAGCGCCACCGTCTATGGCGGCGCCAGCCAGATGGTCGGCATCGAACTGTTCGGCCAGAACGTGGCGCCATGGCTGATCGTACTCTCCATCTTCGCCGTCAATTTCCGGCACGTGCTCTACTCCGCCGCCTTCGGGCGCGAGATTCGCGATTGGCCGCTGCTGGAAAAAGCCGTCGGATTTTTCTTCCTGACAGATCCCCAATTCGCCGAGTCCGAGCGGCGTAGGGAAAACGGAAAGCGTGTCAGCTTCGCCTGGTATTTCGGCATGGCCGCATTCTGGTGGGTCGCCTGGGTGGCCGAGACGGGAATCGGCGCCTATTTCGGAGGCTTCATCGCCGACAGCCACGCGCTCGGCATCGATTTCCTGCTGCCGATCTATTTCCTCGGCCTCGTGATGAGCTTCCGCAAACGGCCGCTATGGCTGCCAGTCGTTCTGGTGAGTGCGGTGGCCTCTGTCATCGCCTACAAGACCGTCGGCTCCCCGTGGCACGTGTCGATCGGCGCTGTTGCGGGCATCCTGCTGGCGGCATCGATGCCGCCGCGTATCATTCAATCCGTGGAGACGAATGCATGAGCACGACGGTCTGGATCATCCTGGCGGGCGCGTTGATGACGTATCTCACGCGCGTCGGCGGACATCTCGTGCTGTCGCGTTTCGATAGGGTTCATCCGCGCGTCGAAGCCGGTCTCAACGCCGTGCCGGCAGCCGTGCTCACGACGCTTGTCGCGCCGGCCGCCGTGTCGGGCGGCCCGGCCGAGATGATCTCCCTCGCCGCCGCCGGCGCCGTCGCTCTTTTTTGGGGCGGCATGATGCCGATGTTCCTGACCGGCGCCGCCGTCCTCATCGCGCTTCGCCACTTCGTCGGCTGAAGCCCCTTTCCCCAGATTTCGCGGCGTTGCCGTTCCGGATGGATCATGACCGCAGAAGCAATCCTCTTGAGATCGGGCACGAGCCAATTCCTGCGCGGGGCGCGGCTCGGAATGCCGGTGGTGATAGCCTCTGCGCCCTTCGCCGTCCTGTTCGGCGCGCTTGCCGTCGACAACGGCATATCGGTCTTCGAGGCGACGCTGATGAGCGCGACCATCTTCGCCGGCGCGAGCCAGATGGTGGGCATCGAGCTCTTCGGCCACGATATTCCGCCCTGGCTCGTCGTGTTCTCGATCTTCGCGGTCAATTTCCGGCACGTGCTCTATTCGGCCGCTGTCGGCCGGCGCATCGCTCATTGGACATTCCTGCAAAAGACGATCGGCTTCTTTTTCCTCGTCGATCCACAATATGCGGAAGCGGAGGGGAAGGCGGAGAGGGGCGAGAGCGTCGGCTTTGCCTGGTACATGGGCATGGCCCTGCCGATCTACCTGTTCTGGGTTGTCGAATCCGCGTTGGGAGCGATCTTCGGCAGGCTGCTGCCCGATACCCACGCGCTCGGTATCGATTTCCTCCTGCCGATCTACTTCCTCGGCCTCGTCATGGGATTCCGCAAGCGGCCGCTCTGGCTGCCGATCGTCGTAGCGAGCGCCGTGGTCTCCGTCATCGCCTATAAATTCGTCGGCTCGCCCTGGCATGTGTCGATCGGCGCCGCCGCCGGCGTTGCCCTCGCCGCGGCGATGCCGCCGCGTGCCCGGGCGAATCTCCAGGGCGGCCTGGAGGCGGAAGTCTGAGCAGGGACGCAAATCCTTGACCGGTCGCGAGCGCCCCCTCACTGTCCTGCCGGACATCTCTCCCCGCAAGCGGGGCGAGAGACGCCTGCCGCTTGGGTTTCGCCAACCAGCAACGCTGGCGAATGGCGAAAGACGAGACGACAGCCTCCTTCTCCCCAGC
>NZ_JBJHDO010000020.1:0-65998 GCF_050958605.1 Mesorhizobium sp. 1B3 | reverse complement strand
AGTGCGCCTGGAACGATGACTACCTCCTCCTTGCTCTCACTCATATGCGATAGCCCTGCACTCGCTAGGAACAAGCTGTCGGCCTTCCCAGGACCCGCCCGAACGAAAGAGCTCGCCGATCTTGAGGTAGTCCCGCGCTGTGGCATTGAGGCCTGCATAGGCCATCTCCATGCCCGTGTCGTCGAGCAGCCAATAGCCCTCGGCCTCCATGCCAAGCGGATGCCAGAGTTTCTCCTGCACATAAGCGTGGATCGGACGTTCGGTGATGCGCGTGAGGAGCATTCCAAGAACCTGGGTATCCGTGCTGTTATAGAGGTTGTAAGTGCCCGGTTCACGCGCTCGTTTCAGCGTTGCCGGAAAAGCATTGAAGGAGCCGCCTCGCGCGGTGATTTCGGCAAAGCGATTGATATCCGAATTTGGATCGCTGTAGTCCTCGTTCCAGCCCGCGCCCGACGACATCTGGAGCACGTCCTTGATCCGCACCCCGTCATAGGCCGAGCCTTCCAACTCCGGCAGATAGGAGGAAATCGATTCCTCGATGGACGCGATCAACCTCTCGCCGACAGCGATGCCAAGGGCAGCAGAGATCACGCTCTTGGCCACCGACATCGACTTCCAGCGCCTGTCCGGGCCACCCCAAGGCGCATATCGCTCGAAAACGAGCTCCCCGTCTTTCAGCACGAGCAACGCCATCGTTTCGGTTTCGTAGAGCAAGGCCTCGATCGAACGCCGCTGCCCGTCGTGCCTGTACTCGCTCGGCAACGTCATCGCCTCACCGCGGGCAAACAGGAAAGGTCGCGGCGAGGCCGACATCCGGCCAACGGGAAAGATGGTATCAAGGCTCTGGAAGTTGAGCCGCTGATCGGCACCCCTGAAAAGGCTGTTGATATAGGCTTCGCGGTTCATGGCTCTTCAACAGGGCGGGACGCGTGGCTCGCCTGCCCTTGGCGCGCGTCGGCATAGCTGCGACTATAATCGCCAAAGGTGCAACGACCAGCGTGTGTCCGCAAGGAGCCGAGAGCGGAAGCCAGCCAAATTCTCGGTTAGCTTCTCGTTGGGACGCGGCCCGGACCACCGCGCCTGAACATTCCTTCGATCCTGCCGGGATCCGTCACTGGATCAATGTTCGAAAATCGGTCGAGGCTGCGACGGCGCGCCACTGGCCCAGAATTGCGGCATCCCGGCACTGCGTCGATGCCGGAAGGAATCGATTCCGCGCGAATTCTCTCTGGTTGCCGAGGTGTCACGACCGCCTTCAACCCAAGCAGACCTCGCATATTGTCGCTAGACGGCCGCTATGCGCCCCAATTGGACGTTCGGTCTGGCGGATATCAGTTACAAGAGAGCAATCGATGCCGCGCTCCTTAACCGAAAACAGTCTCGTATAGACGCACCCAATTACCACCCATGATCTTCCCGACTTCCTCGCGATTAAAACCAACCTGGCGTAAACCGTCCTCCAGATCGATCAGGTTTTCTGGCCCTTTCAGCCAGTCGGGCTTTGCCACTGCACCGGGTACTGCTGCGGATCCGGCACCGTACTGGACGGTGCGCGTCCAGCGACCCTTGCGCATCCATTCGCGGAACTTGTCGTCGCCTTTGTAGCTGTAGTCCGTTCCCAGACCCACATGATCGACCCCGGCGATCTCGACCATCCGGGCGATCATTTCACAGAACGCGACAAGATCTGCACAGGCATCCTCAGGCGTGATGTTCCGATAGGCGGCGCAGCCGATCACGCCCCCCGTCTGCTGGAGCGCGCGGAGCACATCATCGGAGCGATTGCGCTTGTGCGGAAAAATGGACGAGGCGTTCGCATGGGTCACGGCAATGGGCTTGGGCGAATGTTCGATCGCTTCCAGCGTGCTGCGATCGCCCACATGCGAACAATCCGCGACAATCCCTACCCGCGCCATTTCGCCCAGCAGCTCGCGACCAAAACGGGTCAGGCCACTGTCATGATCTTCATAGCAGGAGCCGCAAACATCGTTCTGGTTGTTGTAGGTCAGTTGCACCACGCGCACGCCCATATCCGCAAAGAGTTCGGGAAAACGGATACGGCCTTCGAAAAGGTTCGAATTCTGGTAGCCGAGCAAAATACCCAGCTTGCCGTCACGTTCGCACTGCCTGATGTCGTTGGCCCGCCGGACGATGCGGATGAGGTCAGCGTTGTCGCGCTCCATATCCCGCCATCGGCCGAGCGAGTCCATCGATTCCAGCGTACCCTCCCAAAAACCAAGGGTCGGCGTGACGCAGGTATAGCGTCCTTTCACCAGTCGCTCGAACACGTCGCGCGAAAATTCTCCGCATTGCAATGCGTCAATCAGCATGATGTCCTCCAAAAATAAGATCGGTGGCGACGCAGTACTGCCGCAGAGTAGCGGGAGCACGCGTTGTCTCGGGAGCCTCAGAACAGGCTATAGATGGGCCGGGACGATCCGCCCCGCTTCGGGACGGAACCCGATGTGAATAATGCTGCCCGCCGGTGGCACCTGGCGTTCTCCCTCAATGCGCAGCCGCAGCGACTGGCCATCGAGCCCTGCAATAACCAACTGGCTGTCACCGTAGTTGACGGTCGACTGGACTCTCGCCTCGAACACGTTGAACTCGTCCTTCTGTCCAGGCTGGACCAGTTGCAATTGCTCCGGGCGAACCAGCAACTCGACCCTGCGCGCGGTCACGCGCGCCTGTTCCGCCGGAGCAATTCGCACTGCTCCGATTGTATCGGTCGAAAAAGTCCCGTCCGCGGAAAGGCCACCGGTAAAGAAATTGGAATCGCCCAGAAACTCGCCGACGAACTTGGTCCGCGGGTAGCGATAGATCTCCAGCGGGTTTGCCAGATGCTCGATACGCCCCCTGTTGAACACAGCAACGCGGTCCGACATCGACATGGCTTCGGTCTGGTCGTGGGTGACATAGATCATCGTCACACCCAGTTCCTGATGAATACGCTTTATCTCGAATTGCATGTGCTCGCGCAGATTCTTGTCCAGCGCGCCCAGCGGTTCATCCAGAAGCAATACGTCCGGATCGAAAATCAGCCCCCTTGCCAGAGCGACCCGCTGCTGCTGGCCACCCGAAAGCTCTCGCGGGAAGCGCTGGGCGAAGCCCGCCAAGCCCACCATGTCCAACGTCTTTTTCACCCTCTCGGCGATCTCCATCGGCGGGCGTTTCCGCATTTTCAACGGGAAGCCGACATTGGCTGTGACGTTCAGGTGTGGAAACAGCGCGTAGTTTTGGAACACCATTCCGATATTGCGCCGCCACGGTTTGGTGCGGGTCAGATCATGGCCCGCCAGCATGATCTCACCCTGGCTGGGCTCCTCGAAGCCGGCGATCATCATCAGCGTTGTTGTCTTGCCCGAGCCCGACGGCCCGAGAAACGAGATGAATTCCCCCTTGCGGATGTCTATCGAGACATCCTCGACCGCTTTGGTTAGCCCATCATAGGATTTGTGAATGTCTTTCAGAGTTAAATACGACG
Source organism: Mesorhizobium sp. 1B3 (assembly GCF_050958605.1). NCBI lineage: Bacteria > Pseudomonadati > Pseudomonadota > Alphaproteobacteria > Hyphomicrobiales > Phyllobacteriaceae > Mesorhizobium > Mesorhizobium sp. 1B3. The sequence continues at coordinate 62,514 of NZ_JBJHDO010000020.1, read as the reverse complement.
CTTGCGTCATACCAGATCTCCTTGTTGGGCCAGGCGGTTAAGGTCGAAGGCACCGGGCTGCTTGAGGGGCGCGACCTCAACCTGAGCCATGGCCTGCGCCTGCTGACGGCGCAATTTGCGTTTCTTGCGTTCTGAATACACGGTCGAGACCACCACGCTAACCACGACGGCCATGGTCAACAGGGCCGAAACGACTGCAATGACCGGGTCGCTGTCCAATTGGATACTCTCGAACATGGTCTTGGGCAGAGTGGAGGCATCGCGACCGCCGATGAAAATCGACACCACCGCCTCATTGAACGAGGCCAGGAAGGCAAACAGCGAGGCGACCAGGATGGTCGGGCGCAACACCGGGGCGGAAACATAGAAGAAAGTTCTTATCGGCCCGGCCCCTGAAATCATCGCCGCGCGTATCAGGTTGCGATCGAAGCCCTTGATACCGGCGCATACCACCAGGAAAGTCACCGGAATCGCCAGCGCAGTATGCGCCAGAACCATCCCCAATGGGGTTCCGACGAGACCGAGTGGCCCGAAATAGCCGTAATAGCCGAGTGCCGCGACGACGTTGGGAACCATCAGCGGCAGCATGATGATCAGATTGATCAGCGCCCGGCCCCGAAACTGGTAGTTCATGTAGCCATAGCCGGCGGGCAGTACCAGCGCCAGTGTCAGCGCTGCGGTGGCGAGCGCGATGTATACGCTGACGAACGTCGCCGACGTCCATTTGAAGCTGCTGAAATAGGCCGTGTAGTACCGCATCGAATAGTCTGGCGGCGGAAACTGAAACGAGGTCGCGGCGGAAAACGACATGATCATCACGATGATCAGCGGCACGATCAGAAATATGCAGGCCAGCGCTGCCGCCACGACCGGAATTCGGCCGATGGCGTTTGAAAGCCACTCGGAAGAGAATAATTTCATAAGCATACCTCCTCGCTGAACTTCCCTCATCGTCCGGATTTTTTGAACAGAGACTATTTCCACAGCTTGTCCAATCCGAAGAAGTGATTGTAGAGCAAGTAGATTAGCGCCGTTGCGATCAGCAGAACGACTGAAAGAGCGGCCGCGAAACCCCAGTTCAGAAGCTGGTCGATCTGCTGGTGGATAAGTTGCGAGATCATCATGTCACCTGACCCACCGAGCAGGATTGGCGTGACGTAGAAGCCAAGGCAGACGGTGAAGACCACGATCGAGCCGCTTATGATTCCCGGCATGCTCAGCGGCAGATAAACATTGGTGAATGCAACCCACGGCGTCGCGCCAAGGCTGTGAGCAGCCCGGACATGGGATGGATCGATGCGTTTCATCACGCTGTAAAGCGCCAGCACCATGTAAGGCAGGAGAATGTGAACGAGTCCCACGGTCGAACTGAACGACGTGAACAGAAGCTGGGGCATGGTCCCCAGTCCCAGCGCGGCGTAGAGGGAGGCTACCGGCCCGCTATTCCCGAGGATCACCAGCCAGGCATAGGTGCGCACGAGGAAGCTGGTCCAGAATGACATGGCGACGATGCTCAACATCACCAGCGCCACGGCATCTGTGCGTCGGGAGACCACGTAAGCGATCGGATAACCCAGAACAAGACAGGCCACTGTCACCGTCAGCGCGGTACGGAAGGTGCTCCACATGACAGTCAGATACGCCGGCACATTCAGGATACGGAGAAAGTGATCGAACGTGACCGATGGCTCGGTCACGCTCAGCGCAAAGACGAATCCAAGCGGTAGCAGGAAGGCTAGAGCCAGGAAGACGGTGATCGGCGCCATCAAGCCATAGCCCGCAATATTGCGACGCCATGCTGGCTTACCGACCGATGGGTTCATCGATCCGGATGACATGTGCTCTCCCTTTATGCGTTTGGGCGGATTGTGACTACTTCACCAGCCACTCCAGGAACCGCTCCTCGATCTCGTCGGAGTGTTCGGCTTCCCAAACCGGATCGATCACCGCCGCAAGGGGAGCATTGTCAGGGTGCGTCGGCATACCGCGCGCCGCTTCCGCCGGAATGTGGTCGAAAGCTTCGACATTCGCCGGGCCGTAGCCGACGCCTTGCGTAAATTCAGCCTGCCGATCAGCTTCCAGGCACAGCTGGATGTAGCGAAAAGCATTCTCGCGATTGGAGGCACCGCGCACGACACCCAAGATCGTGCGGACCGGCATTGCCTGATGCCACGAGATTTCGATCGGTGCCCCTTGCCGCTTCAGGTTCGTGGCCCCAGAGTTCCAGATCGGCATCAGATCCACCTCGCCATCCCGGATCAGTTGCTGGGACTGCGCAGCCTGACGCCACCAGACTTTCACATGAGGCTTGAGCTCGGACAGCTTGGCAAGAGCGCGATCGATGTCCATCGGATAAAGCTGGTCCACCGGAACGCCATCAGCCAGCAGGGCTTGCCTGATGCTGGTCCGACCGTCCTGATACATGCCCCGATTACCCGGGAACCGTTCCACATCCCAGAAATCCGCCCAGGTCTGGGGAGCGTTTTCGGGAAACTTGTCCGTACGGTAGCACAGATTGGTGCTCAGCACGCAGACTGCGACGCCATCATGGGTAATGGCGTCTTCAGGCACGCTGGCGCGATCGATGATCGACCAGTCCAGCGGTTCGACCAGCTTGTCACTATAGGCGCGAACCCAGGCCGGCTCGTTGATCGCGGTCACGTCCCATTCGTAGCGCCCCGATTCCACCTGCGCCTTCAGCGCCGCGAAGGAAACCGGCGAAACGGTGCGAACTTCCACGCCTGTACGTTCGGTGTAAGGTGCGAAGAATGCACGTTGTTCGGTTTCGGTCCAGGTGCCGCCCCATGTATTGACGTAGAGAAGCTTGCTCGACTGGCCAAGGGCTTGCCGTGAAGCCGCTGTCGGCAGCAATGCGCCGGCGGCAGTGACAGCCATGCTTTGCAGAACAGCGCGACGGCTGAGTTTGTTTGAGAAGTTCATTTTTCTTCCTCCCAGTTAGTTCAGGCTACGTTCCGCCTGTGTCGGCGGTCCGTTCGTCGAGGTGGCGATCGATCAGATCGACAACGGCGTTTGTCACACTGGAACGGATCGTGTCCCGGCGCTCGATCATGAAAACCTCGCGCCCTGAAACCGCCTCCCCGGGCAGTCGCGCGATCTCGCGATAGGTCAGATCTCCACCGCGCTCCTGATGCGCGATGATCCAGGGAACGATCGCGAAGCCGAGACCCGCGTAGATCATTCCCTTGAGCGCCTCCCAGTTCGACGCCTCGTAGTACGAATGCTCCATGAGCTCGGCCAATTGCGGCGTCATGTTGATGACGTCGCGCATTCCGCCGCCCGAATTCCACGACACGAAGCGTTGCTCGCGCAACAACGCCCAGTTCATGGCCGACTTATCCTGCATCGCCGGATCACTGCGCGGACCGATCACCACCAGACGATCAGCCAGAAGCTTACGTGATACAAACAGCTCCGGGTCGGGCAGAGAGCTGATGATGCCGAGATGCGCATCGCCGAGCGCGACCCGTTCAAGCATGTCTCGCGACAGCCCTGATACAAGGCGCACCTTGATCTGCGGATGGGTCTGCGACAATTCCTTCAACAGTCTCGGGAAGATCAGCGGGATGATCGATGTCACGGAGATAGCGATCGAGACGCGGTTTCCCCGGTCCTTGACGTCGCGCCTGGCGTTGCCGATGACCAGCTCGAAGTTTCTCACCAGCCCGTCGGCTATGGGGATGAAGCGCGCGCCCTCCGTGGTCAGGCTCACCTGACGCGTCGTGCGGGTAAACAATGGCGTACCGAGCGAGCTTTCCAGATTCTTCAGCATGGCCGACAAAGACGGCTGTGACATGCCGAGATTGGTCGAGGCGATGCGGAAATTACGCACGCTCGCTATCTCAAGAAATGCCTTTAGCTGCCGGATCGTAACGTCCATGTGGCGATGTCAGCCTTCCGTTTCTGGTTTGAACAGCACCGCGTGCTCGACGCCGTTCAACGGTTGAAAAACGCAGGTCACTTTCATGCCGGTCCGCAAGGAGCCGGCATCGTCGGCAAGCAGATGGGTCATCATCGCAACACCTTCCTCCAACAGCACGATCGCGTGGGTAACGGGAGGAGATTCACGATGCATGATTGAGACGCTGTGCACGGTTCCACGCCCGCTGGCGGCGCGCCATTTCCATTGGAGATTGCCGCAATGCGGGCATTGTCCGCGCGGTAGCCAGTGGAAAGTCCCGCAATCTTCGCAATAAGGCAAAGCCAGCCGCCCTTCGGCTGCGGCTGCCCAGAAAGGAGCGTTTTCTGGTGTCCTGTCCGCCAAGTTCTGCGTTTTGCCGCTCATGGCCTAGCCTCTTTCTACCACGATGACTGAGCCTGCGTGTCGTGAGCCCAGCATCCCGCCGATACCGGTCACCACCGCGATGTCGCAGTCGTGAACCTGCAGGTCGGGATGAGCTTCACCACGGATCTGGCGGACTGCTTCGATCATTTTCACCATGCCGCCGCGAAACCCCGGATGGTTGCTGCACAGGCCGCCGCCGTCGGTGTTGACGGCCAACACCCCGCTATTGGCGATGAGCGCGCCATCTTCCACGAAACGGCCGCCCTGGCCCTTCTCACAAAAACCAAGGTCTTCGAGCTGCAGCACGACGGTGATGGTGAAACTGTCGTAGATCGAAGCGTAGCGTACGTCCTGCACGGTGATGCCAGCCTCGTCGAATGCAGCTTTCCCGGCTGCCCGGACGCCTGTTTCCAGCAAGTCGTAGCCGGTGGACCGATGATAGCGAAGCGTTTCGCCATGACCGCGTATCAGCGCCGACGGCCGGCCGAGCGACCGCGCGATTTCGGGGCGGGTCAAAACCAGCGCCCCGCCGCCATCGGTAATCACGCAGCAATCCAGCCTGTGCAGCGGACCGGCAACAAGGGGCGAAGCCAGCACATCGTCGACGCTCACTTCCTTGCGCAGAAGTGCGTTGGGGTTGCGGCTGGCATGCCGGGAGGCTGCGACCTTGACCCAGGCAAGCTGTTCGCTCGTGGTGCCGAATTCGTACATGTGCCGCGCGGCGGCCATCGAGTACATTGACAGCACGGTCGGCCTGAAATGCTGTTCGAACTGCAAGGCAGGCGCTGAAAGATGGGTCGCCCGCCCATCGCTTTCAGAACGTGGACGCCCGCCCATGGTGATCAGGGCGACATTGCAGCGGCCAGATGCAATGGCCGCAGCAGCATGCCCGACATGCGAGAGATAGGAGGAGCCTCCGCCTTCGGTTGAATCGTGATAGCGCAGGTTCAAGCCCAGATATTCTGCCATCGCCAGCGTTCCGCCGGGCGCATCGCTGGCGCAGAAATAGCCGTCCACATCCTGCAGCTGCAAACCGGCGTCATCCAGCGCGCCACGCGCCACCTCGGCATGAAGGCGGGCCGTGGAGATGTCACTCGCCAGACGCGTAGGGTGCTCGAAAGCGCCGACGATATGCACCTTGCCGCGTATCGTCATATCCGGCTCCCCGGCACGTATTTATCTCCGGATGAAGCTCCGGCAGGGATGAAGACAGCCTTGCTAAAGGCTTCTATCTCCGCCTTGACCTTGTTCGCGATCCTGATTCCGTGGCGCATAGCATGCCTTCGTCTCGTCTCGATCTCGGCTCGGGATAATATCAGCGCCGAAGAACCGGCAGCCCGGACCATGTGCGCCCAGAGCTCCTGCGGCTTCTCGCTCGCCACCGCCAAAAACCGGACTCCGGCGGCACTGCCCAACAGATCCGAAGGCGATCCTGCAAACGCCGGATAGCTCGTTATGGCGCGGAGGATATCTGCACGCTCGCCGAGATTCGTTGTCGTGACCGATATCAGGCCGCCGGCATCGCCAGAGGTCGGTACGAATATCGAGACGCCGTATGCGTCCGGCTCGGAGGAGATCATCACGACAGCGCAATTCGCGTCATCGCCGCGTGCAATCATGCCTTCGCTTAACCGCCCATCCGTGGCTCCGGCAGCGTTGAAAACACCTGTCTTGCCTTGTCTGGCCGCCAAACAAGCAAGTTCGACAGGGCTTTGGCCAAGGGAAAGCGCCGCAAGGCCAGTGGCTTTATCAGTAGCGCCATTGGCGATATCAGCAGCCGGAAGCCGGAGAGGGCGCACTACCTTCGCCGCGAGCAGCCCTGCCAGCCGGGTAAAGCCGTTTCCATGCCAAAGCTCGGCGCTCTCGACGCTAAGCGCCAGGCCGTCAGCCACTCCAAGCGGCAGACCCGTTCCGTGTAGCGCCCGGGACACGAGCCTTCGAAGCTCGACCGGCGAGCAGACCTGCTCCTCGAATGTCTCGCGGCCCTCAACACCAGGGATGCTCTCGGCCGCGTCCCCGGCCGGCCGATACCTGACCGGATCAGCGGCATCGGCCAAGGGCGCGAGGGGAAAAGGCCAATCTCCTTCGCCGCGCCCGGCCATGAGATCGGCCATCGTCGGCGCTCCTTGGAGCAAGGCGCCGCGCACAGACTTGGGATACGTGGGATCGAGCTTGTCCATTCCATAGAAAGCAAGCTTCAGGCGCATCGCTGCAAAGGGCGTATATGCGGCATCCAGCCGGTTCTCATGCAGTTCGCCATAGGAACAGCCTGAAAGGGCCTGCGATCGGCGCGCCACATCGCGATGCTCGGGATGTTGCGCTAAAACATGCGCCAACGGGGTTTCGGCGGGCAAACTTTCCAGCAGCCGGTTCAAGTTGGCCACACGCCAGGCAGTGTCCATCCGCCATTCGAATTCAGAACCCGGATCTTGTTCTCGAACCCCAAGCCGCGGATCGAGCGGGGCGGCAATCGAGCGATACCAGAAGTTGCGGGCAGCATTCCTGGCGGTGAAGTCGTATTCCAGCGCCCAACCAAACTGTTCGCGCAGCAGGGTACGCAATTGGTCAGCCGTCTGCCTGAAATCCAGTTCCGGCAGTGCGGATGCCCGCATCGAGGCGCGATAGCGTTGAAGTCTTTCCTCGGGCAGGAGTTCGACCAGCAGCGCGTGAAAAACCTCTGCAACGTCTGGTTCCTGCGTCGCAAGCCGGTCGGCAAGGGTCGAACGAAAAGATTCGGGCGTCGGCCCTTCGGCTTGAGCCTGCGCCAGCACCAGCGGCTGCAAGGCCCGCAGCCCTGTTGCAATGGATATGTTCCCGGAAAATATCCCGTTTCCGTCGCGCCCATCCTCGGTGAAATACGCAATGGCTCGTTCAAGCAACGTCGCCAGCCGCCCTGCATCGACCGATTTCGCCGCGATCGGAAGTTGCCATGCCTCAGCAATGGCGCGTTCATTCAGGTCAATCCAGCGGTGAATGGTCGTGGGGTTTGCGGCCACATAGGCCACGAGGCCCGCTCCGGCGGCGTTACCAACACCCAGATAACGCCGATAGGAATCGGGCAATCTGATCGCGCTCGAGCTGCGTTGTGCTGCCATCGCATCGACCAGTTCGAAGACGAATTCCCGCAGGAGCATCGCGGAAACCATCTGCAAATAGTAGGGCAAAGCAAAGGGATGATCATCGCCAAGCCCCTCGAAAGGGCGCATTCCCAAGGCACCGTTGGCGATCAGGCCGGTGGTGCGCACGATATAGCCGACATCGGCCAGCCTTGCGGAGTCGGGCAATCGCCCGGCAGCCAGACTTTCCACGACGTGGTCGAACACCCGCCCGCTGCGATTGCCCCGCAAAGTGACCAGCGTGTCGTAGTCGAAGCGACCGGCGCGCTGCTTTGGCGTTTCAGCCAGCAAGTATGTCTCGCGCGCCGCCGACCACGCCCCTTCGCAGAGCACCGCCGAAATGTCCCAGTTCTCGCCGAAACTCCGGTCGGTCTTCTGATCCGCCGGAAAATTCTTCGATACTACGAGGAAATGAAAAGTCTGTGCGCCCCAGTCCAGCCGATAAAGCGCTGTGCCAATTCCTTCGGCGTTAATGTCGAAACGCAGACGGGTCAACCTCCAGTCGTGTCTTGCCAGATGCGCGACAGTCGAGCGGGCGAAGTTCAGCGCCGTGGGATAGGCAGCCAACAGGCGGCGAGGCGCCATCACGGCGGCGGAGGAACGCAAACCTGACATGCTGACGTTGGTCGCCATGCTGCGTTACCCTTTCGGCCCCAGCGATGTGGCCGGACCGTAAGGCTGGTCCTTTCGCAGGCTGGTGAAATCCAGCTTCGCGGCTGTCCTGTCCTGCAAGGACTCCGGTGTTAGCCCGGCAACCATCTCCAGAACGCAAAATCCAGTTTCGCGTATCTCAATCAACGCCAGATTTGTGTAGATTCGGTCCACGACACCCTTGGCAGTCAGCGGCAAATTGCAGCGCTCAACCAAGCGACTCTGACCGTTTCGCGTTTCATGTTCCATGGCGACCCACAGCCGCTTAGCGCCCGCAGCGAGGTCCATCGCCCCGCCAACAGCAGGTGCCGTCTTGCCCAGGGACGTTGCCCAGTTGGCGATGTCGCCATTGCAGGCCACCTCAAAGGCCCCCAGGACGCAAAGGTCCAAGTGGCCGCCCCGCACGACCACGAAACTGTCAGCCTGATGAATGAAAGCGCCTCCCGGCAGAAGGGTGACGTAGCCCTTGCCGGCATTCACCAGCCATGGATCGATCGCTTCCCCGGCTGGGGCCGGGCCCATTCCCAAAACACCGTTTTCACTATGGATGACGATCTCGCGGTCAGCCGGCAAGACGTCCGCGATCAGTGTCGGAATGCCAATACCCAGATTGACATACCAGCCTCCCTCGATGTCGCTGGCGATCCGGCTCGCCATATCGCGACGGCTGAGCGGGATGATCAAGGTATTGTCCTGCGTGTCCATATTAGGTCTCATCAGAATGTAGGAGGATTGCCGTAGGCGACGTGCACGACCTGATCCACGAATATTCCGGGCGTTACGATCGCCTCCGGGTCTAGTTCTCCCAGTCCGACAACATGCTGGGTTTGGGCCACGGTTCGCCGTGCGGCCATCGCCATTACCGGATTGAAATTCCTGCCGCTTTTCCGGTAGACGAGATTACCCCAGCGGTCCGCTTGCCAAGCTTCTATGAGCGCTAGATCGCCCTGCAGAGCTTGCTCCAGCACATAAGCTCGACCATCAAACTCACGCACTTCCTTGCCTTCGGCCAGTGCAGTTCCCACCGCAGTCGGCGTGTAAAATGCCGGGATTCCCGCGCCGGCGGCGCGCATTCGTTCAGCCAAGGTACCCTGCGGGACAATTTCCAGTTCGATGCGCCCGGCATCATAAAGCTTCTGAAAGACCACAGGGTCAGAGCTGCGTGGAAAACTGCAGATAACCCGGCGTACCCTGCCCAGATCCAGAAGGCGCGCCAGACCGGTCCGACCTACTCCGGCGTTGTTTGCGACGATCGTCAAGTCACGCGCGCCATGCTCGACCAATGCGTCAATCAGCGCGTGAGGTTGCCCCACCGCACCGAAGCCACCTATCAGCACCACGGCACCATCTGCGACGCCCTGCAGCGCCTCGGCGGCTGTTTCACGAAATTTGTTTATCATTCCAATCCAACAACTCTCTTCTGCGGATGAATACTGAAAGAGAGTTTTATTAAAGTCCAATAGCAATATTTTCGGCATTATCGAAAAATACTGATCAATAGAATTGCCAAGCGCACCCTCACACACGCAAAGCAGAGGGCCTTCTTCACATTGTGCGCGGAGCACGGCCAGGCCAGCCTGTTGCGTGGATCGAAAACCTCCTTGTTCCGGTAGAGGTTCTTCACCACATCGGCGTGGCACAGATCCTCGACTATGGGCGCATGCGGCCCACAGGTTGGGCCACAACTGTTCGGGTCGCTTATCGAGGGTTATTGGCCCCTGACAATGGCCGCAACGGGTCGGCCTTGGCCTGGGTCACAGCGCACCGAACACTCCGCTCTTGTAGTTTCGTAGCCTAAAGCCGGCCGTCAGCTTCGGCCCCTATCGAGACGTTCAACACCTCGGCACTGAGCATAGGGTTGTGGCGCAATGAACCGTGCAAGCCGTTCAGATCGACGTAGGAACTCAGCATCAGCGCATCCAGCTTCGTCTCGCACTAGCCATTTGCCCTTCAGCCCGCACTGGAGCATATACCTTCCATGCAGGAACTTCGACCCTTCGACCCCCACAGCAACGGGCTCAGGCTCAACACGCTGATCCGCCTGCGCTGGCTGGCGGTGGTCGGACAGAGCGCGGCGGTCGTCTTCGTCGCCTACTGGCTGGGCTTTCCGCTGCCGGTCAGCTTCTGCTTCGCGCTGATCGCCTGCTCGGCCTGGCTCAACCTGTTCCTCGCTTTCCGTTTTCCGGCTGCGCATCGGCTCGGGCCGCTCGCCGCGCTCAGTATCCTGACCTTCGACGCCCTGCAGCTCGTGGGCTTGCTTTTCGTGACGGGCGGCCTCACCAATCCGTTCTCGCCCTTGATGGCGGTGCCGGTGATCATCTCGGCAACCTCGCTGCCTCTTCGCATGACCGCGGCGATCGGCGGCCTGGTCGTGGTGGCGGCAACCGCGCTGGTCTTCTACCATATGCCGCTGCCCTGGGCGGAGGGCAGTCAGCTCGTCATGCCGTTCGTCTATGTCGCCGGCATGTGGGTGGCCGTGGTCTCGATGATCATCTTCACCGCTGTCTATGCCTATCGCGTCGCGCAGGAGGGGCGGCTTCTCGCCAACGCGCTCGCCGCCACCGAACTCGTGCTGCAGCGCGAGCAGCATCTGTCGGCGCTGGACGGCCTGGCCGCGGCCGCCGCGCACGAGCTCGGCACGCCCCTCGCCACGATCGCGCTCGTCGCCAAGGAGATGGAGCGCGCGCTGGGGTCCGATCCCCGCTTTCAGGAGGACGTGACCCTCCTGCGCAGCCAGAGCGAGCGCTGCCGGGAAATCCTGAAGCGGCTGACCAGCCTGTCCTCCGAAGCGGAAGAGCATCTTGCGCATATGCCGCTCACCTCGCTCATCGAAGAGGTGATCGCGCCTCACCGGGACTTCGGCGTCGACATCAAGCTCGAGCCGGGCGAGAGGATCGGGCCGGAGCCTGTCGGGCGGCGCAATCCCGGCGTGATGTACGGGCTCGGCAATCTGGTGGAGAACGCCGTCGATTTCGCCCAGAACGCGGTGACGGTCAACTGGCGGTGGAACGCCGACACGGTCGCGCTTACCGTGATCGACGACGGCCAGGGTTTCCCGCCCGACATCATCGACCGGATCGGCGAGCCCTATATGTCGACCAGGCGTGGCGGGGAGCCCGGCGGCGGGCTTGGCCTGGGGCTATTCATCGCCAAGACCCTGCTGGAGCGCTCCGGCGCCACGATGAGTTTCCACAACTCCTTCGTGCAGGGGCAAGGCGCGATCGTCGAAGTGTCCTGGCCGCGTGCGGTTTTCCAGGGTCACGTCGAGGCGGGCGTCAAGGAAGCGGATTCGCAGGGCAATTTTGATTCTCGCGCGCAAGCCCATATATAGTGGCAGAATATAGGCAGATCACGGAAGACACGATGACCACGGAAACCGACGCCGCGACGGCGGGCACGCTCGAAGGCGACACTTCGCTGCTGATCGTCGACGACGACAAGCCGTTCCTGACCCGACTGGCCCGCGCGATGGAAATCCGTGGATTCCATGTCGATACGGCGGAGAGCGTCGAAGAAGCCGTCGGCAAGGCGCGCGCCAATGCCCCGGCCTATGCCGTCGTCGACATGCGGCTCGGCGACGGAAACGGCCTCGATGTGGTGGCGGCGATTCGGGAAAAGCGCTCGGATTCGCGCACGGTCATACTGACCGGCTATGGCAACATCGCCACGGCGGTGACCGCGGTGAAGCTCGGCGCGATCGACTACCTGTCGAAGCCCGCCGACGCCGACGACATCTACGCGGCCCTCACGCGGATGAGCGGCGAGCGCGCCGCGCCGCCGGAAAACCCGATGTCTGCGGACCGGGTGCGGTGGGAACATATCCAGCGTGTCTACGAAATGTGCGATCGCAACGTGTCGGAGACGGCGCGCCGGCTCAACATGCACCGCCGCACTCTGCAGCGCATCCTGGCGAAACGCGCGCCGCGCTAAATTGAACCAGGCATGTCGCGCGAATTGGGATTCGCGCGATCTACCGCTGATCGCTAAGCTCAAGCGCTCATCAGAAGTCCGGATTGCGGGACGTCACCTGTCATGACGGCCCGGATCTGCGGCCATTGCCGGATGAAGGCCTGCACGCAAGCGGGATCGAAATGCCGGCCACGTTGCGCGACGATCTCGCCATAGGCTTCGTCGATCGGCCAAGCCCGCTTGTAAGGCCGCTCCGAACAAAGCGCGTCGAATACGTCGGCGACTGCGACGATGCGGCCCTCCAGGGGAATCTCCTCGCCCGCGAGCCCAGATGGATACCCCGTGCCGTCCCATTTCTCGTGATGCGTCCCGGCTATCAGCGCCGCTTTGCGCACCAGATCGGAAGAGCCCCCGTCAAGTACATGGCAGCCGAAATTGACGTGTTCGCGCATGATGGCCATTTCGGCGTCGGTCAGCCGACCGGGCTTCTGGAGAATGGCGTCGGGGATGCCGATCTTGCCGATATCGTGCAGTGGCGCGGCGAGATAGATGATGCGCGCGCGCTCCTCGTCGAACCCCAGGCCGACGGCGATCAGGCGGGATATTTCGGCTACGCGCGAAATATGGTCGCCCGTGACACCGTCACGATATTCGATCGCGCGAGCCAGTCGCCAGATCACCTCCTCCTCGCGCTCGGCGAGATGGCGCGTCGCCGCCTCCACCTGCCGGGCAAGGTCCTGCGCCCTGCCGGCCAGTTCGAGCTGTGCCCGGCGCAGGGCAAGAAGGTTGCGGACCCGCGCCAGCAGTTCGACCTTGTCGAACGGCTTGGTGAGAAAATCGGTCGCGCCGACATCCAAGGCCTCGTGCCGCACCTTCTGGTCGAGCTCGGACGTCACCATGACGATCGGCACGAGCGCGTAGCGCTCGAGCCCGCGGATATTGGCGATGAACTCCACGCCGTTCATGCCCGGCATCATGTAGTCGACCAGGATCAGGTCGAAGCTCTGCGTCTGACACATCACGAGCGCGCCGAGCGGATCGAGGCAGGTATCGACGGCGCAGGATTGGAGTTGCGCGACCATCCGGGCGATGGCAACAGCGCTTGAGCGGCTGTCGTCCACGACGAGGACCCGCAGTCCGGCCTCGATGGTGTGGGCTCCAGCCGGATATCGGCTTGTGATCCCGTTGTGCAATCGCTTGGTCATCGAGCCCCCAATACTCGTTGTGATGTCTGCCGCTTCGATACGGCAGCCAAATCGTGTGTCGAATCTTGCGCTGCCATGTCGATCCGTGCCCGAGCTACCAGCTTTGCGTGGACTGCATGATTTCGCCCGGCAGGCGCTCGATCGGCAGGACCTTGAGCGCGGCGTCTCTGGCGATCGCCTCTTTCGGCATGCCGAAAACGACCGATGTCGCCTCGTCCTGCGCGACGGTGTGCGCGCCTGCTTCCTTCATTTCGAGCAGGCCGCGTGCACCGTCGTCGCCCATGCCCGTCATGATGATGCCGACGGCGTTCGCCCCGGCACAACGCGCGGCCGAGCGGAACAGGACGTCGACGGACGGGCGATGCCTGGAGACGAGCGGTCCCTGCCTGATCGACACGTGGTAGCGCGCCCCTTGCCGCTCCAGAAGCAGATGGTGGTCGCCGGGGGCAATCAGGACATGGCCGCGCAGCACGGGATCACCGTGCTCGGCTTCCTTCACCTCCACCTGGCACAACGCGTCGAGTCTGCGGGCAAAGGCGGCGGTAAATCTTTCGGGCATGTGCTGGACGATGACGATGCCCGGCGCATTGGCCGGCAGCGCTTCCAGCACTTCGCGGAGCGACTCGGTTCCGCCGGTGGAAGCGCCGATGCAAACCACCTTCTCCGTGGTCTTGGCCATGGCACGGCCGCTGGGCGGCGGCAGCACGGCATCCGCCGTCAGCTTCTTTTCCGGTCCGCCCGCGGAAGCGCTGTAGCCGCGCCGGACAGAGCCGAGACGAGCCTGCGCGGCGCCCTTGACGACCTGGCGGATGCGCTCGCCGATCTCGCTCAGATGATCGGCGGCGGCGATCTTGGGTTTCAGGATGACGTCGACAGCCCCTGCTTCGAAGGCCTGCATCAGCGTTTCCGACCCGTTTTCGGTCAGCGACGAACACATCACCACGGGGATGGGACGCTGCGACATCAGCTTACGCAGAAAGGTGATGCCATCCATGCGCGGCATCTCGACGTCGAGCGTGATGACGTCGGGGATTTCCTCCTGAATGCGCCGCGCCGCCACGAACGGGTCGGAAGCCACCCCCATCACCTCAATGGCGGGGTCGGCCTCGAGAACCGCGACCAGAGTCTGACGAACGCTTGCGGAGTCGTCGATGACGAGGACTCGGACCTTGTTGCGCATGGCCCCTCAAACGCGCTGCAGAACCGTGTTCGCCACGGTGCGTACCGGCAGGTTCAGGCCGGCTATGGTTTCGGAATGGCCTATGAAAAGATATCCGCCGGGCTCCAGGCATTCGCAGAGCCGGTGCAACACCTTTCCCTGCGTTTCCTTGTCGAAATAGATCAGCACGTTGCGGCAGAAGATGACGTGCATGGGATCGCCGACATTGTAGCGCTGATCCATCAGATTCATGCGCGCGAAGCCGATCTTGGACCGCAGGTAGGGCGTGATCCGCACCTCCCGCCGCACCGCATTCGCTGCCTTGAGAACGAAGCGGCGGCGCAGGTCTTCCGGAACGGGTTCGACCAATTCGGTCGGATAGATGCCAAGCCGTGCCTTTTCGAGCACGTCGGTGCTGAGATCGGTTGCCAGGATGGAGTAGGTAGCGTCGGCCGACGTGTCGAGAAAGGCCTCCATCACCATCGCCATTGTGTAGGGCTCCGCCCCTGTCGAGCAGGCGGAGCTCCACGCCCTTATCCGCCTGATCCCCCGCCGTGCCAGGTCAGGTAGCGCCTTTTCGCGCAGGTATTCGAAATGCTTGGGCTCGCGGAAGAAGTCGGTCTTGTTGGTGGTGACGGCGTCGATGAGGTGAACCATCTCGCTTTCCAACCCGCCATCGTCGAACACGTAGTCGCAGTAGCCGTCGAAGGTGATGATGCGCGTCGCCCGCAGGCGACGGCGCAACCGCCCCTCCAGCATGGTCAGTTTCGTCGCCGGCATCTTGATGCCGCTGTATTGGTAGATGAATCGCGAGAGCCGGTCGAAATTCCGCTGGCTCAGGCGATCGTGGTGGGATTGAGTTTGCAGTGCAGCGCCCGATGCCATGATGTTGCTTGCGCCCGAAAAAGGTGGGATCAGGCTGCTCGCGGGGCTTCCGCGAGCAGGTTGGTGTCCTGGTGTGACAGCAGTTTCGCCAGATCGATGATCACGACGAATCCCTGGTCCCGACGGACCACCCCGGCGATATAGTCGGAACGCCATCGGCTCCCGATATCGGGTGCCGCCTCCACATGGTCATGCCGGAATGCAGTGACTTCATGCACCCGGTCCGCGACCATGCCCAGCGTCAGAAGCCGGTCGGCCATCGGGATGTCCATAACCAGAACCCGCGTGTGGGAGGTGGGTACGGTGCGCGAAAGCCCTAGCTTCAGGCGAAGATCGATCGTCGGGACCCCTTGCCCGCGCACATCCCTCAGGCCCAGAAGGTAATCCGGGCCATTGGGGATGCGAAAGGCCTCCTCGTGGTCGAGGATTTCCCGGACCACTTCGACAGGCACTGCGAAGACCTCTTCACCCAGGCTGAAGGTGACGTATTGGGCTTCGGCGGATGCGTTCATCACGCAGACTCCCGGAAATCGGCGTCATGCTCGTCAGGGCCGCCCATCGACATGTCGAGAGCGAAGCCCCTGGCGCGTTCCTGCTGGGCATGGATCGACCGGCTAGCCGGCGTCGCGGGCTTCCGAAGAGCGGGCTTCGGCGAAGGCGCGATGTGGGCTACCTGCGTCTTCGGCGCGGCGGCGGGAGCAGACGCGCGCTTTGCACCTGCGGCATCGACCCGGAAGAAGGCGATCGAAGCCTGAAGCTCTTCCGCCTGGGCAGCCAGCTCCTCCGACGTCGCGGACATTTCTTCCGATGCGCCGGCGTTCTGCTGGGTGACCTGATCGAGCTGCTGGATCGCCTCGTTGATCTGGGCGGCGCCGATATCCTGCTCGCGGCAGGCCGCGCTGATCTCGGCGACAAGCTCGGCGGTCTTGCGGATATCCGGAACGAGGCGGGTGAGCATCTCCCCGGCTTCGGCTGCGACCTTCACGGTCTCGTCGGAGACGGAGCTGATCTCGGCGGCAGCCGTCTGGCTGCGCTCGGCGAGCTTGCGCACTTCCGAGGCCACGACCGCGAAGCCCTTGCCGTGCTCGCCGGCGCGGGCAGCTTCCACGGCCGCGTTGAGGGCGAGCAGATCGGTCTGGCGCGCAATCTCCTGCACGATGCCGATCTTCTCGGCGATCGTACGCATGGCATGGACCGCCTTCGAGACGGCCTCGCCCGAGGCTTCGGCATCCCTCGAGGACTGACGGGCCATCTTCTCCGTCTGGGCGGCGTTGTCGGCGTTCTGCTTGATGTTGGCGGCCATCTGCTCCATCGACGAGGAAGCCTCCTCGGCTGCCGAGGCCTGCTCGGTCGCGCCCTGCGACAACTGCTCGGAGCTGGACGACAGTTCCTGGCTTCCGGAAGAGACGTTCTCGGCTGCCGCGGCGGCGTCCGCCACGACCGAACGCAGACGCTCCACCATGCTCTGCAGCGACAGGCCCAGCGTGTCCTTGTCCGAAAGCGGCGTCGGGCGCACCGTCAGGTCGCCTTCCGAGATCAGCTCCGCGATGCGGGCCGTCTCGCGCAGGTTGGCGGTCATGACATTGACGTTGTCGATCAGATCCTTGATCTCGTCATTGGTCGTGACCTCGACCTTCTGACCGAGATCGCCGATAGCGACGGCCTTGGCGAGATCGATGACCTTGTTGAGGCCACGGCTGATGCCGAGCGCGATCCAAAGGGCAATGGCGAGGGCGGCGACAAGCGCAATGCCGGTGATGGCGAAGATGATATTGCGCGTGTTCGCATACTGCGCGTCGGTGGCCTGATCCGCAGCGACCATTGCCTGGTTGTTGGCTTCGACGCGCGCGTTGATCGTGTTTTCGATGCCATCCATGATGGCCCGGCCTTCCTGATTTGTCAGTCGAACGGCCTCCGCGGTGTTGCCGCTGCGCACGACAATGCGGATTCTGTCGTCTATCTGCGCCAGCCGGTCGAACTGCGCGCGAACGTCAGCCCATTGGCGAGCGTCTTCCTCTGAAGCGGCGTTGTCCTGCAGCCACTGGACGGTTTCGAGGAAGAGCGTCCGGTTGCGGTCGCTTGAGTTGATATGAGTCTGAATTTCTTCCGGAGTGTCGGCGTCCGCCAGGTTCAGCTGCGCACGAGCGATCCGCAACTGGTAGTTGGCCAGATTCTGCGCGCGCTCCAGGCGCTCGGCAGGACCGGCGACCATGTCGGTGATCGCCTGGTTGAGGCTCGACAGGCTGTAGATGCCATAGCCTGCCGTAACCGACAGCATCAGGATCAGCAGCCCGAATCCCAATGCCAGTTTGAGTTTAATGGTGAAACGCATTTGTACTTCGGTCCTGTAAGAAGCGCTCAGTTTATCGAGCGCGACGCACCAGCTGCCGGCGCATCGTTTTCCGCGAAAATGGCCTGGAGGTTCGGGAGGATGATGAATTCGCCTCCCCGCTTGAACAGACCTTGTATGAAGTCTGGCCGCCAGCGCATGCCAACGCTGGGCGGCGGCTCGCTGGCCGTCATGGCCAGCGTGGTTACCTCGTTGACTTTGTCGGTACGCAGACCGATCAGGGTCGTCTCTCCCCTGAGATCGATTTCGATGACGACGATGCGGCTGTCGATCGTCGTCTCCGTCGCCTCCATGCCGAAGGCCAGCCGCAGATCGGCCAGCGGTATGACACGTCCGCGAAAGTTGATGACGCTGTCCACGAACCGCTTCGCACCGGGAACGCGCGTTTCGGGGAGCACGTCCAGAATTTCCTGAACCTTGGTGGCCTCGAGGGCGAAGACTTCGCCATGGAGATTGAAGGTCAGCACTTCCATCTCGTCTTCTCCTCCAGGATTCTTGCTCTTGTCCTGCTCGACCATCGCGCTCATCCGGCAGCCCGAAGCTGCGCCTCCTGCTGCTGACCCGCGGCGACCAGATGGCCGACGTCGAGAATGAGCGCGACCGTGCCGTCGCCGAGGATGGTCGCGCCGGAGAAGGTGTTGACCGCAGCATGCAGCTTGGACATCGACTTGATGACCGTCTGGTGATCGCCGATGATCTGATCGACCACCAGGCCGACACGCTCGGAGCCGGTGGAAATGACGACGATCTTCTGGTGCGGATCGGGCTTCGTGCCGGTCCGGAACAGCTCGCGCAGTCGCAGGAACGGCACCAGCTTGTCGCGCAGCGAGATGAAGGAGCGCCCACGCGAGCGCAGGTCGTCTTCGAGCGAGAGCTCCAGGCATTCCTCTACCGCCGCGAGCGGAATGACGTAGCGCCCGTCGCCGACGCGTACGAGCAGGCCGTCGATGATGGCGACGGTCAGCGGGATGCGCAGCGAGATTTCCGAGCCTTTCCCCGGAGTGCTCGTCAGGTCGATGGTACCCCGAAGGGACTCGATCGTACGCTTGACCACGTCCATGCCCACGCCGCGACCGGAAAGATTGGTCACCTTCTGCGCGGTGGAGAAGCCCGGATGGAAGATGAACTGCAGGAGCTCGTGGTCGCCGACCTGCTGGTCGGCTTCGAGCAGCCCGGAAGCCACTGCCTTTGCCCGCACCCGCTCGCGGTCGATGCCGCGTCCGTCGTCGGTGATGTTGATGATCACCTCGCCGCCGGCCTGGCGGGCTGAAAGCCGGATCTGGCCGGTCCGCGGTTTGCCCGCCGCTTCGCGATCAGCCGGCAGCTCGAGCCCATGGTCGATGGAGTTTCTCACGAGATGAACCAGCGGGTCCGCCAGACGCTCGATCACCGTCTTGTCGACCTCGGTGCTCTCGCCTTCCGTGACAAGTTCGATCGCCTTGCCGGTTTCACGCGCAAGATCGTGAACCAGCCGGCGGAAGCGGCCGAACAGGGTCGCGACCGGCACCATGCGCAGCACCATCATCGTGTCGCGCAACTCGCCGGATAGACGCTCGATCTCTTCCGATACGGAACGCAACTGCAGATCCGTGCTGGCCGACGCAAGCTGGCTCAGCCGCGACTGGGCAATGACGAGTTCGCCGACGCGGTCCATGAGTTCGTCGAGCCGTTCAGCCGGGACTCGCACGCTTTCGGACGATTTGCCGTGCTTGGCGTCTCCAGACCCAGCCACCGGTTCCGCAGCGGCGCGCGGCGCGATGCTCGACGGCGCGGCCGGCGCATCCGCAGATGCCGCGATCGACGGCGCTTCCGCAACGATCTCCTCGGCCGGTGCTCGCGGTTCCGTTTCGGCGGAGAGCGACTCGATCCGGAGCTGCATATCGTCCATGACGAAGATGAAGACATCGTCGATCGCGGAACGAGGCTGGTCGGTGCGCAAGGTCACGGTCCAAGCAACGTAGAGATCGGCCGGTTTCAACCCGTCGAGCGGCGGTACCGAAGACGTATCCGCCTCGACATGCATCTCGCCCAGTTCGCCCAGCTCGGCCAGCAGCGCCAGCGGGTTGCTGCCATTGGTCATGGCGTTGGCCGGCAAGCTGAACCACAGCTTCCATCCGGCTTGAGCGGCCGGCGCCGGCGCATCCTGCGTCGCCGCAACCGGGGCTGGATCCACGGGAGCCGGCGCGCTCGACTTTCCCTGCGCGCTTTCGACCGCGCGGCGCAGATCGGCGAGAAGCCCCGCGCCCGCATCGCGATGGGTCTGGGTTACCTCATCCTCCACCAGGGAACGCATATGGTCGCGCGCCGACAACACCGCCGAAACGAGTTCGACCGTGGCGGGGACTTCTCCCTTGCGCACGCGGTCGAATGCGGTTTCGCAGTGATGGGTGAAGGCGGCGAGATCGTCGAAGCCGAACATCGCGCCCGAGCCCTTCAGCGTGTGAAGGCCGCGGAACACCGCGTCCACGAGATCTTTGTCCGTCAGCCTGTGCGTCAGGTCCAGAAGGCCCTGCTCCACCTGCTCCAGCAGCTCGGCTGCCTCGATCCTGAATGTTTCGACCGGATCCATGCTCATCTGCCGAGCACTTTCTTGGCGATCTTGACCAGTTGTTCCGGGTTGAAGGGTTTGGTCAGCCAGCCGGTGGCGCCGGCTGCCTTCGCGCGCTGCTTCATCGCCTCGTCGGATTCCGTCGTCAGGAAGATGATAGGAATACCGGCATGCGCCGGGTTCTTGCGCAGCTCCTCGATCATCGTCAGCCCGTCCATGACCGGCATATTCAGATCGGTGATGATGAGGTCGAAATTGCCGGCGTTTGCCTTGGCAATGCCGGCGGCGCCGTTTTCCGCTTCGTCGACGGAATAACCGGCCCCTGTCAGAGCCATCTTGATGGTGACGCGTATACTTGCCGAATCGTCAACCGTGAGAATCGTTGCCGTCATTGCAGCAGAGCTCCCTCGCTCCAGAAACCTGAGTCGTCGGCCGCCAGGAAGCCACCGCGCTCGAGCACGTCGAGCAGCGGCCCTGAAGCGGCATTCTTGAGTCGGATAGTCTTTCCGGCGGCTCGCGCGCTGCACCGGGCCGAGATCAGCAGTTGAACGAAGCTGATGTCGCAATCCGAGTCAGCCGGAAGATCGATGGTGACCTCTTGGCCGGAGGCCAAGGCAAGCTGCAGCTTCTGATGGAGATTTGCTGCATTTCGAATCGTGAAAGGACCCGCGAGGCGCAATTCGCCTGCGGTCCCAATTCTGTCGTCCATGATGCCCCCGCAACCGGCCCGCCGTGAAACCCGGGCGGAAGACGCCATGCTTCGACTTAAGACTCGGTTAAAAGTTTACCCTTTGGACTCATTTTTGTGCAGGGCCACTTGTCGCGCATCCGCGGAGCCCCATCAGCCGGGGTTCCAACACGCCTTCCCGACACCGCCGCTGTGCTGAACAGCCGGCCCCTCCGACCGATGACGGTCAAGCGGCAAGTTAACCGGACATTCGCAGTTCGACATCATAACCAGACAAAACAGAATTGATAACAGGTGGGGCAGTGCATTCCTTGGCCATTAAGTCCGCTCCCGAGAGCCTGCTTCCGGGAGCCCATCTTTCCGACAATCTGGAACGGGCAAGAAGTCGCCTCGAGGACAGGTTCCTCGAAGGAGGGGCCGTTCTTGCGAGGGCGCTCGATTCGGTCAGCGAAATGATAAACACGCTCGATCGGATGATGGCTGCTCTCGGCAAGGATGCCGTCGAGGCCACGATCAGCGACATCGGCTCGACGAACAGACAGCTGGCTTCGTTGCCGCAGAGCCACTCGGAGCGGCAAGCCAGCATGCGCGGCCTCGCCCAGTTGGTGATGTCGTTGCAACAGCCTGTCGACAACATGCTGGAGACGCTTCGCTATCTGTGCACCCTTGCCGTATCCATGAAAATCACTGGCGCCGGCGCGACGGCCTTTTCGAGTTTCGCCGACGAGATGGTCGAGAAGATCCAGTACGGACGTTCTCAGGTCGACGATTTCTCCGATCGTCTCGAAGGACTTGTCCGGCAAGTCCGGCAGGCTGGTTCCGCCGGCGAGGAACTTCAACGGCAGTACGAGAACATCGTCCCAAAGGTGACCAACGATCTGACGGCAGACGCACAGCGGATGACCGCGTATTACGGCGACGTCATGTTGGTGGCGACCCAGCTTGCCGGGCTCGTGCGGCAAGTGCAGGGGAAGGTTGCGCGCGTTCTCTCCGCGTTGCAGATCGGCGACGTCACACGACAAAGGGTGGAGCACGTCTTGGCCGGACTCAATCTGTTGGACCGGTCGGACGACGCGGTCGCCAGATCCGTGATCATCCGGCTCCTGTCGGCCCAGATGGAAGACCTGCTCGACGAATTCATCGAGGGATGCAGCACGATCACCTCCAGCCTCGCCGGCCTCGCCGGCGATTCCAAGCAGGTGATCGCACTGGGAAAAAAGGCAGGCGGCGACCATGACGGTGGCATGTTCATGAAGGCACTGCAGCAAAGTCTTACGGCCGCGCGCCAACTCGTCGGGCAGATCGAAACATCGGGCCGCAATGCGGACGAGGTGCGCGACAACGTTGCCTCAGTCGCCGGCGAACTGTCGGCCGCGGTCGGCAATATCCGGGCAATCCGCAACGAAATCCAGTACATGACCATCAACACCAGCCTGCGCTGCAGCAGAATGGGAGATGTCGGCAAGCCGATGAACGTCATCGCTACCGAACTGCGCGTTTTCGCTGAACAAATGGAAGCCGTCTCCGAATCCATGCTTGAAAGGCTCGAAGCCCTCAGCAAGGCCGCATCCGACCTTGGGAGCGATTCGGCGGACCTCAGCCGTTCGGTGGGCAGCGCGCTCGATAACGCGCTTGCCACCATCGGCGAAGTAGGCGGACGTATGGAGGATGACTTGGGCAGGCTCATCATGTCGGGGGATCGAGTCGCGCGCGACATCATGCACGGCGTCTCGCGTCTCGATTTCACGAGCGAGCTGGGCGACGTTCTGGAGGCCTGTACCCTGTCCATGATCCGACAGGTGGAAGACGCCCCCTTGTCGGAGATGCCGAACGACCCAGGTAACCCCACGGTGGCGATGGCGGACGAGATCTTTGCCACCTACACCATGGCGCGCGAGCGTGATATCCACCGTCGCTTCCTTCCGGCCGGCAGCATCTCAGTCGCGACGTCCTCTGCGCAAGACACGGTCGAATTGGCTGACTGCCTGTTCTGAATGAGGGGCGGTAGCGACGGCTGGAAGTGCGTCTCGACCTTCGGCCAGCCGTTGAGCTCACCCTGCCGGTCGGAAGACGGGCACCGCGACGCCATTTTCGTCCGGCCGGAACCGGACCGAGACCCTCTGGCCGATCGAAAGCCCGTCCGGATCACAATCGACGATGTTCGTGAACAACGAAATGCCTTCGTCGAGGGTCACATAGGCTGGCACTTGGCCTCCGCCTCGGCGCAGCACGGTAAAGCTGTAGATCGTTCCGCCACCTGAGGCTTCGACCCATTCCGTCTCGGAGGCTCCGCAATGCGGGCAATGGCTGCGCGGATACCAGTGGTGCTCGCGGCAGGCCCCGCAGCGCTTGACGACGAGCCGGCCTTCGGCCGCTTCTCGCCAGAAATAGCCGGTCTCCGGATTGCCGAAGGTCTGGGGGTCCAACGTCGATCCTGTGGTCCGTTCAGCCATCATTGCTCCCTTTCCAGGATGATTACGCTGCCGCCGTGACGCATGCCGAGCGAGCCGCCGATACCGCTCGCCAGTGCAAGATCGCAACCGGGCACCTGCACGGCGGGGTGCGCCTCCCCTCGCAGCTGTCGGACCGCTTCGATGATCTTGGTCATCCCGCCGCGATTGTTGGGGTGGTTGTTGCACAGCCCGCCGCCGTCGGTGTTGAAGGGCAGGCGACCCACGCCGGATATGAGATTGCCGTCCGCCACGAAACGTCCCCCCTCTCCTTTCGAGCAGAAGCCGAGATCCTCGATCTGCATCAGCACGGTGATGGTGAAGGAGTCGTATATCGAGGCGTATTTGATGTCGGCCGGCTTGACGCCGGCTTCGGAGAATGCACGCGGGGCCGCCGCCGCAATGGCCGAATAGGTCAGGTCGACGCGGCCGCCACTCTGCCCCTTCATGGCCTCTCCCATGCCGATCACGCCGACGCGCGGCCGGCCAAGCTGTCGCGCGACCTCGGGACTTGTGACGACAAGGGCACCGCCGCCGTCGGTGATCACGCAGCAATCCAGCCGATGCAAGGGGTCGGCGACCAATGGCGAATTCACGACCTCCTCGACCGTGACGACGTCTCGCAGCAAGGCGCGTGAGTTGTGCTGCGCGTGATGCGATGCCGCCACCTTTACCCATGCGAGCTGCTCGCTCGTCGTGCCGAACTCGTACATGTGCCGCTTGGCGCACATGGCGTAGGAGCCCGCGATCACATTGCCGAAGGACAGCTCGAAGGGAATATCGGGCTGCGCGTGGTGATACGGACGGGGCGCAGTACCGGTCGAAGCCCCTTCGGCTCGAGGCCGCCCGCCAAGCGTGATGAGCGCGACGCTGCATTTTCCCGCCGCGATCGCCTCCACCGCATGCGCGACATGGATCATGTAGGAGCAGCCGCCCGTGTCGGTGGTGTCGACATGGCGCAGCTTCAAATTGAGATAATCGACGATGGCGAAGGCGCCGAGTCCCGGCATATCGTTGCCGCAGAAGAAGCCATCGACGTCGTTCAAACCGAGGCCGGCATCGGCCAGAGCCCCGAATGCCGCCTCGGCATGAAGCTGAGCTACAGTCTTGTCTGTCGCCAGCCGCGTAGGATGTTCATACGCGCCCATGATATAGGCGCGGCTTTTGCGTGCAGTCATTCGCCGAATGTTCCTTTCGCTAGTCTGCCCGAGCGCCGGCCTCGGCCAACGAGCCGCCCGCCTCGGCAAGTTCGCGCAGCAGCCGCGCCGGCCGCAGCTCCTCGTCGCCGAGCATGTCCGCCATGCGGTCGAGATCGTCGGCCACCGCCTTCAGCCCGCAGGCTTCGGCGTGGTGCATCGGCCCGCCTTTGTCGCGCGGCCAGCCATAACCATAGAGATAAACGACATCGATATCGCCCGGGCGCTCGACTATCCCTTCCTCGACGACCCGGAATCCTTCGTTGATCAAGGGAAAGAGCAGGCGTCGCTGGATCTCCTCGCGGTCGACATGCCGCCTGCGGACTCCCAACCGCTCCGCGACACCCGTGACGATCGCCGTCAGTTCCGGATCGTCCACCGGGGATCGAGTCCCCTCGGGATAGAGGTAATAACCCTTGCCCGTCTTCTGGCCCCAGCGGCCGGCGTCCGCGATCGTGTCGACCGGCTCCATCCGCTCGCCGCGCGCCTTGCGCAATCGCCAGGCCACGTCCACGCCCGCCAGATCCTGCATCTGGCAGGGGCCCATCCTGAAGCCGAAATCCGTGAGAACGGTATCGATCTCGCGCGGCGAACATCCTTCGAGGAGCAGTTTCTGCGTCTGGACAGTGCGCTGCCACAGCATCCGGTTGCCGACAAAGCCGTAACAGACGCCGACCACCACCGGGATCTTTCCCGTTTTCCTGGCCACGTCGAGCACGGTCGCAAGCGTCTCGGCGGAAGTGGCCGCCCCGCGCACCACTTCGAGGAGCTTCATGACGTTGGCCGGGCTGAAATAGTGCATTCCCACGACCCGCTCGGGCCGCGCCGTCTCGCGGGCGAGCGCGTCGATATCCTGGTAGGAGGTATTGGATGCCAGGATGGCGTGTTCGGGAGCCAGGCGCGACAGGTCGGCGAAGATCTGCTTCTTCAGCCCCATGTCTTCGTAGACGGCCTCGATGACGAGGTCGGCTTCGGCAACGCCTTCGGCCAGACCGCTGAACCAGCGCAAGCGGGAAAGGGCCGTCTCGGCGGCTTCAGTGCTCATCCGTCCGCGTGCGACGAGGTCGCCATAGGCGCGGCCGATGCGCTGCTTGGCGGCGTCGATTGTCTGCGGGTTTGCATCCACCACGCAGACTGAATAACCGGCGCTGGCGAGGGTAATGGCGATCCCTCCGCCCATGGTGCCGGCGCCGATCACCGCGATGGTGCGAACTGGCTGACGTGGCGTATCGCGATCGACGCCCCGGACATGCCGCGCGGCGCGCTCGGCAAGGAATGCATGGATCCGCGCCTGCGCCACCGGCCCCGTGCGCAAGCGTGTGAATGCTTCGCCCTCGTGAATAAGCGCCTCGTCGAAATCGCGATCGAGCGTGTGGGCGACGGTGGCGATCGCCTCTGCGGTCGAGACGGCCCCATCCTTCGCAAGCTCGGCCGCCTTGCGATCGACATCGGCACGTGCGTCCTCGATCGTCGCGGCCGCGCCGAGCGGGTGGCGATCACGTGCTCGAGGCAAAGCTTCCCCGGCAAGCAGCCTGTCGACCCAGGCACAGGCCGTTTCCATCAGGCCGTTCTCCACCACCGCGTCGACGGCACCGAGCCGCAGCGCCTCCTCGGCAGGCAGGTGCCGCCCCGAAACGATCATATCGAGCGCAGTGGCCGCCCCGACAAGTCGCGGCAGTCGCTGCGTGCCGCCTGCTCCAGGGATCAGCCCCAGCGTCGTTTCGGGCAGGCCGACGCGGATTCCGGAGAGCGCCACGCGGGCGTGGCACCCCAAGGCGATCTCGAAGCCGCCGCCCAGGGCCGAACCCTGCATGGCAGCGACGACGGGCTTGCGCATGGCTTCGACATAGGCGAGCAGATCGCCGATCGTCGGTCCGGTGCGCGGCATGTTTATGAGCTTGAGGTCGGCTCCCGCGATGAAGACCTTGCCGGTTCCCGTAAGAACCACGCCGCGAACCGACGGATCCGCGTCGGCCTTGCGGATCAGTTCGTTCAAGGCGAGACGCACATGCGGTGACAGCGCATTGACGGGTGGGTTGTCCACCCGCAGCACGGCGATCCCTCCGATCGTCTCGTAGTTTACACCCTCCGGCATGGCGCTCCTCCCTGCTAAGTCCGTTTCAAGCCGCCACGCGCTGCAGTGCCGGCAGAGAATGCTGGATGCGCTGGCGATGAAGGACTGGATTGCCGAGCCAGGCATTGAGCTGCATGATGCGCTTCACGTAGAGGCTCACGTCGCATTCGTGCGTGTAGCCGATGGCGCCGTGGAGCTGGATCGCCTGGCGCGCCGCCAGAAAGGCCGCGTCTCCGCACCGGCTCTTGCACCCGGCGATGCGCATGGCTCTGTCATCTGCATTTTCAGCCAGCAGCCGCGCAGTGTTGGCGAGCACCGAATTGGCCAGTTCGATCTGGACGAAGAGGTCGGTGGCGATGAACTGGAGTGCTTGGTTCGCCCCGATCGGTCGCCCGAACTGCTTGCGCTGGCGCAGATAGTCGAGGGTCATGGCGAAGACCGCCTCGGCCGCCCCAACCAGCTCGGCCGACGCCGCCAGGCGCCCCAGATCGAGGATCTCGTCAAGGCAAGCGGCGCCGCAGTCCGGCGCGCAGATCACGGCTTCGTCAGCCAGAAAGGCGTCCTGCAGAGCCACGCTCGCGATCTCCGACTTGTCGACGCCTGTTCCCGAAGAGATGGTCGCGGACGTGCCTGCCACGGGCATCCAGCCGAGCAGCAGGCCCTCCGGCGCGGCCGCGGCAATCACGATCGCGTCGGCTTGGCTCGCCCAGGGGACGAAGCGGAAAGTCCCATCGACTTTCCATCCGCCGGACACCCGTCGCGCATGCGCTCCGCAGCCTGCCGAATCGATTGCTCCGGCCGCTCCCTGCCAGGCCAGCGTCGCGAACACTTCACCCGCACAGAGCTGGTCCAGCCGCTCGGCGAAGGCCGGGTTGCCCGACCGCGCAAGAATGCCCGCGGCGAGGACTCCGCTCGCCAGCACCGGCTCCGGAAGCACCTTCCGCCCCAGTTCCCGGTGGAGCGCGGCGAGGTCGCTCGCGTCGAGCTCGCCTTCCCCGGAGAACACCATGCCGATCCAGCCGAGCTCGGCCATCTGCCGGAAGAAGCCTCGATCGAACGCCCGCTCCTCCGCCAGGGCACGAATCTCGGCGAGCGGCCGGGCGGCCAGAAATTCCGATGCGTTGGCGCGCAGGATGCGTCGGTGCTCGGGCTCATGGGTCGTGATTGCCTTGGCGAACATGCGCATCTCCCTTCTGCAAATTGCAAACCCTATTGCACGCGCACTTCATATGGTCAAGAATACGAATAGTGTTTTAATATATGAATACAAAAGGGAGAGGCTGTGATGCGTTTCGATTATGCCGGTACATCGGTATTCGTCGCCGGCGGTACGAGCGGCATAAATCTCGGCATTGCGGACGCGTTCGCCGAAGCGGGCGCGAAGGTCGCCGTGATGAGCCGCAATGCCGAGAGGGTGAATGGCGCCGTCCAGGAGCTTTCCAAGCACGGCGGCAAGGTCCTGGGTCTGCAGGGCGATGTCCGAGATTTCACCCAGGTGCGCACGGCCATGGAAGCCGCCAAGGAAGCGCATGGGGCCTTCGGTGTTCTCGTCTCCGGCGCCGCCGGCAATTTCCTCTGCCCAGCGCTCGACCTGTCGCCGAACGGGTTCAAGGCCGTGGTCGACATCGATCTCCTGGGCACATTCCATGTCATGCGGGCCGGCTTCGACTTTGCGCGCCGCCCGGGCGCGTCGTTCATCAACATCTCGGCCCCGCAGTCGATCTCGCCCGCTCCCATGCAGGTGCATGTCTGCGCAGCCAAGGCCGGGCTCGACCAGGTAATGCGCGTCCTGGCGCTCGAATGGGGCGAGCATGGCGTCCGCGTGAATTCGATCATGCCGGGGCCGATCGAAGGAACGGGCGGATTGAGTCGCCTGCTGACCGAGACCGAGCGGCCGCAATTCGAAAGCCGGGTTCCGCTCCGCCGCGTCGGGCAGAAGGACGACGTGGCGAACATGGCTCTGTTTCTCGGCTCGCCGCTGGCCAGCTACATCACCGGCGCGCTCATTCCCGTGGATGGCGGCGTGTCGCTTCTCGGCGGCCGCAACTACGCCGGCACGCCCCAGCCGACGCCCCGCGCCTGACCAATTCACGGCAAACCAAGAGACGTAGAAGGAACGAGCAATGACCGAACAGGCTATCACCCGCGAGCTGCGAGACGGGGTCATGATCTGGCAGATGAACCTGCCGCATTTGCGCAACCCGCTGTCGACAGAACTCAAGACCGCATTCGCCGAGGGCATCGCCGAATTCGCTCGGGATCCCGGGCAGCGGGTCCTGGTCGTCACCGGCCGGGAAGGCGCATTCTGTGCCGGCGGGGACCTGCGCACCATGGACAGCACGCCGGGAACGGTGGCCACACGCGAGCGCATGCAGCTCTCCCATGGCTTCGTCCGCGGCTTCGCACGGGTCGAGAAGCCGATCATCATGGCCGTCAACGGCACGGCGGTCGGTGCCGGGGCTTCGCTCGCCATGCTGGGCGACATCATCGTCGCCTCGGAGAAGGCCTATTTCGCCGCCGGCTTCCCGCGCGTGGGCGTGCTGCCCGATCTCGGCCTGCTCTGGACGCTGCCACGTGTCATCGGGCTTGGCCGCGCCAAGGACTTCGTGCTGAGCAACCGCAGCTATACGGCGCGTGAGGCGCTCGAGATCGGCATGGTCAGCCGGCTGTTGCCGGATGAAGGCTTTCTCGACCAGGTCATGGAGCTTGCCGCTTCCATAGCGCGGGGACCGGCTGTATCACTCGGCATGTCCAAGACGCTCATGGATCTCGGCCTGTCCGACACTCTTGACGCCTATCTGCTTCGTGAGGAAATGGCGCAAGCGGTCGTGTTCGGCACGGACGACTTCAAGGAGGGTACGCTCGCATTCCGGGAAAAGCGAAAACCAGTGTTCAAGGGGCGGTGATCAACTTCCTGCAGATTAGCGCAAAGACAGCTACGAAAGCCGGGAACGGAATGAACGAGAAACGAGCCATCCAGCACGCGACGCCCCGCTCGGCCGATCGTCTGCTTGCCATTCTGGAGATGCTTGCCGAAGAGGAGCGCGGCTGCACTCTCGCCGCCTTGAGCAAGGGCATAGGCACGCCGAAGAGCAGCGTCCTCAACCTCATGCGCGCGCTTAGCCAGGGCGGCTATGTCGACCACGCCGACGGCATCTACCGCCTGGGGGGCCGGGCCTTCAGCCTCGCCTCGGCGATCGTCGCGCGCAGGCGCTTCCCGGAGGCCGCGCTGCCGATCCTGCGGCGTCTGGCCGAGACCACGTCGGAAACCGCGATGATCTGCGAGATGGCTCCCGGTGGCGACGAGTTCGTCTACATCGCCAAGGCCGAATCGACGCAGGCGCTGCGCTTCGCCGCGACGGTGGGCGACCGGCGTCCTCTTTATGCAACAGCCGGGGGGCTGGTTCTGCTGGCCTACCTGCCCAAGCGCTTTGTCGACGACTATCTGAGCCGCACGACATTCCGGAAGCTGACGCCTTACACCAAGACAGACAGGGCCGACATCGAGGCGCTGCTCCAGGAGGTTCGCGAGCGCGGCTATGCCCTGACCACCGCCGGTTCGACATTGGGCCTTACCGGAATCGCGGCACCCATTTTCGGCAGTGGTGGCCTGGTCGGGGGTGTCGTTCTCGGCATCCCCACCGAACGCTACCAGCTTCACAGCCAGCAGCTGATCGACGAGACGGTAGCAGCCGCGCGCGACATTTCGCAGGTGCTGGGCCAGATCAGCCAGACACAATCCGTCTGAGCGGACTATCTGGAGATCCCTCGAGGAGCGGGGCGCCGACGCGCCCCGCTCCGACCCTACATACGGTTCGGCAGGACGAGCACGATTTCCGGAAAGATCGTCAGCAACAGGACGACGACGACCTCGGCAACGATGAACCAGCCGAGGCCGCGGAAGATCGTCCCGAGGCTGATGCTGTCGCCCACTATGCCTTTGACGACGAATGCATTGAGACCCACCGGCGGCGTGATCAGACCGATCTCGATGAACTTGACCACCATGATCCCCATCCAGACCTTGTCGTAGCCCGCCGTCTCAAAGAAGGGCAGGAAGATCGGCACAGTCAGAAGCAGCAGGCCCAACGGGTCGAGGAACATGCCCAGGATCAAATAGATTCCGCCGACGAACAGGAGCAGCAGAAGCGGGCTGAAAGCCATGGTCTCCGCAAGTCCGGCCATATATTGCGGCAAGCCGCAAAAGGTCAGGAAACGGCTGAAGAAGATCGCGCCGAACGAGATGAACAAGATCGATGACGTGCTCCTCAGCGCTTCTATGACCGAGTCGCGGACGACGCTCACTTTCAAAGTCCTGTTCATGGCAGCCATCGCGAGTGCGGCAAGGGCTCCCACGGCCGCAGCCTCGGTGGTCGTGGCCAGTCCGGTGTAGAGCGACACGATCACGATCAGGATCAGGATGGGGAGTTGCCAGATTTCCGCCAGCACCTTGAACCGTTCACCCCAACTCACTTTCTCGGCGAGCGGCGGAGCGAGCTTCGGATTCCATGTACAACGGGCAACGATCATGATGGCATAGACGAGCGCCGTCAGAATGCCAGGCAGGATGCCGGCGATGAAGAGCTTGCCGATCGAGGTTTCCGTCATCATGCCGAAGATGATCAGCATGATGCTCGGCGGGATCAGCGAGCCGAGGGTGCCTGCCGCGGCGACAACACCCGTCGCCAATCCCGGATCGTAATTGTATCGCCGCATTTCGGGAATGGTGAGGCGCCCCATGGACGCCGCCGTCGCCATGCTCGAGCCCGATGCTGCGGCAAAACCGGCGCAGCCGAAATTGGTGGCGACCGCCAATCCGCCCGGGAGCCGCGAGAACCAGAGACGCATGGCGCGAAACAGGCTGGTCGTAAGCCCGGAATAATAGGCTATCGCTCCCATCAGCAGGAACATGGGAACCGACGACAGTTCCCACTTGGCCACGAAGGCATAAGGCATGGTGCGCGCCGCGCCATAGACCGCGTCGAAGCCGCGAACGAGACCGATGCCGATGAGCGATACGGCCCCCAGAGCGACGGCAATGGGTACGCGCAGCGCCAGGAGCACGAGCAAGACTACGATTCCGGAGAATCCGATCATCAAGGGTGTCATTTCCGGCTCCGGATCAGTGGGCTGCGGGATCGCTGTGAGGAGGCTGTGATCCCGATCGGAAGCTCTGGGCGAGTTGAACGACGATCACGAAGCTCATGGCGGCGAGACCGAGCGGTACCAGGAGACGGGTCGGCCAAAGCGGGAAATCGGTCTGGATGACTGTCACCACTTCGTTGCGGGTGAACGACCTGACAGTCTCCATCCAGCCCCACCAGGCGATGAACGTCACGTAAGCGAGCGTGAAGAGCTGGGCTCCGCGATCCACCCAGAGATTGACCCGTGCCGGCATCAGCTGGGAGACGACCTCGACGATGACATGCCCTCGTTCTTCCTGAACACGGCCGAGCGGGAGAAAGACGACGGCGACCATATAGAGGTAGGTGACGTATTCGAGCGTGCCCACGATGGGGGTACCGAGAAAGCGCCGACTCAAGACGTCGGCGCAGATATGAAGCATCATGGCGACCATCGCGATGGAGCCGCCGAGCATCAGGAGGGAAGTGCCCGCCCGAACAGGGCGGGGCAGCATCTGCCGTTCGGATGTCGTGGTCATCGCCGGCTCAATGGATCTTGTCGTAGATTTCGGTCTTGAGAGCCGTCGCGTATTTGCTCCAGTCCTCGCCGGTTTCCGAAACCAGGCCATCCCACTTCGCGATCAATTCCTGGAAGCGCCCGAACAGTTCGTCCGTGTTCTCGAGGCCACGGCTCTTTGCAAGCTCACCGACGCGCTTGAGCTCGTCCTGCTTGAAAGCATCGAGCGCTTCGACCAGCGCGGGGTCGGGCTTGGCGAAAACGACGCCGGCCTCGGTTGCCACCTTGCGCGCATGGGCGTCCTCCGCGATCGCACCCTCGGTCAGGTTCGCCATGGCCTGAGGAATGTTGTCGACGAAGGCCTTCTTCTCGTTTTCCGTCAGCCCATCCCAGACCGACGAGTTCAGGTTGAAGACATGGGCGCCGTGAAAGGTGCCGATGGGAAGGTCCACGACATATTTGGCGACTTCGAAAAGCGAATAATTCGTCAGCGCCGGAACGTTGATGAGCGTGCAATCCACCTGCCCGCGCTGCAATGCCTCGTATTGCTCGCCGGAGGTGATGTTGACCGGCGTCGCCCCGATCGACGTCGCGAAGATCGCCCACGCACCAGTGGCGCGTATGCGTGTGCCCTTCAGGGATTCCAGCGTCTCGAACGGCTTGTTGCAGATCAGATGATAGGGCGCGCTGGCGTAGATCGCGAGGATCTTGAGATTGTTGTCTTCGCCCTCTTTGAGACAGGACGGACAATTGAGAAGCTGCATTTCGTTGATTGCCGCTGTCATGACGGCCGCGTCGGATCCGAGCATGGCGAGCTCGGTCAGGATCGTGCTCGTCTTCAGGTCGTTGGGCGTATAGAAATCGACGATCGTCGACATGTCGATCAGGCTGTCGCGTATTCCCTGCAGCGAGTCCCGCCCGCTGACCAGCGTGCCATCGGCCGCCAGTTCAAACGTCAAGGAGCCTCCAGTCGCCTGCTCCACGGCCTTCATCCACGGGACGACGCTGGTGACGTTCGTAGCGTGTCGGGCCGACAGATAGGTTCCGTAAGTCAGTGTCTTGGCCCCGGCAATCGATGGCGTCAGGACAAGTGCCGCGAAGGCGGCGGCAATGCGGATCGCGTGCTTCATACTGCTCCTCCCAAAAAATCACGCCGCACCGATACGGAGCGGACCGTGCAAAAAATCCCGATCCGGTACCCTCAGGCCCCCTCCCGGTCAGGTCCGATATGGGTAGCAGCCACAGACAAAGCGTTCAAGAATAAAAATATTGTTCGGATAATTGACCGATCCGAACACGGCGGATACGTTTTCCTCGCTCAGCGGACGAGAGCCTTTCCGCGGAATGGAGGAGATCATATCGACATGGCCGACTATAATTCGATGCCCGAGGCCGAATTCCGCGCGATGGTCCGCGAATTCGTGACCGGCATATTTCCGCCCGACCTGCTGCATGTTGCTCGCCGTGTCGGCCCGCTGGAGGTCGCCCAGTACAACAGGCAGATGGCAGGGAAAGGCTGGATCGCCCCGGCCTGGCCGGTGGAATATGGCGGCATGGGTCTCGACGTCGCCCATCAGATCGCATTCGCCGAGGAGCTGAGCGCCATCGGCGTCCCCCGCCTCCACGAAATGGGGCTGGTGATGCTCGGTCCCTTGCTGATGCAGTTCGGCACGGAAAAGCAAAAGCAGTACTATCTGCCGAAGATCGTCAGCGCGGAGCATGTCTGGTGCCAGGGTTATTCGGAGCCGAATGCCGGCTCCGATCTTGCCTCGTTGCGGCTCGCGGCACTGCGCGAAGGGAAGGAGTGGGTGCTGAACGGCCAGAAGATCTGGACCACGATGGCGCATCAGTCGAACATGATGTTCCTGCTCGCCAGAACCGATCCCTCACCGCGCATCCGGCAGGAAGGCATCAGCTTCTTCCTCGTCGACCTCGCAGCGCCCGGCATAACGGTGCGCCCGATCCGAACCCTTTCGGACGAGCTCGAGTTCTGCGAGGTGTTCTTCGACAATGTGCGCGTTCCCATAGAAAACCTGGTCGGGGAACTGCACAAGGGATGGACGATCGCAAAAGCCCTGCTTGGCCACGAGCGGCTGTTCGTCGGCAGCCCGCGTTATGTGAAGGGAGCAATGGATCGTCTCGATGCGCTCGCCGCCGCGTCCGGCCGCGAGGCTCCCGGCTTCAGCCCTGACCGCTACACGAAGTTGCATCTCGACTATCAGGACTTCCTGGCGCTCTACGCCGACTATTCCAGTTTCGTCAAGAACGGCGGCGAGCTAGGCGCCGAGGCTTCGATCCTGAAACTGCTGAGTTCGGAAACCTATCAGGCGGTCACCGAAGAGATCCTCTCGATGTCGGCCGAGGCGGGGGTTGCGGCCGGCGGGGACAATGCGGAGCAGGCGGAAGCAGCGACGATGTTCTTCCAATCGCGTCCCTCCACCATTGCCGGCGGCACAAGCCAGGTGCAACGCAACATCATAGCCAAGGCGGTTCTCAACCTGCCCTCAGCCTGATGAGCGCGATCCGCAGTACCGATTTCCCTGGCATCCAAGGTTTCCAAATGAGCGGCAGCTACGATTTCTCGTCGATCAAACACCTCCTCGAACCCAAGTCGGTCGCCGTGATCGGCGCGTCGTCGGACCGGAGCCGCATCGGCGGTCGTCCGATCTGGTGGATGCTGGAAGCCGGCTTCGAGGGCGCGATCTATCCGGTGAATCCGAACCGACCGGAAATCCAAGGGTTGAAGGCCTATGCCTCGATCGCGGATTTGCCGGCAGCCCCCGAAGCCGCGGTCGTCGCCGTGCCGGCGCCACAAGTCGCCGAAACGCTGCGGGCGCTGGGCCAGCGAGGCTGCCGTGCGGCAATCGTCTTTTCGTCCGGTTTCGCCGAAATGGGCGATGATGGCGCCAAGGCGCAATCCGAACTCGCGGCCATCGCCCGGGAGTCGGGGCTGCGCATGCTGGGTCCCAATTCGCTCGGCCTGTTCAATGCGCGCTGCGCCTGGTTCCCCACCTTCACGACGACATTCGAATCGGGCTGGCCGATCGACGGGGGCGTCAGCATCGTCAGCCAGTCCGGCGCCTTCGGCTCGCATCTCGCGACCCTGGCGCGCAACGCCGGCATCGGCGCGCCGCTCTGCGTGATGACCGGCAACGAGGCCGACGTGTCGGTAGGCGAAGTGATCGGCTATCTCGCGACGGATCCGAAGACGCGCGTCATCGCCGCCTATATGGAAGGCATCAAGGACGGCTCCACCCTGATGGCGGGCCTCGCCGCCGCCAGGGAAGCGGGCAAGCCGGTGCTGATCATGAAGGTCGGACGCAGCCAGCTCGGCGCCCAGGCGGCCGCCTCGCATACAGCCTCCATCGCCGGCGACGACCGCGTCGCCGATGCCATCTTCGAGGAATTCGGCGCGATCCGCGTCCAGTCAGCCGATCAACTCCTGGACTTCGCCCGCGTCGCCGCGCATGGCATCTACCCCGCGCCCAATCGCCTCGGAGTGATGACGGTGAGCGGTGGCGCAGGCGTGCTGATGAGCGATGCCGCCGAAGCGCGCGGCGTTGCGATGCCGGAAATGCCGGCCGAGACACGCCAGCGCCTGCAAGCGGTTCTGCCCTTTGCCTCGTTCCGCAACCCGGTCGACTGCACTGCCCATATCGTCAACGATTCGTCGCTGCTGCACACGTGCCTCGAGGCGATGATGACCGAGGGGGACTATTCCTCGATCGTCGCCTTTTTCGCGCAGGTGGCCGGGACAGAACATTTCGGCAAGCTGCTCTACGAAGAGCTGTCGGAAAAACGCCGTCGCTTTCCCGAAACGCTGATCGTCTTGGTCGCGGTGCTCTCTCGCGAACAGGCACGTCGCTACGAGGAGATCGGCGTGGCGGTGTTCGAGGATGCCGACAGAGCCGTCGCCGCCGTCGCCGCGATGGGCCGCCTCGGCGCAAGCTTCGCGGAGCGGCGGGACAGCAGCGGCACGGCACCTGCGCGACAGGCCGCGCTGCCCAGCGCCACACCGAGCGAGGCCGAGGCAAAGGAACTGCTTGCCGGACATGGAATAGCTTTCGCGGAAGAGCAATCCTGCGCCAGCGCGAAGGAGGCGGTCGCGGCGGCCGAGCGGATCGGCTATCCCGTGGTGCTGAAGATCCTTTCACCCGATATCCACCACAAGACGGAAATCGGCGGTGTGTTGCTCGGCGTCTCCGATGCCGCTGCCGTCGAGGAAGGCTATACGACGTTGATGGAACGCGCGCGCCGCGGCGTTCCCAATGCCCGCATCGAAGGCGTCCTGGTCGCGCGGCAAGTCTCAGGCGGAACGGAGGTTATCATGGGGGTCAAGAACGATCCCGTGTTCGGCCCGATCGCCGTGTTCGGCCCAGGCGGCATCTTCGCCGAGCTGATGGAGGACTCCGTGTTGCGCCGCTGCCCTTTCTCCGAGGCGGAGGCGCGTGCGATGATCGAGAGCACCCGGATCGCCGCCATTCTCAAGGGCGCACGCGGACGCCCGTCGGGAGATATCAATGCGGCGGTAAAGCTCCTGTCGAACCTCTCGAAATTTGCCGCCAGCGCCGACCAGCGGCTGCTCAGCATCGACCTCAATCCAGTCGTCATCCTCGAGGAGGGCAAGGGCGCGCTGGCGCTCGACGCGCTGATCGAGCTTCGGCCGGCCTGATCAAGGTTTAATGCCATCGGCGTTGAACTTCGACCGATCGCGAGTAGCCCATCACTGTCCTGCCGGGATTGGGTGACAGCTTTCTTATCAGCCGGCTAAGCCCGACGCGAAGGATCAGGGAGCGGGAGGCGGCAACTCCCGCGCTTCTACGAGACGACGTGTCACCAGGAACGGCGCCGCGGCCAGAAAAACGGAAAGGCAGGCAACGGCGAAGGCGGCGGTATAGTCGCCTGTCACGTCGTGCAGGAGCCCGGAGAGCCAGGCTCCGAATGCCGATCCGAACGACATGATCATGAAGATCAGGCCGTAGATCGAGCTGACCCGCCCCCGCGCGAAGATGCGGGCGTTGAGCGCGCTGATGACAGGACCGCGTGCCCCCTGGCTGGTGCCGAAAGCCACGACAAAAAGCAACACCCAGCCGACATGCGGCCAAAGCGCGAAACAGACCAGGCCCGATATGCCGAGGAAGGTGCCGATAAAGGATATAACCGTCGCGCGCCGTACGCCGAACCGCACCATGGCCCAGCCCGACACCATGACACCGCAGATCGACAGCATGCCGGCAACCCCGAAGGCGAGCGCCGCCTCCAGCGGCGGATAGCCGCGGTCGATCAGGAAGGCGATGACCTGGACCGAGGTGAGATAGGCGGCGACCGCCGTGAAGAAGAAGGCCTGCACGAGAAGCCAGAATTCAACGGTGCCGATCGCCGTGCGGATAGTCCATTGCGGGACATCATCGGCGGGCGTAGCGCCCCGCTGTCCTTCCTTCGTCACGCGGGCACGCGGATTGCCGGGCGCACCGATGGCAATGCGGCTCCATGGCAAAAGAAGCAGCAGCGGAACGATCGCCAGAAGCGCCAGGAACATCATCCTGTAGGTCTCGCGCCATCCGAACGCCTCGATGCCTGCCTGGGCCAGCGGCACGACGAGCAACATACCTGAACCGAAACCGGCATAGGCCAGCCCGATCCCCACGCTCATCTGGCGGTCGAACCAGCGACCTATCAGCGCCGCCGCCGGGACCATGCCCATCAGCGAGGACGCCATGCCGCACATGATGCCGATCGCCAAATAGAGCTGCCACATGGCGGAGGCTTGCGAGGCGAGCAGCATGGCGCCGGCCATCAGACCGACGCCTGCGAGATAGGATACGCGCGGCCCCCACCCGTCCAGCAGAGCTCCGGTCAGGGGTGACATGACGCCGAGCGTGATGAGGTAGGCCGAATAGACACGGGTGAGATCGGCATGCCGCCATCCGAATTCGTGCTCCAGCGGCAGCATGAACACCATGTAGGTGTCGACCACGCCGCGGGCGACGAAATTGCAGGCAAAGCCGATGACGACGACCAGCGTGGCGATGCGCGTCGTGCTCCAGAAGCCCGGGCGAGCATCCGGGTCCGCCGTCGTCATGCCGCTTCACCCCCCAGCCGCGGCGAGGATGTTGCGGGCCGCACGTTCGTGAGGTTTGTCGATCATCTTGCCGTCGATCTGGACGACGCCCTGGCCGGGGTTTTCCTCGAATGCGCGCACCACCGACCGGGCCCAGTCGATTTCCTGCTGCGTTGGCTGGAACGCCGCGTTCACGGGATCGATGTGGTTCGGGTGGATGACGGCCTTTGCCGAGAATCCATCACGTCGAGCGGCACGCGCCTCGGCCGCGACATAATCCAGATCGCCGAGATTCGTGCAGACGGTATCGATCGCCGGAACGCCGGCGGCCGAAGCCGCCATCAGGCACAGGTTGCGCGCGAGAAGAAAAGGACCGCTATAGGCCGCGCCGTCGCGATTGCCGGTCGCATTGATCGAAGCCGTCAGGTCCTCCGCACCCCACAACAGCCCGCGCAACCGTGGATGCGGTCGATAGCCGGACAGGCCCAGCACCGACTCGCCGGTCTCGGTCGCGACCGCGATCACGCCGGTCTTGCCTCTCTCCAGGCCATTGGCCGCCTCGAAAGCGGAGAGATAATGGTCGAGCAAATCGAGATCGCTCCGGCCACGGCATTTCGGCAGCATGACTGCGTCCGGAGCCTGCGGCATGACGGCGGCGAGGTCGTCGAGGGTCAGCCCGGTATCGAAGGCATTGACGCGAACGACAAGGCTCTTCCCGGCACGATCGGCGGCCAGCATTTCGGTGACCGTCCGGCGCGCCTCGCTCTTGGCCGACGCGGCGACGGAATCCTCCAGGTCGAGGACCAGGGCATCGGCGGCCGTGCCGATCGCCTTGGCGAATTTTCGCGGGCTGTCGCCCGGGACGAACAGCAGCGACCGCATCACGCCACCGGCCGCTTGTGCATCATGCCGGTGCGGCGGCACGAGGCGACGACGTCGCCGCGCTGGTTCAGGCAGGTGTGCTCGAACTCGACGATCCCGGCAGTGGGTCGCGAAGCGCTCTCACGCTTGCTGACGATCCTGGTACGGGCGCGCAACGTGTCCCCGGCGAAGACCGGCTTGGGGAACCGGACATCGCTCATGCCCAGATTGCCGATGGTCGTGCCGAGCGTCGTGTCCTGCACCGACATGCCGATCATGATGGCCAGCGTATAGAGGCTGTTGAAGAGCGGCTGCCCCCATTCCGTGCCTGCGGAGAAATGATTGTCCACGTGCAAAGGTTGCGGGTTCATCGTCATGAGGCTGAAGGAGATGTTGTCATGCTCGGTCACCGTCCGCGAGAGCGGGTGCTCGTACTCCTTTCCCACCTCGAATTCTTCGTAATAAAGTCCGGCCAATTTCCACTCCCTTACCAAGTGCCTCGCTGACGCACGAAGCGGTGTCGATCCATCTTGTCTGCTAAAGCAAAGCTCCCGAGCGACGCAGCTGCGCGATGCGGTCGGGCTCGATGCCCCATCGGGTGAGCGTGCCATCCAACTCCGACCTGTCCCGTTTCGGCCCCGACGGACAACCGGCCGGAGTTTCGGAAAAGCGCGGGCCTGGCGCAGGCTGAACCTTGCCGCCGATTTCTACGTAGGACGCGCGCGCCTCATTGTGCGGGTGTGCAATCGCTTCCTCGAAGGTGAGCACCGGGGCGACGCATGCATCCGTGCCCTCGAAGATGTCGATCCATTGCGCGCGCGGACGGCTCGCGATGCGCTCGGCGATCAGCCGCCGCGCCTCGGCCCAGTTCTCGCGCCGGGCGACATCGGGGAAGCCGTTGGGGTCGAAGCCAAGACCTGTCAGAAGTTGCGCCCGAAATTTCGGCTCGATGGCCGCAACGGAAAGATAGGCTCCATCGGCGCAGGGATAGACATCGTAGTGTGGCGCCCCGGTGTCGAGCAGGTTTTCTCCGCGCCCGCGATCGTGAATCCCGGCCCCGATGAGACCGAGGAGCGGAACGGCGAGTAGCGAAACCCCATCGACCATCGCTGCGTCGACCACCTGTCCCCGTCCGGTCGTCCGCGCCGACAGAATGGCTGCAAGCAGGCCGAAGGCCATCAGCATGCTGCCGCCGGCATAGTCGCCGAGAAGATTGATCGGCGGGGTCGGGGAAGAACCTGCCCTGCCCAGTCGGTCCAGCACGCCTGTGAGCGCGAGATAGTTGAGATCGTGCCCCGCGGTGCTCGCCAGTGGGCCGGACTGCCCCCAGCCTGTCAGCCTGCCGTAGGCGAGCCGTGGATTGAGCCTCAGGCAAGGTTCGGGGCCAAGCCCGAGCCGCTCCATGACGCCCGGCCGGAAGCCCTCGACCAGGCCATCGGCTTGCGTGATCAGGCCAAGCGTGAACGCCACCCCCTCCTCGCGCTTGAGATCGACCGACACTGCGGCGCGGCCTCGGGTCGCGAAGTCGAATTCGCGAGGCCGCGCGACCCCGATGCCGGATTCCGCCATGCGTTCGACACGCATGACATCGGCGCCGAGATCGGCCAGGAGCATCGCCGCGAGCGGCGCCGGCCCGATACCCTGCATCTCCACGATCTTGACGCCTGCGAGCGGCCCCTTTCCCGCGTTCATGTTCATTGCAGATGCTTCCTGCCCTCATGCCAGGCACGCGCGAGAGGTTCGCGCCACTGCGGCGCGGCGATCGCGATCATGCGCCGGGCCCGTTCGTCGAGGCTTTGTCCACGAAGCTCCGCCACGCCATGTTCGGTGACGACGGTATCCGCGTCCGACCGGGCGCAGGTGACGGTGCTCACCTGGATGACGATGCGGCTCGCGCCGTCCCTGGTTGTGGCGGGAAGGGCGATCACCGCGCGCCCGCCCGGGGAATGGCGCGCGGCGCGGACGAAATCGACTTGACCGCCGATCGCGCCGACATGCCGGTTGCCCGCGACCTCCGCGCCGACCTGGCCTGTGAGATCGATCTCGAGCGCCGAGTTGATGGCGTGGAAGCGCGACAGCCGCGCGATATGGGCCAGGTTGTGCGTTTCGTCCGGCCCCGCCAGGCGCAATTGCGGATTGCGGTGGGCGAATTCATAAAGTCGGCGGCTGCCGAG
Organism: Mesorhizobium sp. 1B3; assembly: GCF_050958605.1. NCBI lineage: Bacteria > Pseudomonadati > Pseudomonadota > Alphaproteobacteria > Hyphomicrobiales > Phyllobacteriaceae > Mesorhizobium > Mesorhizobium sp. 1B3. Next base: position 21,244 of record NZ_JBJHDO010000020.1, on the reverse strand, counting down.
AAGGATGCCGGTGACCGATACGTTGGCGTCGATCTCCTTGCGTGCATTGGTCAGCGCGCCCGCCTCCGCGAGATCGACAAGACCATCAGACGCAGCGCCGGAATGGAAACCGAGATCCTGGTGGTCTGTGAGCGCCAGGAGAACGGATGCCGGAATTGCGCCGACGCCCACCTGCAGCACCGCGCCGTCCGGCACCAAGGCGGCGACGTTCGCCGCGATGCGCTTTTCCGTGTCGCCGACGGGGTATGGCGGGATTTCCACCGGCGGGAACTCCGCTTCCACCAGCGCCGATATCGGCAGGTCGTCGCCGACGTCGCCGCCGCAGCAGGCGGGCAGCGCCAGGTTCAGCTCGGCAATGATGCAACGCGCCCGGCGGGCCGCGTCGATCACGAAATCGCGCGCCACGCCGAGATTGTAACCGCTGCCTGTGAGCGAAGGGCGCAACTGGATCAACAGGCAGCCGACCGGCAGTCGCGGTCCGCCCAATTCCTCCGCCAAGCTGGAGAAATGCTCGGGATAGATCGAAAGCCGCCCGGAGCGCGCGAGCTTCGCGGCGGCGCCGATGGCGCCGTAGCTTTCGAAGGAGATGTGCTCCGGAGCGTCTGCCGTGAAGGTGTCTGAGTAGGTCGGACCTATGAAGAGGCTGCATGGAGGCAGCCGCTCCCCCTGTCGCACAAGTGACCTCGTCAACGTCAGCGGTTCAGCCGTTCCTTGCCCGATCAGTACACGGTCGCCCTTCCTGATGAAGGTCGACAGATCGAGCTGTGCGGCCGGGATCGCGAACATGACGCGTCAGTAGGACTTGGCCAGGCCAAGCACGCGTTCGGCGATGAAGCTCAGGGCCAGTTGCGGACTGATGGGCGCGATCCGCGGAACCATCACTTCCCTCATATAGCGCTCGACATGATATTCCTTGGCATAGCCGAAGCCGCCATGGGTCATGACGGCCGTCTGGCAAGCCTCGAACCCGGCTTCGCCCGCGAGGTACTTCGCGGCGTTGGCCGCCGCGCCGGCCGGCTTTCCCGAATCGTATTGCCAGGCCGCATTCAGAACCATCAGCCACGCAGCCTCGAGATTGCACCAGCACTTCGCGAGCGGATGCTGGATGCCCTGGTTCTGCCCGATCGGTCTGTTGAAGACGATGCGCTCCCGGGCGTACTGAGTTGCCTTTCGCAAGGCGGCCATGCCCAGCCCGACCGCCTCGGCGGCAATCAGGATGCGCTCCGGGTTCATGCCGTGCAGGATATATTCGAACCCACGCCCCTCCTCGCCGATCAGGTCTTCCTCGGGGATGCGGAAGTCCTCGAAGAACAACTCGTTGGAGTCGACGCATTTGCGTCCCATCTTCTCGATCTCCCGGACCTTGATCCGGTCGCGGTCGAATTTGGTGTAGAACAGGCTGAGGCCGAGTGTCGGCTTCGCGACTTCCTCAAGCGGCGTCGTGCGGGCAAGCAGCAGGATGCGGTCGGCCACCTGAGCCGTCGAGATCCAGACCTTCTGGCCGGTGACGTGATAGTGGCCGCCGCGCTTTTCGGCGCGCAGCTTGAGTTGGGTGGTGTTCAGTCCGGTATTCGGCTCGGTGACGGCGAAGCACGCCTTCTCCCGCCCCTCGGCCATCGGCCGGATCATTCGGTTCTTCTGCTCTTCCGTTCCGAAAACATCGACCGGCTTCAGCCCGAAGATGTTGATATGAACGGCGGACGCGCCCGACATGCCCGCGCCAGACTCGGCGATCGTGCGCATCATGATGGCGGCCTCGGTGATGCCCAGTCCCGAGCCTCCCTGAGCCTCGGCCGTGCAGATGCCGAGCCAGCCTTCGTGGGCCAGGGCGTCATAGAAATCCTGGGGGAAGCCGCCTTCCTTGTCACGCTTGAGCCAGTAAGCGTCGTCGAATTGAGAACAGATCCGCTCGATCGCGTCGCGAATGGCTTCCTGTTCGCTGGTGAGGCCGAAATCCATCTTTACCCTCTTTGGTCTGGCGGGGCGGACTGCTCCGCGGTGACAATCCCGCCGTCCAGCAGCCCCCTTATCTTGTCGTCATCGGCACCGAGTTCGCGCAGAACCTCGATCGTGTGCTCCCCCAGCCGGGGGGCGAGTCGCTGCGGCTGAACCGGCGAGGCCGACATGCGCACCGGATTGGCCATGGTGACGATCTCGCCCTCGCTGGGATGATCGACGCGTCGGAAGAACCCGACTTCGGCGAGGTGCGGATCCTCGAGCACCGACTCGAAGCTGTGCATGGCCATCACGGGCACATCGAGTTCGTCCAGCAATGCGATCCATTCCGCTGAAGTGCGCGTCTGAAACACATCGGTGAGCCATCCATACACATGCGCGACATGGTCCATCCGCGCGCGGAAGGTGGCGAAGCGCGGATCGGTCTTCATCAGGTCGGGTTGGCCTATGGCCTCAACGAACCGCCTCCAGTGATCATCCGTATAGACGAGTGCACAGACGTAGCCGTCGGCGGTCCGGAACGGGCGGCGGTCCCGGGCAAGCTGGCGAGGATAACCGCCGCCATCCAACGGCGGATCGAAGGTGAGACCGCCAAGGTGATCGCCGAGGATGAAGCCGACCATCGTCTCGAACATCGGCACGTCGACCCTCTGGCCGCGACCGCTGCGTTCGCGTTCGATCAATGCCGCGAGGATGCCGCTGAGCGCGGTCAGGCCGACGATCCGGTCGGCGATCGCGGCCGGCACATAGCGCGGCTCGCTCGAGCCCGACAACATGAAGAGATGCGGCAGGGTGGCGCCGCCTTGTATGAGGTCGTCATAGGCAGGCCGTTTGGCGTAGCGACCCTCCTGGCCGTATCCGTAAAGGCCTGCATAGATGATGCGAGGATTGGCGGCCGAGACCTCCTCGTAGGATAGACCGAGCCGTGCCATCGCGGCCGGCCTCACATTGTAGACAAGCGCGTCGGCCGTTCGGCACAGGTCCAGCAGCAGCTCCCGTCCCTGCGCGGTCTTCAGATTGATTCCGATCGACCGTTTGGAACGGTTTGCGTTGAGGAAAATGGGCCCCATCCCCGGCGAACGCCCGGGCCCGATCGAACGCACGAGATCACCGCTCGGCGGCTCGACCTTGACGACGTCGGCGCCGAAATCCCCCAGGAACTGGGTGGCATACGGCCCCATCAACACTGCCGTGAGATCGACGACCTTCAATCCTGAGAGCGGCCCCATTCGCCAACCTTGTCTTAAATCATGTACTTTTTGTGCATGTATTTGGATCATATTCAATTGATCGGTTCAAGCCGAAAATGGAAAAAGATTCTGCTTTCTTTCGCCTTTTGACGGTGCTTGGAAGCAGAACTATGGGCAATAGCACGCCACATCGTCCACACACATGGACGACACTGTTATCATTCTGGATTGATCATCCTAAGCGGTGTCAGGTCCGGCCATCAGGCGGAGCGGCGTATAGACCATGACTATCTCGCCCCGCTGATTGACCACCGCATTTCGGGTGCGGATCAAGCCGCGCCCTCCCTTCGACGCAGGGCGTTGCTCCGTGACCGTGATCTCGACATGGATCGTGTCGCCCTGCTGTACCGGGCGTTCCACCGTCAGTTCCATGTTCAGGAAAGCAAGCCCGGTTCCCTGGGCGGTGGCGTTCAAAACGAGTCCTTCGGCCAGAGCCAACACCAGCGCAGCCGGCGCTGGCCGTCCAGGGATAGCGGAATGCGCTGCGCGAAACTCGGCGTCGACGAACAGCGACTCGAGCATGCCGGCGACCGAGACGAAGTTCACGATATCCGTCTCGGTCACGGTTCGCCCGAAGGTACGCAAGGCCGTCCCCACCGGAAGCTCGGTCCAGTTGAGTCCCTTGCCGACAAGGCGCATTCCAGCCTCCGCTTATTGTCCCGCTACGGATGGTGACCTATTGCGAGCCGCCGAGCGCGCCTCGGAATGCGTTGAGAATTGCCTTGCCAGGCTTGCCGCGCTGCTCGAGTTCATCCGCCCAGCGATCGCTCAGCGTCCCGAGCATCTCCTCCAGCTTGGCCTTGTCGGCGTCGGGCAGGCTGACGAAGGACACGCCGCCATCGGCGATCGTCTTCTTGTCGACGCCGTCCAGCCTGTCGGCGACCTCGCATCCATGCATCGTTGCGGCCTCGCCGGCTTCGGTGAGGACCTTCTGCGTTTCCGCATCGAGCTGATCCCAACGCTGCTGGCTGATGACGTAGGTGACCACGAAGGACCCGAAGTTCAGATCCTGGGTCGCGTATTTCAGATAGGGAACGACATCGTAGGGCAGGATCGAGGAATGGGGAAACAGCAATCCGTCGAGCGTACCTCGCGACAGCGCGTCGCGCGCCTCGGGAGCAGCCATCTGAACAGGCACGGCTCCGATCATATCGGTAGCGATCTCCTTGGCTCCGCCCGTGGTCCGCAGCTTGAGCCCTTTGAAGCTGTCCAAACCCGAGATCTCCCGGTTCGACGTGAATATCTGATAAGGCGGGAGCACCATGACCAGGAGCACACGAACGCCGTTGGGAGCGAACTCCGCCTGATCGAGCGCGCCGCCCGGCTTGGCGATCTCCCAGAACGCCTTGGTGCCCTGGCAGGATGTGGTGAACGCTTCCGGCAACTCGCCAACGGAGGACAAGGGCAGCTTGTCGCTGACATAGGACGGGCCGACATAACCGATGTCCAGAACGCCGCTCTGGGTGAGCGACAGCAGATCCTTGGCCTTGCCCATCTGCTCGGCGGGGAAATAGGCGAATTCGATCTTACCGCCCGATCTCGACTTGACTTCCTCCATCCAGAACTTGGTCATGTTTTCCGCGATGTAATGCCCAACGGGAAATGAATCCCCTATGCGGAAGGTTTCGGCTGCCGCCGGAAAGGCCGCGGCGGCCAGAACCGATATCAGGGCCACGCCCCTGCTCAGGCATTTCAACATTGCTAGTTCCTCCAACTTCGACTGATTTCGCTACTGCAGGTCACTGCATGGTGGACGGGAGCCATAGGATGAGGCCCGGGAAGAGGGTGAGCAGGGCGATCACGACGAGATGCGCCCACACGTGGGGCATGACGCCCCTGAACAGTTCGCCCAATGGCCGCCTCGTATATCGGGCCACCACGAAGACGTTCATGCCCAGCGGCGGCGTCACCATCCCGACCTCGGCCGTGACCACCACGATCACGCCGAACCAGACGGGATCGAAGCCGAGCTTGAGGATAATCGGCAGGACGACCGGCACCGTCAGGATCAGAATGGCGATCTGATCCATGAAAAAACCGAGAATGATGTAGCCGACCAGGATCAGCCCCATGATCGCCAGCGGCGCCAGCGGCAACGCCGCGACCCACTCGCTGAGGTCGTTCGTCACGCGCGTAATGGTGACGAAGTAGCCGAATATGTGCGCGCCGAGGATGATGAAGAGGATCATGCAGCTCGTCTGCGCGGAATTGCGTAGCGCGATCCACAAAGTCGCTGGCGTGAGCTTCCGCTCCTTGACCGCCAGCAGCATGGCGATGAACGCACCGATGCCCGATGCCTCGGTCGGTGTCGCGATGCCGGAATAGATCGTGCCGGTGATGGCGAGGAACAGCACCAGCATCGGGCCGACCCGCTTCAGCGACGCGAATTTCTCGGTGAAGCTGTAGGTGTGTCCTTTCGGCGCCGACCCCGGCCACAGGATCACCAGGACCCAAACCGTGAGGATGATCGCCATAGTGACGATCAAACCTGGTATGACGCCGCCGATAAGCAGTTTCGAAATCGAGACATCGGCCAGGATGCCGTAGAGGATCAGCGCCACGGAGGGCGGGATCAGCATCGCGAGAGTGCCGGAAATAGCCACGACGCCGCCGGCGAGCTTGGGCTCGTACCCCTGCTTGATCATCTCGGGCAGGGAGGTCGCTGCCAAGGTAGCTGCTGCGGCCGTGCTGGATCCGGAAATCGCCCCGAAACCGGCTCCGGCGATCGCTGTCGCCATGGCGACACCGCCGCGAATGCGTCCCACCCAGATCGTCGCCGCCCGGAAGAGGTCGCTTGCAATCCCGGAAAGGATCACGAACTCCGCCATAAGGATGAACATCGGGATCGTGATCATCTCGTAGGAGTTGGCGGTGGTCAGCGGTGTCGTATTCAGGATGCCGGACAGGATCGGCATGCCTCCATAGAAATAGAGGCCGATCGCACCCGACACCGCCATGGCGAAGGCGACCGGCAGGCCGATGACGAGCAGAATTCCGAGAAGGCTGAGGACGGCGAGGACGAGCATGGATCAGATCTCCTCGGGACCTGCTTCGGTGGGTGGCGGCGGCATGTCGACGACTTCCCGGCCGGTCGCAGCGGAGGCCAGGTGGCCGTAGACCCTGGCAAGACAGCGCAGGATCATGGCGGCTGACCCGACGACGACCAGCAGATACGCGATCCAGGTCGGCCATGGGACGACGGCGGCTATGCGTTCATCCCGCAGGAAGGCTGTCGTCAGCCGCTGGCCCGCACCCCAGGTGATCAGGGTCATGATCCAGGTCGATAAGGCGTAGCCGAGCCCGAGCAGGAGGTGCCGCAGGCGGAATGGAATCAGACGCTGGAAGATGTCCACCGCGATATGACCGTGATGGGTGAGCGTGTCCGGCAACGCCAGAAAGAAAACAGCCACCATGAGGTAGAGGCCGATCAACTCATAGGACCAGGTCAGGGGCGACGAGATGACGTAACGCAAGGTCGCATCCAGGGTGACGACGAGCATGATGGCTGCGATCGCGACAGCGGAAACCGCCACCAGCCCTACCTCCAAAGCACCGAGCATCCGTGAAAACCCGCCGGATCCCGACGCATGGGAACTGCGAATCATACCTTCCCCTCCCCAACCGACACCCCGCTCCTCCGGGGTCCGCATCCCAGCAGGGTCAAGTTTGTACACATATTTGTTCAATAAGTTCTTGCATGTGGATTTTATGGAAGAATTACCCTTCGTCAACACATAATGAGCCCAAGCGTTCAAGTTTTAAGGAGGCGATCCGGAACACATCGCTGCACTTGCGCTTTTTCGGGGTTCATGGCAGCTGGTTTGCCATATATGTAGACAACCGGCCGCAGCGATTTCCGTCTGCGTCTGACCTCAGGGCGGGAGGACAATATGCTGGTCAGGCAAGTCGCGAATGTGCTCGATCTGCTCGAATTCTTTGCTGCGCACGGGAAACCCGCCAGCCTGGCCGAGATATCGCAGCATTTCGGCTGGCCGCGTTCGTCCACATTCAACCTTCTGTCGACGCTCGGCGCGCGGGGCTATCTCTTCGAGCCGGAAGGCCGCGGGCGATTTTACCCGACGCCTCGCTGGCTGGCGATCGCGCATACGATTTCCGCAGCCGAACCCATACCCGACACGCTGGTGCGGCTCGCAGGCGACCTGAACGAACGGACTGGCGAAACCGTGTGCGTGGGTGCGGCGTCAGGAGGGAACGTGATCTTTCTCGAAGTCGTCCAATCCAAGGCGCGCGTGCGCTACGCCGCCGAAGTCGGACAGCGGATCCCCCTGCATGCCACGGCCTCGGGCCAGGCAATCATGAGCCAATGGCCGGGCCGCCAACGCACCGCATTGCTGCGCAAGGTGGAGTTCGAGCGTTATGGGCCAGGGACGCCCATGAGCGTCGAAGCCGTAGAGGACCAGATTCGGGCCGGACTGTTTCGAGGCTGGTTCCGCTCCGCTTCGAACTACAGCCAAGACCTCGGTGGCGTCTCTTTGCCGATCAGCATCTCAGAGCGCGTGTTCTCGCTGACGGTCGCCGGTCCCTTGAACCGCATCGAAGTCAGAATGCCCGAGATTGCCAAGCTGATGCATGCGACGGTGGCGCAGCATTTTGGGCCGCGCTATCTTGGCAACGAGATCAAAGGGCTGACGACTCCACCACTGGATGTAATCTAGCGCGGTTCAATTGGCCGGAATCTTGGACATTTCTGACAAGATCATAGACAGCGAGCCGCGTCCTGTCGTAGCATTCTCCCATGGCTCGCAGCGGCCAGGCTTCGCAAGGGAGGATTTGCGGCATGAATATCGCCAACTGGCTGGAGGCTACCGCGCGCGCCAAACCGGATGCGCCGGCGATCTTCCTCGGAACGCGGCAGATGGCGTCCTATGACGAGTTCCTTCGGCGCGTCAGAGCGCGTTCGGCCGGCATGGTGGCCCTGTACGGGCTGAAACAAGGCGACCGCGTCGCCGTCTTCCTGAAAAACGTGCCGGAATATCTGGAGCTGTTCTACGCGGTGTGGTGGTTCGGTGGGATCATCGTTCCTGTGAACCACAAGCTGCACGCCCGGGAGGTGGCATGGATCGTCGAAAATGCGGGCGCGCGATTGCTCGTCTCCGAGGACGGTGCCACCGGATCACAGGCGGCTCTGCCTGAAGACTGCCGCGAAATCGCGCTCGGCTCGCCCGAATGGGCCGCGCTGGATACCAAAGGGCCAGGCAGCGCATTGCCGGCCGAAGCGGCGGGCGCCGATACAGCCTGGCTCTTCTACAGTTCCGGCACGACCGGCCGGCCAAAGGGGGTCATGCTGACCCACGACAACTTGCGGATGGCGAGCCTCACCTATGCTCTCGATGTCGATCAGATCGCCAGCGATCAGGCGACGATCTACGCGGCCCCGATTTCGCACGGCGCCGGAATCTACAATTTCGTATTCGTCCGCCTCGGCGGCGGCCACGTCTTCCCTGTCTCGCGTGGCTTCGACCCGCCGGAGATCGCCGAACTGTCGAAGCATTTCGGGCAGACCGTCATGTTTGCCGCCCCGACGATGGTCAAGCGTCTGGTGGAATGGTCGAAGACATCAGGCTATCGGGGCGAGGGCGTCCGGACCATCGTCTATGGCGGAGGTCCCATGTACGCCGCTGATATCGAGGAAGCGCTCCAACTCTTCGGTCCGCGCTTCGTCCAGATCTATGGCCAGGCCGAAAGCCCGATGACGATCACCTCCTTGCGGCGCGACATCGTTGCCGACCGCGCCCATTCCAGCCATTCGGCACGCCGAGCCTCGGTCGGGCAGGCCATGGCGGGCATTGAAATCCGGATAGAAGGGGAAGATGGCGGCGTAGTGCCGACCGGCGAGCCTGGCGAGATTCTGGTGCGCGGTCCCACGGTAATGAAAGGCTATTGGGACAATCCCGAGGCAAGCGCCAAAGCCCTCGCCGGCGGCTGGCTGCGCACCGGCGACATTGGCCGGATGGATGGCGACGGCTTTCTCACCCTGACCGACCGGTCAAAGGACGTGATCATCTCCGGCGGGACCAATATCTATCCCCGCGAGGTCGAGGAAGTCCTTGCCCGGCACCCGGGCGTGCTCGAAGTTTCCGTGGTCGGCGAACCGGACCAGGAATGGGGAGAAAATGTCGTCGCATTCATCGTTGCCCGCCCCGGCACGACTTGCGACCTGTCCGCCCTGGAAACGTGGTGCCGCGCCGAGATCGCTTCGTTCAAGAAGCCGAAACGCTACGTCTTCTGCCGCGAGCTGCCCAAAAACAGCTACGGCAAGGTGCTGAAGACGGAATTGCGGGGGAAGCTGGCGGAATCCAAAGCGTCCAATTCCCCCAGCGATGCATCGTACCCGGATCCGCTCGCAATATTTCCCCCCACATGATCTCGTCATCGTTCCGAGACCGAGCGGGCAGTTCATCGGTAGCAACATATCGATGAAGTTTGGAAGTTGCCCTCACAATTAGCTGGCGAACATGGCCCTGGAGCCGTAGCTTGTCACACGACGCGGGCGGCAGAGGGATCTGCGGAATCCAACTATGCTCTTAGCGATAGAACAAGGGAATACCAACAGCCTGTTCGCCGTCCACGATGGCGAGCGATGGCTGGCACAGTGGCGCGCGGCAACGGAACCCAACCGCACGGCGGACGAATACGCGGTCTGGCTCTCCCAATTGCTGTCGATGGCGGGCCTGGAACTGCGGATGCTCGACGCCTGCATCATCGCCAGCGTGGTGCCGCAATCGCTCTTCAACCTTCGCAACCTTTCGCGCCGCTACCTGAACGTCGAACCGTTTGTGATCGGCGAGAATGCCGAACTCGGCATCGCGGTGCGCGTGAACAAGCCGGCGGAGGTCGGCGCCGACCGCGTCGTCAACGCGCTTGGCGCCCATGTCGCCTATCCCGGGACGCTGATCGTGGTCGACAGCGGGACGGCAACGACCATCGACGTGATCGGAGCGGACGGGAGCTTCGAAGGCGGCGCGATCGCGCCCGGAATTCACCTGTCCGTCGAAGCTCTTCACGCCGCGGCGGCCAAACTGCCGAGAGTCGCCTTGAAGAAACCCAGCCGGGTGGTCGGCAACGATACGGTGAGCGCCATGCAGTCCGGCGTGTTCTGGGGCTACGTCTCGCTGATCGAGGGCATGATCGCCCGGATCAAGGCCGAGCGAAGTGAACCGATGACCGTCGTGGCGACCGGAGGCGTTGCCGCGCTGTTTTACGATGCGACCACCGCGATCGACCATTTCGATCCGGATGTGACGATTCGGGGGCTGCTGGAAGTCTACCGGCGAAACGCTGACATAACCCTCATGGGCGGATCGTCGCGGTTGCGCAACAAGGCCGCCGAGTAGCAAGCCGGTTCTGCTAAAGCGTGTCGCGATCTTTCAGATTCGCTCCATACGCTTTAGCTCTTTGTTTTTTTCGCATGTCTTTATCCCGAAACCGGTTCCCACTTTCGAGAGACATGCTGTAGCCGTCCGTCTATTCGCTTTCTCCGTCCAGCGCCGGAACGGGCACGCCGGCAAGCTCGGCGGCGAGCAGGCGCGAAGCGCCGGCACGCGCAATGCGCAGCATCAGCGCCTTGCGGGTCGCTGGCGGCAGACGGTGCTCCGGCGCCTCGCGCAGGATTTCGGCGCCATATCCATCGGAGAGGATGAACCCGCATTCCTCGGGGAAAATCGAGTCCGGCACCTCCGGATGGGTTGCGAAGAAGAAACGGTCGGAATGAAGCCGGTAGTCCGGCCACTTGCGATCGACCCTGAAGTCCTCGATCGAGGACTTTATCTCGATGATCCAGATATCGCCCTGCCGGGTGAGCGCCACCAGATCGGCACGGCGGCCGGTAGCCAGGGAGAGTTCGGGCAGCACATGCGCGCCCATTTCCATGAGCAGGCGCTGCACGCCCCGGCGAATGACCATGGCGCGTTCCGACTGGCGGCCGTCGGCGAGTGGATTGAATTGGATCGGCGAAACAATGGGCATGAGCATACCATGCCATCAGATGTTCACGTTTTGAACCCTCTACGATGTCGCGGCTTCCGCCTTTCCCGCAATGTCGTCAAGGATCGGGCAATCCGGACGGTTGTCACCATGGCAGGCATGGATCAGCTTCTGGAGCGTCGCACGCATCGATTGCAGCTCACGCAGCTTTTCCTCGATCGCCGCGACATGAGCGGACGCGATCTCCCTGACGTCGTGGCTCGCCCGGGCGCGGTCCTGATAAAGCGCCATCAATTGCCGACAGTCCTCGATTGAAAAGCCGAGATTGCGCGCCCGCGCCAGGAAGGCCAGTCGATGGACATCCTCCATCGAGTAGTCCCTATAGCCGTTGGAGGCACGGTCCGGGCGGATCAGTCCAATATCTTCATAGTAGCGGATGGTCTTGGCCGGCAGGCCCGACCGGCGCGCCGCATCGCCCACATTCATGCAAGAACTCCCGGTTGCTGAATTTACTGAATAGATAGGTGCTCGCGGCCGGCTTGTCTTCACTTCGTGTGAGCATCTGTTGCCAAAATGTCATAGCCGACAACTTAAGATCGGCGAGCCGCCTTCCCTCACGTCACAGGGCCTTGGCAATCAAAGTAAACGCGAATTAACAATGACGGCAGAAATAGGGCTCGAATCGAGCTATCCGTTTGGGGATACGAAGCAAGCATGCGCATAAAGTCCTTCCTGGCTGTGGCCGCTATCGTGGCAACCGCTGCTCTCTCAGGTTGCGTCGGTGGCGGTTCGGTGTTCACGTCGGAGTACGGCGCCAGGAAAGATGCCGGTTATCAAATCCCGTCGGTTCCGATCTACAAGGTCGACAGGAAGTATCATCGACAGGTGGTCGACTATCGCGGCCCTGAGAAGCCCGGAACGATCATCGTCGATACCGGAGACAAGTTCCTCTACCTCGTTATGGATGGCGGCAAGGCCATGCGCTACGGCATCGGCGTCGGTCGCGAAGGCTTCGAATGGTCGGGCACGGCACGCATCGCGCTGAAGCGCGAGTGGCCGACCTGGACACCTCCGGGTGCGATGATCCAACGCCAGCCCGAGCTCGCCAAATGGGCGGGCGGCATGCCGCCCGGCCTCACCAACCCGCTTGGGGCACGCGCGCTCTATCTCTTCAACAAGGGTGGAGATTCCGGCTATCGCCTGCACGGAACGCCGGAATGGAATTCGATCGGCAAGGCGATGTCGTCGGGCTGCATCCGCCTGATGAATCAGGACATCATCGATCTCTACAACCGCGTCGATGTCGGCGCGAAGGTGATAGTGAGCTAAGTCGCGGACCGTCTCGGCAACAATACAGCTGTCCGTTGAACGAAAAACCGGGCTGGGGGGCCCGGTTTTTTGTTTTGCGTCGCCGTTATGCCTGCGGCAATAAGGATTGACCTTTTGGGCAAGCCCCTCATCGGCCTGCCGGCCACTTCTCCCCGCCAGCGGGGAGAAGATCGCTGTCATCTCCAGTTTCGCCAATCGCGCGCCATTGGCGACTAGCGAAACCCAAGCGGCTGTCGTCTCTCTCCCCGTTTTTACGGGGAGAGATGTCCGGCAGGACAGTGAGGGGCGACTCGCGACCAGTCAAAGATCACACCCATTATTTATTCGAAGTCGTCAGCCAACCTGCTCGACATGCTCGACTTCGGGCACGAAATGGCGGAGCAGGTTCTGGATGCCGTGCTTCAGCGTGGCCGTGGAAGAAGGACAGCCGGAGCAGGCACCCTTCATGTGCAGGAACACAGTGCCATTCTCATACCCCCGGAAGGTGATGTCCCCGCCGTCCTGCGCCACCGCCGGCCGCACACGTGTGTCGAGCAGTTCCTTGATCGTGAGGACGATCTCCTCATCTGCCTTGTCGTAGAACTCGTCGGTCGCGTCGTGGGCAGTCGTCGTGGCGTCTGTCGCCATCACCGGCGCGCCCGACATGAAATGTTCCATGATGGTGCCCAGGATCGCCGGCTTGAGGTGCTGCCAGTCGGGTCCATCCTTGGTGACCGTGATGAAGTCATAGCCGAAGAAGACGCCGGTCACGCCGTCTACGTCGAAGAGCCGGCCCGCGAGGGGCGATGCGGCCCGAGCGCTGTCGGCATTGCGGAAGTCCGCCGTGCCTTCGGCAAGCACTTCCTTGCCCGGCAGGAACTTCAGCGTGGCCGGATTTGGGGTGGACTCGGTCTGGATGAACATTGTCGAGTTCTCCGTGCCTGCATCGCAGGCTTCTTTTTTGGAATAGTTCTAAATCTAGATAAGCCGAACCGTCCCGATCTTCAAGCGAAACGCTTCGCCCACAGGCAAGCCCGCCGGAAACTTTTTCTAGGCCAGGCTCTCTATATCCTCGTCGGAGAGATTCTGCGGCACAACAGTGACCGGGATGGGGAAGGCCGCCGCCTTGCCGGCGATCGATGCCACGAGCGGACCTGGCCCCTCTTTCCCGGCACCTGCCGCCAACACGAGGATGGCGATGTCCTGGTCATCCTCGATGAGCTTGTGGATCTCTTCCGTTGGCGTTCCCTCTCGCACGACCAGTTCCGGCTCGATGCCGATCTGCTCGCGCACCTTGGTCGCGAATCCGTCGAGAGCGGATTGAGCGGTTTCCATCGCCTCCGCCCGCATGATCTTTTCGACGCCCAGCCAATGCTGGAAATCGCCCGGCTCGATGACATAAAGCAGAACCAGGGCGCCGTTCGTGCTCTTGGCCCGCCGCGACGCGTAGGCGACCGCGCGCTCGCATTCCGGCGTGTCGTCGATGATGGCGAGAAACTTGCGCCGGTGGCCGGCTTCACGGCTCAGACGTTTCGATACCATCGCTCTCCTGCCCGTTCCGATTCCGCGGCAATCTGCCACCGGCAGGGGCGGCCGGCAAGCGGCCGCACCCATCACCGAAGCGTGAGCCGGCTTAAAAGCGCCTCTGGTGTTCCCTTCGAATCCGAAATTCGCACTGCACCATCGAACAGCTTACGGAATTTCGGATTCGGAACACTAGTCGCCGAGCAGGCCGATAATTTCGCGGACCGTCTTCATGGTCGCCTCGGCCTGGATTTCGGCTCGTTCGCCGCCTTCGCGCAACACCCCATCTATGTAACCCGGATCAGCCGAGATGCGGCGCATCTCGGCGGCGATCGGGGCGAGCTTCTCGACGGCCAGATCGGCGAGCGCCGGCTTGAACACGGAGAATTGCTGACCGCCGAAATCGGCGATCACCTTTTCCTTGGTCGTATCGGCAAGGGCGGCATAGATGCCGACAAGGTTTTCCGCCTCGGGGCGCTCCTTCAGGCCGTCCAGTTCCGACGGCAGCGGCGCTGGGTCGGTCTTGGCCTTGCGGATCTTCTTGGAGATCGAGTCGGCATCGTCGGTCAGGTTGATGCGCGAGAGGTCGGAGGGATCCGACTTCGACATCTTCTTCTGACCGTCGCGCAGGCTCATCACCCGGGGCGCAGGCCCCTCGATCAGCGGCTCCGTCAAGGGGAAGAACCCGTTGACCTTCTCGTCACCCATCATCATCTCGACGCCCGCGCCGAGATCGGCGATGCGGGTCGAATGATCGTTGTTGAACTTCTGGGCGATGTCGCGTGTCAGCTCCAGATGCTGCTTCTGGTCATCGCCGACCGGCACATGGGTGGCGCGATAGACCAGAATGTCGGCCGCCATCAGGCTCGGATAGACGAACAGCCCTGCCGAGGCGTTCTCGCGATCCTTGCCCGCCTTCTCCTTGAACTGCGTCATGCGCGACAGCCAGCCCATGCGGGCAACGCAGTTGAACACCCAGGCGAGTTCGGCATGCTGCTTGACCCGGCTCTGGTTGAAGACGATGTTTTTCTTCGGATCGATGCCGGCGGCGATGAAGGCCGCTGTCACCTCGCGCGTCGCGCGCATCAGTTCGACAGGATCGGGCGCGATCGTGAGAGCATGCAGGTCGACGACGCAGTAGATGCAGTCGTAGCTGTCCTGGAGCGCGACGAACTTGCGGATCGCGCCGAGATAGTTGCCGAGATGGAGATTGCCTGTCGGCTGGACGCCGGAAAAGACAAGCGGATTGAAGCCGTTCATTGTTTCCTCGTGGCTTGTGGAGGGCCGTTTCGCGCGCGGCGAAAGTCGAGCGGCGCTTATGAACGAGACATCGTCGGGGATCAAGTGGCAGCTCAGCTTTCAGGCATTTCCCGAGGGGTCTTTCCCCCGCGCTTGAGGCTGCGCTTCAGCATGCCCATGTCGGCCCCGCCGATGGCGAATGCCGTGGCGAAGTAGAGAGCAGCCCCCGCCGCCACCAGGATGGCGAGTGTCGCGGCCTGGGTGTAAAGCGGTGCGGACGAGGCGAGTTGCGGTTCGAGCCAGTGGACCGCGCCATAGAGAAAACCCGCCATGACCGCCGACGCCAGGAGAAGCCGGGGGATGCGCCGCAGAAGGGCGGCGTCGCGCCCCCAATGGCCGCGCCGGACAAGGACGCCGAGGAGAAGCATGGCATTGACCCAGCCGGCGATCGCGGACGCGACCGCGATACCGGGCGCACCGATCGACGGGAAGAGCGCCAGCGCCACCGAAATGTTGATCGCCACGGAGGCGGCGGCGAACCACATCGGCGTGCGCGTATCCTCGCGCGCGAAATAGCCCGGCGTGAACGCCTTGATGAGCACGAAGGCCGGCAACCCCAGGCCGAATATCGCGAGCACCGCCGACACGACCGGCGTGCCGTTGGTCGCCGCGAAGGCCCCTCGTTCGTAGAGGACCCGCACGATGGGTTCAGACATGACGAGCAGCGCGGCCGCGGCCGGCAAGGTCAGGAACAGGGTGAACTCCACCGAGCGGTTCTGCAGGTTCGATGCCTCCTGCGCATTGCCCGCCTTCAGCGCGCGCGACAGCTCCGGCAGGAGCACGATGGCCACAGCGATACCAACCACGCCGAGCGGCAGTTGATACACCCGGTCGGCATAGGCGAGCGACGACACCGCGCTGTCGCGACCGGAGGCGATCGCAGTACCTATGAGCTGGTTGATCTGCGTGATGCCGCCGGTGATCGCGGCCGGGAATGCCAGCACCAGCAGGCGCTTCACATTGTCGGTCAGGCGCGGTCGGCGGAAGCCGATCGATATGCCGGCGTGCCGCACGGCAATCCAGACAATGCCCAACTGGACAAGGCCAGCCGCCAGCACGCCCCAGGCCAGCGCATAGCCGACCTTGAGCCCGTCATGGCCATTGTACCAGGCATGGGCCAGCACCCCGATCAGGATGATGTTGAGGAAGACCGGGGCGACGGCGGCCGCGAAATAGCGCCGCAGCGAATTCAGCATGCCGCTCATCATGGCGCCCAGCGACATACACATGAGATACGGGAACATGATCGCGGCGAGCGACGTCGTCAGGTCGAACTTGTCGGGATTGTCGACGAAGCCGGGAGCCACGATCGTCGAGACCAGCAACGGCATCGACAGTTCCATCAGGATGGTCAGCGCCAACAGCACCGTGAAGAGCACGCCGAAGACCTCTTCGGAGAAGCGCTTGGCGCCGTCGAGGCCGTTCGCCTCGATCTCCTTGGCGAAGAGAGGCACGAAGGCGGCGTTGAAGGCGCCCTCTGCGAAAAGACGTCGGAACGTGTTCGGAAACTGGAAGGCGGCGTTGAAGGCATCGGCTACCGGACCCGTGCCCAGCGCGGCGGCCATGAACATTTCGCGCGTGAAGCCGAGAACCCGGCTCATCAGCGTGCCCGACGCGACGGTGGCGAATTTCTTGACGAGGCTCATCGTATCGGGATCGTGCTTTCCAATTCGGGCAAGAGCGAGAGCGACTTATTCGGCCGCAGCCGAGAGGCGCACCTTGCCGCGTTGCGGCGCCGTACCTTGCAGCGTGGCGATCAGCCTTTCGCGTATCGCGGCGAGACGGGTCGCGTTCTCGATCTTCTGGCCGGTGAGATCGGTCACGTAGAATGTGTCGATGACCTTCTCGCCGAATGTCGTAATATGCGCCGAAGCTATGTCGAGCGACAGATCCGACAGCGTGCCGGTGATTTCCGACAGCAGGCCGGGCCGGTCGAGGCCGGACACCTCGATGACCGAAAAGCGGTTCGACAGGGTGTTGCGGATATCGGCGCGCGGTTCGATACGGAACGTCTTGGCGCCGCGCTTGGGCTTGGCGCGCTTCTCGATCATCTCCGGCAGCCAGCTCTTGCCCGACAGGACGTCCTCGATCAGTCGGCCTACCCGCTCGGCGCGGCGGCGCTCGTCCTCGTCGCGGTCGAATTCGCGCGAGATCAGGATGGTGTCCAGCGCACGCCCATCGGATGTCGTGAAGATCTGGGCATCGACGATATTGCCGCCGGCGGCCGCACAGGCGCCGGCAATGACCGAGAGAAGGCGCGGATGGTCGGGCGCAAGCACGGTGATCTCCGTGACTGCTTCGAATTCATGGGTCTTGACCATGGTCGCGAGGCGCCGTTCGGCCACATCGGCCTCGCGAATGAACACGGCGTGGCGCAACTGGTCGCCGAGATCCACGGCCAGCAAATAGTTGTCGTAGTGCAAGCCGACATAACGCTTGCGTTCGTGTTCCGGCCAGTCGGCGAGCGCTTCGTGCAATTCCTGGCGCGCCTCCTCGGCGCGCTGCGCACGAGACACCTCGGAGAAACCGCCGGTCAGAAGCAATTCGGTCTCGTAGTAGAGGTTGCGCAGGAGCTGTCCCTTCCAGCCGTTCCACACGCCCGGGCCGACACCTCGGATGTCGCAGACGGTCAGCACGAGCAGCATTTTCAACCGCTCGACCGATTGCACGACGGCGGCGAAATCGTCGATGGTCTTGCGGTCGTTCAAGTCGCGTGTCTGCGCGGTCATCGACATCAGAAGATGCTGCTCGACCAGCCAGGCGACGGTTTCCGTCTCGCTGGGCGACAGGCCCATATACGGACAGATGCGCCGCGCGATGCGGGCGCCCGCTTCGGAGTGGTCTTCCGGCCGCCCCTTGGCGATGTCGTGCAGGAGCACCGCGAGGAACAGCACGTCGCGCTGTTTCTTGAGGCTCGGCATCAGCTGGTGCGAAAGCGGATGCAGCTTCTCGCCGCTGCCCCGCTCGAGTTCGGACAGCACGCCGATACAGCGCAGGAGATGCTCGTCGACCGTGTAGTGGTGGTACATGTTGAATTGCATCATCGCCACGATGCGTCCGAATTCGGGGATGAGCTTGCCCAGCAGACCCGCCTCGTTCATCCGGCGCAAGTTCAGTTCCGGATCGCGGTCCGAAGTCAATATGTCCAGGAAGAGCCGGTTGGCCTCGGCATTCCTGCGCAAGTTGCGATCGACCAGCTTCAGCGAGCGGGTGACCAGCTTGATCGCGTCGGGATGGTATTCCAGCCCGTGCCGGTCCCCAAACCAGAAAAGCCGCAGCAGGTTGACGGGATCGCGCTCGAAGACCCGGCCGTCGGCGATGTTGATGCGCTCGTTATCGACCATGAAGTCGCTCGTGCCGGCAAGTTTCCGGCGCCGGCGCGAGAACGACAGGAACAGCCGATTGAAGCCCGGCACGTGCTTGGCCTGCTCTTCTTCCAGTGCCGCGCAGAAGATGCGCGTGAGGTCGCCGACATCCTTGGCGATCAGGAAGTAGTGCTTCATGAACCGTTCGACGGCGGAAAGGCCGGGATGGCTGGTGTAGCCGAGCCGCTCGGCGATGTCGCGCTGTATGTCGAAATGCAGCCGTTCCTCGGCCTTTCCGGCCAGGAAATGCATGTGGCAGCGCACCGCCCAGAGGAAATCCTCGGCCTTCAGGAACAGATTGTATTCCGCCTGGGTGAAGACTCCCTTTCCGACGAGCTCCTGGCCGGTGGGCACGCGGTAGTAGTATTTGCCGATCCAGAACAGCGTGTGCAGGTCGCGCAGGCCGCCCTTGCCATCCTTCACATTGGGTTCGACGAGATAGCGGCTTTCGCCGACCTTGCGGTGGCGCTCGTCGCGCTCGGCAAGCTTGGCCTGGACGTATTCGGGACCGGTGTTTCTCACCACTTCCTTGTCGAAGCGGGAAAGCAGGTCTTGATAGAGGGGCTCCTCCCCCCCGATGAATCGCGCCTCGAGGAGCGCCGTGCGAATCGTGATGTCGGGGCGCGACAGGCGGATGCACTCATCGACATTGCGGGTCGAATGGCCGACCTTCAACCCCATGTCCCACAGCATGTAGAGGATATACTCGACGATCTGCTCGCCCCAGGGCGTCTGCTTGTAGGGAAGAAGGAAGAGCAGATCGATATCCGAGCCCGGGGCCAGCGTGCCGCGCCCATAACCGCCGACCGCGACCAGCGCCATGCGCTCGGCGGCCGAAGGATTCTTCGAGCGATAGACATGGGTGGCGGCGAAATCGTAGAGCGCGCGGATGATCTCATCCATCAGGTGCGACAGACGCTTGGCGCAGGCCCCCCCGCCGCCATCCTCCATCAGCATCCTCTCGGCGGTCATGCGCCCGGCAGCGAGATGATGTTTCAGGATCTGCAGGGCCGAGCAGCGAACGGTCGGGGCCGATCCGTCGCCGTCCAGGCCCTGGGTAAGCGCGCTCAGCTCACGTCGAAGCGCACCGCCATCGATCAGTTCATCGAGTTTCAGGGGGATTTTCGCCATATGCGCCGGCCGGCCTCGCTTCCCGGCGTCTATAGAGCATTTTGTGCCTGAGTGGAATCTTTTGGCGGGGTGGCCACGGTCGCGGAAACGGAAAAATTACGGCCCCGGACTCGACTTTGCCACCCGGCTTGTGTAACCGCCTCCGCTCTCGCACCCCACCACAACAAAGGACGAAGGACCATGAGGCCGATCAGCGGCGGCATCGACTTTGGCACGTCCAACTCGACGGTCGGCTTCATGGAAGACGGTCGTCCGCGTCTTGTTCCGCTCGAGAACGGACAGGCGACGCTGCCGAGCGCGCTTTTCTTCAATTTCGAGGACGACCGGACCTATTTCGGCCGCCAGGCAATCGCGAATTATGCCGACAATATCCAGGGCCGATTGCTGCGCGCGCTGAAGAGCGTGCTGGGGACCTCGCTGATCAAGGAAAAGACGCGGATCAAGGCGCACTCCATCGCCTTCACCGACATCATCGGCTCCTTCCTGCTCTACCTCAAGGACGCGCTGGAAAACCAGGTCGGGGAAACCGTGGACAACATCGTGCTCGGACGGCCTGTGCAGTTCGTCGACGACGACCAAGAGGCCGACCGCCGGGCCCAGGACGAGTTGGAGAAGGCCGCCCTCAAGCGCGGCTTCAAGAACATTGAATTCCAGTTCGAGCCGATCGCCGCGGCTCTCGACTACGAGCGCGGCATCGATCGCGAGGAGCTGGCGCTGATCATCGACATCGGCGGCGGCACGTCCGATTTCTCGATCGTGCGCGTGTCGCCGGAGCGCGCCAAGGCCACCGATCGCAAGGACGACATACTGGCAAGCACGGGCGTCCACATCGGCGGAACGGATTTCGACAGGCTGCTGTCCGTCGCTCACGTCATGCCGGAACTCGGCTACAAGACGGCAACCAAGGACGGCAAGCGCAACCTGCCGGCGGGCTATTTCTTCGACCTCGCCACCTGGCAGCGCATCAATCTTCTCTATTCCGCCAAGGCGATGACGGATTTGCGCCAGATCCGCTACGAGGCGGCCCGTCCCGAACTCGTCGACCGCATGATCGGCATCGTGCAGCACCGGCAAGGCCACGCGCTGGCAGGCAGGGTCGAGCAGGCCAAGATCGAGCTCACCGAACGGTTAGAGACGAGGATGGATATCGAGCTGGCCGACGAGACGCTCAGGATACCGATGACGCGAGCCGGCCTCGAAGAGGCCATCGAGACGGCGGTTGGCCGGGTGGCGGACACCGCGCTGAAGACGCTTGCCGAAGCCGGCGTGCGGGCAGACCGGATCACGACGCTGTTTCTCACCGGCGGCTCCACGGCCGTGCCGCTTCTCCGCCGGCGCATGCTTTCCCTCTTTCCCCAGGCGGCCGCGGTCGAAGGCGACATGTTCGGCAGTGTCGGGCTCGGTTTGGCGCTTGATGCGGAGCGTAAGTTCGGCCGGGCGTAAGTGCCTGGGATCGGCGCTTACCCT
>NZ_JBJHDO010000019.1:0-84271 GCF_050958605.1 Mesorhizobium sp. 1B3 | reverse complement strand
CAGCGGGGAGAAGGTGCCGGCAGGCGGATGAGGGGGCTTGTAACAACCGAAACCCTATCGCCACTGGCACTACCCTATCGGCGCCGTCGCTGCCTCCAGCCATTTCAGCACATCGCCGCCGACCATCGGGCCTGTCTCCGACAGGACGTGAGCGTGATAGGCGTTGAGCCAGGCGAGTTCTTCCAGCGACAAGAGGCCAGGCACCACGAGGCGGCGGTCGAACGGCGCGAGGGTTAGCGTCTCGAATCCGTGCATGGCGATATCGCCGCCGGCGATGTCAGTGGCCGGCGTGACCAGGATCAGATTCTCCATGCGAATTCCGTACCCGCCGGGCCGGTAATAGCCGGGTTCGTTGGACAGGATCATGCCTTCCAGCAGCTTTTCGGTGCCGGTCTTGGCAATGCGCTGCGGCCCTTCATGGACGGAGAGGAAGGAACCGACGCCGTGGCCTGTGCCATGGGCGTAGTCGATCCCGGCTTTCCAATGGGCCATCCGGGCGATCGCGTCGATGTCGCAGCCGCGCGTGCCGGGGGGAAACCGCAGCATCGAAATGCCGATCATGCCCTTGAGCACGATCGTCGCGCGCTCGCGCATCTCCTCGCTCGGCGTGCCGATGGCTATCGTGCGCGTGATGTCGGTGGTCCCGTCCTGATACTGCGCGCCGGAATCGAGCAGGAAAAGCTCATCGGCGCCCAGCTTGCGGTTCGTCGCTTTCGAGACGCGGTAGTGGATGATGGCGCCGTTCGGGCCGGCCCCCGAGATCGTGTCGAAGGAGATGTCGCGCAGCGGCATCTGCGTTGCCTCGCCGGTGAGGCGGCGGCATTCCTCGAGCTTTGTCACGGCGGCGATCTCGTCGACGGAACCGACGGGTTGCGCGTCGAGCCATGCAAGGAACTTCACGACCGCCGCGCCGTCCCGGCGATGGGCAGCGCGAGTACCGGCGATCTCGGCGGCATTCTTGGTGGCGCGGGGGAGGCGGGCCGGGTCGGCAAGGGAGATCACCGTGCCGCCATTGTCTTCCACGATCGTCCGCAGCTTTTCGGCCGCGAGCCCCGAGTCGAGCGCGATCCTTGCTCCTCTGCGCGCCAGCGCGGCAAGTTCGGTTTCGAGCGCGCTGGGAGCCCGCAGGTCGGCGAGCTGGGTGAGATAGGCTTCCGGCTCGATCGGCAGCTTGCGCTTGTCCATGAAGAGAATATGCGGGTCTTCCGCGGCGATGACCGCGAAGCCGAGCGCGAGCGGCGTGTGCGGCACGTCGCTGCCGCGGATGTTGAAGGCCCAGGCGATGGAGGACGGATCGGTCAGTACCGTGTGGGTGGCGCCCTCGTCGGCAAGGGCTCCCGCCAGCCTGATGAGCTTCTCCCTGGCCAGTTCGCCGGCGAATTCGATGGGTTGAATCTCGACCGGCTGCAGCGGCGGTTTCGGCCGGTCGGTCCAGATGGCGTCGACCGGATTGCCGTCGACCGCGATCACCTCGGCTCCGCTCCTCTCCGCCGCCTCGCGCAAGGCCCGAGCATCGGAAATGGTGTGCAGCCATGGATCGAAACCGACCCGAGCCCCTTTGCCCAAATTATTCCTGATCCAGACATGCGGCGGCGTGTCGACGAGATTCTCCGGCGTGAAGACCGTCATATCGGCCTGGTGGCGGACCTGCAGCGTGTAGCGGCCGTCGACGAAGATCAGCGCGCGATCGATCAGCACCAGCGCCACGCCCGCCGAACCGGCGAAGCCGGTGAGCCAGCGCAGACGTTCCGAGCAAGGAGCGACATATTCCCCCTGATGTTCGTCGGCGCGTGGGACGATGAAACCGGTAAGGCCGAGATCGCCCAACTTCCCCCGCAGGAGGGCAACGCGCTCGGCGCCTTTTGTGGGATCGCCTTCGGATTCGAAGCTCTGGAACATGCTGCCGACTTTCAAGGATTCTCCGGATCGTGGACGGTAGCCCCCGCTTGCTAGGCTGGCAACGCTGCAATGTGGACAAGCCTGACGGCGCGGGTTTATGCTGCAGTGCGAAAATGCAATTTTGCAGTGCAAAATCAGATGGGTGCCATGCAATATCCGCTCTTCTGAAAAGGGTCAGCATTGCTTACCTAATGCAGCGTAAGCTTCAACCAGGAGAAGAGCAATGGCTGGTTTCGTACGCAATGCTGTGAACGCCTTCATCAGGGCCCGCGAGCGCCAGGCCGAACGCTATGTCAACGGCGCCCTGCTGATGCTCGATGACGAGACGCTCAAAGCCAACGGTTACAATCGCACCGAGCTGCGCAAGCGTCCGCATGCCACTTACGTGGTCTGATAGGTTCTTCCAGCAATGGCGCTTCATCGCTTGAGATGGAGCGTCACCCATCCCTCGCGGCCCAACGTGCGCACATGCCGGAACGCTTGCCCGACATAGGCGGCGATAACGGCATCGCGCTGGCGCTCGAGGATGCCCGACAGGATCAGTGAGCCGCCGGGCATGACATATCTGGCCATTTCCGGCGCCAGCCGCATCAGCGGCCGCGCCAATATGTTGGCGACGATCAGATCGAAGGGCGCGCGCCGCGCAAAGATCGGGTGGTGAAACCCCGGCGCTGTCGCCGCCTCGACATAGGCCGAAACGCTGTTCAGCCGCACATTCTCCAGGGCAACCCTCGTGGCGATCGGGTCGATATCGGTCGCAAGCACCGGTATATGGGCCAGCTTTGCCAGAGCGATGGCCAGCACCGCGCTGCCCGTCCCGAGATCCAGCGCGTTCCGCGGCCTTTCGCGCCGCACCACCTGATCGATCATATCGAGACAGCCGGACGTCGTGCCGTGATGGCCGGTGCCGAAAGCGAGCCCGGCCTCTATTTCGATGGCGAGGTCGCCGATACGGCGTTTGTCCCTGTCATGCGAGCCGTGGACAAAAAAACGGCCCGCCCGCACCGGCTTCAAGCCTTCCAGTGAACGCGCCACCCAATCGACGTCGGGTAAAACCTCCCGTTCGATCGCGATGCCGCCCGCTGCCTCGCGCATGCGCTGAGCGACGAGATCGGCGTCGTCCTCGGTATAGAGGGAGACCTCGTGGATGTCCCTGTCTTCGTCCAACTCGACGACTGCGAGCGGATAACCCTCCTCTTCGAAGGCAAATTCGAGCGCCGCATAGATGCGGTTCGCTTCATCGCGGCTTGCGGTGACGTAGAGACGGGTCTGGGGCATCGAGGAGGGGTTTCCCGGGCGGAAGCGAGCAGGGGGCATCAACACCGTTCCGAACGCCGGTGCAAGGGGGCAACGAAGTGTCGGGGCGTCAGCCTTCCCTGGCGAGGCGCTTCAGCTTGGCGAGCGCAGTATCGGAGTTTTCTTCATAGGCAATCGTGCCGAAGAAATCTCCCGATCGATTGAGCATAAGCACGGAAGCCGAATGGTCCATGGTGTAATCGCCGTCGCCCGTATCGACCTTACGGGAATATATGCCGAAGGATTTGGTCATCGCCGCCACCTTGTCGGCGGCGCCGGTGATGCCGACGATCCTGTCGGAGACGTTGCCGACATATGTCTTCATCACTTCCGGCGTGTCGCGTTCGGGATCGACGGAAACGAAATAGGCGCGGATATCCTTGCCTTCGTCGCCGAGCTTCTTCAGCCATCCGTCCATCTCGACGAGCGTGGTCGGGCAGACTTCCGGGCAGTGGGTGAAGCCGAAGAAGACGACGGAGGGCTGGCCGCGGAAGGCCGCTTCGGTGATTTCCGCGCCGTTCTGGTCGACCAGGGTGAAGGGCGCGCCAAAGGGCCGGCCGACATTCGGCGTGCGATACCACTGGTACGTCATGAAGCCGACCACGGCTGTCATCAAGACGAGTATTCCGGCGAGAATGAATCGCATCATCGAGCGGGTTCCAGGGCAGTAGGGATTGGCACGAGCGTCGGAAACACGGGCGTCAGAAACACCATGCCAGGCCGGTCTCGGCCATGGCCATAAAGATCGCGGCGCCTTTGTCGACCCAGGAGGCAAAGGCAATGCCGCTTGCCGCCGCGAGCACGGCGAGGCCCAGCGCAAGCTTTGCCAGCGCCGAAGCAGGGATATGGGATGCAATCTTCATGGGCGATAAGATAGCGCCCCGGAGGGCCTCGCAAAAGATGCCAACTTGCCGCTGAAACGTTCCCTGCTTGCAACGGCGGCTGCTTCGTCCCAAGTGATTGCCTGAGAAGTTCCCGAACGCAGGAGAACACGATGCGCCGTCTCTTCCTTGGTATCGCCTCGGCATGCGCCTTCGGCGCGGCTGCGCCGGCCCTGGCCCAGCAGGTGGGCGAGATCGGCGTCGACTGGCTGGGCAACGACATTATCGTGGAAGCCATCAAGGATCCCGGCATCGAGGGAGTGACCTGCCACGTATCCTATTTCGAGCGCGGCATGGTCGACCGCCTGCAAAAGGGCAATTGGTTCGAAGATCCCTCCGACACCGCGATCTCCTGCCGGCAGACCGGACCCATCACCATTCACGAGATCAATCTGAGCCGGGAGGGGGAAGAAGTGTTCAAGCAGGGCATCAGCCTGATCTGGAAGAAGCAGGTGGTGAACCGCATCTACGACAAAGCCAATGATACGCTGATCTATCTCGCCCATTCGCGGCAGGTTCAGGACGGTTCGGCCAAGATGTCGATGTCGACCATCCCGCTCTATGGTCAGGAAGTGGTCTGGGCGAAGGGCAAGCCGCAATAAGCCAGCAACCGCGGAGCTTGTATGGCGGCACTGAGCGGCGTAAAGCGCGGCCATGACAGCCGACCTGCGCTTCACAGATCCCGAACCGCGAATTCACCCGACGGCGGAACTCAAGTCGTGCCGTCTCGGCCGCTATGCCGCGGTCGGCGAGCGCGTCATCCTGCGCGAAGTCACCGTCGGCGATTATTCCTACTTCGAACGGCACGCCGAGGCGATCTATACGTCTATCGGCAAGTTCTGCTCGATCGCCGCCAATACGCGCATCAACGCGCTCGAACATCCGCTGGAGCGGCCGACCACCCACAAGCTCAGCTACAGGCCTAACGAGTATTTCCGCTATCTCGGCGTCGACCAGGAATTTCGCGAGCGACGCAGGCAAAAAAGGGTCGTCATCGGCCACGATGTCTGGATCGGGCATGGCGCCGTGATCCTGCCGGGGATCACCATCGGCAATGGCGCGGTGATCGGCGCAAATGCGGTGGTGAGCCGCGACGTCGGTGCCTACGAGATCGTCGCCGGCGTACCGGCGAAGCGGCTGCGGCGACGGTTTTCGCGGGAAATCGCCGAACGTCTCGAAGAGCTCGCCTGGTGGGATTGGCCGGGCGAACGCCTGTTCGAGGCGGTTCCCGACATGCAGACGCTTTCGATCGAGGACTTCCTGGACCGGTGGGAAAGCTGACCGAGAGAGCGCGATTGCCCGAATGGCGTTGAACGGCCCAGGGGGAACCGATGCATTGCGAACACGTTTCCGGTCGGGTTCAACTTGGAAGGCCAGCTCGCTGTTTTCAGGCGAGGGCGGCCGCGTTTTCGAGGTCCTCATGTCGCTTGAAGCGCTTTTTACCAAAGTCGCCAATCGGGTTGCTCATGCCGCGGGCATGCCGACCACCTTCATTCTCTGCTGCGCAGTCATTGTCGTGTGGGCCGTTTCCGGCCCGCTCTTCGGCTTTTCCGACACATGGCAACTGATCATCAATACGGGCACGACCATTGTCACCTTCCTCATGGTGTTCCTGATTCAGAATACGCAGAATCGAGACGGAGCCGCGATCCAGGCCAAGCTCGACGAACTGATCCGCGTCTCGCGAGGCCACAATTACTTCATCGGGATCGAGCACCTCACGGAAAGCGAGGTCGAGGAATTCCGCAAGAAATGCGAGGCGGCTGCACGGCAGCACGATGAACGCGAAACGAACAAGAGGCGGGCTCGTCCGAAAATGGCCGCCAAGGCATGACGCCACCCCCTCGTCCGGCCCTTCGGGCCACCTTCTCCCACAAGGGGAGAAGGGAAGACCGGCCGCAACACCGATGCCAATCGCCAGCGTTGTGATTTGGCAGAGCGCTTATGCAAAGCTCCCCCTTCTCCCCTTGTGGGAGAAGGTGGCCTCGCGAAGCGAGGTCGGATGAGGGGGAGGCTACGCGCCTATCGTTTCAAGAACTCGGCGAAGGCGTCCTTGTAATCCGGATGCCAGCGCGAAAGCGCCGGGCGGTTTTCGATGATGTCGCCGATCGCCCAGGCCATGCGCCGCTCGTCCGTGGCCCTGTCGGTCTCGTTGTCGGGGCAGAGGATGTAGAAGTCGCCTCGTGCCAAGCTCTCCAGCATGAAGCCCGCCACCTGGTCCGGCGTCCACGCGCCCGCCGGTTTCTCCGTCGCACCCTCGGTCATTCCGGTGAAGGTGAAGCCGGGAATAAGCAGATGTGCGGAGAGCTTCCCGCCCGCCTCGTTGCGCAAGGCGTGTGCCAGGCCTTCCGTATAGGTCTTCACCGCAGCCTTGGACACGTTGTAGGCGAGATTTCCGGGTGGCGTGGTGATGCCCTGCTTGGACCCGGTGTTGACGATCATGCCCGGCTTTCCTCCGGCGAGCATGCGCGGGGCGAAGGCCTGGACACCGTTGAACACTCCCCAGAAGTTGTCCGAAAGGAGCGCGTGCCAGCCGTCGGGATTCTCCCAAGGCTTGCCCGGATTATTCCCGACACCGGCATTGTTCATGACAAAGGACGGATCGCCGAACTGGGCGTGGGCTTGGTCAGCCAGCCTGGCGACGTCTTCCGGGTCGGAGACATCGCAAGCAACGGCGATCACGTCCTCGGGGCCGCCGAGCGCGACGTCGACCAGTTCCTTGAGGGCGTGTTGAAGAGCAGGGCCTTCACGGTCGGCGATGACGACCCTGAGCCCCATGCCGGCCAGCTTCCTGGCCACTGCATAACCGATGCCGCTCGCCGCACCGGTGATCACGGCCACGTTGCCGTAGGCGAGGGCTGGAATTGAGGTGTCGGTCACGCGGCGCTCCTGTGTCCCAATCCATGGAGTGCTGCCGCCTGTCGAACGGAGCGGACCTCCCGGCCGAGGATCACACGCTTTTCACGAACCCGTCCAGCACCTTCTTCTGTCCAGCCTTGTCGAAATCGATGGTGAGCTTGTTACCGTCGATCGCCGCGACGTTGCCGTTGCCGAATTTCAGGTGGAAGACCCGGTCGCCCACCTTGAACGGGGAAGGACTGTCAGCCACGGATTTCGCCACCAGTTCGCCTTCGATGGTGCGGCCCTTCACCGAGCCGCGCCCCGCGCCGTAACCGGAATCGACCTCGCCGTAACCGATACGCTCGGCCTGATGGCCGGAGCGCGTGCCCCAGTTGCGATCGGTCGCCTCGGTGCGGTTTTGCTGCGCACGCTGCCAGCCGGGCGTTGCGTAGGTGTTGGAGAAGGCGCCTCCACCGACATTGTCGAAGCGCGACGCGCCGTAGGGGGTCTGCCGGCCGGCATTGTGGCGGCCGGCATTGCTGTAGCCGATGCCATAGCCGCCATAGGAATTGCCGGATTCGGCCACCTCGACATGCGCCTCCGGCAATTCGTCTAGGAAGCGCGACGGGATAGTCGATTGCCAGAGCCCATGGATGCGACGGTTGGAGACGAACCAGATGTGCAGGTTTTTCTTGGCTCGGGTGAGGCCGACATAGGCGAGACGCCGTTCCTCCTCCAGCCCGGAGCGCCCGCCCTCGTCCAGCGCGCGCTGGTGCGGGAACAGTCCTTCTTCCCAGCCCGGCAGAAATACGGTCTCGAACTCCAGGCCCTTCGCCGAATGCAGCGTCATGATGGAGACGGCATCGAGCTCCTCGTTTTGCTCGGCATCCATGACGAGCGCCACATGCTCGAGGAAGGAGCGCAACGATTCATACTCGTCCATGGAGCGGATGAGCTCCTTGAGGTTCTCGAGCCTGCCCGGGGCCTCGGCCGAGCGGTCGTTCTTCCACATCTCCGTATAGCCGGACTCCTCGAGGATCATCTCGGCCAGCTCGGTATGCGGCGTGGTGTCCAGCCGGTCCTGCCAGCGGGCGAAATTGGCGGCGACCTCGCGCAGGGCAGTGCGCGGCTTGGGCTTCAGTTCGTCGCTCTCGGCCAGCCGCGCGGCTGCCTCCAGCATCGGCACGCCCAGCATGCGGCCGGTATCGTGGAGCTGGCGGATGGCGGCCTCGCCGAGGCCGCGCTTCGGCACGTTGACGATCCGCTCGAAAGCGAGGTCGTCGGCTGGCTGGGCAACGACCCGGAAATAGGCGAGCGCATCACGGATCTCCTGGCGCTCGTAGAAGCGCGGGCCGCCGATGACGCGGTAGTTCAGGCCGAGCGTGACGAAACGATCTTCGAATTCGCGCATCTGGAAGGATGCCCGCACGAGGATCGCCATGTCGTTCAGCGGGTGCTTGTCGCGCTGGAGCCGTTCGATCTCGTCACCGATCGCGCGCGCTTCCTCTTCGGAATCCCAGGCGGCATGCACGATCACCTTGGCGTCTTCCGGATCGACGCGGTCCGTGAACAAGGTCTTGCCCAGTCGTCCCTCATTGTGGGTGATCAGGTGCGAGGCGGCTCCGAGGATGTGGGCCGTGGAACGGTAGTTGCGCTCCAGCCTGATCACGGTGGCGCCCGGAAAATCCTTCTCGAAGCGCAGGATGTTGTCGACCTCTGCCCCGCGCCAGCCATAGATGGACTGGTCGTCGTCACCGACGCAGCAGATGTTTATTCTATTCTCGCTCACGCCTCGCATGTGCTCGGGCTGCCGGTCGACCGCTTGGTTGGAGGCAGTCGGATTTCGGCCCGCCTGCGGGCGCTGGGCGAGCAGCCGCAGCCACATATATTGCGCCGTATTCGTGTCCTGGTACTCGTCTACCAGGATGTAGCGGAATTTCCTGTGATATTCCTTCAGCACGTCGGGGTGCTGGCGGAAGATGCGGATTGGGTGGCACAGGAGATCGCCGAAATCGCAGGCGTTCAGCGTCTGTAACCGGTCCTGGTAAGCCTTGAAGAGCTGGCGGCCCTTGCCGTTGGCGAAGGCGCGAGCGTCGCCCTCGGGGATATCCGCCGGCCCGTAACCCTTGTTCTTCCATCCGTCGATCATCTGCGCGAAGGTGCGGGCCGGCCAGCGCTTGTCGTCCAGCCCCTCGGCCTGGATCAGCTGCTTGATCAGGCGGATCTGGTCGTCCGTGTCGAGAATTGTGAAGTCGGATCTCAGCCCGGCAAGCTCGGCATGGCGGCGCAGGAGTTTCACGCCGATCGAGTGGAACGTGCCGAGCCACGGCATGCCTTCGATTGCTTCGCCCACCAGCATGCCGATCCGCTGCTTCATCTCGCGGGCGGCCTTGTTGGTGAAGGTGACCGCCAGGATCTGCGAAGGGAAGGCTTTCCCCGTCGCGAGGATATGGGCGATGCGGGTCGTCAGCACGCGCGTCTTGCCGGTGCCAGCCCCGGCCAGGACGAGAACCGGGCCTTCGGTCGTCTCCACGGCCAGCCGCTGCTCGGGATTGAGCCCTTTGAGATAGTCCGGCATGCCCCCCTGCCGCGCCGCCATGGCGCGCGCGGCGATGTTGCCGCCCTCGGGGCGCGGCGGAGCGGGAGCGCGGGACGGAACGCCGTGACTGGGCGTATCCTCCTCGTCGAAGAAGGGGAGATCGTCTGGAAAACTAGGCATCCTGCCGAATGTAGTGATTCGGAGCGGAAAGGCCAGAAGGCTGATGCCGGTACCGCCTTTTTGGGCATTTCGACGCTGCGGAACCATCGTTTGTCACCGTCGTTTTGTGACTGCCCCGATTTGGACGGCAACCGCGGGTTGATTGAATTCCAGGATGCGGACACGCGGTGCGATCCGCGAGCTGCAAAGATATCGGCGGCGACATCTTCTGGGGAGCGCTGCCGTGGTCATCACAGTCCTGGTCTTCACTGCAATCGGTTTCGCGCTCGGCGCCGGCGGCATCTGGCTCGCCGTGCTCGGCGGCAGCTGGTACTACGTTCTGGCGGGGGTCGGCTTCCTGATCACCGCCCTTCTTCTGTGGCGCCGGCAAGGTGAAGCCCTTTGGGTCTATGCGCTTGTCCTGCTGGGGACATTAGCCTGGGCGGTTTGGGAAGTCGGATTCGACTGGTGGCAGCTCGGCCCCCGGGGCGGCGTCATAGTGCTCCTGGCCCTGTGGCTGCTGACACCCTGGGTGAGGCGGAAACTCCGGGGTTCGGGCGGCGCTTTGGGATTGGCAGCCGCCGTCGTCATTTCCATCGGAGTCGCCATCTATTCGATGGTCAACGATCCGCAAGGGCTCGCCGGCGAACTCAGCACGGAGCAGGTGACTGCCAATCCCGATCTCGGCGGCAACATGCCGCCCGGTGAATGGCACTTCTACGGCCGCACGCCTTTCGGCCAGCGCTATTCCCCGCTCAGCCAGATCACGCCGGAAAATGTCGGCCGGCTGGAACTCGCCTGGAGCTATCGCACGGGGGACGTGAGAGGGCCGGAGGATGTGCCGGAGACTACCTATCAAGTGACCCCGCTCAAGATCGATGACACACTCTACATCTGCACTGCCCACAGTCTCGCCATCGCGCTCGAGGCCGAGACAGGGAAGGAAAAATGGCGCTTCGATCCAAAGGTCGGGCTCGACAGGGACCGTCAACACCAGACCTGCCGTGGCGTCGCCTACTTCGCCGATCCCGACATCGCCGAAGGACAGCCTTGCGCCGAGCGTATCTATCTCCCGACTTCCGACGCGCGCCTCATCGCACTCGATGCGAAGACCGGGAGCATCTGCTCCAGCTTTGCCGATGGCGGCACGCTGAATCTGCTCGCGAACATGCCTTTCCCGAAATCGGGATACTACTACTCCACCTCGGCGCCGCTGATCGCGCGCGGGCTGATCATCGTAGGTGGGGCGGTCAACGACAATTTCTCGATCGAGGCGCCCTCCGGCGTCATTCGAGCCTATGACGTCCGCACGGGCGCGCTGGTCTGGAACTGGGATTCCGGCAACCCCGAGCGCACGACGCCGCTCGGTCCCGGCGAGACCTATACGCACAACTCACCGAACATGTGGTCGACGGCGAGCGCCGACGAGAATCTCGGACTGGTCTACGTCCCCCTCGGCAACCAGACGCCCGATCAGCTCGGCGCCGGTCGCAGCGAGAATGTCGAAAAATATTCCTCATCGATTACGGCGCTCGACCTCGGGACGGGACAGGTGCGCTGGGTGCGCCAGACCGTCCATCACGACCTTTGGGACATGGACGTGCCGGCCCAGCCATCCCTTGTCGATATCACCACGGCCAATGGTGTCGTTCCGGCTTTGGTCGCCCCTACGAAGCAGGGTGATATCTATGTGCTCGACCGGCGCACCGGCGAGCCGATCATCCCGGTGAAGGAGGTGCCGGCCCCCGCGGGCGCCATCGAGGGCGAAACGACGGCTCCCACGCAGCCCGTCTCCCAGCTCTCCTTCGAACCGACGCCGCTGACCGGAGCGGACATGTGGGGCATCACCATGTTCGACCAGCTGGCTTGCCGCATCGAGCTGCTGTCTCTGCGCTATGAAGGCCGCTATACGCCGCCCTCGCTCGAAGGCACGCTCGTCTATCCCGGCAATTTCGGGGTCTTCAACTGGGGCGGCGTGGCTGTCGATCCGGTCCGGCAGGTCATGTTCGGTATGCCGACCTATCTTGCGTTTACGTCGCAACTCATCCCGCGAGACCAGGTGCCGCCGCCGGGCGACGAAGCCGCCAGCGAACAGGGGCTGAACCGCAATGAGGGCGCCCCCTATGCCGTTGTGATGGGGCCGTTCCTCTCCCCGCTCGGCATACCGTGCCAGGCTCCTCCATGGGGCTACGTCGCGGGAGCGGATCTCAGGACGAGCGAGATCGCCTACAAGCACCGGAACGGTACGGTGCGCGACATGACGCCCTTGCCGCTGCTGTTCAAGGTCGGGGTACCGGGAATCGGCGGCCCCGTGATCACCGCAGGCGGCGTCGTTTTCCTCGGAGCGACGGTCGACGATTATCTGCGCGCCTACGATCTTACGACGGGCAGGGAGATCTGGCGGGCGAGGCTACCTGCCGGAGGGCAGTCGACACCGATGTCCTTCGAAGGTTCGGACGGTCGCCAATATGTGGTGATCGTCGCGGGCGGTCACGGCTCGATCGGCACCAGGGCCGGCGATTACGTGATGGCCTTCGCCCTGCCGCGATAGTGCCCGCCGCTCTGTCCTGCTGTAGTTGAGATGGGGCGTACGACAGGTCCCCCTCTCCGTCTCGGCTTCGCCGAGCCACCTCTCCCCCGCGCTCAGCGCAGGGGAGAGGAAGGGCGCCACCCTTGCGGCCGGCAATTCCTCTTCCCCACGAATTGGGGGAGAGGTGGCTCGGCGAAGCCGAGACGGAGAGGGGGAAAATGTCGGGCAGGACAAAACCGATCAGCGAACCACCGATGCGAGTGCTGCTTGCGAGCGGGACGTTCCGTCGATGATCACCTGGCCGATGCCGCGCGAGCAGGGTTCGATCCGGGCCTCGACGTGATAGATTTCCCGCAGAAGTGACGGGGTGATGATCTCAGCCGATCTGCCGCAGGCGACCATGCGTCCGCCGGCAATGACCATCGTCTGATCGCAGAAGCGCAAGGCATGGTTGAGGTCGTGCAAGGCGATCATGACGACGATGCGGCGCCGCTGGGCGATGTGCCTGACATAGGCGAGCACCTCCATTTGCCGGGACAGGTCGAGCGCCGAGGTCGGTTCGTCCATCAACAGGACGTCAGGTTCGCGGACGAGCGTCTGGGCCAAGCTCACGAGCTGCATCTGACCGCCGGAAAGCTCGCCGATATTCCTGAAGGAGAGATCGGATATGTTCAGCGCGACCAAGGTCTCGTCGACGATTTCGAGGTCTGCGTCGCCGACCGACCATCCCGAACCCTGCTTGCGCGCAAGCAGCACCGACTCGTAGACGGTGAGCACGGCGTTGGCGGAGCTGTGCTGAGGCATGTAGCACACGCCGTTCTTTCCCTGCCGCAAGCCCTCGACATTCACCGTTCCCGGCCCCGGGACGAGATCGGCGATGCGCTTGAACAAGGTCGATTTTCCCGCTGCGTTCGGGCCGATCACGGCGACAACGTCGCCGCCCGTGAAGGCTGGAGTCGTCACGCCCTCGAGCCGCAGTTTCCCGCCATAGCGCGCGCCGAGATCTTCAAGCCGGATGGTTGTCATGCGCGCCGCGCGCTCGACAGGATCAGGGAGAAGAAGAAGGGAATGCCGACCAGCGAGGTGACGATGCCGATCGGGAAGATCGTGCCTGGAATGAGAGCCTTGCTGACCACGGAACTGGCGGACAGGATCAGAGCGCCGCAAAGGGCGGAGGCGGGCAGGAAGAAGCGCTGGTCCTCGCCGATCACCATACGCGCGATATGCGGTCCGACCAGCCCGATAAAACCGATGGTGCCGACGAAGGCGACCGGTATGGCGGCGAGAAGACTGACCAGCAGGAGCGTCTCCAGGCGTAGTCGGGCGACCTTCACGCCGAAGCTCGCCGCTCTGTCCTCGCCGAGCCTCAGTGCCGTCAGTGCCCAGCTACGCCGGGCAAAGATCGGCAGGACCGCTGCCAGCACCAGCGTGGTGGCCGCGAGCTTCGACCATGTCGCCTTTGTGAGGCTCCCCATCGTCCAGAAGACAACCGCCGAAAGGGCTTCGGTCGAAGCAAGGAATTGGACGAGCGCGAGCAGCGCATTGAAGGTGAAGACGAGAGCGATGCCCAAGAGTACGATCGTCTCCACGGTGATCCCGCGCCTGGCGCTCAGCATGTGGATGAGCAGCGCCGCAAGCATGGCCATCACGAAGGCGTTGATCGGGACGATATATTCGGTAGCCGCGGGAATCAGCGTTATGCCGAATGCAAGCGCCAGCGCCGCGCCGAAGCTCGCGGCAGCGGAGATGCCGAGTGTGAAAGGACTGGCGAGAGGGTTCGACAGGACGGTCTGCATCTGCGCCCCCGCAACGCTCAGAGCCGCTCCGACGACAACGGCCATCAAGGCCACCGGCATACGAAGCTCCCATAAGACCACGCGGACCTGCTGCGGCACGGCATCGGGTGCGATCAGGGCTCGAACGACCTGGTCGAGCGGATAGCCGGCCGGCCCCGCGGCCAGGTCGAGACAAAGGCAAGCGAGAAGAGCCACCGTCAAGCCGGCGAGAATGACCTGCCGCCGCCGGACCAGCCTCCGGTACTGCTCCCGCCCTTGTCCGGTCCCGATCGCGCCCGTCGAGAATGCCCGGAGATTCATTACAGCCTCGTGCCTCGCCATGGATAATGCGGGCGGTATACGAAACAAGACAACTATGCTCAAGATATTCAGAAGCGTCCGGTCCCATCAGGGGAGTTCCTGCCCAATCGGGCAGCTTCGCCTCCGGATGGACCGCGCCGGCAACAAGGCACAAGCCCTTAGGGCTTTGGTTCGGCCTTGGCGATGCGCCGGTCGGAGAAATTGAGCCGGCCGGCGGCGATCGCATGGGCGATCCTGTCGAGTGCCTCGTCTCCCGCCACCAGCGCGTCGAGCTCGGTCATCTGGTTCATGGCGATGAGCTGCAATATGTCGTGGCGCACCGTACCGTCGCTGTCGCGCGGCAGCGAAGCGACAGGCTGCAGGTGATCCGGCCGAACCGGCAACGTCAGGCTCTCCAGCTTTGAAAGCGGCGTGCCGGACTTCGCCTCGACGAACGCGTAGATGCCGACGCCCTTTTTGGGCAGGGGGAAGGTCGCGAGCGCTACGTTCTGGACGTTCGGATGGGCGAGCAGTGCCTCGAGGATGGCGGGCCCTTCGTTGTCGATGCGGTCGTGCGTGCCTTCTCCGTCCGACCAGCGGAAGATGCCGCGCGTCACCAGATTGTAGAGCTTCTTTCCCGTCGCCATCCAGATCCGGGAGGGCAGCGAGCGACGCGCCAGGAGACGCGCCTGGGCCGGCGTCAGCAGGGATGGTGCGAAGGCCCGCTTCTGCTTCAAGAGATGGCGCAGGTCTTCATAGGCCATGAGCCGGTAGAGCCTGCCGCGGCGGCGATGGAGCGAGGCGAGCTGGAAGTCGATGACCGCGGCCCGCCCATCCGGAGTCATCAACCAGTTCTGGGGTTTAGCGAGGTCGTTATGCGTGATGCCACGCCGACGCATGGCATGCAGAAGGCGGTGGGCGTCGCTGTACCAGATGGGATCCTTGGGGCGCGCGAGATGGAGCGGCGTGCCCTCGCTCCAATGACGGTAGAGCCCGTCCTTGTCGATCGAAATGAGCTGCGGCGTTCCCTCGATGCCTTTGACCTGCCGGAGCGCGGCGATCTCGCGACGAGCCAGCACCCAGCCCAGGGGGCGGGACCAGAAGGGCGCGGCGGTCACGACGCGCCGGATGACCTTTTCCTGCGGTGCGTCGGCAAAGTGGCCCTTACGCGTCTCGGAAAAGAGGTCGCGTTTCAGCACGGTTTCGGTCACGAATTCCGGCATATGTTTCCCTGGACAATCCTTCGGTGGCGAGCAGCCGACCGCCGGCTTCCTCGTCGTCGCCCGCGCTATTGCACGGGTGGGCGCCGTTGTCACCCTCCGCGATGACCGGCTATAAAGGCCCATCCCCGCGAGGAGGACAGGGGGATGGCCAAGGCGATCGACGGGATTTTGCTGTCCGTCATCGCGGCGTTGGCCCTGGCCCTTGTTCAGCGTGAGGTCGCTGACCGATCGCCGACCGCGATAGCATTCGCCGGTGGATAAGGGCCTGTACGCAGACAAGCCCCCTCTGTCCTGCGGAGCTTTCTGGAGCGCCCCTCATCCGACCGCGCTTGGCGCGGCCACCTTCTCCCACAAGGGGAGAAGGTGGAGTTTTGCACAAGCGCTCCCGCTGTCACGACAGTCAGGCGATGAGCTTCCTGCGGATTCTGAAGCGGGGCCGATCATCCTCCGTTGCGGCGATGTCGACGGCCCAGCTTTTCGCGGGGATTGGAGTGCCTGCCGCCGTCGTGTATGGCCCGACATTGAGGCGCCATGCGCCGTTGCCCAGGGAAACGGCGGTCGCCAGGACGGCTACTCCGTCGGAAAACAGGATCGAGCAATCCCGGCTTTCGTTTTCGACTGCCGAGAACGGCGCCTCGCGCACGACACCTTCATGGCCCGGATAGAGATGCGTGTGGCTGGCTTCGAAAACGAGCTCCATCAGAAGCCGTCCAACGCTTGGCTGACGATCGTGTAGGTGGTTTCGATATGTTCGCGGGCGAGACGCTCGGCCCTATCGGCGTCGCTCGCTTCGAGAGCTGAGAGAATGGCTTTGTGTTGCTCGTTCGCCCGCAGCGTCTGCTCCTTGTTGAAGAAGACCGGCAGCCGCAGGTTCCAATAGTGGAATTGGGTTCGCTCGTGCATCTCGACGAATATCGGATTGCCTGCCATCGCCACGATGGTTTCGTGGAAGTTCCGATCGAGCCGGTTCAATTCTGCCCGGCTGATGGTGTCCAGATCATCCATTCTCGCAACGAGGTCGTGCAGCCGCTTGATCATCTTGGCGTTGCCACGCTCGGCCGCGACCCGGGTCGCGTAGCTTTCGACGGAGATGCGCGCCTCGAATATGAAGCGGGCATTGGCCGGGTCCGTCGCCTCGATGATCCAGCCCCTGCGCTGGCGGCTCACCAAACCCTCGCCTTCGAGCCTCAGCAGGGCCTCGCGGACCGGTGTTCTGCCGACGCCGATCTCGCGCGAGATATCGTCTTCGACAAGCCGCGTGCCCGGCTTGATTTCCAGCGTAATGATCTTGGCACGCAGCAGGCGATGGACGTCGGCGGCCAGCAGTGCCGTCCCCGTCCGCTTGCTGGTGCTACCCAACTGACGCTCCATCTGTCTTCCCTTCGTTAGGCATGTAGCGCCAGAAACTGGCGGCTGCGTTCGTGGCGGGGGCTGGCAAAGAACTCTCCCGCCGGAGCGTCCTCCACCAGTTCCCCGCCGACCATGAAAAACACGCGATCGGCACAGCCTTTCGCGATGGCCATTTCATGGGTGGCGATGAGCATGGTCTGACCTTCTTCCGCCAGCGTCTTGATCGTTGCCACTACCTCTTGCGACAGTTCCGGGTCCAGTGCGCTGGTCGGCTCGTCGAAAAGAATCACCTTGGGGTCCATGGCCAGTGCCCTGGCTATGGCGATGCGCTGCTGCTGCCCCCCGGAGAGCTGGGCGGGGTAGGAATGGGCCTTATCGCCGAGCCCGACCTTCTCCAGCAGCCGTCGCGCCTTTTTGTCTGCCTCGGCCCGCGACGTCTTCAGGACGTAGATCGGGCCCGACATGATGTTCTGGAGCGCCGTCATGTGCCGGAAGAGATTGAAGCTCTGGAACACCATGCCGATCGAACGACGCTGCGCGCTCACCGCCGCGTCGCTCATCTGGCGCAGGACCGGTCCCGTTTCTTCGTAGCCAATGAGCTGGCCGTTGACGTAGATGCGGCCGCCATCGATTTCCTCAAGATGATTGATGCATCGAAGCAACGTCGATTTTCCCGATCCGGAGGGACCGAGCAGGGCGATGACCTCGCCGCTCCGAACGTGGAACGACACGTTCTTCAAGGCCTGGAAACTGCTGAAGGATTTTCGAAGCCCCGCGACCCGGATCGCGTCTTCCCTGTGGTTGCTCTGCATGATCGTCACCTTACCGGGAAGAGTTTTTCCAGCGTCGTCTGGATGGCTGTGACGACTGCAGTCATTGCGAGATACCAGAAGGCCGCTACGGCAAGCAGTTCCACGACTTGGAAATTCGCCGAATAGATGCCCTGCGTGATCCGCAGCAGCTCCAGGAAGCCGATCACCGAGGCAAGCGAAGTGGACTTGAGCAGCATGATGTACTGATTGCCGGTGGCGGGAATGATGATGCGCGCCGCCTGAGGGATGACGACGCGGCCGAGCATCTGAGGTTGTGTCATGCCGAGCGCGCGGGCGGCAGCCTGCTGTCCCTTGTCGACGGCAAGGATGCCGCCGCGGATGATTTCGCTCATGTAAGCGCCCTCGGCCAGGCCGAGCCCGACGACAGCCGCGATGAAGGGCGTGATGACGACGGGCATTGGGAGGTCGATCAGAACGGCGCCGGTGAACGGAACCGCCAGATAGAGCCTGGGGAACATGGTTGGGAACGCATTATACCAGAACAGGATCTGGATCAGCATCGGCGTCCCCCGGAAGAAATAGACGTAAGTGGCGGAGACCGAGGAAAGAATTGGATTGCCGGAGAGCCGCATCAACGCCGCGGTCAGTCCCACGACGAGGGCAAGCACCATGGATACGGTGCCGACGAGAATAGCGTTGCGAGCGCCTATGAGAATCTCGCCGCTCGTCAGGTATTGCAAGAATACATCGAGATCGATGATGCGCGCCCTGGCGCCGGCGATCGCGACAATGATCAGGATCAGCAGCACGGCCACGCCGAGGAGCCAGGCTCCCCAGCGTTTGCGGCGAATGATGCGAACTTCCGAAGGCTCGGCGATCAGTTCGGCTGACAAGACCCTTATTTCCTCTTGCTTGCGGGCAGGTTGACGCTGATCTCGGGCAACGCGCCGCCTTCCAGTCCCCATGTCGTGAGCAGCTTCTTGTAAGTGCCGTCGTCGAGCATTTCCTGAGCGGTTTTCTGTACGGCGTCGCGAAGGCCGGCATTGTCCTTGGAGAAGGCCCAGGACGTGATGTACGGCGTGAGGATGTAGTTTCCTCCGACGACCGCATAGCTGCCCGGCGCGTTCGTCACGAAATAGACGAGGGCAGGGAAGTCGCCGAGATACCCATCGACCCGGCCGAGATCGAGCTGGGCCTTGGCATCGGGAGCCGAGGGCAACTGGTCGACGGTGAACCTCGCCTTGCCCGCTGCTTCGCAATCGGCATTGGCTGCTTCCAGCGCCTTCATGATGGTGTTGCTGCCCAGCAGCATGGCGACCGTTCCGCCACAGAAATCGGTGATGGTCTTGTATTTCTCTTTGTCGGCGGCACGGACGAGAATGCTGCCGCCCGACATCATATAGTTGACAAAGTCGACCTTTTGCTCGCGCTCTTCAGTATCGCTGATGCCGCCGGAGGCCATGTCGAAGCGCTTGGATTCCAGCCCCGGGATGAGCGAGGAATACTCGCCGTGGATATATTCAAGCCTGAGGTCGAGACGCCTAGCGATTTCCGCGAGCAGGTCGGCGCTCACGCCCGTTACGGCGGTCTCGTTCGGCTTCTTGAATTCGACGGGCGGGAAGGTCTGTTGCGAGCCCACCGTCAGCGTGCCGCGATCGCGGATCTCCTGCGGCACCAGCTTCGCTGCCTCGGATGATTGTGCGATCGCCCCGGTTGCGCCGCATGCGAGCATGCCGGCAAGAAGGGCGGTCGCCACATGTTTCATTGTTCCCCTGCAAGTCCTCATTTGATCTCTCCCATTGTGGACCGTTTGCCTGGTTATTTTATTATCGGGTCGCCGCCGACTTCCCGGGGATCTTGGAGGGATTCGGGCGGTCGGCGTTCGGGCATTCGGCCGCGGCTTCATAGGTGTCGAGGACGGAGCGGATGTAGTCCTCGGGAAAACCGTGATCCTTCATGCCTTTCGGAATGTGGTCCCAGTAGTACAGCGGCGGACGCATCGGGGTGCCGGGATTGCTCATACGATAAGTCCAGCAATCATAGGCCTTGCCATCGTCGCCGATCACGGTGACCGTGCAGCGCTCGAAATCGTCGTACTCGTCCTTGAAGTGCGTATTTTCGTGCTCGAAGACGATGCCGCGGCAGGCCGTTCCCCAGGCGTCGGAGCATTTATTGTTGAAGTGGCACCAGCCGCGATCGGTGCGGTCGCTCGCGGCATGGAAAGTCAGCTTGTGGTTCGGCGCGACCGCATGGACCACCTTCCGTGCATTTGGCATGAAGCGGCGCAGCTCGGCATCGTCGAGCCAAGTGCAATATCCAAAATAGTACATCGGTATCCTCTTTCGTTCATGCCGGCTCGGAGACGAGACCGGCTTGCGAAACCGTCGCTTCATTAGAAGCTCAATTTCGTATACGAAGTCATATACGAAATTGCCTGGCGCGCAAGGGTAGGCTGCCCCTTTTCGGAAATTCAGCCGGTCCCGTCATGGCCGGGATCGTCACTTGGCTGCACATGCGGCATCCGCCGCTTTCGGGGAGTTCCGGACCTCGAGCACGACGCCGGCTCCATCTTGCGTATCGAAATAGCAAAATCCCGACCGGTCTTCCCGTCGTCCCCGGGCGACGACATCGAGCCCCAATGCGCGTCCCTCTGCCTCGGCGGCATCGCGATCAGGCACTTCGAAGCCGAGGTGGTAAACACCTTCGCCGCGCTGCTCGAGAAACCGGCGCTGCGGGGAATCCTGCGGCCCCGGCTGGCACAGTTGGATCTGGAGATTGTCGAGATCGACGCATTTGTAGCGCATCGCGTCCGACGCTTCTTTGTTCGGGACGTCGAATTCGAGATATCGGCCGCCCTTTGGGTAGTCGAACCACGGTCCGACGCCGAGGGATTGGTAATAGGCGACGGATCTCTCGAGATCATGGACGACGATGCAGATGTGATGAATTCGATTGAACAAGTTCAAGGCTGTTCGCTCCTGTGCGTTGGGGCAACGGAGGCATCTGCGGAGGCTGCCTTCCGCCACTTGCTGCCGCCTCTGCAGGCGCCGATCTGGCGTATATGATTTCATATACGAAGAAATGTACGGAAACAATCCGAGCGTTTGTCAGGATGATTGCCTCGTACAGGGCCCGGACATTGACCTCACCGAAGACTGGCACAATTTCCTGCTTCGAAACGAGGCGTAGGAGAGGAGGCCGAGATGACGGATCAAGTGACCAAGCCGACGATCGCGCGCATATGGCGAGGCAGAACCCGGCGCGACGTCGCCGATGCCTATGAGCCATATCTCTACGAAGTCGGCATCAAGCCGCTGATCGAGAAGGCGCTCGGCGTCCAGAATTTTCGCGAAGACCGCGAAGGCGAAACCGAATTCGTGACTATTTCCTATTGGGAAAGCGTCG
Source organism: Mesorhizobium sp. 1B3 (assembly GCF_050958605.1). Classification (NCBI taxonomy): domain Bacteria; kingdom Pseudomonadati; phylum Pseudomonadota; class Alphaproteobacteria; order Hyphomicrobiales; family Phyllobacteriaceae; genus Mesorhizobium; species Mesorhizobium sp. 1B3. Next base: position 63,300 of record NZ_JBJHDO010000019.1, on the reverse strand, counting down.
AGGCGATGGCGCGTTTTACCGGCGGCGATCCCACGCAAATCCATCACCTGCCGAGAGATCACGAGTTCCTCATCGCGCTGCCGGAAGCGGTGCAGGTTCTCCACATCCTGGCGAGCCACGGGCAAACAGGGTGATGGCCTGGTTGCAATCGCGCCGTGCTTGCCAGGCGATGGGGTAATTCGTACTCTTTCGAGAGTGGTGGGGCTTTAGAGCCGGTACCACGCCGGACCCGGCTTATGCGGCTTGGGATCACACATCCGCTCTTGGCGCTGTTCCGCGGCGACAGGGCGTTCCGATAGGCCAGGCCGGTTCCTTGGTCAGACGCTTGCTCGATGCCGGGCAGGCGAGCGAGGATCGGATGGATACGTTACCCAATCGCGACAACAAGGAAGCCTTCGCCGCACATGGGAGGACGACAGGCCGGCTTACCGGCCTCTCGCCCATGACGGGCGCGGAATACATCGAGCAACTGCGCGACGGCCGGGAAGTCTACATCTACGGCGAGCAGGTCAAGGATGTGACCACCCATCCTGCTTTTCGCAACACGGCGCGCATGGTGGCGCGCCTCTATGATGCGCTTCACGACGAAAAGCTCAGGGATAAGATCCTCCTGCCCACCGACACCGGCAATGGCGGCGCGACCCACGCCTATTTCAAGGCCCCGAAGAGCATGGAGGATCTCCTCCAGGGTCGCAGCGCGATAGCGGAATTGGCGAAGCTGACCTATGGCTGGCTCGGTCGGGCTCCCGACTACAAGGCTTCCTTCCTCGCCACCTTGGGGGCCAACGCCGATTTTTACGATCCGTATCAGGAAAACGCCCGCGCCTGGTATCGTTTCAGCCAGGAGCGTGTTCCCTTCATAAACCATGCGATCATTCATCCGCCGGTCGACCGCGACCGGCCGCCGAACGAGGTGGCCGATGTCTGCGCGCATGTCGAGAAAGAGACCGACGCCGGCATCATCGTCTCCGGCGCGAAGGTGGTGGCGACCGGTTCGGTGCTGACCAACTACACTTTCGTGGCCCATCACGGGCTGATACCGCTGCAGGACAAGGATTTTGCCGTCGTCTTCATGGTGCCGACCAACGCTCCGGGCGTGAAGTTCCTATGCCGGACATCCTACGAAATGACCTCGACTGTGATGGGCAGCCCGTTCGACTATCCGCTGTCGAGCCGGCTGGACGAAAACGACGCCGTCTTCATCATGGACAAGGTGCTGGTCCCCTGGGAAAACGTGTTCGTCTATGCCGATGTCGAGAAGGCCAACAACTTCTTCCCGCGGACCGGCTTCCTGCCTCGCTTCGTGGTGCATGGCTGCACGCGCCTTGCGGTCAAGCTCGATTTCATCGCCGGGCTCCTGCTCAAGGCCGTCGAGGCGGCAGGCACCAAGGACTATCGCGGCGTTCAGGCCAATGTCGGGGAGGTGATCGCCTGGCGCAACCTGTTCTGGGCACTGTCCGACGCGATGGTGCGCGATCCCAAGCCGTGGATCGGCGACTATATCCTGCCCAACATGGATGCGGGTAACGCCTATCAGATCATCGCCACGATCGCCTATTCGAAGATCAAGTACATCATCGAGCAGACCGTCGCCTCGGGGCTCATCTATCTCAACAGCCACGCGCTGGACTTCAAAAACCCCGAGATACGTCCCTATCTCGACCGCTACCTGCGCGGGTCGAACGGCTACAAGGCGGAAGACAGGGTGAAGCTGATGAAGCTTCTCTGGGACACGCTTTCGACCGAATTCGGCGGCCGCCACGAGCTCTACGAGATCAACTATGGCGGCTCGACGGAGGAGATCCGCCGCTATTGCCTGTTCGGGGCGCAGGCCTCCGGCAACGCTGACAAGTTCAAGGGCTTCGCGGAGCAGTGCATGGCGGAATACGATCTCGACGGCTGGCGCGTTCCCGACCTGACGGATCCCGGCGCATTGAGCTATCATGCCGGTCGGGATGGATAGGGCGCCTCACCATGGCGATGGCCGACGATTGCAGGAGCCTCCTCGTATAGACCCTCGTGAATTCCGGCGCGTGATGGGCCAATTCGTCACCGGGGTGACGGTCATCACGACGACCCATGGCGGCGAGATCCGCGGAATGACGGCGAACGCCTTCATGTCGGGCTCGCTCGATCCGCCGTTATGCGTCGTTTCGATTGCAAAACGGGCGCATATGCACGAACTGGCGAGCCAGGCCGGGCGCTTCGTCGTCAACATCCTGGCTCATGATCAGGGCGACCTGGCGATCCATTTCGCGGGCCGGCCTCGGGCCGGTGCCGCCATCGAACTGAGCTGGATCGACGGCCTGCCGGCGCTTCGTGACGCACTGGCTCATATCGGCGCTCGCATCGTGGCCGAACATGAGTGCGGGGACCACACGCTATTCGTTGGGCACCTTTTCCACATGGATGCGATCGGTCACGGGCGGCCGCTGATCTATCACCGGAGCCGTTTTGGCGACCTGCTCCATACCAAGCAGGACCAGGTGATTCCGGTGCCCGAGTTCTGGTGACCTAGCGGCCGGTGCCTCACTTCGGCGTCATCCGATGCCGGCCCATCGGAAGCATGATCGGCCTGCTCGAGGTCGGGTCGGTGATGACGCGGCTTTCAAGCCCGAAGACCTGCCGCACGTTCTCCTCCGTCAATACATCTTCCGGCTTGCCGGCGACGTGCAACCGTCCTCCCGCCATGGCGACAAGGAAGTCTGCGTAGCGCGCAGCAAGGTTGAGGTCGTGAAGCACCATGACGATGGTGGTTCCGCGCGTGTGGTTGAGATCGGTCAGGAGATCCAGCACTTCGACCTGATGGCTGATGTCGAGAAACGTCGTGGGCTCGTCCAGCAGCAGGATCTCGGTCTCCTGCGCCAGCGCCATCGCGATCCACACTCGTTGGCGTTGCCCGCCCGAGAGCTCTTCCACGAGCCTGTCTGCGAGCTCGGCGGTCTTGGTGGCCGCGAGCGCGGCGGCAACGGCTTCGTCGTCCTTACGTGTCCAGCGTGAGAACATGCCGTGATGAGGATGTCTTCCACGGCCGACAAGATCGGCAACCGTGATGCCTTCCGGCGCAATCGGCGATTGAGGGAGCAGCCCCAATCTCCGCGCCAGTTCCCGAGGTGGTGTCCGGTGGATGGACTTGCCGTCGAGAAGCACATGTCCGTGGCGAGGCCAGATAAGGCGCGACATGGTGCGCAAAAGCGTGGACTTGCCGGAGGCATTGGCGCCGACGATCGCGGTGATCCTTCCAGGCGGCACTGCAAGATCGAGCCCGTCGAGAATGACGGTGTCGCCATAGCCGGCCGAAAGCCGGCTCGCGACAAGGGTATGAGCGGTCAAAGCGAGGCTCCGGTCCGGTTGGCGCGCACGATCAGGAAAATCAGATAGGGGGCACCCAGAGCGCCGGTGACCACGCCCACGGGATAGCGGGTCGGCAACAGAAATTGCCCGCAATAATCGCTCACCAGCACAAGAAGCGCCCCGATCAGTGCAGAGGGGATCAGCAGAGATCCGTTGTTCCCCACGATACGCGCCGCAATGGGCCCCGAGAGGAACGCGACAAAGGCGATCGGCCCCGTTACAGCTGTCGCAAAAGCGATCAGACCGACCGCCGCGACAATCACCATGATGCGGGTCCGGGCGATCCCGACGCCCAAGGCTGCGGCAGTGTCGTCTCCCAGCCTCAGCGTCTCGAGGTTTCGCGCGTGGCTCACCAACAGGCTGCCGAACACCGCAAGTCCCAGCACGAGCGGCAGCGCCTGATGAAGTTGCGCGCCGTTGACGCTGCCCGACAGCCAGCGCATCGCCTCGTGGAGATTCCACGCAGGAGCGTTGGAAAGAATGTAGGCGATGGTACTCTGCATCATGGCCGAAATGCCGATGCCGACGAGGATAAGCCGTGTTCCGGCAACGCCGTTCCTGAAGGACAGGACATAGATGAGCAGCGCCACGCCCAGACCGGCAACCACGGCAAAAACCGAAACGGCTGGTCCGTTCATCCGGAGCACGACGATGGCAAATACGGCCGCCGCGCTTGCGCCCAGGTTGATGCCGATAATATCCGGGCTGGCAAGGGGGTTGCGCAGCATGATCTGGAAGGCCGCGCCGCCCAACCCGAAGCTCAGCCCGGCGAGAACGGAGAGTACGGCTCGTGGCAGCCGTAGCTGGCCCACGATAAAGCTTGCGCCCGAAACCTGCTCGCCGCGCAGCACGCTGACAACCTCTTCCAGCGGCGTGAAGGATTGGCCCAGCGACAGGCTCAGGACGAAGGTCGCCGCCAGGAGCGCCAGCAATATGGCTATCACGACACCACGCCAGCGCGCGCGGCGGCGTCGGCTGTCAACGATGAAATCGACGGTGGCAGCAAGCGTCGTCACAATTCACGGACCCGATGGCGTCTGACGACCCAGATGAAGAACGGCGCACCCACAAGGGCTGTTACGATGCCGACGTCAATTTCGGCCGGCCGGGCGACGATCCGCCCGACGATATCGGCCGCGACCAGGAGGCATGCGCCGCCCAATGCGGAAAACGGCAGCAGCCACCGATGGTCGACCCCGACCAGCAATCGGCACAGATGCGGAACGACCAATCCCAGAAAATTGATCGGCCCGCAAATTGCGGTGGTTGCCCCGCACAGCAAAATCGCCCCGAGCGAGGTGATGGCGCGGGCCACGGCTGCGTTCTCGCCGAGTCCGGCCGCCAGTTCGTCGCCCAGAGCCAGCGAGTTCAACTTCCGCGCGGATAGCAGGCTGATGACAAAGCCCGCTGCAAGGAATGGCAGCACGTGGGAAATGCCGGCGAAGGTGGCTCCGCCCACGCCGCCTATCTGCCAGGAATGGAAGCCGCCGGCGATATCGTTTCGAGGGAGAACCACTGCGATCACTAGCGAGGAAAACGCGACCGAGGTGGCTGTTCCGGCAAGCGCCAATTTGAGGGGGGGTGCTCCGCCCCGGCCCATTGAACCGACAACATAGACGAAGACCGCCGAACATCCGGCTCCCAGAATGGCAGTCCAGACATAGGCATAAATGGACGCGATGTTGAACCAGGCGACACCGATGACGACGGCAAGCGACGCACCCATGTTCACCCCCAGAATGCCCGGGTCGGCAAGCGGATTGCGTGTCACGCCCTGCATGATCGCACCGGCAAGTCCGAGGGCCGCCCCGGCGGCAAGGGCGAGCAATGTTCGTGGAATCCGTACGGAAACAGCGGCCTGACCGGCACTGTCGACCTGTCCGCCGAGCGTAGCGACGACATCGGCCCAGATGACGCCGCGCGTCCCGATGCCCACTGACAGGAGGCACAGCAGTCCAAGCGCGGCGATCACCAGAGCCAGCCACAGTCCCCGCATATGACCCGACCTGCCGGAACGGGACAGTCGATCGGATGGTTCGACCTGCTCGGCTGTCATTCGGCGTTTTTGGCGGCCTTGGCGAGCAAGGCCACGTAATCCTTCAACACCCACGGGATCGAAAGGGGTGTCGGGTTTGCGGCCGTGCCCAGAGGATCCCTGCCCAAGGTGACAACCGCATCATTCGCGACGGCAGGCATTCTGGACGTGAGCGGGTTGGCCGCCAGCGCGTCGAGCAGTTCCTGCGTGCCGTAGGTCACGACGATGTCCACATCATCGAACGCGTCGATCAGCTCTGCGCTGATGGAGCCGGAGAACCGGCCAGGAGTGGAAGCCTCAACGACGCTTTTCGGTGATTTCAGGCCGAGTTCCGCGAAGAACTTCACGCGGGAGTCGTGAGTGGTGTAGAAGTTGACCGTACTCAGATCGGTGGCATCGAGATGGGTGATGAACATCGCAGATTTTCCCCGAAGCTCGGGATACCCGGCAACCGCCCCGGCAATTTTCGCCTCGATGTCCGCAATCAGCGCCTCGCCCTCGGTGGCCATGCCCAGCCCCGCGCTGTTGAGGCGTATCATTTCGCGCCAGTCGGTGGCCCAGGCGGCTTCGGGGTAAGCTACGACCGGAGCGATCTGGCTCAGCGTGTCATAGTCCGCCTGGCTCAGGCCGGAATAGGAAGCCAGGATCACGTCGGGATCGGTGGCGGCGACCGCCTCGAAATCAATGCCGTCGCCCTCGTCGAACAGTATCGGCCTGCCGGCATCGAGTTCGGTCAGCTTTTCGGCCACCCAGGGCAACAGCCCGTCGCCATCGTCATCCCCGAAATTGGCTGCCGCAAAGCCGACAGGCACGACCCCCAGGGCGAGTGGCACTTCGTGGTTCGCCCAGGCAACCGTCGCAACCCGTAACGGCTTTTCGGTGATGGTCGTCGTGCCAAGCGCATGCTTGATGACGACGGGATAAGACGTGCTTTCCCCGGCCCATGCGCTGCCGAATGCAATGATCGACAGGCATGTCGCGGCCAGCGGCAAGGACGAACGGAAAAACCGCAACAAGGATGGGACTCCATATTTAAGTTGAGTTCCATTCTCAGCTTCAACGGACTACGTCAACGCCGGTCAAGCCCTCTCCGCGGAAGAGAGGTGAAGTTTCCGTAGGTTTCTACAAGACCGTAGGAATGTACAATACTGGATAAGATTGCTCAAGTTATGGCGCCGCCAGGTGACGTCAGGCATCGCCGCGGTCGTTCCGGCAGCCCGCGAGAGACGGACTTTTGCTGGCATGGCTGCTTCTCATGAGGGGCTGGGGCAGGTGTCCACAGCCGACCCCTCCGGCGGCAGAAATCAACTACTGGGACTTGAACATGGATATCGAAATGAGGGGCGGCAGCAAGAGAGGGTTCGTCACTCGCTACCGGAATGCAGCACTTCTGGGTACGGCGATTGTCGCTTTCACGCCGACTTGCTTGCTGGCCCAGCAGGCTGGAAACTCCGGTTCCGTCACCGTTCTCGATGAGATCACCGTCGAGGGAGAAAGCGGCGATGACGATGCGAAGTCGATCGTTGCGACCCGGACGACAAGCGGCAGCAGGATGCCGACCGACATCATGGATACGCCCTCGTCGGTATCCGTGATCACGGCAAGGGAAATCCAGGAGCGCGGCGCGCGGGATGTCGAGCAGGTGCTGCAATACACCGCGGGCGTGACCACGGACTTTTACGGTTCGGACGACCGGTTCGACTATTTCAAGATCCGCGGTTTCGACGCCCTCATGTATCGCGACGGCCTGACTTTGGGCCGGCCTTTCGGTGGGGTTCGGGAAGAAGTCTTTGCCTATGAGCGCGTCGAGGTGCTGAAGGGCGGCAATTCCACCATCTTCGGCGTTTCCGATCCGGGCGGCGCCGTCAACTTTGTTACCAAGCGGCCGAGAAGCGAACGGTTCGGCGAAGCCTATGTCACCGGAGGCTCGTTCAGGACGAAGGAAGTCGGCATCGATTTCGGTGACAATATCACCAGCGACGATACGCTGTCCTATCGTCTGACAGGCAAGCTCAGGGATGCCGACGATGAGTATGACTTCTCGCGAGACGACGAGCAGTTTCTCATGGGTGGCCTGACATGGCGTCCGAGCGACGCCACCAGCCTGACTGTCGTCTACGACTATCTCAACCGCGACGGCGTGCCCGGCAGCGGCGGGCATCCGGTGGGCTCGGATTTCGACAGAAGCCGCTTCTTCGGGGAGCCGGACTTCAACTATCGCGGCACGAACCGGAACACCGTCAGCGCCATGTTCGACCATGACTTCGGCTCCGGCCTGAGCTTCAGTTCGAACGCGCGCTACAGCGACACCAATACCGATTTCGGCTATGCCTACATCGCCGGGACGCCGACGGATGGCTCGACCATCGCCAAGCGGGATTTCTTCGCCAACGACTACGCGAACGAGAATTTCATCGTCGATGCGCGCCTGCAATACGACGCGAATTTCGAGAATGTCGACAGCCGCACGCTTGTCGGCGTGGAATACAACGATTTATCGTCCAGTACCGACACCTATTGGGGGCCTGCACCAAGTATCGACTGGATGAATCCGGTCTTTACCGGCGCGCCCGGCTCGCTTCCGCTCATCACCAGCACGCGAACCGACCAGAAGACCAGGGCGGTCTACCTCCAGCAGGAACTGACCTTCGCGGAAAAACTGATTGCGACGGTTGGGTTGCGCAATGACTGGCTCGACACCAGGCAGACAAACGAGCTGATGGGGAAGGCTGCCAAAGGCGACGACAGCGAATTCACGAGCCGCGTTGGACTGACGTACAGGCTGACCGACGAGTTCGCGACCTATGCGAGCTATGCCCAGTCCGTCGCTCCACCGACGGTGGGGCTCGAGCCGGAGCGAGGCGAACAGTACGAGATCGGCATAAAATATAGTCCTGCCGATTTCCCCGCCTTGTTCAGCGCCGCCGTCTATGACCTGACCAAGAAAAACGTAACAGTCAATGTGCTGGACCCATTCCCGCGCCAGGTTGCGATCGGCGAGGTTCGGGTCCGCGGTCTGGATATCGAGGCGAAAGCGGAACTGACGAACAATTTCAACCTGATCGCCGCATATTCATATCTCGACGCAGAGATCGTCGAGGACGGAACGACCGGCAACGAGGGCAATCGGCCGGCTATGGTTCCCGAGCATATGGCTTCGCTCTGGGTCAACTACGAGCTCGAAGGCGATGGACGCCGTGGGGACATGACATTCGGCCTCGGCGGCCGATACATGGGCTCCTACTATTTCACCGACGCGAATATGGTGAGTGCGGGCAGCAGCGTCGTCTTCGATGCCGCCTTGAGCTATGAGGTCGTGGAAAATACCACGCTCGAGGTCAACGCCACCAACATCTTCGACACGAAATACGTGGCCAATGGCGGCTTCGGGGCGGATTTCTACAATCCCGGTCGCGCAATTTACGCAACGCTGCGCCGCACCTGGTGACGAAGCTGCATCACGTCAGGCATTTCGGGTGGAGCCTCTCTGTGCTGCCGGGCGTTTCGGCTAACGGCTATGACATTCACACATATCGAGAGACGCCTCGGATGGTGAAGTATGTCGCGCTTGAAGAGCGGGCGATTGTGGGTACCGGGTTGGGCGCTTCGTTCTGTATCGCCGGGCGGCCGGCCGCAATCAAACGGAATGGATCCTCGGGTCACCTCGCCTCGCTTCGCTCGGCTCCGGCCCGAGGATGACGACTGCAATGAGGGCCGCGCCAATCGCCAACGTTGCCGGTTGGCGGATAACGTCCCCGCCTCGTCATCCTTGGGCCCGAGCCGAGTGAAGCGAGGCGAGGAGACCCGAGGATCCATTCCGTTACGTGTGGGCAACCCACCCAACGGTGCAGAAGATGCCCGGCAGGACAGGGGTGCCGCGCCGCTCTGGCCTGTTGTTTCTACGCAATTCCGGCCGCAAACCACTACGCAGCTTTTCTGCAATTGTCCTAGCGCATCCGGCGCATGCGACGCCATGTGGCTGGCGTTTCCCCGGCGACATGACGAAAGGCCTTCGTCAGATGTGCCTGGTCCGAAAAACCGAGCTGGGCAGCAACGCTTGCCACAGACAAGTCGCTGTCCAGCAACAGGTTTTGTGCAAGAGTGATACGTTTTTCGAGTTGCCACTGCAGTGGCGTCTTGCCCGTCGTCTGCTTGAATACGTGGGAGAACCAGCTTTCAGACAAGTCGACTGTCGCCGCCATCTCGGCAACGCTCAGGCGGCAATCGCTGCGGGCGCTGACGCGCGAGATCAGCTTGTTCATCTGCGCTTGAGTAAGCCTGCCATCGGCGTGTTCGCCGTCGTGCTCGGGAATATCGAGAAGGGCCGTCACGATCCCACCTGCAAGACTTTCCGCGTAGACGGCGTGTTTCGTGGGATTTGACACTTCGTCGACCAGCAAGCCGGCCAGCGTCTCGATCGCCGCGACGTCCTGGACTTCCACCGGGCGGCGCAGAGCCGTTCGTGCTACCGATGTTCCGACGGACGGTGACAGGATTCTCAGCAGCCTGTCCTTGTGCAGATGCAGGTCCAGATGCGAAAAGCTGTGGGAAGACGTGAAATTCGTCCACAAAGGCACTCCGGCGGGCACATAGATCGCGCGCGTCATCGGGCGATCTTGCCGTGATCCTCCGTCTCGGTTGGTCATCCGTATATGGGACGATACGTCGTTGAAAAAAATCACGATACGTGGATCCGGAGACAGGTAGTAAGCCTTGGCCCCGGCTAGGCCTTCCGCTTCCCAGAAGACGCTCATCATGCCGTCGAGACCGCGCCATTTGACCGGTGCGACCGCCCGAATGCCTTCCGTATGGCAGGTCATTGAATGCAAATAGCTCAAGGCCGGAAGCCGTCGGTGTTCGATGGGAAGGACAACGTATCCTTCTGAAGATGCACTGGGAGCAAGCATCTCATCGCGGCCTGTTTCTCCTTCATGATGTCAAAGGTGGACATACGATCACGATCACGCCTTGGGATTCTAAACATGACTATAATGATCATGTTTGTGCGTCGGAGCAACCCTGGCCCTCCAATTCTGCCAACCTGCGTTCCAGGAAACGTCGTTCCGGCTCCTGTTTCGCGAGCGAAAGTGCCTTCCTGTAGTCCGCCCGCGCATCTTCGGCTCGACCGAGGCGGCGGGCGAGGTCGGCGCGCGCCGAGTAGGCGAGGTGATAATCGGCGAGATCGCCGCGGCCGAGGATCTCGTCTATGAGGGCGAGACCTGCTTCCGGCCCGTCGCGCATGGCCACCGCCACGGCGTGGTTGAGCTCGACCACCGGAGAGGGCGCCGCCTGCACAAGCAGATCGTAGAGCGACACGATGCGGGACCAATCCGTCGCCTCCTCGCGGGGAGCGCGCATATGCGTCGCGGCGATCGCTGCCTGGATCGCGTAGGGACCGAAGCTCGTCGACGAAAGCGCGCGCTCGGCGAGGGCGAGCCCTTCGGCTATCTGATCGCGATCCCAGAGCGAGCGATCCTGGTCGGCGAAGAGAACCAACTCGCCGGAAGGCGAGCTGCGCGCGGCGCGGCGCGATTCATGAAGCAGCATCATAGCGAGCAGGCCGATGGCTTCGCCGTCCGGCAGCAGTTCGACCAGCAGACGCCCGAGGCGGAGCGCTTCTCCCGACAGATCGTGCCGCGTGAGGTTCTCCCCCGACGAAGCGGAATAGCCTTCGTTGAAGACGAGATAGATCACGTGCAGCACCGGCTCCAGCCGTGCCGGCAGTTCATCCCGTCCCGGCACTTCGTAAGGAATGCGGGCGTCCCGGATTTTCGCCTTGGCGCGGACGATGCGCTGGGCGAGCGTCGGCGGCGCGGTCAGGAAGGCGTGGGCGATTTCCTCCGTCGTCAGCCCGCACACCTCACGCAGCGTGAGCGCCACCTGACCGTCGAGCGGCAGCGCGGGATGGCAGCAGGTGAAGATGAGGCGCAGACGATCGTCTTCGATGTCCTGAGCCTCCGGCGTTTCCTGGTCCATATCCTGTTCGATGCGCCTGGCCATCTCGTCCCGCGACGCGTCGAAGCGGGCTCGCCGGCGGAGCCGGTCGATCGCCTTGAAGCGGCCGGCCGAAATCAGCCAACTCCGCGGATTGGCCGGCAGCCCGTCTGTCGGCCACTGGCGGGCAGCGGCCACGAAGGCGTCGTGCAGGGCCTCTTCCGCCATATCGAAATCGCCGAGGAGGCGGATCAAGGTGGCGAGCACCCGGCGCGACTCCACTCGATAGACGGTTTCGACGGCCGCGCGCATTGACCCATCGTCGCGTTCCATGCCGCTCAGCTCACAGGTCCATGATCGGACGTATCTCGATGCTGCCAAGCTTGGCCAGGGGAATGCCCGAGGCGGCCTGGATCGCTTCGTTGAGATCGCGGGCTTCGATCAGGATGAAGCCGCCGAGGATCTCCTTCGTTTCGGCGAAGGGCCCGTCGGTGGTGGACAGCTTGCCATTCCTGACACGCACGGTCGTCGCGGAGGAGACGGGCTGCAGGGCATGCGCCAGGATCAGCTGGCCGCGGCTGTCCAGTTCCTGGTCATAGGCCAGGGATTCGCGGGTGAGCGCTGCATCTTCGCTCGGCGAGAGAGCCGACAGAGCCTGCGGCTCGAAATAGACAAGGCAGAGATACTTCATTTCGTCCTCCTGTGGTCGACACGCATTGGTCGCTTTCGAGGGCATCATCTCGACACCTCGCCGAAAATTATTGGCGGATAGCGGCCCGGCTGTCGATCCGGGAGCGGTCCTTCGACCATTCCGCGGACCATCGACGGAGGCACCAATGGACCTGCTGATATTGGCGAGCAGGCTACTCGCGCGGAAATACACTCTTCCCGGCACGCGCCGCAGCGTGCTCTCGCTGGGGGCTGCGTTCGTAGTCATCCTGGTGCTTGTCGCGGGGCTCGACATCGCGGCCAGAAATTGAAAGTCGGAATCCCCGGCCGGGAATCACGACACGCTTTCGCGAGTTTCGGCAAAATCCCCTTGATCGTGTCCTGAAGCAGCGCAAGAACACGCCGTCTGGCGATTCCGGAGATGGGTGATCCGGTGGGCGGGAAAGGCGGCATGAACAGCGTTTTTGCGGAAACCAAACGCGTATCATGGTTTTCGCGCCTCAAGAATTCGGCGCTCGGTCTCCTGGTCGGGCTTATGCTGATTGCGGGCATGGTCTGGCTGCTGTCCTGGAATGAAGGCCGCACCATTCGCGAAGCGCGCTCGCTGGCCGAAGGTGCCGGTCTCGTCGTGTCCGTCGATTCCGCTTCGATCGATCCGCGCAACGAAGGTAGGCTCGTTCATGTCACGGGACCCGTGACAACGGAGGCTCCGCTCTTCGATCCGATTTTCGGCGTGAGGGCGGATGGCGTTCGGCTCGTGCGCCAGGTGGAGATGTACCAGTGGCAGGAGGAGGCTCTCTCCCAAACCGTGACCAAGGCAGGTGGCGGCGAGGAGACGACCACAACCTACAGCTACTCCAAGGGCTGGTCGGATACTCCGCAAGATTCCAGTCGCTTCCAAGTGGTGGCCGGCCATGAAAACCCGGCCATGGAAATTCGCGGCCAGCGTTTTCGGCAGAGCGAAGCCAAGCTCGGGGCCTTCGACCTGGATGACACGATCCTTGACCGGATCGGAGGCGAGCAGCCCGTGGCTCTGACAAGGGAGCAGCTTACAGCGATCGGCGTGGCTTCCGGCGGTAAGCTCGCCAGCCTCGCCGAAAACGGCGCATATATTGGCCTGAACCCGACGGCTCCGGAGATTGGCGACTATCGAATCTCCTACGCGGTTGTGCCACTCGGCGCGGTGAGCGTGGTGGCAGGACAGGCAGGCAGCAGGCTCGGGCCGTATCGGACGACGATCGGCAACGAGATCCTGCTGGTGGAAAATGGTGCCGTGACCGCTGATCAGATGTTCGCGGCAGCGGAGGCCGGGAACACCGTGCTGCAATGGGGCTTGCGCGCTGCCGCACTGCTTTTCCTGTTTGTCGGCTTTACCTTTGTCGTGGCGCCGCTGGGCGTCCTGGCTGACGTGTTGCCACCGCTCGGGGCCGCGGTCAGGCTGGGATCCGGCCTGGTTGCTTTCGTGCTGACGACCGTAGCCGGGGCGTTGACCATTGCGATCGTCTGGTTCTGGTATCGGCCATTGCTGGCGCTCGGCGTGCTGGCATCGGCGGCTGCGATCGCTGCGATCTTGATCCAGATCGGGCGGCTGCGTGCGAGGAAGTCCAGGCGAGTGCCTGGCAAGCCCTAGGGACGCTGTCTCCCATTCACCGAGGCGTGATTGGATCGCTGAAGAGCAGGCGCTAGCTTTTCCCGGAAGCCAAACAGGGAGGTACGCCATGATCCCGGTCACCCAGGCGATGATCGACGCCTATGACGAATACACCCATCTGACGCTCGACCGGCGCGGCTTTATGGAGAAGCTGACGAAGCTCGCCGGGTCCGGCGCCGCGGCCGCGGCCATCGTGCCGCTGCTGGCTGCAAATTCTGCGCGGGCCGCTGTTGTCGCGGAGGACGATGAGCGGGTGAAAGGGGAGGAGGTCTCCTATCCCGGTGGCGCGGGTGAGATGAAAGGCTATCTTGTCCGTCCGGCCGACGCGACCGGCAAGCTCCCCGGCGTCATCGTCATCCACGAGAATCGCGGGCTCAATCCGCATATCCGGGACGTCACGCGGCGCATTGCGCTGGAAGGATTCCTGGCCCTCGCGCCCGACTTCCTGGCGCCCTATGGAGGGACGCCGACGGACGAGGACAAGGCGCGCGACATGTTCTCGACGCTCGATCCGGCGCGCACCATCGCCGATGCCGTCGCTTCCGTTGCGTTCCTCAAATCGAACGAGGGCGGCAACGGGAAAGTGGGAGCAGTCGGCTTCTGCTGGGGCGGCGGCATGGTCAACATGCTTGCCGTCAATGATCCGGATCTCGACGCGGCTGTCGCCTATTACGGTGCGCAGCCGAAGGACGCGGCAGCCATCGCGAAGATCAAGGCGCCGCTCCTCCTTCACTATGCCGGCCGCGACGAGCGCATCAATGCCGGCATCGAGGCCTACAAGAAGGAACTGGACGTCGCAGGCAAGGAATATCAGGTCTTTGTCTATGAGGATGTCCAGCACGCCTTCAACAACGATACGTCCGAAGCGCGCTACAACAAGGAAGCCGCCGACCTGGCCTGGGGCCGCACCGTCGCTTTCCTGAAAGAGAAACTCGCCTGACGGGGCGCCGGACAGAACATGAGCCCTCCCATAACTCGGATATTCGAGCCGCAGGGCGGAATCCCGAACAGCGATCTGCCGCTTTTGCTTTGGAAAGGCCGGTTTCCCGTTGAGTGCCGTGAAGGGGAGGCGGCGTGCGCTCTCTACCGGAAGAACGGCTGGGCCGGCACATGGGTCTATACGGTCTATCCGTTCTGGCACTTCCACACGCGCGGCCATGAGGTGCTGGGTTGTATCGCCGGGCAAGCCCGGATCGGCTTCGGCGGCGATGGGGGCATGGTCGCGGATATCGGGATCGGGGATGTGGCGATCATCCCCGCCGGCGTCGGCCACCGCAAGCTGGAGGCTTCGACAGATTTCCTGATGGCCGGCGGCTATCCGCCGGGTCAGGAAGGCAACATCGTGAGACCCGGAGACGTCGACCATGGCACCGCCGTGGCAGAGATCCGCAGGGTTCCGTTGCCCGAGACGGATCCGATAACCGGTCGGGCCGACGGCGTCGTCGCGCTCTGGGGTGGTTAATACCACGGGCGTTGATTCTTGGCCGGTGGCGAGGTGCCCCTCACTGTCCTGCCGGACATCTCTCCCCGCGAATCAGCGGGGAGAGAGACGCCGGCCGCTTGGGTTTCGCCAGTCGCCAACGGTGGCGATTGGCAAAAACGGAGATGACAAGCGGTCTTCTCCCAGTCCAAACACCTTCACGGGGAGAAGTGGCCGGCAGGCCGAGGCTTGGCCCGCCGCCTGATCGACTTGGGTTATTCGCCGAGCCAGCTCTTCACCCGATCAGGGTGGTCGGCGATATATTTGTCGACGGCCTGTTCATAGGAGGTCTCCTGGGCGTCGAACATGGCCGCCTCCAGCTCGGGGATCGGCAGCTGGATACGCGACAGAAGCTCGGCAACCCGAGGATTGTCTTCCTTGAATCCCTTGCGGGCGAGAACATCGATATGCTCTGCTTCGCCGAGCGAACCCTTGGGGTCATCGATGTAGCGAAGCTTGTACTTGCCGAACATCCAGTGCGGGCTCCAAGCCGTGGCGACGAACCACTTCTCCGCCCGCATGTCGCGATCGACCGTGGTCAGCATGCCGGCCTCGCTTGAAATCTGAAGTTTGTAGTCCAAGCCGTAATCCTTGATCGCCTGCTCGGAGAGGCGGGTAAGGCCGGCACCGGGGTCGATACCCTGGACGGCACCGCCGAGCTTTTGCTTGACCTCGTCCTTCTTCAGATCCTCGATCGAACTGATCTCGCTTTCCGGAATGTATTGCGGCACGACCCAACCCAGTTTGGCGCCCTCATAGACGGTACCGAGCGTTTCCACCTTGGATTCGACGCGCTTGAAATAATCGGCATGGGTCTCCGGCAGCCACGCCATCATCATGGCGTCGAGGTCGCCCCGGCTTACGCCCTGGTAGAGCGGGGCGACGTCGGTCTGCACGAGCTCGACCTTTTGCCCGAGCTTATCCTGGATGAGCTTGGCGGCGAGCTTGGTGACGAACTCGGCATCGGACCAAGCGGCCCAGCCCAATTTCACGGGCTTGCCTTCCTGAGCGAGTGCCGCGGTGACCATGCCGCCGGCCACAAGTGCCGCGAGGCCAATGCGTGTCAGTTTTCTGAACATATCTTCTCCTTCTTGCTGAGCTTTTGCTGCCAAGTGGAGGCACTCGGCGGCGCACAACGGGGATTGAGCGCACCCTTGGGCGTCCGAACGGACGTCGGCGCTAAGCTGCGGCGGAACGACTGCCGTTGTCAGTCGCAACGTCTGCGGAGGCAGATGCCTGCGAACGTCCGCCGGCTTTGCGGTGGGCAAGGAAGTTCAGGAATCCCGAACTGCCCTTGCCGAAACTCTGCGTGATCCTGTCGAGCACGACGGCCAGAATGACGACGGCCAAACCGCCCTCGAAACCGGCGCCCACGTCGAGGCGCTGGATGCCGGTCAACACATGATTTCCAAGCCCGCCGGCGCCGATCATCGAGGCGACGACGACCATCGACAGCGACAGCATGATGGTCTGGTTCACGCCGGCCATGATGGAGGCCATGGCATTCGGCAGTTGTACCTTGAATAGAAGCTGTGAAGGCGTGCAGCCGAAGGCGAGGCCCGCCTCGACGAACTCGGAATGCACCTGGCGAATGCCGAGATTGGTCAGGCGCACCACCGGTGGCATCGCGAATATGACCGTGGCAATGGTGCCCGGTACCGCACCGAGGCCAAAGAACATCGCCGCGGGGATCAGATAGACAAAGGCCGGCATCGTCTGCATGAGGTCGAGCACCGGCCGAAACAGGCTTGCGGTTCTTTCGGAGCGCGCCATTGCGATACCCGCGGGGATGCCGAAGGCAACCGCGATGATCGTCGCCGACAGGACCAGGGAGAGCGTTTCCATGGTGCCTTGCCACAGGCCCATATGGTTGACTAGGGCAAGGGAGATCAGGGCGAAGACGCCGAACCTCCAGCCTACTCTCCATAGCGACAAAAGCGTCAGCAGGGCGATGCCGGCAACCGGCGGTATGCCCACCAGCAACCCCTGGATGCTGCCCGTTACAAGGCCGATCGCCGCAGCGATTGCATCCAGCGCCGGCGTGAAGTTGTCGAGGATGTAATTGACGGTGATCTCGGCGCCGTGGCCGAGACTGAAATCGAAATCCATGATTCTTCCCTTCGGTTCGGCTCAACCGGCGCGATCGAGCGTTTCCAGAAGTGACGACTTGCTTATGGAGCCCACATAGCGGCCCGTCTCATCCACGACGGGAACGGGCCAGCGGCTCTCAGCCACGCGACCCAGCACATTCGACACGGATTCGCCGGCAGGGATCGGGTCCACCTCCCGTAGGAAGGCGTTGCGATAAGGCTCCGAATCCTTGCTCTTGACCTTCTCGATCAGCGCATCCTGGCTGACCATGCCATGATATTTCCTGTCGCGACCGACAATGATGGCGACATTGCGCCCCGATTGCTCCATCTGCTCCAGCGCGGCGGCCACTGAAACGCCCTGCCGGTCGACGATCGTGAGCTGCGACTTGCGCGCTATGTCCCCGGCCTTGAAGACTTGCGAAACGTCGACGTTGCGGAAGAAGGAGCGCACATAGTCGTTTGCCGGCCTGGAGACGATCTCGTCGGGCGAGCCGACCTGCACGACCTTGCCATGCTGCATGATGCAGATACGGTCGCCGATGCGCATGGCCTCGTCGAGATCGTGGCTGACGAAAATGACCGTGCGGCTATGCTCGGCCTGGAGACGCATCAGTTCGTCCTGCATTTCGGTGCGGATGAGCGGATCGAGCGCGGAAAAGGCTTCGTCCATGAGCAGGATAGTCGGCTCGCTGGCAAGCGCCCGCGCCAGGCCGACGCGCTGTTTCATGCCGCCGGAAAGCTCGTCGGGTCTGCTCTGTGCATAGGATTTCAAGCCAACGGCATCGAGCGCGGCAAGCGCCTTCTCGGTGCGCTCGCCTTCGCCCACGCCGGCAACCTCCAATCCGAAGGCGGCGTTGTTGAGCACATTGCGGTTGGGCAGCAGCGCAAACGACTGAAACACCATGCTCATGTCGCGCCGGCGCAGCTCGATCAACTCGCGTTTGGACATTCTGGTGATGTCTCGGCCATTGATCTCGATGACACCCGAGGTGGGCTCGATCAGGCGATTGAGAAGGCGCAGGAGCGTCGACTTGCCGGAACCCGACAGCCCCATGATGACGAAGATCTCGCCATCCATGATCTCGAAGCTTGCATCGTCGACACCGATGGCACAACCGGTGGACGCATGGATTTCGGATTTGCTCTTGCCCATGCGCGCCATTTCCAGCGCGCGGCCGGGATCGTCTCCAAAAATCTTGTAGACGTTCTTCAGTCTAACCTTGGCGCCGGTCGAATCGGTTAAGGTTGTCTGGTTTGCTTTTTCTGGCATACAAAATAACGTGACCCGCCTCTACAGGCGGATAGTCTCTCCTTGATCTCATACGGATGACATTGCACCCTTGGCTCGATACGAGCCGGATTATCTGATTGCGGGGCCGCAATCGGAATGATAATCCGCAACTTGACTCGTTATATAAGGAAGTGGGGAGCGTGTGTCTACCCGTCTATCACGAGTGTACAACGCAAGGTTATATTCATCGACCTTCAAACGGCGGGCGTCCCTGGGCGGGTGCGTATCCGGGCGCCTTTGGCGGCGCGCCTTAAAAATCCTTCAAGAAAGCGGAACTAGAACGGTTTCGGTGCGGGCTTGTGGACCGCAACGCCAGCGGCCACGAGCGCGATGCCGATCACGTCGGTGAAGCCGGGTATCTGTCGAAGCACCACGATGCCTATCAACGTTGCGCTGAGCGGCAGGAGCGACAGCATCAGTGCGAAGCTCGCGCGCGGCAAGCGAGCCATGGCGATCTGGTCGCAGACATAGGGGATCACCGAGGAGCATATGCCGACGCCGATCGCCGCTCCGAGCAACTGCGGCGACGAAAAAGCGGCCATGGCCTCGGTGAAGCCGATAGGCAGAACGAAGATCAAGGCAATCGCCATGGCCGCCCCGAGATTGGCGATGCCGGTCGCAGCGCCCCGCCTGGCGAGGCGATGGCCGATAACCACGTAGCAGACGAAGAGCAGACCATTGAGCAGAGCCCAGAACAGGCCAATGGGGTCGCTCGACCAACGGATGTCGATGAGCAGGAACGTGCCCGCCATCGCCACGACGAGGGCCAGAAGATTGCGTCGGCTGCGCAGCCCGACAAGCGCCAGACCGATCGTGCCGACGAATTCGATCGCGGCAACCAGCGACAGCGGCAAACGCTCCAAGGCCAGGTAGAAGGAGCAGTTCATCAAGGCCAGGCACGCCCCGAAAGCGATCAGCAGCCAGCGTGTTCGGCCGTCGCTCTTCGCCATGATCTGCCAAGGCCGGGTGATCGGTGCGAAGGCCACGGCGGCGGTGGCAATGCGCAGCCATGCCACGCCGAGCACGCCGACAGAGGGAAAGAGCAGGACGGCGAAGGCGGGGCCGAGATAGTGAAAGACCGCGCTCACCGCAAACCATAGATGCGGTGGGGCCGATTGCGCGATCCGCGCAAATCCTGTGGCTGTAGCCTGCATGTGTCCTCCTGCGATTTTCAGTATCGCAGGCGGGATGGCCGGATGATATGATCGAAGGATAAGATGATGGCGCAATTTTGCAACCAACAGGGAGGCCAAAGGCATGAATCGCCTTCGAAACGAAGGTTCGGATCTCGACGCCGTCGACCTGAGAATCCTGCGTCTCCTCGCACAGGATGCTCGCACAAGCGTCGCCGAAATCGCGCGAGCCGTGCGGATGTCGGCTCCGAGCGTGTCCGAGCGGATCAGGCGTCTTCAGGAGAGCGGCACCATCGAGGGCTACACGATCTGCATCAATCCGGCCGCTCTTGGTCTGCCCCTGTCGGCCTGGCTGAGGATCAGGCCCGTGCCGGGGGAGCTGGCGCGCGTGACGGAAATCGTAAAGACAATTCCCGAGATCGTGAGCTGCGATCGGGTGACGGGCGAGGATTGCTTCATCGCCAAGGTCAATGTGCGGTCGGTCGCCGATCTCGAAAGGGTGATCGACCGCATCATCCCCTATGCGATGACAAACACGGCCATCGTCCAGTCTTCACCCGTCGCGCCGCGATTGCCGGATGTCGAGGCGTGACAGGTCCCCCTCTCCGTCTCGGCTTCGCCGAGCCACCTCTCCCCCGCTTCATGGGGAAGAGGAAAGGCGCCGAGCGTGCGGCCGGCGGTTCCTCTCCCTCACGATAGTGGGGGAGAGGTGGCTCGGCGAAGCCGAGACGGAGAGGGGGCCTACCAAGCAACGAGGAAGGACATTCCCGATGTGTGAGTGTTCTAGCCGAGGGCAGGGGTCTCGTGCGGATTCGCGACGGGCCGCGACCCGCCGCGTGCTTCCAGAGGCTCTATTCGATGACGCGTCCTTCGCCCACCTCGGCCGCCGAAGGATCCAGCCCGTAGGACTCCAGCACCTTGGCGATGGCACCCTCGGCGCGATAAGCCTCGATCGAGCTGTTCATCGCCGAGACCAGTGCCTCATTGCTCTTCGACAAAAGGAAGGAGGTCTGTGAGGGGTTGACGGTCGCCGTGATGCGCTCGTCCGGCTGCAGGAGCTTCACCTTCACATCGGTGCCGGCATTCAGCACAACCGCGGCTCCGAACCCTTCCAGCGCGGCATCGAGCCGACCGGCCTGCAGGTCCTGGGCGAGGTTCAGCGAGGACGGATAGGTGGTCGAGCCCTCATAAAGGTCTTCCATCTGCATCACCCAGTCGTAACCCTCGACCGTGCCGATTTTCTTCCCGACCAGGGCGTCGACGGTGTCGTAGCCCTCGACGGACGCGACGGAAAGCTGGTCGAGATAAACCGGCACCGACAGCGAAGTGACCTTGTCGCGGGCGGCGGTGCGATAGAAGCCGCCCAATGCTATGTCGGCGCGCCCGCTCTGCACGGCCGAGACAGCGGCGGGATAGTTGAGAATGTCATAGGTGATTTCGAGACAGTTCTCCGTGGCGAAACGGGTGACGAGTTCGCCGTCGATGCCGCTGATCTTGCCGTCCTTCTCGAGCGAATAGGGCGGCGTGTTGGTGAGAGCCACGGTGAGTTTGCCGGCCTTCAGCGGCTGGAACTCGTGAGCGGGCTTGCAGTCCTGGGCATTGGCGGCGCTGAGGCCGAGCGCCGTGCTGAGTGCTGCGCTGAAAAGGAAGGTCTTGATAGCCGACATTTATTCCTCCGATAGGATTGTTGTGAGGTGGTGGATCATTTGAGGTGAAGGCTCAGGCGGCGCTCGGCGAAGGCCACGAGCCAGCCGAAGGGAATGGTGACAGCGAGATACATGAGCCCCGCCAGCGTCAGCACGTCCAGATAGAGGTAGGTGGCCGCGCCCACGCGGTAGCTGCGAGCCAGAAGCTCGGGAATGGCGATCGTGAATGTCAGCGACGTGAGCTGGAAGATCAGGATGGCGAAGCCCATGAGCGCGGGCACGGCGTAGAGCACCCCTTGCGGGATGACGACATAGCGCAGGATGTCGGCATGGGTCATGCCCAGTGCCTGTCCTGCCTCGACCTCGCGGTGCGGTACGGCATTGAGTCCGGCCCGCAGGATTTCGCTGGTATAGGCGCCGGTGGTCAGCGCCAATGCGACGACGCCCGAAGTGAAGGCCCCGGCGCTGATCCCCGCGGAGGGCAGCCCGTAATACACCATCTGCAGCACGACCAATGCCGGCGCGCCGCGCCCGATCTCGACCATGGCGATGGCCAGATAGCGCAGGAGGCGCTGCTTGGCCGACGAGGCAAGCGCCAGAACCAGGCCGAGCGGAAGGCCGAAGAGGAGAGCCAGACCGGTGAGTTGGAGCGAGACCTTGAGGCCTTTCCAGAGCTGTGGGGTCCAGTCGATCCAGTTGGAGAGCATTTCCATCACTTCGAGACCCTCCGACGCATCTGGGCATCCATGCGGCGCGAGAAATAGGCGACGGGAATGGAAAGCAGGATGTAGAGGAGGGCAGCCATGATGAAAGGCATGAACCCGCCGCCCGCGGCCTGGGCCTCCTGAGAGGCGAACAGCATGACGTCGCGCACGCCGATGGCGGAGGCGACCGTGGTGTCTTTCAGAAGCGAAACCAGATAGGTGGCCATGCCGGGGATGGAGACGCGGAAGACCTGCGGCGCCAAGACGAAGCGCAGGGTATCGAGGCGTGTGAAGCCCAGCGCCACCGAGGCCTCCTCCTGGGACTTCGATAGCGCCAGGAAGCCGCCGCGATAGATTTCGCACAGATAAGCGGCCGAGACGAGGCCGAGCCCGAGCGTCGCGGCCTGGAAGGCGGTCAGCGTGACGAAGCCGTTGCCGATCCCGAAGAAGATGATGAAAAGCCAGACGATCGGCGGGATGCCTCTCAGAATGTCGACATAGACGCGGGCGACGAGGCGCAGAAGCATGGAGCGCGAGCGGCGCATGAGCACCAGCGGGACGGCGAGGATCGCGCCGATCAGGAAGGCGCTTATCGTCACGCCGAAAGTGGCTGGCAGCCCTCTCAGGATGGATAGGAGCAGATCGATCATTGGCGGTCGAGAATGGCGCGGAAGAACTGCCGGGTGCGCTCGGAAGAGGGGTTGCGGATGACTTCGTCCGGCGTGCCTTGCTCGATGATCGCGCCGTTGGCCATGACGATGACGCGGTCGGCCACCTCCGCGGCGAAGGCGATCTCATGCGTGACGACGATCATGGTCATCCCGTCGCGAGCCAACTCGCGCATGACGGCCAAGACTTCCAGGCCAAGTTCCGGATCCAGCGCGGATGTGGGCTCGTCGAAGAGCATGACCTGCGGATCGAGAGCAAGGGCCCGGGCGATCGCGATGCGCTGCTGTTGGCCGCCGGAGAGGCGCGACGGATAGGAATGTGCCTTGTCGGCGAGCTTCACGCGGTCGAGCAACTGAGCCGTACGAGCGTTTGCCTCTGCCTTGGAACGTCCGAGCACACGCATCTGCGGCAGCGAAATATTGCGCTCCACCGTCATATGCGGAAACAGATTGAAGGATTGAAACACCATGCCGGTGGCGCGACGCAGCTTCAGCAGGTCTGCCGCTGTCAGCGTTTTAGAAACGTCGAACCTGAAATCGCCAACCGACAATTCTCCGGAGTGGGGCGTCTCGAGCATGTTGATCGTGCGCAACAACGTGCTCTTGCCCGCGCCGCTCGGCCCGACGATCGCGATCACTTCGCCGCGCTTGATGTCGAGATCGACGTCCTTCACGGCGTGGAAGCCGGTGTATCGGACATTGATGTCCTTGAGACGAACAATGTAGTCTGGATCGGTCAAACGCATTTCCCTTCGATCGCTTTGTGCTCGACCCGAAGGCCGAACTCTGCTCGATGCCACCTGGCTTTTCTCGTTAGTTAGTGCGGCTCAGGTAGCTGGCCCCAAAATTGCGAGCAGTGTTCGGCTACGTCGGGGAGACGGGACGATTTCGGTCACTGGTCGGACGCAGTGTCTCGGTTCCTGGAGCCGAGACGGGCGCGCCATGCAGTGCCCAATCGGCGGCCACCTGGCCAATGACCGGTGATAGCTGTATGCCGTAGCCTCCAGCGCCGGCGGCAGTCACGAGCGTGGGCTCGGACATGTCGATCGGCCCGACGAAGGGGCGGTGATCGGCGGTCACGGGATAGAGCCCGGCCCAGCCACGGCCGAGGCTGGCACCCGGCAGGTCCGGCACCCGCTCGAGCAGCATTTCGGCGAGATCCACCTTGGAGTCCTCATCACATTGATCGTTGTATGCATCGGGGTTCTCGGGTTCCCGCGATTTGACCTTGTGCACTTCGGCGATCAGTTCGGTCGACTTCTCATGCCGGAAGTTCAGCCCCGTCCCTTCGCCGTTCACGAGGTCCATCACCATGGGCATGACGTAGTCGAGAGGACGGTCGAGATGGATCGAGATGGCCTCGTGCCGTTCCGGATGGACCCACAATTCCTGGCCGAACATGGCCGCCACCTGTCTGGCCCAGGCGCCTGCGGCGTTGACGACGATGTCGCAGCCGATCGCGCCCTTCGTGGTTTCGAGCAGATAGCCGCCGGCGACGCGCTTCACGCCCAGGACCTTGCACGCCTGCCGCACGGCAGCACCCTTTGCACGCACCTCTTCAGCCAGGAAGTTGCACAGCTCGTAGGGATCGATGAAACCGTCGTCCGGCCCGAAGATGCCTCCGGCCAGGCCATCGGCGCTCATGTGCGGAACGAGCTGGGTCAGTTCGTGGGCCCGATAGACTCGCGAGCGAAAGCCCGCTTCGGCCTGCATCCTTACCGACTGTTCGAAAAGGGCCATCTGGGCTTCGGTCCGTGCCAGGCGGAGATAGCCGATATGGTTGAACTTGAAGCCCTTGCTTTCCCAGTCGCGAAATTGGCGGATGGCGTGGGTGCGCAGCATGATGTCGAACGGATCGGTGAATTGCGTGCCCACCACGCCGACGGAACGTCCGCTGGAACCGGAGGCAAGACCATTGGCCTCGAGCACCGTGACGCGTGCGCCTTGGGCGCACAGGTTGCTGGCGGTCGCCATACCGAGCGTGCCGGCGCCGATAATGGCGACGTGGGGAGAGGAAGTCATTTCAATCTCGTTTCGTTCGGGGGAGGGGCCGCGCGTCACGCGCGTTCCGCGACCTCGGCCAAGGTGTCGTCGATCGCAGCCAGAATGTTACCGGCATCCTCCTCCGTCATCGTGGTGGAGAGGGCGAACAGGCCATAGCTGGCGGCGAGGATGCCGCGCCTGAGGCATCCCTTATGGAAGATATCGAGCATCTTGCGCTCTCTGGCGCCGGGATAGACCGAGCGATAGTCAGTCACCGGATTGGACGTGAAGTGCACCTTGAACAGAGAGCCGAGACCCACGCACATGCCGGTAACGCCATGCTTCTCCATGGCGCCATTGATGCCGGCGCGCAGGAGGTCGCCGATCTTGTCGAGATGCGCGAAGCTCTCCCGGGTCAATGCCTTCATCGACGCGAGGCCGGCGAGCATGGTGACGGGATTCGCGGTGAAGGTACCCCCATGCGGGAGAGCGGGCTTGCCCCTGCTCGGATCGAAGACGGCCATCACGTCGGCCCGGCCCGCGACGGCGCCGACCGGGAAACCTCCGCCGATGATCTTGCCCAGCACGGTCAGATCGGGCCTGATGTTCCACAGACCCTGCGCGCCCTCATAGCCTAGCCGGAAGGAGATCACCTCGTCGAAGATGACGAGCGCGCCGGCGCCATGGGCGACCTCGACCGCGGCTTCGAGATAATCGCGGCGGGCAGGGATTAGGCCCGCCCGGTTCGGCATCGGGTCGATCAGAACGCCGGCTATCTCGTCTCCGTGCGCCTTGAAGACGGCCTGAAGTGCTTCGGTATCGTTGAAGGGCACGACCAGGACATCATCGAGGACACCCTTCGGCGTGCCCTTGGCATAGGCGGTCGAAGCGGGCATGTCGCCCCAGTTCGACGGCGAGCTGTCGAGGCTGACCTCGGAATAGTCATAGGAGCCGTGATAGGCGCCTTCGATCTTCACGATCTTGGGACGACCCGTGAAGGCGCGCGCAGCCTTGATCGCCATCATGACGCCTTCGGTGCCCGAATTCGCGAAGCGGATCTGGTCGACCGACGGCAGGCGTTCGACCAGCAGTTCGGCCAGCTCGATCTCACTCAGGGTCGGTGCCCCGAAAGCGCTGCCCAGTGGCAATTGCGCGGTTACCGCCGCGGTCACGGCCGGATGGTTGTAGCCGTGGATCATCGACGTGAAATTGTTGATGCAATCATAGTAGAGGTTGCCGTCGACATCCCACATACGGCAGCCCTGTCCTCTTTCCGCGTAGATCGGATGAGGCTCCATATAAACCGTGGTGCGCGTGTTGCCGCCTGGCATGACGAGCTTTGCGCGTTCGTAAAGTGCAGCGGAATTGGTGTAACTGGACATGAAAGGACTCTGTCGCCCGGGCGAAGACAAGCTGGTGATGGATGGAAGGGGCATCATGCCTGTCGAGGCCGCACGAAGCGGCCTCGACAGGCAGCGCGGTCATTTCGTCATGATGGTGTGGCTCTGCTCGCGCATGAATTGCGGCAGGAAGTAGGTGCCGAGGCCGCCCTTGCCGCTCACGCCGGTGCCTTTCCAGCCGCAGAAAGGCTGCGCGCCTGGCCAGGCACCCGTGGTCGCGCCGCTGGCGCGGTTCGCGTAGAGCACGCCGGCCTGCGCATGGTCCAGGAAGTAACGCAGCTCTGTATCATCTTCAGTGAAAATGCCTGCGGCCAGGCCATAGGCAATGTCATTGCCTTCCCTGAGCGCCTCTTCGAGGCCGTCGACGCCGCGCAGGACCACGAAGGGCATGAACAATTCGTCCTTGGTCAGGCGCGAGGGGGCGGGCATCTCCACGAGCGCGCCTTGGAAATAGTTCTCTCCCAAGGCTCCTTCGAGGCGTGTTCCGCCGTAATGCACAGTGCCCTCGGTAGTGGCCTGGGCCATGGCCTCGGTAAACCGGGCCACCGTCGCGGCATTGTAAAGCGGGCCCATGAAGGTCTCTGCCTTGCGCGGATCGCCGACTACCAGCTTCGCCGCGAAATCCTTGAAGTGACGGATGAACTCTTCCTTCACGGCGTTGTCGACATAGACCACCGAGCAAGCCGAGCACTTCTGCCCCTGAAGGCCAAAGGCCGAACGCACCACGCCTTGGGCCGCACGTTCAATGTCGGCTTTTCCGGTCACGTAAGCCGGGTTCTTGCCGCCCATCTCGGCCACGACCGGCTTCATGTGAGGCTGTGTGGCCATGTGGCGGAAGATGCCCATCCCGGTCTTGTGCGAACCGGTGAAAGCCACGCCGTCGATGCCTTCATCCGTCGCGAGCAGGCGGCCGACTTCGCCGTCGCCCAGCACGATACTGAACACACCGTCCGGCAGACCTGCCTTCTTCAACGTTTCGGCGATGAGAAGGCCGGTGAGCGCGCATTCCGGGGAAGGCTTGTAGACAACGGTATTACCGGTGATCAGCGCGCCGGTGATCATTCCGATCGAAAGGGCAAGGGGGAAGTTGAACGGCGCGATCACGGCGAAGACGCCATAGGGCTTCAGAACGCTGACGGCGGTCTCGTTCTCGATCAGCTCGTTCATCGGACGCCTGTATCCGGCGTTGCTACGCAACTCGCCCGGATAGTAATCCAGCATGTCGACGGCTTCTTCGGCTTCGCCGATCGCTTCCATACGGGACTTACCCACCTCGTAGAGGGCGGCGAGGCCGAGGGTGTATTTTTCTTCGGCGAGAACCTGCTTCCAACGCTCGGCAAATGCCAGGCGCTCTTCGAGCGACGCGAAATTCCAGCTTTTGGCTGCCTTGCGGGCCGCGGCGACTGCCGCTTTCACATCGGCCGCATTGGAGCGCGGGAATTTGCCCAGGGAAAGTGCGGGGCTGATTGGGCTCGCGATGCTGACTGCCGCTTCCGAAGCGAATGGGGTGCTCCAGGTCTTCGTCAGCGTCCTGGCTTCGAAATCGGGAATGAGGGTGTCGAGGTGAGCGTGCACCGGCCCAAAATCGACTCCGATGTTCGAATAGGTCACTCGCGGTAAGGTCATGTTTAATCTCGTCCCGATAATCGATATTAATCTCTATAATCGGCACAAATTAGACCGTGTCAATCGCATTTTGCCGGCTGAGGGCGGGATGCCTGGGGATGCCGGCATGCTTATGAACGCACGGAGGCCCCGCGCTGGGCGCGAGGCCTCGACCGGACACTCGGCGGATATCGGGACTAATCGGCCTTGTCGGTGAGCTTGAGCAGCCTCGTCAGCCGTGCCGCCGTCTGCGCCACCGCTTCGCGGTTCCTGTCGAAGTCTTCCTCAACGACCCCGCGATGAGGCCCTGTAAGACCAAGGGCATAGGTGATCCTGCCGCCGGCTTTCCCGATCGGAAAAGCGATGGTGCTCAGACCGGCGACATGTTCCTCCAGTTCCGTCGCATAACCTCGCGCGCGGGTTTGGCGCAGCTCGGCGAGGAGTGCATCCACGTCGGTCTTGGTGTTGGAGGTGAACTGCGACAAATTGCCCGTCAGGATGCGCCGTGCCTCTTCTTCGTCCTGATAGGCGAGCAGCACCTTGGCCGTAGCCGTGGCATTGAGCGGCATGATGGTGCCGGGTGCGATGTAGATTCGCACGAGCGTATCGGGAGCAGTGCAGGTGACGGAGCGCACCTCGTCGCCTGCCAGTTTCGAGATGAACGCCGATTGTCCGGTCTCAGCGGTCAGCAGTTCCAGCGGCCGCCGTGCCAGTGGCTCGATCCACTCGGTGTTCGAGGAGCTGTGCACCAGTTGGAGGATGCGATCGCCCAGCCTGTAGGTGCGATTGCGGGCATTGCTTGCCGTGATCAGACCTCCGTCGAGCAGGGCATGGAGCAGCCGGTTCACCGTAGCCTTGGGCAGGTCGAGAGCGACCTCGATTTCAGCGGCGGTCAGCCCCTGGGAGAAGGGGGCGATCATCTCGAGGATGGAGATGTACCGTTCCAAAGGGCTGTCTTTTGGAGATTGATTGAGCATGTCTTCTTTCGTGATTCGTGCCTGCTGACGCACCATGGCTTGGCGGCTGCCGTCGTCGAGACATGATCAAATTGACCGTGCAGTGCAAGCCGCTAGCGCGTGTCGGTGGCGCTTGGATAGCGTTTGCCGCGCAATTTGGCCGCCACTACGCTGCTTTTGGGGCAGAACCGCTGTCCTTGCCGGTGGATCGCGAATTGCCCAAAGGGCAGCAGGAGGGTTCTGGTCCTCGGAAGGGTATAGACGACCCTTTGCGATGCACGAACCCGCTTCGCGGGAGGGCGCGGGTGCAAGGCCGATAGTAACCTTGGGCTTTGAGCGACGACCGGCGCCGGGCCGACAACATCCCGCGGAGGCGCAACGACGCGGCCTGTCCGCACCCAACTCGCGACATCCGGCCGAAACCCCCGCCTGCGCCGACATCAGCGGTAGGTCGAAATCCCCATAGCCACCCGCCTGTGGCCCCCTGCATGGGAGGCTTTCGTACGCCCGACAGCACCCGAAACCCTTCACGATGTCGGTCTGACAGTTTCTGGCTACCGATCTTCAACAGCAGACAATCATGTCGGCATACAGCGATCCGTGTCGGATGCATCTATTCACCGTGTGCCCAAGACGCTCGAGTTAGGGACTGCCCTGCCTTTATCGTCAGCAAGGATAGCCGCTGAATTTAACGACCGTTCATCGGCTACCCTTGCTGGGCGCGTCGTCGCCGAGGAATTGCTGCAGTCGAGGCACGACGAAATCGAGGAAGACACGCACGCGTTGTGGCATTCGCGGCCCTCCCAGAAAGACGGCGTGTATCTCTTCCTCGTCGGATTCGATCGCGTCGGCGAGCACTTCCACAAGGCGGCCGGCGGCAAGATCGGCCCGCACATGATAGTCGCCCATGCGCGCAAGCCCCACGCCGGCGAGCGCCATGCGCCGCACGGTCTCGCCATTGTTGGCAAGCAGTGAGCCGTTGACCATGCGATCGACGATCCGCCCGCTTTCCTTCAGGGGCCAGACCGGTGCAGCGCGGCGGAAGTTGAAGCCCAGGCAATTGTGCCGGGAGAGATCCTCGACCTCTCGCGGCGTCCCGCAGCGGCCGAGATAGGCGGGCGAAGCCACGATCTTGCGGCGAGCCACCCCGATGCGGCGCGCGACCATGCCTGAATCGGGGAGAGGTCCCACCCGGAAAGCGATGTCGGTGCGGTCGAGATAAAGATCAACGATCTCATCCGAGAGCGACAGGTCGACGACGATGTTGGGATAAGTGCGCCAGAACTCGGGCAAGAGCGGCTCCAGACCCAGCACCCCGAACGCGACCGACACGTTGACCCGGACTCTGCCGCCAGCCGCCGCGGCCCCATGCGACAGCTCCCGCTCGATCAGATCGAGGTCCTGAAGCAGCGCCTGGCTGCGCTCATAATAGATTTGTCCTTCTGTGGTCAGCGACAAACGCCTCGTGGAACGCTCGACGAGGCGCACCCCCAACCGTGCCTCCACGCGCGAGATCAGCTTGCTGACCGTCGACGGCGTCATGCGCAGCAGCCGCGCCGCTTCGGAAAAACTTCCCGTCTCCACCACGCGCATGAATACCTGCATCTCGCCCGTCCGGTTATCCATGATCGCCTCGTTTATGATTTCGTTTCACAGATGATGTGGAAATCGGGCTGATTATCAAGGTTACGTCACCGCATTATTTGGTGGCGCATGACAAACACATCCGCTCTCGATCTCATCTACGTCCCAGGACGTATGACCCTCGGCATCGAACTGCCGCTCGACAATGACTGGTCGCCGGCCGGCGAAGCTCGCCGCGCTGCCTCTGGTCGCCCGCGTGGCGTTCCGGACCTTAGCGCCCAGACCGATCTGGTCCGCAAGGCAGAGGATCTCGGCTTCTCCGCCGTATGGATGCGCGATGTTCCTATCTTCGATCAGGTCAATATGGGCGACGCCGGCTCAGTGCATGACGTCTTCGTCCTGCTCGGCTATCTGGCGGGCATCACCCGGCGCATGGCGCTCGGCACGGCCGCCGTCGTGCTGCCGATCCGCCATCCGATGATGACGGCCAAGGCGGCAGCTTCCGTCGACGTGCTGTCAGGCGGCCGGCTGATCCTGGGTGTCGCCTCCGGCGACCGTCCCGTCGAGTACCCGCTTCTGGGGCTCGATTTCGAAAAGCGGGGCGAAACATTCAGGCAGGCGGTGGATTATTTCCGCGCAGCTTGGCAGCCCGGTGGTTTACCGGTCGACGGCGAACGCGTTCCGCAGCTCGATCTTCTGCCCCGCCCGATACAGCCGACCATTCCACTCGTCGTAGCCGGTCAGGCTCGTCAGGAGGATTCCTGGCTCGCGGCGCATATGGACGGCCGCTTCGTCTATCCCAGCGGCGTCCACCGCCTTCGTTCCCAGGCCGCAGGCTGGGCGGAGGCCACGGCGGACCGCGCGGCCTTCATCAGCGCGTTCCATCTCGACCTCGACAGTGACGCCTTCGCGCCACTCGCGCCGATCCGCTTCGGCGCACGGGGAGGACGCCGTGCCGTCCTTGCGCATTTCCAGGCGCTGGCCGATGCGGGCGTCGACCATCTCGCCATCAATATTCGGCAGTCGCAGCGCGCGCCGGCCGAAGTTCTCGATGAAATCGCGTCCGACATCATGCCGGCGCTCAACCTGTCCAGCGCGGTCAAGGCCGCTTGACCAATCCAGAAGGAGTTTTTTCCGATGCAAAATGTCACCGCCCATGGCGCGACGATTCCCGCTCTCGGCTTCGGCGTGTTCCGCATGTCCGACGCGGAGGTGGAGCGCGTCATCCCAGCCGCGCTCGAGGGCGGCTTCCGCCATTTCGATACCGCGCAGATCTACCAAAACGAGGCCGCGCTCGGCCGGGCGCTTCAGGCCGCCGGTGCTCGCCGCGAGGATTTGTTCCTGACCACCAAGGTCTGGGTCGATAACTACAGCCCCGGCAGATTCTCGGCCTCGGTCAACGAGAGCCTCGACAAGTTGAAAGTCGACCGGGTCGACCTTCTTCTCCTGCACTGGCCGGCCGACAAGGTGCCAGTCGCGACGCAGATCGAGATGCTGGATGCCGTGAAGGCAGCCGGCAAGACCCGGTTCATCGGCGTCTCCAACCAGAACATCGCGCAGATGCGGGAATCCATCGAGCGCGCCAAGGCGCCGATCGTCACCAACCAGGTAGAACTGCATCCCTATCTTCCCCAGCGCGCACTTGTCGCTGCCGCAAGGGACAGCGGCGTCGCCATCACCGCCTACTACAGCATGGCCGACGGCGCCGTGCCGAAGGACCCGATCCTGCAGCAGATCGGCGCGAAATACGGCAAGAGCGCCGCGCAGGTCGGTCTGCGCTGGCTGGTCCAGCAGGGCTATGTCGCCCTTTCCAAAACGGCGAACCCAGCACGCGTCGCGGAAAACATCGCGATCTTCGATTTCGCCCTCGACGAGGCCGACATGGCCGCCATCGCCGAGCTTGCGCGCCCGGATGGCCGGCTTGTCAGCCCTCCCGGCCTCGCTCCGGCCTGGGACGCTTAAGGAGAGCAACCATCATGAATGCCCATGTCTCGACGGCCGCTCCGACGGCCGAAACATCCTCACCCGCCCGCGGGGCGCTGCTCGCTCTTGCGATCGGCGCTTTCGGTATCGGCACGACCGAGTTCTCACCGATGGGGCTTTTGCCGGTCATCGCCCAAGGGGTCGACGTGTCGATCCCGACCGCTGGGCTCCTCATCAGCGCCTATGCGATCGGCGTGATGGTCGGCGCGCCGATCATGACGCTGGCCTTCAGCCGCTTCGGCAAGCGTACGGCGCTGATCCTTCTGATGGCTATCTTCGCCGTCGGCAACCTGATGTCGGCGGTGGCGCCGGGCTACTTCACGCTGCTCCTTGCCCGGCTGGTCACAAGCCTCAACCATGGCGCCTTCTTCGGCCTGGGCGCGGTGGTGGCCGCAAGCGTCGTGCCCAAGGAGAAGCAGGCAAGCGCGGTGGCCGCCATGTTCATGGGGCTGACGATCGCCAATATCGGCGGCGTTCCGGCCGCCACATGGGTCGGCCAGCAGATCGGCTGGCGCATGGCCTTCGCCGGAACGGCACTTATTGGCATCGTTGCCATCACGGCGCTGTGGATGGCCCTTCCAAAGGGCGAACGTGGGGCGATGCCCAACGTGAAGCGCGAACTCGCCGTGCTCACCAGACCCGCGGTGCTGCTTGCCATGGCGACAACCGTTATGGGGGCGGGGGCGATGTTCACGTTGTATACCTATGTCGCGCCCATTCTCGAGACGCTGACCGGCGCATCCGACAGCTTCGTCACCTTCGGGCTGGCACTGATAGGTGTCGGTTTTACCATCGGCAACTGGCTGGGCGGCCGGCTGGCTGACTGGTCGCTCGATGGTGCGACCAAGATATTCCTTGGTGCGCTTGCCGCGATCATGCTTGTCCTTCCGCTGGCCTTCGGCAGTCATGCGGGAGCGGCCATCGGTCTCCTCGTCTGGGGCGCCGCGGCTTTCGCCATCGTTCCGCCGGTGCAGATGCGCGTGATGCAAGCCGCGTCGGAAGCCCCCGGTCTGGCGTCCTCCATCAACGTCGGAGCCTTCAATCTCGGCAACGCGCTGGGTGCTGCCATCGGCGCAGGGGTCATCAGCCTTGGCCTCGGCTATGCGGCCGTTCCCGTCGCGGGCGGCGTGCTCGCGGCCGCCGGTTTGGTGCTGGTCTGGCTCGGTAGCCGGAAGAGCAGGGCGCTGCGGCCCTGTGAAGCGTAACGCAAGAAGAGGGAACCCGAATATGAATACGACACTCTTTCCCATGGCGGGGCGGCGCTTCGAGGTCGACTATGGTGGTCTCGTCGCGGAGAATGCCTATGCCGAAGACGGCCGGTCGCTGACCTATGCCATCACCAGCGGCGCCTTGGCGGGAAATACCGCGACTGTGAGCTTCGAGTGGCGGCGTCTCGAGGGCGGTGCCTTCGCCATCTCCTGGCAGGAGGCGGACGGCGCGACCGTCGTTCACATCGACGACTTCGACGCCGGCCGGTCACTCGCCTTTTTCACCACGGCAGACCGGCAGTTTCATCGTCTCGAAGGGCCTCTGCATCCCCTGGATGGCGGCCAGGGCTAAGGAGGAGGCCAAAGGGCCAAACACTGCGGCGGAAGCCGGACAATTGCCGCCGAACGACCCACTCGGCGCGCCGAAAACATACGCCGCTCACGCTTCAATCAGGACGTTGATTGAAGCGTCCAACTGAGACCCGATCATCTCTAAGGAGACGCGTCCACCATGACCGGCTGGGACGCGCAACGCGACGTGCGGCCGACGATATCCAGCGCGCGACACAGTCATCGGGCGCGAACCGCGGAACCACCGCGACCGATTCTGCGACCCCACTGGAAAGCGGAGCGTCCTTAACTCGTTCCCGGATGTTCGTGACGGGCCTCAAGTGGCTAAGCTGGAGACGTGCTTTCGGCCATTGCCTTAGAGGCTACCTCTGACGCAAATTTCTCGAAAAACTCCCCGGCCAGTTTCCGGGCTGTAGCATCAATAAGTCGCGACCCCAATTGTGCCAGTTTACCGCCTATGTCCGCTTTCGCCGTATAGACTAGGATTGTTCCGCGTTCGTCGTCTCTGAGATGGACATCGGCACCGCCCTTGGCAAAGCCTGCAACACCACCTTGGCCTTCCCCTATAATCGAATATCCCTGCATAGGGACGATGTTGCTAAAAGTCACTTTGCCCGTGAATGTTGCTTTGATTGGCCCAATCCGCAGAGCCGATTTAGCTGTCAAGGAGTCGTCTTCCAGTTTTTCCAGAAATGTGCATCCGGGTATACAGTCTTTCAGGATAGCAATATCGTTCAATGCACTCCAGACGACCTCTCTTGGAGCCGGGATGAGTTGTTCACCAGTCATATCCATTGCTTTTACCTCGGAGAATACTAGTAGGATTATTCAGTCCTATTTTGCGCGGTGTCACACAACAATTGCCAAATGGCACAGGGAGTCAGCGGTAGGCGTGCTGGTTGAACGCCAAAGGTCGATAACGCGTCTGCGACGGCATTCCCGATGACGGCGGCAACCGGCGCGATGGCATCTTCGCCAACGCCCTTTACGCCCATGGGATTGCGTCCGGTGCGGGTCAGATCGAGACAAATGGCTCGTATGTTAGGATAGTCTGTTGACGTTGGCAGGAGGTAATCTGCCAACGAGCCGGTGAGAAACTGCGCATTCTCATCATAGGAAAGTTGCTCCAGAAAGACCCCTCCGAGCCCTTGCACGATTGCCCCAATTTTCTGGCCATGGACCAGAAGCGGGTTGATCATCTTTCCCACGTCCTCGACGGCGACGTAATCGATAACCTCCACATGACCCGTTCGTATGTCTACCGCCACATGTGCGGCATGCGTTCCGTATCCGTATGGCTTGAGCTTTGTCCCGAACGTACCGTCGGCCTCGATGGTGTTGGGCAATTGACGAGCCAGGTCGACAATGGAGAGCGGGTCCTGGGCTGGAGCCGTAAACATCTCATTTCCATATTGGACATTGGCGATATCGCAGCCCAACAACCTTGCTGCTTCCACCCTAAGGAGGGACTTGAGGTTCTCGGCAGCATCGGCAATGGCATTCCCACCCATAATTATCGAACGCGAATGGAAAGACCCAAACCCCTCGTCAAGCAGGGTTGTCGATCCGTGATATATACCCACGCGCTCGATCGAAACTTCAAGCGCGTCTGCGCAGATCTGTGAGAGTCCTGTTTCTATCCCTTGACCAAGGGCAGACGAACCTATGAAAACTGATACCCGGCTATCTTGTTCAAGCCGGATGCGACAATTTTCCTTTGGTCCGGCCCCACTGCTATCGATAAAGCTGCCGAAGCCTATCCCGTGATACCGGCCGTCGACTTCGCGACCACGCAAGTGGGCCTTTTCTTCCCATCCTATTTCCGAGGCACAGCGGCGTAAGACGGCGAGATGGTCGCCGTGGTCGTACGACGCGTCCTGCTCATAAGGAACAAGCTTCCCCGTCGGGTATGGGAGTTGATCTGGTTTCAACAAATTCTGGCGTCGAAAAGCAACGGGGTCGATCCCAAGATCTCGTGCTGCGATATCGAACAGCCGTTCTCGAGCAAAACAGGACTCGAAGCGGCCGGGGCCGCGGTAGCTCCCTGACGGCGTCTTGTTGGTCGCCACCGAAAGAACGTCGATACTTAAGGCTGGAATATCATAGGGCCCAGGCATGAATTGAGCGGCGCGGGATGCGAGAATTCCACCGGTCGTCCCTACATATGCCCCGAGATCAGCGACGACCTTGCCACGCAAACCCAGGACCTTGCCTTGCGCGTCGCACGCGATTTCGAGTTCACAGTCGAATTCCCTCGAGTGGTTCGTCGCCATCAAATGTTCGCGTCGGTCTTCGGCCCATTTGACAGGTTTTTGCAAGTGACGCGCCGCAAAGGGTATTAGAAAATCTTCTGGGTAGAATTCTCCGCGAACGCCAAACCCGCCGCCAACGTCCAATTCGATCAGATCCACGCGATTGTCGGGGAGACCCAGCATTTCGGCGAGAACATGCCGATTGAAGAATGGAACCTTTGCAGCGCCCCAAACCGACATGCGACAATTGCTTTCATCCCAATCCGCGACCAAGCCGCGCATCTCCATGGGAACGGCAGTGTGCCGTTGGACGTAGAACGTTTCCCTTCTCTTGTAGAATGCACCGGAAAAGACATCAGCTACGTTTCCGCGGTCTATATTGTATTGAAACGCTATGTTTGAGCTCAACTCCTCAAGCATCAAAGCGTCTCCACGAACGCTGTCGCGTGAAGAGGCAATCGGTGGCAGTTCGTCAATCTCAATCTGTATGAGCTCAGACGCATCCTCGGCGATAGCTTGGCTCTCAGCTATGACCACTGCAACGGGCTCGCCCACATAGCGAACTTTATCCTTCGCGATTACAGGCTGCTGAAAGGGGGTCGCCTCTTTAAACGCTGCGATACGGAAAGGAATGCGTGGTATTTCGGGGCCGAGATCTTTGGCGCTCAAAACTGCATATACACCATCCAGTGCTTGCGCTGCTGAGGCATCTATACTCATCAGCCGCCCATGTGCGACCGGACTGCGAACGACCACTGCAAACGTCATATTCGGCCTGTGGAAGTCATCAACAAACAGGCCATTGCCGGTCAAAAGACGAAAATCTTCGACACGTGGCAGCGGCTGGCCAACATAGCGACTATTTTTCAACTGCATCAGTGATCTCGGCTGGCTGCGGACAAGCGATCCCGGGCTTTTGCGATGGCCGTCACGATTGGAATGTATCCGGTGCAGCGACAAATATGACCTGAGAGAACCTCACGGATGCGGTCATTGCTGGCTTCTGGCTCAGCGCTAAGGAGTGATTGGGCAGTCATGAGAATGCCAGGGGTGCAAAATCCGCATTGCAAAGCGTGGTTGTTCCGAAACTCATCCTGGATTACCCCAAGGCAATCGTCAGTTGCCAAACCTTCGACGGTCTCCACCAGACGATCCTCAGCTTGCACAGCCAGTACCAGGCAGGATCTTACTGCTTCGCCATCGATCATGACGGTGCATGCGCCACAGACACCGTGTTCACAGCCGACATGAGTGCCGGTAAGCGAAAGGTCATGACGTAGGCAGTCAGCGAGACTTCGCCGTGGTTCAACGGACACGCGAACGTCTCGTCCGTTGACATTCAGATTAATGTCGATGGGCTGTGTCAACGGGCTCCTCCTCTTTTGTCGAAGGCGTCCACAAGGGCACGTTCAACAAGGACGCCTAAAATTGCGCGGCGATAATCGGATGACGCCTGGAGGTCCGAGGGGGGATCAATCACATCCAGTTTGGTCGCTGCGGCGCCAATCGCTGCAAACGTTTCTGGAGTGGGCAACGCTCCATCCAATATCGATTGCAACGGTGCGAGGATAACGGGACGATCATCTATCCCGAACGCCACTATTCGTGGCTCAGCAATCCGACCCTCGTTGAGTTGAAAATGCAACGCAACCCCGGCAAGTGCGAAATCTCCGGTGCGTCGGGCGAACTCTTTAAAGGACCAGTATCTGGTTGAGGGCCATGCAGGGAGATGGACGCCGGTGATAATTTCGTCTTCCGCCAAGTCAGTCGTCAGCATTCCGTGAAAAAAGCTGTCCGCAGGAATCAGCCTTGACCCGCCGACACCTTGAACTTGGATCTGGCCCTCATGAATGAGGACGAGAGCAGGAAATTCGGCCGCAGGGTCAGCGTGTGCCAGGCTGCCCCCGATCGTCCCGCGATTGCGAATTTGATAATGGGCGATGTGCTCTACGCCCGCCACAAGCAAAGGATAGCGACTACGAAGCTGGAGATCCCTCTCGATGTCGACCCAGCGTAACCTGGCACCCAGGGCAACTCCGTGTTCGCTGAAAGTTGTGTTGTTTAGATCAGGTACGCGACAAATATCGACCAGTGCACTTGGCGCGAGCAGGCGAAAAGCCAGCATTGGCAAAAGGCTCTGTCCGCCAGCAATGATCTTGGCGTCGCCACCATAATCCTCAAGCAGCTTTATAACGGACTCTATAGTATCTGGGCGGTGATACTCGAACGGAGCAGGCTTCAATCTTTTGATCTTTCGAGGGTCGTGTTCTGTCAAAGCTCGCGAA
Organism: Mesorhizobium sp. 1B3; assembly: GCF_050958605.1. Taxonomy (NCBI): domain Bacteria; kingdom Pseudomonadati; phylum Pseudomonadota; class Alphaproteobacteria; order Hyphomicrobiales; family Phyllobacteriaceae; genus Mesorhizobium; species Mesorhizobium sp. 1B3. The sequence continues at coordinate 25,035 of NZ_JBJHDO010000019.1, read as the reverse complement.
CAAAGCCGCGATGCATTAAATTAACCGAAAGCGGGCAGCTCAGGAGGCTCGCCAAACGCTGGCATTTGTACCTCCTGAGCCTCATGACGAAATCGTTACTTTTGCAGCAATGCGTTGGTGTAGAACTCGGAAATAGGCCTCTGGGCAGCCGGGCTTCCCTCATCAAGAAGCTTGAGGGCGTCGGCAATCGACTTCTCATTGACCCATCCGACTGGGTTTTCACCGGAAGCGGGGATGGAGGCAGAAGTGGCTTCGATCTGCTTGTGAACGACAGCGTCAGCGGGGCCTTTCGGCCAGACAGCCTTCAAGGCAGCGACCGCTGCCTGGGGCTCAGATCGTGTTTGTTCGATTGCAATCGCTGTGGAAGCAAGGAACTTCTTCAAAACGTCCGGTTTGTTCGCGATCCCGTTGTCGCTTGCCACCACGGCCATGCCAGGCACAATCAGGCCATACTGGACTTGGTCGAGCACCGAGAAAGTGGTACCAGTTTTCGCTTCAAGAATGGGCAGGTCGTTAGTCTTATAGGCGGCAATCACGTCGATCTGATTGGTCAAGAATTGGGAGACGCGAGCCTGGACATCGATCTGAATTTTCTTGATTTTGCTGCAGTCGACGCCATTAACTTCGCAAAATACGTCAAGATAAGTTGTTCCCGTTTCGCCGATGGGAGCGGCGATTGTCTTACCTTCGAGATCTTTGGGTGTGTTAAGGGGCTTCTCTGGATGCGACACCAGAACAGTCGGCGCGGCGGGCTGGTAAAGCGCTACGATCTTGATCGGCATGCCCTTCTGAATTGCGGATATTGCGAATATCCCCGGAAGAACGATCAGGTCATCCTGACCTTGAATAAGCGATCCGAGCGCGGCTTGCGAGCTCGCGCCTTCACCAAAATTGGTCGCAAGGCCGGCCTGAGAATAGACTCCTTTTTCCTGGCCTAGATAGAAGAAGCCGTACTCGCCTTTCAGTTTGTAACTGAAGCGGATGTTAACGTCCTCTGCCGCGAACGAATGGCTCGAACTGAACATCGAAGTAAGGCCAATAATCCCGGCCGCGATGAGACGCTTCGCTTTCGACATGCACTTGCTCCCTTTGGTTTGCTATCTGCTATGGATCGTCAGTATGCAGTTCCCGGAACAGGGCGATTTTTTATCCCACTTCTTGATCGCACTATGTGATCACACCTGACTGCTGTCAAGTACAGATGCCCTGGAGCATGAGGGCAGCTTTTCTATGAAGCTTCCGGTTGAGAACATACCCGGAACTTCTGCCTATTTGATGGTGGGCGCGGCAGACTTATCGGCTTTCAGAGCTTCGTAGGGGTGGGAACAAGAGCTGCTCAAATTGTACGCAGCCTTTATCAGCGTAAGCGTTGTTCTGAGGCCACCTTCCTGGATGGCGGCTGATCTGTGAGTTTTCCGATTCTGTTCTGGGATCATCGGCTTGTGTCTGGACTTGCCCTTACGCTTGAGCCTGAGCGGCAGTTTTATCAGCAACTCCCCGACGACCCGATTACGCTGAAGGCGATGGTGCTGGCGCACGAGGCCGAGAACGCGCGGCTGTTGGAGAAGCTGAAGGCTTCGCCCAAGCTCTTTGCCGACGAGAAGCAGAAGTTCGACGCACCGAGCTCGGGCGACCCGCTGGCTCCTGCTGCTCACCGACGAAAATGCAATTATCCCGCGATGCCGTGCTGCTCGTCGGATTTCGACAAGAGGCTCAGTTCGGCGCGCAGACGATCGGGGTCGGATAGCGACACTTCTACCTCCGCGTGAAGATGCTGCCAGATCGGTAGCGCCGCGACCAGAACGGATCGGCCGTCCGGTGTCAGGCGCAGCCGCCTGGCGCGTCTGTCCTTCGGGTCGGCTGCCGTCTCGACGAGGCCTCGACGCTCCAGCGGCTTGAGGTTCGCCGTGAGCGTCGTCCTGTCCAGCGCCAGCAGTGCCGCCACGCTGCCGAGGCCCGGCGGTTCCGGTCGGTTGAGCGACATGAGGAGGGAAAATTGCCCGCTGGTGATGCCGACGGGCTTCAGCGCGACGTCGAAGCGGCGTGCGAGAGCTCGCGCTGCCTGCTGTGCGTGCAGGCATAGGCAGGCATGACGCACATGAAGTGTGGTCTCGAAGATAAGGGTGCCAGACTGATGCATCTGAAAGGTTGACATCCGTAGGGTATTTACGTTGATATCAACGTATATGGAAAGACGTCAATCACCAATCCCAACCGAAGGCAAGGAAGAGACCATGAAGATTGTGACCAGCTTGAGCTTTCAGGGCCAATGCCGCGAAGCATTCGAGTTCTACGCCAAGGTCCTGGGCGGGAAGATCACCGCCGCGATGCCCTACAGCGATGCGCCTCCGGACATGCCGATCAGCGACGAAAAGTACAAGAACTGGCTCATGCACTGCTGGCTCGAAGTCGGCGACCAGGCGCTGATGGGAGCCGACATGGACGTCGGATGGGCGCCTAACATCGACAAGCCCAAAAACGGCTTCGACGTCACACTGCACACCGAGGACAAGACCGAGGGTCAGCGCTGGTTCGACCAATTGTCCGAAGGGGGCAGGGCGATCATGCCGTTTAGCGAGACCTTCTGGTCGCCGGGCTTCGGCTCTCTGGTCGACAAGTTCGGCGTCCCGTGGATGATCAACGTCATACCGTCTGCCGACTGGAGGCCGCAGCAAGGCTGATCCATGTGACGCTCTATCAAGGCTCGATTGCCGGAGTGGCTTCGAAGCCCGCGCGCGTCCTGTACCATGGGTGTTGATCTTTGACCGGTCGCAAGTGGCCCCTCACTGTCCTGCCGGACATCTCTCCCCCTTCCAAAAAACGGGGAGAGAGACGACGGCCGCCTGGGTTTCGCCAGTCGCGACGGCGGGCGATTGGCGACAGCGAAGACGGCATCGGTCTTCTCCCCGTCCTAACACCAAGACGGGGAGAGGGTGCCGGCAGGCGGATGAGGGCTTGCCCCGGGGCCGATCGATCCTCATAGCCGCTGGTGCTACTTCCAGCCTCTGCGCCTCGATCGCGCGCGCTTGAGGATGCGTCGCCAGCGCAGCATCTCGATCGGGATCGGCTGCCTGATGCTGGCTATGCGGTATATCTCGTTGTCGACATTCTTCAGCGTCCGCCAGAAGTCATAGTCCGTCAGGCGCGGATCGGACGCCAGTCGTTCGGCCTCCGCTTGAATATCCGTCGTCACCGTCATGCCTCAAGTCAGCCGCCCCCGGCCCGAACGCAATGAAGCGATGCTGACATCATGTCGCCCATCAGCATCCGGGGATCAACCGGGTTGCGGGCTTCTTCCACTTTAAAACATTGTTAAGGTTAACAGTGAGCCGGTTTCCGCTTGATCCCGATCGAACGACCGGCGCGCGCCGGCGCCGGCAGGGCCGAATGCGCTCGATGCATCGCTTCGACCCGCGCCAGCGCGTCCGGGGGAAAGGGAACGACCTTCGGGCCTTCCATGTCGACATGCAGCGACAGCGTCTCGCATGTCGCGGCAAGCCAGCCGTCGGCATGGCGAAGCTCCTTGTAGGCACGAAGCCGCTTGTCGTCGTGGTCCAGGAGCTGGAAAGTCGCGGTCACCCGGTCGGCCAAATGCAGTTCCCGCACATAGCAGACATGCACTTCCGCGGTGTAGATGGTCAGTTTCCGGGTGCGCGCATATTCCGCACCGAGGCCCAAGAGATCGAAGGCGCCGTCCGTGCAGCGGTCGAACAGCACGTTGTAATAGGCCATGTTCATATGGCCGTTGTAGTCGATCCATTCCTTCTCCACTTCCATGACATGGGAAACGAAGGGTGTGGGAAGCGGCATTTCGGCTCCTCTTGGGTTTGCGCAAACGATCGGGCTGGACTTTCCAGGGATAGGCGACTAGCCCCGTAGTAAATAGACACTCGGACCGTCGATGGTCCAATCGCGGAGGAATCATGGCCCTGAGCGACCTGACCACAGTCGCACGCAACGAGGCGGGGATCGAGACCGTGCTCGGCATCCTCAAGCAGCGTCTGGGAGACCGTTTCCAGACCGGCAAGTCGCTGCGCGAACAGCACGGCCATACCACGACCTATATTCCGACCCAGGCGCCGGACGGCGTTGCCTTTCCCCAATCGGTTGAAGAGGTCCAGGACATCGTGTGCGCCTGTGCCGACCATCGGGTTCCAGTCATCCCCTTTGGAGTGGGCACGTCTCTCGAAGGCCACGTCAATGCGCCGGGCGGCGGCATTTCGATCGACACTTCGGGGCTGAACCGTATCCTTGCCGTCAATGCCGAGGATCTCGACTGCATCGTCGAACCGGGTGTGACGCGCGAGGCGCTCAACCAGCATCTGCGCGACACCGGACTGTTCTTCCCGATAGACCCGGGCGCCAACGCCACGCTGGGCGGCATGGCGGCTACGCGTGCCTCGGGCACCAACGCGGTGCGCTACGGCACGATGCGCGAGAACGTGCTCGGCCTGACCGCGGTGATGGCTGACGGAAGTGTGGTGACGACCGGCGGCCGCGCGAAGAAATCGTCCGCCGGCTACGACCTGACACGTCTGATCGTCGGGTCCGAAGGCACGCTCGGCGTCATCACTTCGCTCACTCTCAAGCTCTACGGCATTCCCCAAGCGGTATCCGGAGGGGTGTGCCCGTTCCCGAGCGTGGAGGATGCCTGCAAGGCGGTGATCACGACCATCCAGATGGGCATACCGGTGGCGCGGATCGAAGTGGTCAACGCACTGCAGATGCGGGCGATGAAGGCCTATTCGAAGCTCGATTATCCGGAGAGCCCCTGTCTTTTCGTCGAGTTCCACGGCAGCGACGCCGGGGTCGCGGAGCAGGCCGGGAGCTTCGGCGAAATTGCCGCCGAATACGGGGGCGGGCCGTTCCTGTGGACCAGCGTCGCGGAAGAGCGGGCCAAGCTTTGGAAAGCGCGGCACGACGCCTATTGGTCTTCCCTCACGTTGAGGCCAGGCGCCAAGGGGTTGTCGACGGATGTCTGCGTGCCGATCTCCAGGCTTGCCGAATGCATCGCCGAGACGGAGGCCGACATCGCCGCCTCGGGATTGATCGCGCCGATCGTCGGACATGTGGGCGACGGCAATTTCCACGTTCTGGTGCTGATGGATGTGAACGATCCCGGCGAGATCGCCCAGGCCGAAGCCTTCGTCTCGCGGCTCAACATGCGGGCGATCGCGATGGAGGGCACGTGCACCGGCGAGCACGGCATCGGCCAGGGCAAGATGCCCTATCTCGAACGCGAGCATGGGCACGGCGTCGACATCATGCGCAGCATCAAGCGTGCGCTCGATCCCGACGACATTATGAACCCGGGCAAGATCTTCGCGATGCTGGCCTGACCCGCTCGCCTTGACCCTTCCGGCTTTTAGCCGGAAACTCTCGTGAGTGAGCTGCCGGCTTCGACTGCCGGCGATAGGATCGGGAGGACAAGATGGCGATTTCCCGCAAGGAGGAAGCACGTGCGCTGGACGCCGACGAACGCGAGCTCGTCGACAAGTCGCACCAGCCCGAAATCCAGAACCTGTCGGACAAGGACCTGACAGGCCTGGTCAAACATCTGCGGGAACGGCGCGACAAGGCCCAGACCATCGCCCATCAGCGGCGGCGCGAAATGCGTGGCAAGGGAAAGGCGCGAGGGGCCACCCCCTCCAAGGCGGACGGTGGGTCGCAGCTCAAGCTCGCGGTGCTCGCGATGGCGATGCGGCGCACCAATGGCGAGGTCGAACGACGGCGGCAACTGGCGGCCCAGATGGAACTGGCCGAGAATGCGCGCAGGGCCCTGGCCATGAAAGAGACGGCGTCGAGGAACGGGACTGACTTCAATACCCGCCACGCGCATCAAGGCATGCGCGCGGTGGCGAATGAGAAGGCGAAAAACCTGGTGCGGCCCATGGAGGCGGGTCGGCAGCGCAAGGCCGGGAAGGTGGCGCAGGCCAAGCGCGACGCAGTCTGACGCCTGCCCACACGCCATATTGCGGAAGCCCGAGCTATCGATTCACCGCTCGGTTGCGCCTTTTCCCGCGAGGATGTTGCCGCGGAGTTTGGCGATGCGGGACGTTCGCGTTTCGGATTTCTTCAACGAGTTGAGGATGATCGCATAGCTTTTCCGCCGCCCTGGCGTCAGATCGTGAAAAGCTTCTGCAAGTTCAGGATCGGAATCCAGCGCCTCGATCAACTCATCAGGCAGTTCGATTTCGCTTTCCTCTTTCGGCGGCTTGATGCCCGCCTCCGCATAACCCATCGCCTCGTCCAAATAGGAAAGGATGATCGGCTCCAACTTCGCCACTTGTGCATTATCCACAAAACGGATCATGTCGGGATGCCGCGTATTCGGCCCCTGCTTCTCGAGCACGCCTTCGGGGTCCTTCATCAGTGCCGCATTGAAAAAACTTAGGCGGAAGTCGCCGCGAAGGGCGCCGATTATCACGATATTGCGACCCTTATGCATATAACACGGGTGCGCCCATTTCACCGTCTCAACCAGCCCTGAACCGAGGCAGATTCGGCGAAGTTCGTTCAGGCCATCAGTCCATTGCCGCGTCGAGCAATCTGGTGTGTCAAAACGCTCGCAGCGCCCGCAGCCTTTCGTGAAGTAGTCTTCGATTTCGGTGATCACCTGCTTCGCCCAAAAATCCCTTTGTAACTTTGGCCGCATCCAGAATGTCAAGCTAAACCTCGGCGCGGCCTCGAAACCGCCACGCCACACATCCGGATTGATGGTGCAGGGAACTGGGCATGCGCCGAAATTGCCTCTTTATCGACATGCCGATGGGGTTAGAGTGTAATCCCGTCCTGGGGTTCCACGGTTCACGCGGCAGGCGATAGCGAGAGAAGGTGCTGGCGCGACTTTTTGTGTTTATCGGCGGCCTTGTCGTCCTGGCGCTCACCCTGGCGCTGGTAGGGCCGTATTTTATCAACTGGACGTCTTACCGGGCGAGTTTCGAGCGCGAGGCGAGCGCCATGCTCGGCCGCAAGGTCACCGTGCGGGGCGATGTGAGTGCCCGGCTGCTGCCATTCCCGTCCGTCTCCTTTTCCGACATCTCCGTAGCTGGCGGACCGGCCGGCGAGCCGGCCATGACGGTCGAGACCTTCTCCATGGATGCCGAGCTCGCCCCGTTCATGCAGGGCGAATTCCTGATCTTCGACATGCGCCTGGTGCGTCCGCGGATGACGATCGGCATCGGCGAAAATGGCGCGATAGACTGGGCCGTGCGGCCTTCCTCGCCATTCGACGCCACGCAGATCGCACTGGAGAAGCTGACGGTAACCGACGGTCAAGTGACGATCCGCCACGGTTTCGGCGGGCGCGATCATGTGCTTTCGAAGATCAACGCCGAAGTTTCGGCACGCTCGGTGGCCGGCCCCTGGCGTGCCGACGGAACGCTTCGCCTCGATGGGATGGACACCGCCGTCACGGTTTCGACGGGAAGGGTCGACGAGACCGGGACGCTGCGGCTGCGCATCAAGGCGGATCCTGCCGTCTATCCCTTGGCCATTGAAGCCGATGGCGACATTCGGCTGAAGGATGGGGCGGGCCTCTATGCCGGCAGCTTCCGGGTCGACGCAAGGGCAGCCGGCAGGAACGAGCCGCGGGGCGCGGCCAAACCCTCGTCCGGACAGGAGCCGCGGCAGGGCGTGCCGGTGGCGGGTGCGCCTTCTCCTTATCGGCTGAACGGCAAGTTCGCGCTCGACCATCGCCGGCTCGAATTCCAGACACTCCGATTCGAGACCGGACCTCTCGACAATCCTTATACGGCGGACGGAAGCGGCATCATTGAACTGGGCGCCGAACCGCATTTTGCGATTCAGGCGGATGGTGCGCAATTGCGCTTCGACGAGAATGTCGCCGAGGCCGAAAAGGTGAGCGCCCTCACGCTCGAAAGCCGGCTCGCCGCGCTGGAGCAGGTGCTCGCCGACCTTCCCAAGCCGACCATCCCCGGATCGGTGGATGTCAGGTTGCCCGCGGTGGTCGCCGGGGATACGACCGTGCGCGACGTCATCATTTCGGCCGAGCCGGCTGCGGAAGGCTGGAACATGAAGTCGCTTGCCGCGACGCTTCCGGGCCGCACGACGCTCGAAGCAAACGGGCTTCTGCGCACGCAGGACGGACTGGGCTTTCAGGGATCGCTCCTGCTGGCGGTCGGCCAGCCCTCCGGATTCGCGGCATGGCTGTCGCGCGATGTCGACGACGCGATTCGCCGTTTGCCCGCTGCCGGCTTCAAGGCGAAAGTCGACCTGACCCGGCAACGCCAATTCTTCGACGATCTCGAACTCGTCCTCGGCAACGCGAAATTCAACGGCGCGGTGGACAGCCGACATCCTGCCGATGCCAACCCGACCATGGCGATCAAGCTCGACGGAGACGCACTCGACGTCGACGGCCTGACGGCCTTCGCCTCCCTCTTTGTCAGCGGCCAGGGCATGACGCAACTCGCCCAGCGCGACCTCGATCTCTCGGTCAAGGCCGGTCCCGTCTCCGTGGCGGGGCTGGAGGCGGAAACGGTCGACACGTCGCTGCGCCTGCGCGGCAGCCAGATCGAGATCGACCGTCTGTCGATCGGCGGATTGGAAGGCGCCACCGTCAGCGCCACGGGAACGTTGCGCGACCTGCCGGAGAAACCATCGGGCAAGCTCGATGCTTCGATCGTCGCGGTCGATCTTGCGCCGCTCGCCAAACGCTTTGCGAAACAATTTCCGGACAATGCGCTGCTGGCCGCCCTGGCGACGCGGGCGGAAGCTTATGCTGGCCTGTTCGAGGACACCCGCATCGATGTCGTCGGAAGCGCCGACGCCACGTCCGGCCTGATCATCAACGCGAACGGAACTGCTGGCGCCAGCACATTTTCCCTGTCGGGCTCCGGAAGTGCGCCGCTCGATCCCGCCACTCCGATTTCGATTTCCTTCTCGGCCGCGAATGAGAATGCCGAAGCGCTGATGGCGCTCTACGGGCTGCCTGTCCTGCCGCTCGGCGCCGTCGGGTCGGCAGACACCAAGCTTACGGCCAAGGGAACGCTGGGCGGAGGACTCGATGCGGCGCTCGAATTCACCGCCGAACATCTCACGGCCTCCTACTCCGGAACGCTCCGACAAGCGGAAGGTCTTCTGGAAGGCGAGGGGAAGGTGGCGCTCGATGCCGATGATATCGAGCCTTGGCTGATGACGAGCGGCATGGCCATGCCCGGCATGGGGCTCGGCCTTCCCATTGCCCTTGCCGCGGATGCATCCTTCGGCGAAGGATCGCTCGCGCTTTCCGGCCTGAACGGTTCGGTTGGCGAGGCGCGGCTCGGCGGGGACGTCAATGCCACGATGAAAGATGGTGTGCCCCATCTTGCCGGGGCCCTCACGATTGAAACGCTCGATCTGTGGCCGGTCGCGGCGATGGTGCTGGGTGAGGAGTCCCTCCAAGGCGAAGGGAACTGGCCCGACACGCCTTTCAGGAACAGGGGGGCGGCGCCCTTCAGCGCCGATCTCGAACTCTCCGCCGGCTCGATCGCAGCCGGCACATTCGGCACGGCCGAGAACGTAACGGCCGCGATGCGCCTCGATGGCGAGGGGCTGCACATTTCCGACTTCCAGGGCTCGGCCTTCGGCGGCACGCTGACCGGCCTCGCGGAACTGAAGAACAATGGCGGTACAGGCCTCTTTTCCGGCCAATTGAAGCTCGCTGGCGCCGATCTCGGCGTGTTGCTCGAAGGGAGCGGTATCACCGGGCATGGCGATGTCGCCGCCAGCCTGTCGGCGAGCGGCAAGTCGGCGGAGGCCATGGTGGCGGCGCTCTCCGGCTCGGGCTCGGTCGTCTTCGGAGGGACGAGCGTTCCTGGCATCAATCCGAATGCCTTCCCGTCGCTGCTTGCGAGAGCCGATGCGGTGGGGCGGGATATCGACGCCGGCAAAGTCGAGGCCTTCGCTCCGGCCATTATCGGCGATGGGACGTTCGCGGCCGCGAGCGGCGAGGCTGCATTCACCGTGGCGGGCGGCGTGCTGAGGGCGCCGCCGCTGACGCTGACGGCACCGGCGGCCAAGTTGACGGCCGAACTCAAGGCCGACCTCAACAGTGGAGTCGTGGCGGTGGCTGGCGAAATCGCTTACGCAGCGGGCAACGAGGCGCTCGCCGGCTCCGAGCCCGCCATACGCTATTCCGTGGAAGGGCCGCTCGGCGCGACGCGGAAGCATTTCGACACGGAGCCGCTGACCCAGTTCCTGACTCAGCGCGCCCTGGAGATCGAACAGGCGCGTGTCGAAGCCATGCAGGCCGCGCTTCTGGAGCGGCAGCGCCTGCGGCGCGAAGTCCGCTATTACGCCGCTCTCCAGGCGGAACGCGATCGGCTCGTCGAAGAGCAGCGGCGGGGCGCCGAGGAAGCGCGGCATCGGGCCGAGCAGGAGAGGGCGAAAGCCGAGACAGAGGCTAGAGCCGCAGCGGAAGCCAAGGCACGGGCCGAGGCTGAAGCGAAGGCCAAGGCCGTTGCCGAAGCCAAGGCGAAAGCAGAGGAGGAAGCGCGCCAGAGGGCCTTCGAGGAGAGAGCCGCGGAAGCCATCAGGCTGGTCGAGCGGGAGCGTGCGCGCGCCGAAGCCGAAGCCCGCAAGCCTGAAGTGGAACGCGCGCCCTTGCCGGCCCCCGGCGATAGTGGGGTGGGCCAACGTTTCGACCCGTCCTCGATCGACACCTTCCTGCGGTCCCTGGAGGAGACCCAGTAGGATCGGTCCGGTGGCATGGTCGAACGCGCATTGTTAAAAGCGACGAGGCTACTCGGTTGATTTGGCTACTACTCGAATAAGAGTCGGGAAGTGCCTTTCGTTGCGATCAGTTTTCTGCGAGCGTCTCGGATCCGCTCCGCCTGCTGCTTGGAATACGGTCCCAACGGCCGTGTTTTTTTGTCTCCCCGGCGAACTTGGCAGTACCAGTTGGAGCCGTTCGCGAAGATTTCCACCGAAGTCGGCGTCTCGTCTGGCTCTTTCCCGGCGATCTCATTGATGAACTTGACGATCGTCGAATAATTTTGGGCGCGCGCAACAGTACGAACATCGCTGTTTATGTCGAGTTCCTGATGCACAGGGGGCATTGGTCGGCTCCTTTCGATCTTGGCTGGCAGATCTGCTCCACCGCTGTTTATTGGGCAGGTTTTCGCGAGACCTCAGTCCGGCGAGCTTCGCCAGCAGCGCTTTCCTGCTCCATGGCCACCTCGGCCTCAAGGCTTTCCACATCCCGGAAAATCGAGGCGACCGCCAACGTTTGTCCGTTGCGCTTGAAACGCAGCAGGCAATCTTTGGCGGCAATATCGCCGTCTATCGCGATTTCGTCCCATTGCTCGGCATGGCCCACATAATTGATCGGGATGTCATAGTGCTGGCTCCAGAAAAACGGCACGTCGGCGAACTTCACGCCATGCCCCAGCATATTGAGCGCCGCGGTTCGCCCTTGCCTCTCGGCAACCACCCAATGCTCGACCCGAATGTTCTCGCCACTGTAAGGATCGGGCCACCGCGCGATATCGCCCGCCGCGAAAATCCCCGGCACGCTTGTTTCAAGAAAGGCGTTCACGGCGACACCGCGGTCAAGGGTCAGGCCCGCGGTTTCTGCAAGCCCGGTCCGGGGCCGTACACCGATGCCGGCAACGACGAAATCGGCCGCCAAGGTGCCGCCGCTGCCGAGTTTCAGCTTCCTGCCCTCGATACTGCTCGCGCTCTCGCCGAGATGGAAAACGACACCGTTCTCCTCATGGAGGCCGCGGAGGAAGTCCCCCATTTGCGGACCCAGGATACGTTCCATGGGCCGTTTCTCGGGCGCCACGACATGGACTTCTATCTCACGGGCTCGTAGGGCCGCGGCGACCTCCAGACCGATGAAGCTGGCGCCCAATACCACGGCGCGACGCGCTGTCGTGGCGCGTTCGATAATCGCCCTGCAATCTGCGAGCGAACGCAGTACATGAACGTGCGGTTGGTCTGCGCCGGGAACAGTCAGCCGAACGGGCTCGGCTCCTGTCGCCAGCAACAGCCTGTCGTAAGGAATCTGGGTCCCATCGGTCAGGGCGACCTCACCAGAACGCCTATCGATGTGTCCGACGCTCGTCTTGAGACGCAGATCGATGCCGTTCCTCGAATAGAAGCTCTCTTTGCGGAGTGGAACCCAATCCTCCGGCGCCTTGCCCGCGAGGTAGTCCTTGGAGAGATTGGGGCGGTCAACGGGCGGAGCTTCGTCGTCGCTGAGCATGACGATGCTGCCTTGAAATTGCTCGCGTCTCAGCATCTCGGCCGCGGCGAAGCCGGCGGCGCCGCCGCCGATTATGACGACTTTCTCAGGACGGCCAGCCGAAGGAGGGCGCCTCTTCGGCTCAGGACGTTTGAGCTTCTCCCCAACGAATATCTTTCCTTCTCGCTGTTCCACCGACCAGCACGCGAGCGAATTGAAGGCGGGCGGGCGCAGCGCCTCACCCGTGCGCAGATCGAAGCACGCGTGATGCCAAGGGCAGCGAACCGTGTCGCCGACGACAAGGCCGTCTGCAAGCGGCCCGCCGTAATGTGTGCATGTCGCGCCGACGGCAAACACCTCGGACCCGCGGCGTACCAGCAGCACCTGTTCATCTCCGCAATGGCCGACCAACTTGCCATCCCCGGAAATTTCGGCGAGCGCAATTCCCCTAGTCAGATCCGGCCCGTTCGCCTTGCTATGATCTTCGGACATCCTTTCTCCTCGGCGATTCAAAACCGCCTTCCGATAAAGAAGCAGGAACCCGTCGGGCCTGCCGCCCGGCTATACAGGTTTCGGGAGGTGCCCCACGGTTTCCGACAAGAACCTGCGGCAATTGGAGAGGCTAACCGGGCAAGGCTGGGCGAAGCCGCACAAACCTGCCTAGCGTGCCTTCAGGTCCTCGGCACCTCTCGTCTGGAGCCGTTGTAGCTTGGTTGCTTCGGCCCGGCAGTCACTATCCACGCTGCAGTTTCCTGGGAATTCGTATGGTATGCAAACGAATTTAATCGCCAGTTGCATGCAATATTTATGATAGTTGATCGAAGGCGCCTCGTCTTCGGATCTTGCAGAATGGCGCTGACGCCCCTGACGCCCGTTGACGATCTATCGCCGCTTCGCCCATTCGAGCACATGGATGCGCAGCGCCGAAGAAAGATTGGCGTCGCGCGGTCGCAGAGCATCGACTTCCGCCACGAGCGCGGCGAGCGTCATTCCACGCGCAGCGGCAATCGCCGTCAGCTCGTCGTAAAAAGGCTGCTCGAGCGAATAGCTGGTGCGATGGCCGCGGATGGTGACGGATCGCTTGCGGACGAGGCTCACCGTTCCGAACCGTCGTCCCCACCGTCACGACGGTGACCTTCGACAAAGGCTGTCGCCTTCTCGGCAAGCGTTTGCGCATGCCGACGCTCGGCTTTCGAACGGCCGTGAATGGCGCGGTTTTGCTCGGCTATCCGCTCTTTCTCGGCGCGTGCCTTTTTCTTGCGGGCCTGGCGGAGATTGACGATCTCGGCCATCGTTCGCTACCCCAGCGCTACTTCTTGCGGAATGCGTCGAGCGACACGACGTCGGCGCTCTTTGTCGTTGTCTCCGCCTGTTCCGTCTCCGCAGCCTTGCCGGCTTCTTTCTTGCGGGATTCGGACTTCTTCGGCGAGGCCGCCTTCGCCGGCTCGGGCGCCTTCGTCGCAGCCTCTTCCTCCTCCGCCGCAGGTCTCGGCAGAAGTTCGGGCTTCACGTCGAACTCCAGCTCGAAATTGACCGAGGGATCATAAAAGCCGCGAACCGCGGAAAAAGGTATCTCGAGCTTTTCCGGGATGTCGGAAAAGGAAAGGCCGACCTCGAACCCCGTCTCGCTTACCTTCAAGTCCCAATATTGGAACTGGAGCACGATCGTCATCTGCTCGGGGTAGCGCTCGCGCAGCCGGGAGGAAATGCGCACGCCGGGCGCCCCGGTCAGGAAGGTGATGAAGAAATGGTGATTGCCGGGGAGACCGGTACGCGCGACCTCCGCCAGGACTTTGCGCATCACACCGCGCAGCGCCTCCTGGGCAAGAATATCGTAGCGGATATGGTCTTCGGCCATCGTCACCCGGCTTCCATGAATCGAACCGCCTACCTGTAATCAAGCGCAAGGCTGCCGTAAACCGGATATAGCGCTAGCTTTCGGAGAGTTCAGCCCCGCGGGCCTGCAGGATTCCCGCTTTTGCCCTCGGGTTGCTGCTTGCGGCCGAAAGCGCGCAGGAAGGTGGTCACCGCATTGGAAGAAGCCTTTTGCAGGTCTTCCTCCGAAGGTTTGTCTCCAAAGGTGAAGGACATCTGAAGGTCGGCATTGTTGAGCGCCAGAAATTGCCGCGCCGCAAGGTCCGGATCGTCGATCTCGAGGAAGCCGGCATGGGCGAGGCGGGCGAAACGGGCTGCAAGGGCGGCCAAGATCCTGCCCGGACCATTCTCCCGCCACGTCGCGAAGAGCTCGGGGCAACGCTCGCCTTCGCTCTGGAGCAGCTTGCGCAGGAACAGGCCGTCGCGGTTGCACAGGCAGTTCTTGTTGAACCGCACGCCGAAGGCGGTCAGTTCGGCATGGAGGTCCTGGGGATGGTCGGGAAAGGTGGCCAGCGTCTCGAAAACGCTGACATTGGTGCGGTCCGTCACTTCCTTGACCACTGCGGTGAACAGCTTCTCCTTGTCACCATGGTGGTTGTATACGGTCTGCCGGGAAACACCCGCTTCGGCAGCAATCAGATCGATGTTCGAGCCGCCGAACCCCTCCTGGCAAAAGACTCTCGCAGCGGCCTCGATGATGGACTCGCGTTTGGCGGAATGGCTGCGCGGCGGGCCGACAATGTCAGGAGAGATGACGGAAACCATGGAAATCTATATACGCCTGATTGACGATTTGGACAACCATGTCTAAAAATGTTGATCTAACTCTACAAATCCGGCTGGCGGAGGAGCGGACGGGTGGTGGAGGTGAATTCCGGCCGGTAGCCCCAGCCGGCGACACGATCCGAAAGAACCCACACCATGTCCCCACGATTCCTCCGCCTCGCGGTTGTGCTCGGCCTTTTGTCGGCCATCGGCCCCTTTGCCATCGACATGTATCTGCCGGCGCTTCCATCCATCGGCGTGGATCTCGGCGCGACCACCAGCGCCGTTCAGTTGAGCCTGCTCGCTTTCTTCCTGTCCATGGGGCTCGCCCAGATCTTCGTGGGACCGCTTTCCGACATGTTCGGGCGGAAGGCGCCTCTTTATCTGAGTCTCTTGCTCTTCGCACTCGGCGGCGTCGGTTCGGCGCTGGCGCCCACCATCGAATGGCTGATCGTCGCCCGCTTCGTGCAAGGCTTGGGTGCGGCGGCCGGCATGGTGGTGCCGCGCGCCATCGTGCGCGATCTCCATACCGGCAACGAAGCGGCCCGTCTCATGTCGCTGCTGATGCTCGTCTTCAGCGTCTCGCCCATCCTGGCGCCGCTGGGCGGCAGCATCGTCATCGAGACGTTCGGCTGGCGCGCCGTCTTCTGGTTCGTTACCGGTGCGGCGCTCGTCGCCATTGTCATGCTCGCCCTTACTTTGAAGGAAACACGTCCGGCGTCGGCCCGGCTGGAAAGCAGTATCGGCGGAGCACTGGCGGGCTATCGATTCCTGATGAGCGACCGCAACTTCCTTGGCCTGACCTTCATCGGCGCCTTCGGCATTTCCAGCTTCTTCGTCTATCTGGCCAGTTCGTCCTTTATCCTGATCGATCGTTACGGCCTGACGCCGGCGCAATACAGCATCGCCTTCTCGGTCAACGCGGTGGCCTTCATCGGAATGTCCCAACTGACCGGCATCCTCGCCGATCGTTTCGGACTGAGGCGGGTCGTTCGCTTGGCTGTGACGGGATACACGACGACGATGGTCGTGCTCTTCGGCTTGACCGTCACCGGCGTGGACCGGCTGGACGTGCTGGCGGGGCTGCTTTTCGTCGGCTACGGCTTTCTCGGTCTCGTGATCCCGACAACCGCCGTATTGGCGCTGGAGGACCATGGCGCGATCGCCGGCACGGCCTCTGCTTTGATGGGCACGTTGCAATTCGCTACGGGCGCGGCCGCCATGGCCGTCGTCGGGATATTCTTCGACGGCACCACCCTGCCGATGGTGGCGGGCATCGCCATCGCCGCTGTGATCGCCTTCGTGCTGACACAGGCGACGCTCGCCCGCGTCCCTGTGGCGGTGAGGACCCCGGCGGAATAGGCGCGACGCTTCGAGCGATGGGCGAGCAACTCAGCGTCGTTGCTCGCCCGTCTGCCATCAGGCCAGCCCAGCGGTTTCGAGCACGAAACGACGCCGTTCCTCAATGTCCGCGCGCGGCACCTCGATAAGCTCGTAATCGCAGTCGGCGTAAGCCTGCGCCACCGCATCGAATGTCCGCTTGGCTTCCTCCAGCGTCTGCTTGCGCTCGCTGTCCTGGGCGAAGATCTCCGGCCAGGGCGGCAACAGGAAAACCTTCCGATTATAGAGGCAACGCCGCGCGGCCGTCTGCACATGGGCCGGCACCTCGAGGCCGGAAAGCCTCATATAGCCGATAATGTCGGGAACGCCGCGGTCGAAGAAATGGTTGCCCTCGTTCCTGGCGGCAATTCCGTAGGAGCGCATCTCCCAGGACAGCATCATCTCCGAGAAGAGTGCCGGGTTTTCCCAGGGGAGGGCAGGGCCGCCGATCAGGACCTGGTCTTTGATGATGGCGCGCCCAGCTTCGGTCGAGCCGGCAAAGCCTGCATCGCCGAGCGCTGCAATCAGCGTGCTTTTGCCGGAGCCTGGGCCGCCGGTCAGGACGAAGAAACGCTGGTGGTCGTTGGGCATCGAAAATGGTCCTCGGTTGGGATGGCGCACGGACATGGTCGCAACGGCCCGCGAACGGCAAATGCCGATCGCGCAGCGCGAAGCGACTGCGGTCCGAGACTGAACATGGTGGAAGGGGGAGAAGTGGAGGCTTCTGTTGCCAGGTGCCTCCGAACCCCGCCTAGACCTGCGACGGCCTAGGGCTTTGATTGAAGCTATCGCACCGCATTAAGCAGCGAGACGTGCTTCCGCATAGTTGTCGTTGGCAACTATAAGGTTAGCCCGATAACGGTGGTACAATGCCGGGCAAAAGTCCGATCTTTACACCCTCGTCGATCCTATTTCGCCCCCATCAAAAGCCGCCCTATCAGGCGGTTTTTGGTGGAGGCGCCGGGTACCGCCCCCGGGTCCGAATGGCTTATTTCATCGGCCGTTTATCGCCATAGTCAGTCAAGCTGACGGGCCGAATATAAGTATGCCGCATTGAAATTGGAAGACCCGGAACGAAGCCTGTGCACCGCAAAAAATCACACGGCTGGCCCAGCCGCTTCGATCAGCTTTCTGCCTTGTAGTTCTCGGCTTCTTCCTTGATCTTGGTCCAGTCGTTACCATGACGCCGCAGCAGCGTTTTTGCCTGTTTGGGCGAGAGGTCCGTCGTTTCCGCCAGATGTTGGACTTCGAGCTCTTGCCCTCGTTCCAACAGCCCGGAGCGTTTGCTCTTTTTCTCTGTCTTCTCGTTGGCCATGCCTGCATCCTCCAGTCAGGTGTAGAACGCGCCGGCAAAGGCTCCGTTCCCGGATGGCCGGTATGAAGATATGAAGAGGCGCAGCCGTGACATTGCTTGCCTCCTCATACCAGGCGATGTAAGCGCTGAATGGGGGAGCCGTCAGCGGCCGAGAGTGTAGAATTCGTCGTTCGGGCGCATGTTTCCTACATTTGCGATGCGATTGGACATTCCGAAGAATGCCGCGATCGCGGCAATGTCCCAGGCATCCTCTTGGTCAAAGTCATGTTCCCTCAGCGTGGCGAAATCGTCCTCGCCGACCGCGTATGCTTCAAAGGCGACCTTCATCGCGAAATCCAGCATGGCCTTCTGGCGCGCCGTAATGTCTGCTTTCCGGTAATTGATGGCGACCTGGTCTGCGATTAGAGGGTTCTTCGCCCGGATGCGCAGGATGGCGCCGTGGGCAATGACGCAATACTGGCACTGGTTGGCATTGCTGGTTGCGACCACGATCATCTCGCGCTCGGCCTTGGTGAGGTTTCCCTGCTTGTCCATCAGGGCGTCATGGTAGGCGAAGAAGGCGCGGAACTCCTCGGGCCTGCGAGCGAGAATCAGGAAGACGTTGGGTATGAAACCGGATTTCTCCTGCACGGCGAGCAGCCGGTCGCGAATGTCCGACGGAATCTCCGATAATGCGGGGACGGGGAAGCGGCTGATTGGGGCCTGTTCAGGGGTAGGCATGAGATGGAACTCCGATGAGGCTTGGACGCTCTGCAAGCGTAGCTTGGTTCGACGCCATGAGACAGCTTCTTGTCGCCCTTCCTCTCCCGCTCCTGCGGTCTCCTGCGAGGGGAGACACGGCCACCCGCCATGGTCCTTGCTTGTTTCCTCCGCTAAGATCGGCCGACCAAGCGAATCGAAGCACGACCATGCGCCAGTACCTCGACCTCCTCCAGCACGTTCTCGAAACCGGTGTCGATCGGGGGGACCGCACGGGCACGGGCACGCGCTCTGTGTTCGGCTACCAGATGCGTTTCGAACTGCGCCGCGGCTTTCCCGTAACGACGACCAAGAAGCTGCATCTGAAGTCGATCATTCACGAACTGTTGTGGTTTCTGGCCGGTGACACGAACATCAAATATCTGAACGACAACGGAGTCACCATCTGGGACGAGTGGGCCGACGAGAATGGCGACCTCGGCCCGGTCTACGGCGCGCAGTGGCGGTCCTGGCCCGCGCCCGACGGCCGCTCGATCGACCAGATCGCCAGCCTCCTCCTGCAGATCCGCAAGAATCCGAATTCCCGACGCCTGATCGTCTCGGCCTGGAACCCCGCCGAGGTCGAGGCGATGGCCCTGCCGCCCTGCCACTGCCTTTTCCAGTTCTATGTCTCGGAGGGCCGGCTTTCCTGTCAGCTGTATCAGCGTTCGGCCGACATCTTTCTGGGCGTGCCGTTCAACATAGCATCCTATGCGCTGCTTACGATGATGATCGCGCAGGTGACCGGGTTGGAGCCGGGCGAGTTCATTCATACGCTGGGCGATGCCCATCTCTACCACAATCATTTCGATCAGGCCCGGGAGCAATTGGCGCGGTCGCCGAAGCCCTTGCCAACGCTGTGGATCAATCCCGCGATTACGGACCTTTTCGCTTTCCGATACGAGGATTTCCGGCTGGAGAACTACGTGGCCGACCCCTCGATCCGCGCTCCGATCGCAGTCTGATGAAATCAGCCGGCGCGCTACACCGACGCCCACCGGCGATACCCGGCCGTGCAAGGGAGGAAACATGTTTCGCTTCCTCGTGAGCGCTCTGGTTCTCTGTGGGGCGTCTCAGGCTCGCGCCAACGATTCAATTGCCGAGCTCGGCACGAACGGGCTCATCCTGTCGCGCAGCGACATCATCTCGATGGAAAGCGAGGACCTGTTCATCTCGGCCGACCGGGTCGAGGTCGACTACGTCTTTCGCAATAGCTCGGACGAGGATGTCGAGACGATCGTGGCCTTTCCGATGCCGGATCTGGCCGGCAATCCCTTCTCGGTTCCGGCCATACCCGACGAGAGTCGAGACAATTTCCTGGACTTCACGGTGACTGTGGACGGCAAGGCGGTGGTGCCTGCACTCGAGCAACGCGCCTTTTCGGTCGGACTTGACGTGACGGACGAGTTGAAGGCCCGCAACGTGCCGCTTTATCCCTTCGGCGACGCGGTGCTGGCGGCTCTTGCCGCGTTGCCGCAGGATGTCGCCGACCAGTGGCGGGAGCGCGGCATGCTGGTCATCGACGAGTATGACGACGGAACCGGCTGGAAGCGGGTGCACACGCCCTATTGGCAACTGAAGTCGACCTATTGGTGGCGGTCGGTCTTTCCGGCCGGGGGTGCGGTTCATGTCACCCATCGCTACAAGCCGAGCGTCGGCGGATCGGTCGGCGTCGGTTTCGTAGAAGAGGGTCGGTTGAAAGGCGACAGCTACGAACAGTACAGGTTAAAATATTGTTTCGACAGGAACTTTGAAGCCGCTGTTCTGAAGTCGGCCAAGGGCGCGCCCGGCGGTTATCCAGCCCTTTCCGAGAACCGGATCTCTTACATATTGACCACAGGTGGCAATTGGGCGACGGGCACCATTGGCAAGTTCAAGCTGACTGTGGACAAAGGGAGCCCGCGAAATCTCGTCAGTTTCTGCGGCCGCAACGTCGTGAAAACCGGACCAACCACCTTCGAGATGACAGCCAGCGACTTCTATCCCGAGAAGGATCTGGAAATCCTGATACTTGTGCCGCCGAGCGAAGAGCCCCAGGCCCCCGGCGCGCAGCGGCAGTAACGGAAGCGCGAGAATGAGAATTGCCCTCTATGTCGCCATTGCAGCAAACGGCGTTATCGGGCGTGACAACGGGCTCCCTTGGCGATTATCCAGCGACTTGAAGCGCTTCAAGGCCCATACGATGGGCAAGCCTATCGTGATGGGGCGGAAAACCTGGCTCAGCTTTCCCCGTCGTCCGCTGCCGGGGCGCGTCAATATCGTTGTGACGCGAAACCGGGATTTCGAGGCCGAAGGAGCCGAAGTGGTCGGCTCTCTCGCCGAAGCGCTCACCGTTGCCGATGAGCGGGCTCGCCACTTGCCGGGATGCGACGAAATCTGCATCCTTGGGGGAGGCGAGATATACCGGCAGGCCATGCCGCTTGCCGACAGGCTCTACGTGACGCATGTGCTGGCCGATGTCGACGGCGACACCACTTTCCCGCCGATCGATCCGATGATCTGGACGAAGGTGCATTCGGAAGACCATCCGGCCGGGGAAAAGGACAGCCATGCGACACGCTATGCCGTTTACGACAGGCGAGAAAGCGTGCATTGAGTGAGAAGCTTCATACATTTGAAGTGGAATCTTAACGCGCGTATTGTCGTTCCGTTGAAAGCGGCGTGGCGCACCCCTATAGAAGGCTGAGGAATTCGGGCGCTCGGTAACAGCGTCCAGTGTTTCGAGACCGAAAGGACTTTCATGCCCTGGAATAATCAGAGCGGCGGTGGCGGCGGCCCGTGGGGCGGCGGCAACAGTGGCGGCCCATGGGGGCAGGGCCCCCGCGGACCGAGTGGCCCGCAAGGTTCGCCGCCTGATCTCGAAGACATCATCCGCCGTGGGCAGGATCGATTGAAGCGAGCATTGCCGGGCGGCGGAGGAATGAGCCCTGCCTTGCTGGGATTGATCGGCATAGGGCTGGTCGCGCTGTGGCTCTTCCAGTCGATCTATACCGTCCAGCCTGACGAACTCGCCGTCGAACTGCGCTTTGGCAAGCCCAAGGAAGAACTCTCCGAGCCAGGCCTGCACTTCCACTGGTGGCCGATCGAGACGGTAGAGAAGGCCAACACCGCGGAGAAACTGATCAATATCGGCGATCCCCGTGGCTCCGGCACCTCCGGATTGATGCTGTCGGGCGACCAGAACATCGTCGATGTGAAGTTTTCGATCGCCTACCAGGTCGCCGATCCAGAGGCCTATCTGTTCAACGTAGCCGATCCTGACGACATGGTCCGCCAGGTCGGCGAGAGCGCCATGCGCGAGTCCGTCGGCCGCCGGCCGGCCCAGGATATTTTCCGCGACGACCGCCAGGGCATCGCCGAGAACGTCCGGGAGATCGTGCAGACCACGCTCGACTCATATGGCGCGGGTCTCAACATAAACGCCATCTCCATCGAGGACGCGGCGCCGCCCAGGGAAGTGGCCGACGCTTTCGACGAAGTGCAGCGTGCCGAACAGGACGAAGACAAGTTCGTCGAAGAATCCAACCGCTATTCCAACGAACAGCTCGGCATGGCGCGCGGTAACGCCGCGCAGATCCGGGAAGAGGCGGCGGCCTACAAGAACCGCATCGTGCAGGAGGCGCAAGGCGAGGCGCAACGCTTCATCTCCGTCTACGACGAATACGCCAAGGCTCCGGACGTGACACGCAAGCGTCTGTTCCTGGAGACCATGGAAGAAGTGCTGAAAGGATCCAACAAGGTGATCGTCGACGAGAGCAACGGTCAGGGGGTGATACCCTATCTGCCGTTGCCCGAACTGCAGAAGCGCGCGACGGGAGAAAATAAGTGATGTCGAACCGTCTTCCCGTCATCGGCATCATCGTCGCCGTTATCCTGTTCCTTGCCTATTCGTCGATCTTCGTCGTCAACGAGCGCCAGCAGGCCATCGTGCTGCGTTTCGGCGAGATCGTCGACGTGAAAAGCGAGCCTGGCATCTACTTCAAGGCACCGTTCGGCTTCTTCGAGGCCGACAACGTCCAGATCATCGAGGACCGTGTGATGCGCTTCGATCTGGACAATATCCGCGTCCAGGTTTCCGGCGGCAAGTTCTACGAGGTCGATGCGTTTGTCGCCTACCGCATCTCCGATCCCCGGCGGTTCCGCGCGGCCGTGTCCGGCCAGGTCCTGCTCGCGGAGCAGCGCCTGAGGACGCGTCTCGATGCCGCCCTGCGCCGGGTCTATGGTTTGCGCGGCTTCGAGGCGGCGCTGTCGGAGGAGCGGGCCTCCATGATGCGTGAGGTTCGTGACCAGCTTCGGCCCGATGCGACCTCGCTCGGCCTCGAGGTGGAGGATGTCCGCATCCGCCGGACCGACCTGACGGCCGAGGTTTCCCAGCAGACCTTCGAGCGCATGAAGGCCGAACGCCTCGCTGAGGC
Source organism: Mesorhizobium sp. 1B3 (assembly GCF_050958605.1). Classification (NCBI taxonomy): domain Bacteria; kingdom Pseudomonadati; phylum Pseudomonadota; class Alphaproteobacteria; order Hyphomicrobiales; family Phyllobacteriaceae; genus Mesorhizobium; species Mesorhizobium sp. 1B3. The sequence continues at coordinate 2,357 of NZ_JBJHDO010000019.1, read as the reverse complement.
GGAAAGGCTGAGGGCGCGTGGCCGCGAGGCGGCGCAGCGTATTCGTGCTCGCGCCGACCGCGAAGTGGTGGAAATCGTCGCCGAGGCTCGCAGGGAATCGGAAATTCTGCGAGGCCAGGGCGAGGCCGAGCGCAACGCCATCTTCGCCGGAGCCTTCCAGCGCGACCCGGAATTCTTCGAATTCTACCGCTCGATGAATGCCTATATTCAAGCGCTGAACCCGAACGACACGACCATGGTGCTGTCGCCCAATTCGGAGTTCTTCCGTTTCTTCGGGAACGCCCAGGGCAACACGCAGCCCGGCGCCCCGGCGACGAACGGAACGCCGTCCACCGCCAGCACCGACGGGCAGACCACCGGCGCCAACCGATAGGTGGCAATCCATGGCGGACTTCCTGGCCGCGATAGGCCTGGTCCTCGTCGTCGAGGGACTGGTCTATGGCGGCTTTCCTGGACTTGCCCGGAAGTTGGCGGCGGAAGTGCTGGCGACACCGGAGAACGTCCTGAGAATGGGCGGGCTCGTCGCGATCGCGGCCGGCGTGGGGATCGTCTGGCTGGTACGCGGCTAAAGCATGTCGCCACCGGACTGGATGCTGGAGCATCGAACACCCTTCGCTAACGCAGGATTTATCCTTTCGCGATAGCCAAGGCCCCAAACACGCCCTATTTTTTATCATGATGATTTCGGCCCCGCGAAGGGGCCGAGTCATTTCTCCACGCCAAACCGGGAGGCCTCCATGAACCGAAATCCGCTTGCGCCCGGACTGCGCAAGACAATGGTGGCCGCTGCCGCTGCATTGCTGGTAGGTGCCGCCGCCGTGCCTTCATCCGTGGGCGTCGCCCATGCGCGCGGCCCCGAATCAGTGGCCGACCTCGCCGAGGGCTTGGTCGAGGCCGTGGTGAACATTTCGACGTCGCAGACGGTCAAAGGCTCGGAAGGCGAAGGCGCCGTGCCGATGCCGGAGGTCCCGGAAGGCTCACCCTTCCAGGAGTTCTTCGACGACTATTTCAACAACCGGCAGGGCCAGGACCAGGGCCCGCGGAAAGTCCAGTCGCTAGGCTCCGGTTTCGTCGTCGACGCCGATCAGGGCATCGTGGTCACGAACAATCACGTTATCGCCGATGCCGACGAGATCGAGGTCAACTTTTCCGACGGCTCGAAACTCAAGGCCGAACTCGTCGGCAAGGACACCAAGACCGATCTCGCGGTGTTGAAGGTCGATCCCAAGCTCAAGAAGCTCAAGGCGGTCAATTTTGGCGATTCGGACAAGATGCGCATCGGCGACTGGGTGATGGCGATCGGCAACCCCTTCGGCCTCGGGGGAACGGTGACGCTGGGCATCGTCTCGGCGCGCGATCGGGACATCAATACCGGCCCCTACGACGATTTCATCCAGACCGATGCGGCGATCAACCGGGGTAATTCCGGCGGGCCGCTATTCAATATGGAGGGTGAGGTCGTCGGCATCAACACGGCGATCATTTCACCGACGGGCGGTTCGATCGGTCTCGGCTTCTCGATCCCGTCCAGGCTGGCGGTCGGTGTCATCGATCAGCTCCGTCAATTCGGCGAAACGCGCCGAGGCTGGCTCGGCGTTCGTATCCAGCCCGTCACCGACGAGATCGCCGAAAGTCTCGGCATGAAGTCGGCGAAGGGCGCCCTGGTCGCAGGCGTCATCAAGGGCGGCCCTGTCGACAATGGCGTGGTTCAGCCGGGCGACGTCATCACCAAGTTCGACGGGCGCGACGTGAACGACATGCGCGATCTGCCGCGGGTCGTCGCGGAGACCCCCGTGGGCAAGGCGGTCGACGTGGTCATCGTGCGCAAGGGCGTCGAGCAGACCGTGAAGGTGACACTCGGGCGCCTCGAAGACGGCGAGAAGCTGGCCGAGACCGAGCAAGGCAAGCCTTCCGACACGGCTCTTACTTCCACCGATGTTCTCGGCATGAAAATCGCCGAGCTCAATGACGACGCGCGCTCGAATTTCGAGATCGCTCCGGACGTGTCGGGCGTCGTCGTTACGGAGGTGGCCCCAGGCTCCGCTGCGGCCGAGCGCGGCATCGTGGCGGGAGAGGTGATCACCGAAATTGCCCAGGAATCGGTCTCCTCGCCTCAGCAGGTACTTGATCGCATCAAGTCGCTGAAGGAGCAGGGACGCAAGAATGCGCTTCTGATGCTCGCCTCGAAGAGCGGCGAGCTGCGCTTCGTGACCATTCGGATGGATTGAGCGCGAGGAAAACCTCTCATCCGGCCCTTCGGGCCACCTTCTCCCACAAGGGGAGAAGTTTGGCATGACCGCTCCTGGCAATCGCAAATTGACATCGGCGTTGCGGCAGGGATTCCCTTCTCCCCTTGT
>NZ_JBJHDO010000018.1:0-104961 GCF_050958605.1 Mesorhizobium sp. 1B3 | reverse complement strand
AATGATCGCTTCTCTTTCGACCGCCGGCTGAACAGCATCGGTTAACACTATCTGCCTAGGGTCGCATATCGCGGCCCTTTTTTGCGTTTCGGCACGATGTTCACCGGCACTCGGCGACATCCGCCCGAGGGAGCTTCCAAGCTTGCGATCGCCGCTCAATCTCTTACTGTGAGCGAAAGGCATGGTTAGGAGAGGGGGGCCCCAGTGGTCAGCTTACCTACATCGGCAGATGTCGGCGACGCGGCCCGCGCGATTGCCGGTGTGGCGTTTCGGACGCCGCTTCTGACCTCTCCCGCGCTTGATGCCGTCACCGGTGCCAGGGTTTTTCTGAAGCCGGAGATGCTGCAACGAGGCGGTGCATTCAAATTTCGCGGCGCGTATAACCGTCTCTCCCGTATCCCCGACAGCGGCAAATCGGCCGGTGTCGTGGCAATGTCCTCGGGAAATCATGCGCTCGGCGTCGCTACGGCCGCCAACTTGCTCGGTGTCCGCGCAACCATCCTGATGCCCACTGACAGCCCCGCTGTGAAACGGGAGCGCACGGCGGCCGCGGGTGCGGAGATCGTGCTGTTCGATCGCGACAAGGACGACCGTGTCGCCATGGCTCACGTCATCGCTGGGGAGCGCGGTGCGGTCGTCGTACCGCCATATGATGACTTCTTCATCATCGCCGGGCAGGGCACGGTCGGTCGCGAAATTGTCGAGGATCTGGCGAAGTCGAAGCTCACGCCCGACGCGGTTCTTGTCTGCTGCGGAGGCGGCGGGCTGCTCGCCGGAATCGCATTGGCCGTCCACGCGCAGGCGCCGTCGACAAAGCTCTATTCGGTGGAGCCGGAAGAGTTTGACGACCACGCCCGGTCGTTTGTCGCAGGCGAACGACTTGCCAATCGGAAAACCTCCGGCTCGCTTTGTGATGGATTATTGGCCCAGATGCCGGGTGAACTCACCTTTGCAATCAACAAGCAGCACGTCGCCGGAGGACTGGTCGTGTCGGAGGAAGAGGTCAAGCGGGCTATTGCGTTTGCGTTTCGTGAACTGAAGCTGGTCGTGGAGCCGTCCGGAGCGGCTGCACTGGCTGCCTTGCTGAGCAAGCGCCTCGACGTCAGGGACCAAACGGTGGTGGTCGTTATGACCGGTGGGAATGTCGATCCAGGTCTCTTCGCCGAACTTATATGTTGAATAGCCGAGCCGTCGGTCCCCTGGCCGATCGAAGGGGCGGACTGCGGTGCAGGCCGCCCCCGAACTGTCACTCCGCCGGGGCGAGCCGAAATTGTCCGGCCGGCACTTCCTCCCGAACCTCTGCGGTGACAGGTGGGCGAAATGCTTTTAGCCTCAGGGCATTGCCCAGCACGAACACGCTCGACAATGCCATGGCGGCGGCTGCGAAGATCGGCGACAGCAGTATGCCATAGGCGGGGTAGAGCGCACCGGCCGCGACGGGGATCAGCGCCGCGTTGTAGGCGAATGCCCAGAACAGGTTCTGCTTGATGTTGCCGATCGTCGCGCGGCTCAGCGCAATGGCGTTGGGCACGCCGAGCAGGTCACCCGACATGAGCACGACATCGGCACTTTCGATCGCCACATCCGTGCCGGTTCCGATGGCGATGCCGACATCGGCCCTGGCCAGCGCCGGCGCGTCGTTGATGCCGTCGCCGACGAAGGCCAGCTTGCGGCCGCCCTGGCCGAGGCGTTCCAGCGCTGTGACCTTGCCGTCGGGCACGACTTCCGCCACGACGTCGTCGATACCGAGCTTGCGCGCGATCGCCGCCGCCGTATGACGGTTGTCACCGGTGATCATCGCGATCTTCAGGCCGAGCGTGTGGAGCGCGGCGATCGCCTGCGGCGTTGTCTCCTTGATCGGATCTGCAACCGCCAGGATCGCAGCCAGCTTTCCGTCGATGGCAGCATAAAGCGGCGACTTGCCCTCATTGCCGAGATCCGCAGCGGCCTTCGCGAAGGGAGCGACGTCGATACCGAGCGCCGCCATGAGGCGGTCGGCACCCACCTCGACCAGACGGCCGCCTACCTTCGCCCTGACGCCCATGCCGGGTGCCGCCTCGAACTCTTGGGCGGATGAAACCGTCAGGTCGGAGCTCCTGGCCGCTTTGACGATCGCCTCGGCGATCGGGTGCTCGGAATGCGTCTCGACGGCTGCGACCATCGACAGCACCTCTTCACGGTCGAAGCCGTCGGCGGTGATCAGGTCGGTCAGTTCTGGGCGCCCCTTGGTGAGCGTTCCTGTCTTGTCGACCGCAATGATCTCGACGCCTTGCAGCTCCTGCAGCGCTTCACCCTTGCGGAAAAGGACGCCCATCTCGGCGGCGCGGCCGGTGCCGACCATGATCGAGGTCGGCGTCGCCAAGCCCATTGCGCAAGGGCAGGCGATGATCAGCACGGCGACCGCGTTGACGAGCGCAAAGGCGAGCGCTGGGTCGGGGCCGAAAGCAAGCCATATCAGGAAGGTGGCGCCGGCGATTGCCATCACCGCCGGCACGAACCAGGTCGTGACCTTGTCGACCAGCGCCTGTATCGGCAACTTGGAGCCCTGCGCGGCTTCTACCATCCGGATGATCTGGGCAAGAACCGTATCGGCGCCGATCTTGGTGGCGCGGAAGGAGAAGGAGCCCGTCTTGTTCAGTGTGCCGCCGACGACTTCGGCTCCGACGCCCTTCGCGACCGGCACCGGCTCCCCCGTGATCATGGATTCGTCGACATAAGACGAGCCTTCAACGACTTTGCCGTCGACGGCCACCTTTTCGCCGGGGCGCACGAGCACGACGTCACCGACCACGACCTGGTCGAGCGACAGTTCGACGGCCTCGCCATTGCGCTGGACCCGTGCTGTCTTGGCCTGCAGCCCGACAAGCCGCCTGATCGCCTCGCTGGTGCGCCCCTTGGCTTGCGCCTCCAGCGTGCGGCCGAGCAGGATGAGAGTGACGATGACCGAGGCGGCCTCGTAATAGACATTGGCCGTGCCTTCGGGCAGAACCTGCGGAACGAAGGTCGCGACCACGGAATAGCCCCATGCCGCCGCCGTTCCCACCGCGACCAGCGAGTTCATGTCGGGGGCGCCGCGCAGCAGAGCAGGCACGCCCTTGCGGAAGAAGCGCAGGCCCGGCCCGAAGAGCACCAGCGTGGCAAGCGCGAACTGCAAGTACCAGCTCCGCTGCATGCCGATGTTTTCCATGACGAACATGTGGATGGCCGGCACGAAATGGGAGCCCATCTCCAGCACGAACACCGGCAGGGTCAGCAGCGCGGCAAAGCGCAGTGCACGGCGCAGGTCAGTCAGTTCCTTCGCTCGAGCTTCGGCCTGACGATCACGTGTATCGGCATGGGCGATCCGGCGCGTCTCGTAGCCGGCTCGGCGCACGGCTGCTTCCAGATCCGCCACGCCGGCAACACCTGAGGCCACCTGAACGGAAGCCTTCTCGGTGGCAAGATTCACGGTCGCCTCGGTGACGCCGGGCACTGCCTTCAACGCCGCCTCGATGCGGCCGACACAGGAAGCGCAGCTCATGCCCTCGATGCCGAGTTCGACGGTTTCCAATGACGCTTCGTAGCCGGCGTCTTCGATAGCGCGGATCACCGCCTGCGGATTCGGAACTCCGGCGAAGGAGACGTCGGCGCGTTCGGTCGCGAGATTGACCGAGGCGGAAGCAATTCCCGGCGCAGCACGAATCGCCCTCTCGACGCGTCCGACACAGGATGCGCATGTCATCCCCTCGATCCGGATGCTGATCGGGCCGCGCCGACGCGCGATTCGCCGGTCTTTCCTTTTGCAGTCTCCATTGGTTCACGTCCCTTTTTCGTCAACTGCCGCTTCAGATAAACCTTCCAGTGATGGGAAGGTCAAGGGCGAGAACAAGCCGATCGTACCCCACTGGTCTTTTCGCGATCATGCCGAACTGGGTGTTGACCTTCCTATCACTGGAAGGTTTACGGCTCTTGTCGTCGAACACATTTTGGAGACCAACATGCATCGTTTCAGCGTTCCCGAGATGACTTGCGGGCATTGCGCCGGGCGGATCGAAAAGGCGGTGAAGGACGTGGATCCACAGGCCGAGATCACGGTCGACCTCGCCAGGAAGGAGATTGCGGTCCGCACCCAGGCCGAGGGAGACCGGTTGTCCGGCGCGATCCTCTCGGCGGGTTACGCCAATCGGCCGCTCGGCTGAGGGAGACTTCCTGCCTCGCCTCGTTTCTGGCAAGCGCGCTGTGACACCGGGAACTCTTGCGCGAGCGCAGGAGCGATGGTCTAAGGCCGGGCTCCCAAAAGTCGCGACCAACATGCAGTTGCCGACGAAATCCCAGGCTGGAAACTCATGATCCGTCTCGAAAACATCGGCAAGCAGAACGGAAAGCAGATCGTCTTCATCGAGGCCTCGGCCGCGATACAGCGAGGTGAGAAAGTCGGCCTTGTCGGCCCGAACGGCGCGGGCAAGACCACACTGTTCCGCATGATCACCGGCGAGGAACATCCCGACGAGGGCCAGGTCGCCATCGATCGTGGCGTCACCATCGGGTATTTCAGCCAGGATGTCGGCGACATGGCCGGGCGAAGCGCGGTCGTCGAGGTCATGGACGGCGTCGGCCCCGTCAGCGCGCTAGCGGCGGAGATGGCCGAACTCGAACTGGCCATGGGCGATCCCGACCGTGCCGACGAGATGGACGAGGTCATCGCCCGCTATGGCGAGGTGCAGGGCCGCTTCGACGAACTTGATGGCTATGCGCTGGACGGTCGCGCCCGTGAGGTCCTGGATGGCCTGGGATTCAGCCAGGAGATGATGAACGGCGATGTCGGCAAGCTCTCCGGAGGCTGGAAGATGCGCGTTGCTCTCGCCAAGATCCTGCTGATGCGGCCCGACGTGATGCTTCTCGACGAACCAAGCAACCACCTCGATATCGAAAGCCTGATCTGGCTCGAGAGTTTCCTCAAAGGGTTCGATGGCGCGGTACTCATGACCTCACACGACCGGGAGTTCATGAACCGCATCGTCGGCAAGATCATAGAGATCGATGGCGGTTCCCTCACGTGCTATTCGGGCGACTACGAATTCTATCGTCAGCAACGGGCGATCACCGAAGTCCAGCAGCAGGCGCAATTCGAGCGCCAGCAGGCGATGCTCGCCAAGGAGATCGCCTTCATCGAGCGGTTCAAGACGCGGGCATCGCACGCTGCCCAGGTGCAAAGCCGGGTCAAGAAGCTGGACAAGATCGAAAAGGTCGAGCCGCCCAAGCGCCAACAGACGGTTCGGTTCGAGTTCCAGCCCGCGCCACGCTCGGGCGAAGACGTCGCCACGCTGAAAAACGTCCACAAGAGTTATGGCAGCCGCAGGATCTATGAATCGCTCGACTTTCAAATCCGCCGACGCGAGCGCTGGTGCGTCATGGGCGTCAACGGGGCGGGCAAATCCACCCTGCTGAAGCTTGTCGCTGGCGCATCGGAACCCGACGACGGCACGGCCGTGCGCGGCCCGAGCGTCAAGATGGGCTATTTCGCACAGCACGCCATGGAACTGCTCGACGGGGAGCGTACCGTCCTCGAAACGCTCGAGGATTCGTTTCCGCAGGCTGGGCAGGCGCCTCTACGGGCACTTGCTGGCTGCTTCGGTTTCTCCGGCGACGAGATCGAGAAGAAATGCCGGGTGCTCTCGGGCGGCGAGAAGGCGCGTCTGGTGATGGCGAAGATGCTCTTCGATCCGCCGAACTTCCTCGTGCTCGACGAGCCGACCAACCATCTCGACATCGCCACCAAGCAGATGTTGATCGAGGCGCTGTCGCGCTTCGAGGGCGCGATGCTCTTCGTCTCGCATGACCGCCATTTCCTTGCCGCGCTGTCGAATCGGGTTCTCGAACTTACCTCTGACGGTATCCACACCTATGGCGGCGGCTACATAGAATATGTCGAGCGCACGGGGCAGGAGGCGCCCGGCCTCCGCAGTTGATCGCGCGGTCCGTGATTTGGGTTGGATGGCCGTTTGTGCGCCCAATCCAGACTTAAAAGCATGTCTCCCGAAAGTGTGCAGGGGGTTCGGGAAAAGACATGCACAGATCAAGAACCTACAGCGTGTCGCGTGAATCCTTTTTCACGCACGCCCTAGGCGTCAGCCCGGCCTGATATTCTGGTTCACGCTGAACAAGTTGGCCGGGTCGCATTTGCCTTTCAAGGAAACGAGGCGGTCGTAGTTGTCGCCATAGGTAGCCCTGAGGCGACTATCGTCCTCATCGTCCATCAAGAAGTTCACGTAGCCGCCGCGATCCGAGTAAGGGTGGGATGGCCTCCAAATAGCCCTTCGTCCAGCGGGTGATGTCGCCCGTCTTTTGCGGGTTGGCGTCGATCGCGAACGTCAGGTTATGAGACCCGCCTTGAATGTCTACCTGTGGCGCAAAGGAAGAAGGCTGGCTGCGCATCCGTGGCGACGGAGGAACACGCAGGAAGGAACCACCCCGGTGACGGCGCGTTCAAGAGTTGGATGCCCCGGCTTAAAACGGAATGCGTCACATGAAGTATGATTTCGGTCCCCGCGATAGCGTCATGGAAGCCGCTTGGCTGATCGCCGTTCCGGCTACGCTGGTATTGACCGTGCTGATAGCCGGTTTGATTATTCTTTGATTTCCGGCGCTTCGTCGCGCCGGATAATTTCGTGGAAGTTTTCCCGGACACCCGGCCGATCCACCGCGACGACCAGCGCAAGCTGGTTCCTATCGAAGATCTCGAACCATTCATTCCATTCGACCAACTCTATGCCGCCGGTATTGGGTGCGCGTTCGGGCCGGTCCTGATCCTGGTAGGCGGCCTGGTCGAACACGATCCGCAGCATAGGCTGCGTGCCGCTCTCCGCCGATACGTCGACGACGCCAGGGGAGCCCATGCGCGCAGCCGCCCAATCCCGAATTTCCTCGTGGTCCGTCAACGTAACAGTACTCGCCATGTCGTTTTTTCTCCAATGGGGGCCCGCGTCCTATCAATCTGGGGCGGCCGGTCGGAGCGGCAAGGGGAGAATGCGGCGTCATACCGCCCCTGCGGAAGCGGTTTATTAACCGGGTTCTGGTTGACGAGGGGTGCGGGTGTGCGTTTGATACCTTTCGTGATCGGCCTGACTCGCATGGCTGCGCCGAATCGCCTCCAAAATGCTGTTGTCGGCCAGGAGTGTCTCCTCTGGCGGACCCGGCTCTTGCGGCAGGTGGGTCTCTCCGCGCCGTATTGCGCTCCGCATATGAAACACTTGGGTGACCGTCCCGACGAATGATCGATGAAAACCTCCTCCTGCTGCTGATTTTTCTGCCGTTTCTGGGAAGTGCGTTCGCCGCAATGCTTTCGGCAAACGCCCGCAACACGGAGGCTTGGCTTTCAGGATTCGTTTCTGCGTTGGCATTCGCGGCGGCAGCGTTCCTCTATCCCACAATTTCCTCGGGAACAGTGGTGCGTCGCGAGATCGCGTGGCTGCCCGAGCTGGGGTTGAATTTCACGCTGCGCATGGACGGCTTTGCCTGGCTGTTCTCGATGCTGGTCACCGGCATCGGCTTCCTGGTGGTGCTATACGCCCGCTACTACATGTCGCCCAAGGACCCGGTGCCGCGCTTCTTCTCCTTCCTGCTCGCCTTCATGGGATCAATGCTGGGAGTGGTGATTTCCGGCAATCTCATCCTGCTGTCGATTTTCTGGGAACTGACCAGCATCTTTTCCTTCTTGCTTGTCGGCTACTGGTATCAGAACGCTTCAGCCCGCGATGGAGCGCGCATGGCGCTGACGATCACCGGCATCGGCGGCTTCTGCCTGCTGGTCGGACTCATTCTCGTCGGCCACATCGCCGGCAGCTATGATCTGGACGTGGTGCTGGCGGCCGGCGACCGGATTCGTTCGCACGAGCTCTACACGCCGGCGCTGCTTCTGATCTTCCTGGGGGCCCTCACAAAAAGCGCGCAGTTCCCGTTTCATTTCTGGCTTCCCAACGCGATGGCAGCGCCGACGCCTGCATCGGCCTATCTGCATTCCGCGACGATGGTGAAGGCGGGTGTTTTCCTGCTTGCCCGGTTCTGGCCGGTCATGGCCGGCACGGACCAATGGTTCTTCATTCTCGGCGTCGCAGGCATGGTCACGTTGGTGCTCGGCGCCTATTTCGCGATTTTTCAGCAGGATCTCAAAGGGCTGCTTGCCTATTCTACGATCAGCCACCTCGGCCTGATCACCATGCTCCTCAGCCTCGGCAGTCCGCTGGGCCTTGTGGCGGCGATCTTCCATATGATCAACCACGCCACCTTCAAGGCATCGCTCTTCATGGCTGCCGGCATCATAGACCACGAGGCCGGAACGCGCGACATGCGTCGCTTGAGCGGCCTGTTCAGCTCTATGCCGATCACCGCTACGCTGGCCATGGTGGCAAGCGCCGCCATGGCCGGAGTGCCTCTGCTCAACGGCTTCCTGTCCAAGGAGATGTTCTTCGCCGAGGCGGTCGAGACACATCGGGCCTCGCTGCTCGACACGATCACGCCCTATGTCGCTACCATCGCGGGCGCCTTCGCCGTCACCTATTCGGTGCGGTTCATTCATACCGTGTTCTTCGGGCCAAAGCCGGTCGATCTGCCGCACGAGCCCCACGAACCGCCGCACTGGATGCGCTTCCCCATCGAAGCTCTGGTGCTCGCGTGCCTTGTCGTCGGAATCATCCCCGGCCTTTCCATCGGCCCGTTCCTGCACACGGCGGTGGTCTCCGTCCTCGGTGACAGGACGCCGCAATATAGTCTCGCCGTCTGGCATGGCTTCACCCTGCCGCTGATCATGAGCATCATCGCCATGGTCGGTGGGTTGTTGCTCTACGCGCTCCTGCGGCGTTACCTCGCTTATTGCGAGCCGGACCCGCCGGGCGTGCGCGGCCTCAAGGGCCAACGCATCTTCGAGCGCCTCCTTGTCACCGTCTCCTGGCGCTGGGCGCGCTGGGTGGAGACGCATCTCGGGACCCGCCGCCTGCAACCGCAGTTGCGCCTGCTTGTGGCCGCCGCTTTGCTAGCCGGGGCGTGGCCGATCCTGACAAGCGGTCTCGCGCTCAAATTGCCGGCCGTCGCCGGCTTCGATCCGGTCTTCGCCATAATCTGGGTGGTCGGCATCGCTTGCGCGGTCGGCGCTGCGGTGCAGGCCAAATACCACAGGCTGGCGGCGTTGATCCTGATGGGCGGCGCGGGTCTCGTCACCTGCATCACCTTCATCTGGCTCTCCGCGCCCGATCTTGCCGTGACGCAGCTTCTCGTTGAGGTCGTCACCACGATTCTCATTCTGCTCGGCCTGCGCTGGCTGCCGAAGCGGCTTGAAAGGGTCGACACCGTGATCAGTATTGCCGGCCGGTTGCGCCGCTATCGGGATGCGTTGCTCTCGATAGTCAGCGGCGTAGGCGTGGCCGTCATCGCTTATGTGATGATGACCAGCCCGGTGCCGCAGACGATCGGCGACTTCTTCCTCGAACGGTCCTATCCGGAAGGCGGCGGCGCGAATGTCGTCAATGTCATCCTTGTCGACTTCCGAGGTTTCGACACGATGGGCGAAATCACCGTTCTCGCTATCGTGGCACTCACCGTCTTCGCGCTGCTGCGTCGTTTCCGGCCGGCGGCGGACAGTATCGAGGTGCCAGAGCAGCAGCGCGACCAGAACAAGTTCGACGACGCCGAACCCGATCGCGAGATCGGCGAAACCCTGCGTGAATACCTGATGGTGCCGTCGGTCATCATGCAGTGGATGTTCCCGGTGATCATCACGCTTGCCGTCTTTCTGCTCCTACGCGGTCACGACCTGCCGGGCGGCGGCTTCGCCGCGGGCGTGGCCATGTCGATCGGCTTCATTCTGCAATATCTGGCGGGTGGCGCGCGCTGGGTGGAGGACCGCCTTCGCATCCTGCCCGTGCGCTGGATCGGCTTCGGCCTCATGCTCTCGGCGTTGACGGGCATCGGAGCTTGGCTGTTCGGCCTGCCGTTCCTCACCTCCTATTTCCGCTACCTGGAACTGCCGCTGATCGGCAAGGTGCCGATGGCTTCGGCCCTGCTGTTCGATCTCGGCGTGTTCTTCCTGGTGGTCGGCGCCACGGTGCTGATGCTGGTCGCCATCGCCCACCAGTCGCTGCGCAGCTACCGCGTCCGCGATGCCTCCAAGGCCGAGGAGCAGCGCTGATGGAACTCGTGCTCTCGCTCGGAATAGGTGTGTTGGTCGGGTCGGGTGTCTGGCTGCTGCTGCGGCCGCGCACCTATCAGGTCATCATCGGGCTCGCTCTCTTGTCCTATGCCGTCAATCTTTTCATCCTGAGCATGGGCCGGCTGTGGTCGAACGCGCCCGCCGTGGTCGAACCAGGCGTCCCGGTCGATCCCAGCGCCTACGCGGATCCGGTGCCTCAGGCTCTTGTTCTGACGGCCATCGTCATCAGCTTCGCGACGACGGCTCTCTTCCTCGTTGTGCTGCTTGCATCGCGCGGCCTGACCGGCACGGATCACGTCGATGGCAAGGAGCCCGAAAGATGAATCTGGCTCCGCAACATCTTGTCATCGCCCCGGTCATCATCCCGCTGTTGGCGGGAACCCTTCTCCTGTTTTTCGACGACCGGGAAAGGCGGCTCAAGGCGACCATTTCCGTCATGGCGACAGTGGCGTTGCTCGGCGTATCGATCTTGCTCCTGCGCACCGCCCATTTCGAGAAAGGTCGGATAGCCGTCTACCTGCTCGGCAACTGGCCGCCACCATTCGCTATCGTCCTGGTGCTGGACAGGCTGTCAGCGATGATGCTGGCGCTGACGTCGGTGCTCGCGATCCCCGCGCTGGTCTTTTCTTTCGCCCGCTGGCACAAGGCAGGTCCGCATTTCTACACGCTGTTCCTGTTCCTGCTGACGGGGCTGAATGGCGCATTCCTGACCGGCGACCTCTTCAACCTGTTCGTTTTCTTCGAGGTCATGCTTGCGGCCTCCTACGGTCTGGTGCTGCACGGTTCAGGCCCCTTTCGAGTCCGCGCCGGACTGCACTACATCGCGGTCAATCTTGCGGCCTCGCTGCTGTTCCTGGTCGGGGTATCGCTTATCTACGGGGTGACCGGCACGCTCAATATGGCCGATCTCGCCTTGCGCATCCCTCAGGTGACGGCGGAAAACCGCATGATGCTGGAGGCCGGCGCCGCGATCCTCGGCGTCGCTTTCCTGGTGAAGGCCGGTATGTGGCCGCTGAGCTTCTGGCTGCCGACCGCCTATACCGCGGCGGCGGCGCCGGTGGCCGCGGTCTTTGCCATATTGAGCAAGGTCGGCGTCTACACGCTGCTGCGCCTTTCCCAGCTCTTCTTCGGCGAGAATGCCGGAGCTTCGGCCGGTTTCGGCTCCGATGTGCTGCTGTTCGGCGGCATGGCGACGATTACGTTCGGCATGATCGGCGTGCTCGCCTCGCAGGCGCTCGGGCGGCTCGCGGGCTTCTCCATCCTGGTTTCCTCGGGCACGCTGCTTGCTGCCATCGGACTATCGCAGAGCGGCGTCACTGCCGGCGCCCTGTTCTATCTCGTCAGTTCAACTCTCACTATTGGTGCCTTCTTTCTGCTCATCGAGCTCGTCGAGCGTGGACAGGATGCCGTCGCCAACGTGCTTGCCGTTACCATGGAGGTCTATGGCGAGGGTGACGAGGAGGACGAGGAGGAAGAGGTGGGCCAGGCCTTCCCCGGGACGATTGCCGCTCTCGGCATCGGGTTCGCGGCCTGCGGCATGCTGCTTGCCGGCCTACCCCCGCTGTCGGGCTTTGTCGCCAAATTCGCCATGCTTTCGGCAATGCTCGCTCCGCAAGGGGAGGGCGGCATCATTCCCGCGATCTCATGGTGGGTGGTCTCCCTCATCATCCTGTCGGGCGTATCGGCGCTGATCGCAATGAGCCGTGCCGGCATCCGCGCCTTCTGGGCGCCGGTCGAAGCGACCGCGCCACGGGTGCAGATCATCGAATTCGTGCCTGTGGCGGCGCTGCTGGCGCTCACCGTGGCGCTCACTGTCGGGGCCGGACCAACGATGCGCTTCATGGAGGCGACAGCTGCGAGCCTGCAGAACCCCGCCTATGTGGAAGGGGTGATGGAGGCGCCGAGGATACCAAGAGAGGCGCGGCCATGAGCAAGGTCTTTCCTTACCCGCTGTTGATCGTCTCGCTCGTGGTCATGTGGCTGCTGCTGACCAGCTTCTCGCCTGGTCAGCTCATCGTCGGCACCGGAGTTGCGCTGCTCGCCGCACAGGGCATGGCCGCGCTCAATCCGGCGAAGCCCAGGATCCGACGCTGGGGCCTGCTACCCAAGCTGGTCGTCATCGTGCTTTACGACATCATACGATCCAATATCGCGGTCGCGCGGCTGATCCTGAGCGAAGGCGGTCATCGCCGTGTTTCCGGTTTCCTTACGATCCCGCTCGAATTGCGCAGTCCGATGGGCCTCGCAGTGCTCGGCGTGATCATCACCAGCACGCCGGGCACCGCCTGGATCGATTACAATTCGGCACGTGGCACGCTTCTCCTTCACGTCTTCGATCTCGTCGACGAGCAGGGCTGGCGCATGCTGATCAAGCAGCGATACGAGCGGCTGCTGCTGGAGATCTTCCAATGAGCGCCGTCATCCTTTTCTGGGCTGTTATGTTCGCGCATGTGGCGCTGGGGCTCGCGATGGGGCTCGCGCTTTACCGCATGCTGCGCGGCCCACGCGCGCAGGATCGTGTGCTCGGCCTCGACGCGCTTTATCTCAATTCCATGCTCCAGCTTCTGGTTTTCGGTATACGAAGCGAAAGCACGATCTATTTCGAAGCTTCCCTCATCATCGCGGTGCTCGGGTTCGTGGCAACCGTGGCTCTTGCCAAATTCCTGATGCGTGGCGAGGTGATCGAATGATTCATGCCGCGGACCTTCCCCTCTGGGGCGCTATTTTGGTTGCGTTCTTTCTCGTTCTGGGCTCCGGCCTGACGCTGCTCGGTTGCATTGGCCTCGTGCGGCTGCGCAGTTTCTACGACCGAATCCACGCGCCGACACTCGGCGCAAGCTGGGGAACGGCCGGGATCGTCATGGCCTCGATGATCCTGTTCACGATGCTGGAATCGCGCCCGATCCTGCACGAGTTCCTGATTGGCATCTTCGTTACGGCCACGACACCGGTGACTCTCATGCTGCTTGGCCGCGCCGCGCTCTACCGCGATCGCGCGGAGAACAGCCCGGAAGTCCCGCCCGGCGACGTTCTCGGGCTACGCAAGAAGGACGAGGCGCAGGGCTGAGACGCGTCAGGTTTCCGCGATTTGTGGCGGCACGAACGGAAGAAGGTCGATGCCACCATCAAAGCTGGAGCCAGCCCATCCGCCGCGCGATCTGCTTCTCGATTTCCAGAACGATCATCATCACCACGCCGGTGGCCACGATCAGGACGCCGTCGACAAAAGCAACGGGCCGGCTGTCGAAGAGTTCGTGCATGAAGGGGAGATAGGTAAAGGCGAGCTGCGCCACGACCACGACGGCGATCGCCGCCAGCACCGCCGGCGTTCCGAGCGCGCCGCGCCAGTTGAACGAGGTCATGTGGAGATAGCGCACGTTGAACAGGTAAAAGATCTCCAGGACGACGATGGTGTTCACGACCATGGTGCGGGCCGTCTCAACGTCGTAGCCCCGGTGGAGTGCGTAGAAGAAGATCGCAAGCGAGATCACCAGGAACAGGAACGAGACGAAAACCACGCGCCAGATCATGAAGGACGTGAGCAATCCCTGGCCGGCCGACCGCGGCTTGCGACGCATCACGTTCGGCTCGGCCGGTTCGAAGGCGAGGACAAGGCCGAGCGTCGCCGTCAAAAGCAGATTGATCCACAGAATTTGGACAGCCGACATCGGCAGCGTGAAGTTCAACAGGATGGCAGCGATCACCGTCAACACCTCGCCGCCATTGGTGGGCAAGGTCCAGGCGGTCACCTTGCGGATGTTGTCATAAACGACCCGGCCTTCGTGGACCGCCGCGACGATCGAAGCGAAATTGTCGTCGAGAAGCACCATCTGGGCAGCTTCGCGCGCCGCGTCGGTGCCTTTGTGCCCCATGCCGATGCCGACATCGGCCTGCTTCAGGGCCGGCGCATCGTTGACGCCGTCCCCGGTCATCGCCACCACCGCGCCGGTCGACTGTAGGGCCCGCACGATGCGCAGCTTGTGTTCGGGGCTGGTGCGAGCGAACACCGCCGTGCCGGTCACCACATCGGATAGATCGGCGTCGGAGATGGCGTCGAGATCGCGACCGGTCAGGACATGAGGGTCCTCGTCGAGCCCGAGCTGGCGTGCGATCGCGGCGGCGGTCTCACCGTGGTCGCCTGTGACCATCTTCACGGCAATGCCGGCTGCGTGACATTCGGCGATTGCCGCGATCGCCTCGTCGCGCGGCGGGTCGATGATACCGACGAGGCCGAGGAAGACCAGCCCCTCGTCCATGTCCGGAAAGTCTATCCGCCGGGTCAAGCGTGCGACCCGCTTCGTCGCAAATCCGAGCACGCGTTCGCCTTCCCGAGCGGCGGCCGCGATCTGCTCGTGCCAATAGGCTTCATCGAGCGGGATCGGACCCCGGCGATCGGCTTCCAGCCGGCACAGACGGAGGAGTTCGTCCGGCGCGCCCTTGACGAAAACCCGCCGGCTTCCGTCGGCTGCCTGATTCAACGTGGCCATGAAGCGATGCCTGGCGTCGAAGGGAATGGCATCGAGCCGGGGCCAGCGGGCGCGCGTGGTGTCGGCGTCGAGGCCGGCCTTGGCGGCGAGAACGACTAGCGCGCCTTCCATGGGATCGCCCGCCACAGTCCACGCGTCGTGATCGTGCCGAAGCTCGGCGTCGTTGCAGAGGAGGCCTGCAAGCGCGAGCTCGCGAGCGGCCACGCCCAGGTCGTCAGCCGCGCCCTCGTCAGGCGAGTGCTCGAGGTTTCCGGCAGGCTCGTAGCCGGTGCCGGACACCGTCACCGTCCCGTCGGCAAGCACCAGGCGTCGCACCGTCATCTCGTTGCGCGTCAGCGTGCCGGTCTTGTCCGAGCATATGACCGATGTCGCGCCGAGCGTTTCCACCGCAGGCAATTGGCGAATGGCGGCGTTGCGCCGCGCCATACGCTGCACGCCAATGGCGAGCGTGATCGTGATGACGGCGGGCAAGCCTTCGGGAACGACGCCCACGGCAAGTGCAACCACCACGATGAGAGCGTCGGTGGGATCATAGCCGCGAAGCGCGACTGCGAAGACGAAGAGAGTGGCAGCTGCGGCAATAGCCAGCCAGGTGATCTGCCTGCCGAAGCGGTTGATCTGGCGAAGCAGCGGCGTCGTCATGGGCTGAACGTCGCTGAGCAGCGTGCTGATGCGCCCGATTTCGGTGCTGGCGCCAGTGGCCACGACGACGCCGATGCCCTGACCGGCGGCGGCAAGGGTGCCCGAATAGGCCATCGAACGGCGGTCGCCCAGCGCGGCATCGGCCGGCACAGGGGCAGCCTGCTTTTCCGCGGCGACGGACTCGCCCGTCAGGATCGCCTCCTCGACAAGCAGCGCGTGGGTATCCACCAGACGAAGGTCGGCGGGCACGCGGTCGCCGCCTTCCAGGAGCACGACGTCGCCCGGCACGAGGGTGTCGGCCGGCAGGCTGACGCGGCGCCCGTCCCGCAACAGGTGGGCATGAGGAGACACTAGTCCGCGGATGGCGTCGAGAGCCTTCTCGGCCCTGCCTTCCTGGACGAAACCGACGATTGCATTGACCAGGACCACCGCGACGATGACGGCTGCGTCCACATGGTGGCCCAGAAAGAAAGCGGTGGCCGCGGCGGCGAGCAGGAAATAGATCAGGGCATTGTTGAACTGAGAGAAGAAGCGCAGGAGCGGATGGCGCCCGGTCGCCTGCTTCAACTCGTTGGGACCGTAGCGGGCGAGGCGCTGCTGGGCTTCCTCCGTCGTCAGGCCATTCGCGCTGCTTGCTACATCGCCAAGAACTTCATCGATGCTGCGCGAATGGAAGTCTGATCGGCCCTCTACCAAGGCGTTTCGGCGTGCGGCTGGGGTCGGTTTGTCCATCGTCGCTCGTGCGTTCTCATGTCCTCGTTGAGCCTGTTCACCCCTGTTTGGGGAAACTGTAGCCGAAGCTTCCTCGGGGCGTAAAGGCGCGGGCATTCGATAGGTCTTTTCCATTTTTCGTGGTTTATTGCCGCTGCGCCGGGTTGGGGCGCGGACGGAGAGGACGACATGCGAGTTCCACTATCGGCCGTGCTCAACTTCAGGAGCCTCCTCGTCGCGGTCGCAGTCGTCGGGCTGGCGGCCGGTGCACTCTCCTGGATCGCGGGACGGCCGGATTGGGCCGGCTGGATTTGGGCCGCCGGCACGGTTCCCGTTCTCGTGGCATTGATCGGCGAGATCGTCGTCAGCCTGAGCAGAGGGCAAGTGGGGCTCGATCTCGTCGCCGCGCTTTCCATGACGGCGGCCCTGGCTTTCGGCGAGCCGCTTGCAGGCAATGTGGTGGCGCTCATGTATGCGGGCGGCCAATTGCTCGAGGCCTATGCCGAAAGGCGAGCCCAGCGGGAGATGACGGCGCTTCTCGGGCGCGTGGCCCGCACCGCCATGAGGCGGACAGGCGAGACGCTGGAGGAGGTTCCTATCGAGGAGCTCGTCGTTGGCGATCGTATCCTCGTACGTCACGGCGAGGTCGCGGCGGTGGACGGGGTGCTGGCGTCGGTCGATGCCCTCGTCGACCAATCGGCCCTGACCGGGGAAAGCGTGCCGGTGGGCAAAAAGGCGGGAGACGAAATACTCAGCGGCTCTACGAATGTCGGCGACGCGTTCGAGCTCGATACTTCGCGACCTGCCGCGGAAAGCACCTATGCCAACATCGTGCGCCTGGTGGAGCAGGCACGTGAAAGCAAGGCGCCGAGCGTCCGCATCGCAGATCGTTACGCGATATGGTTCCTGCTCCTGACGCTTGTCATCGCCGGCGTCGCCTGGTGGGCGTCTGGCGACCGCATCCGGGCGCTTGCCGTGCTCGTTGTTGCGACGCCGTGCCCGTTGATCCTCGCCCTGCCGGTTGCGATCATCTCGGGGATGTCGCGAGCAGCCAAGTTCGGGGTTCTCATCAAGAGCGGCGGCGCGATCGAGGCGCTCGCCAAGGTCCGCACCGCCATCCTGGACAAGACGGGGACACTTACTTTCGGTCAGGCGACGATCAGCGACATCAGGACGATCGAAGGCTGGAACGGCGACGAGATGCTGCGGCTCGCGGCATCGCTCGACCAGGCTTCCAATCATGTGGTCGCCGAGGCGCTGGTGGCCGATGCGCGTCGGCGCGGGCTACAATTGTCGCGGCCCACGAAAGTGAGCGAGCAGGCGGGCACGGGTGTTTCCGGCATTGTCGACGGGCGTGCCTTAATCATCGGCGGCAGCCGTTTCGTACGCGACCGCAGCAGGAGTGGCGACCCCTACGCGCTGCGCCAGGGCGTTCCCGAAGGCGCCGCCGTTGTAGCGGTCTCCGTCGACGGCGCTGTGGTAGGGATCATCGTGCTTGCCGACCGTATCCGACCCGACGCGCCGGCCATGCTGGCCGCGTTCCGCGAAGCGGGGATCGAGCGGGTGGTGCTCGCCTCCGGTGACAGACAGGATGTGGTCGCGACCATTGCGCGCCAGCTTGGCATCGCAGAGGCGCATGGCGAGCTGGACCCAGCGGCGAAGGTCGCGGTAGTGGGCAAGGAACGCGAGCGGGCGACGGTTATGATGGTGGGCGACGGCGTCAACGACGCGCCGGCGCTGGCCAGCGCCGATGTGGGCGTCGCCATGGGCGCGCGCGGCTCGGCGGCATCGTCGGAAAGCGCCGACATCGTTCTCCTCGTCGACCGCCTCGACAATCTGACAATGGCGGTGCGTGTCGCGCATCGTACGCGGCGCATCGCGATGCAAAGCGTCCTGGTCGGGCTTGGCCTGTCGGTTGCCGCGATGGTGATCGCGGCCTTCGGCTACCTGCCGCCGGTCGCGGGCGCGCTGACGCAGGAGGCTATCGACATCGCGGTCATACTGAATGCTCTGAGGGCGTTGCGGTAGATTTCACTCCGCGTCCGCGAAATGCTCGATTACGCCTTTCACGCCGCGCACGCCATCGGCCACGACTCGGGCCGCCTTGCGGCAATCTTCTCCCTCGACATTTCCCCACAGGTGGACCAGCCCGTCGGCGACGGTGACGGAGATGTTCATCCTGGCAAGGCCGGTGCTTTCGTCCAGGCGGGCGAGAATGCTGCGGCGGATCGCCTCGTCTCCGGGAGCAGTGGCGTCGAGCCTCGCGGATGCCACGGCGCGCAACAGGTCGGCGCGGCTGACGATGCCGACAAGCCGGCCGTCCCGCGCGACCGGAACGCGCTTGATATCGTTCTCCTCCATCAAGGTGGCAACGCGCGCCAGATCCGTATCCTCGTCCACGACGACGAGCCGATCGCTCATCACGTCGCCGACCTTCCAGGCATGGGCCTTCACATAGGCGCGCGCCTGTTCCTCGGGCGACCGGCGATGGCCGGCAAGCGCATCGAGCCCAAGTTCGGAGCGGCGCAGCAGATCGCCTTCGCTGATGATGCCGACCAGCTCGCCGCTGTCATCGATCACCGGCAGGCCGCTGACATGATTGTCGAGCATGATCTCCGCCGCGTGGCGGACGCTATGGTCGGGCGTGACCGTGACGACCTTCGTGGTCATGACATCGCTGGCTTTCATGATGGCTCCGGGTCCCGATGGTGGAGCGGGAATTCTCATCGCGGGATCCGGGTGCGTCAAGCCGAGGCTCCACCGTATTGCCGGATGGTTTCGCAGCCGCATGTGCACCGATCCGATTTGGTCGGGTTACGCTTTGTTTACCAAGCTCGTTTACCTTGAAACTCGTTCGCCGGCCCATGTCGTTTGCCCGGCGACCGTGTTTTTACCGGCCATGAGGCGGCCGGGTCGAGTGCCGGCCATGATGGGCCCGGACTTCCAGGCAAGGAACTATCATGACGAGCATCCTGACCAACGTGTCGGCTATGACGGCTCTCCAGAGCCTTCAGTCTACCAACAAGAATCTCGAGACGACACAGGGCCGCATTTCGACCGGCCTGCGCGTCGCGGAAGCCAAGGACAATGCCGCCTATTGGTCGATCGCGACCTCGATGCGCTCCGACAACTCTTCGCTGTCGACGGTGAAGGATGCGCTCGGCTTCGGCGCCGCCCAGGTCGACACGGCCTATACCGGCACCAATGCCGCCCACAAGGTCCTCACGCAGATCAAGGACAAGATCATCTCGGCCATGGCGCCCGGCCTGGACAAGGCCAAGATCCAGAGCGAGATCGAGGAACTGCAGGGGCAGCTCAAGAGCATCGCCGATTCCGCCTCCTTCGCTGGCGAGAACTGGCTGTCGGTGAAGTCCGACGAGACCGACTACATTGCCAGCAAGGAGATCGTCGCTTCCTTCACGCGCGGTGCGGGTGGAAACATCTCCGTCGGCACGCTGACGATCGACACGAGCCAGACCAAGCTGTTCGACGCCACCACCGCTACGGGGTCGGGAGTCGTCAAGGGCCTGCTCGATTCCGACATCTCTGTTGCCGATGCCGGCAGTCCGCCGGCATACAGCGCCTTCACCTTCTCGATCGCCACGCTGGACGTCTCGGCGATCGATCCGAACGCGCTCGAAGCAGTCGTCAATGAAGTCGTCAAGGTCGCCGGAAAGCTCGAGACTTCCGCCGCCACCTTGGGCGCGGCCAAGACCCGCATCGACCTGCAGAACGAGTTCATCGGGTCGCTGCGCGATGCCATCGATCGCGGCGTGGGCACGCTGGTCGACGCCGACATGAACCAGGAGTCGACCCGGCTTCAGGCGCTGCAGGTCCAGCAGCAGCTCGGCATCCAGGCGCTGTCCATCGCCAACAGCGCCGTCCAGAGCGTCATGAGGCTCTTCCAGTAAGCTTACAGGTAAATTGGAACCGGGCCGCAGCAATGCCGGCCCGGTTCATTGCGTGATATCTTTCTGAGTTCGCCACCAGGGGTTAAGTTTCCGTTCCGCCCGGCGTTGCCCGTAAACGTTTTGTTAACCATGCCTGCTTAGGGTTAGATGTGCTCGCCGGGGCAATTCAGTAGCCGGGCGAGGCCTGATTTCGTGCCGGCCATGTCTGGGTCGGTCGCTCTGCCGGCCATGTCGGGCCGGATCCCCAAAAGGCATTGCATATATGACGAGCATTTTGACCAACGTCTCGGCGATGACGGCGCTGGCCAGCCTTCAGGCGACGAACAAGGCGCTGGAGACCACGCAGTCGCGCATCTCGACGGGCCTGCGCGTCGCCGAGGCCAAGGACAACGCCGCTTATTGGTCGATCGCGACCTCGATGCGTTCCGACAACTCTTCGCTGTCGACAGTGAAGGACGCGCTCGGCTTCGGAGGCGCCCTCGTCGACACGGCCTATACTGGCACCAACGCCGCCCTCAAGGTCGTCAACCAGATCAAGGACAAGCTCCTCTCGGCCAAAACGCCGGGGATGGACAAGACCAAGATCCAAAGCGAAATCGATCAGCTTCAGGATCAGTTGAAGAGCATCGCCGATTCGGCGTCATTCTCCGGCGAGAATTGGCTGTCGGTCGATTCGACGGCCGACTTCAATCCCGAGCGGCAGATCGTCGCCTCCTTCACCCGCGGCGCCAACGGCAATATCAGCGTCGGCATGCTGACGGTCGATGTGAATGCCTCCAAACTGTTCGACAAGAATGCCGATAACGACGAGAAAGGATTGCTCGACAAGCAGGTCTCGCCGTCGACAGGCGTGGCTTTCTCCGTTGTCGACTTCGATATCACCGCCACTGGGGCGGCTTCCGTCGACGACATGCTCAACCACATCAATGCCGCGTCGAGAGCCTTGGAGACTTCTGCGGCCACGCTTGGCGCGGCCAAGACGCGCATAGACCTGCAGGACGAGTTCATCGGCGCCCTGCGTGACGCCATCGACCGCGGCGTCGGCACCTTGGTCGACGCCGACATGAACGAGGAGTCGACCCGCCTTCAGGCCTTGCAGGTCCAGCAGCAGCTCGGCATCCAGGCGCTGTCCATCGCCAATAGCGCCGTTCAGGGCATCATGAAGCTGTTCCAGCAGTAAGAGCTGGAGCAGCGTCACGCAGCTTGAGTCTGCTCTTCGGGCGCCGAGGTTCGGATCAGGTGGTCGAAGGCTGAAAGCGAGGCCTTCGCGCCTTCGCCGACAGCGATCACGATCTGTTTGTAGGGCACGGTCGTGCAGTCGCCCGCGGCGAACACACCGGGCACCGAGGTCTGTCCGTTCTGGTCCACGACGATCTCGCCGCGCGGCGAGAGCTCGAGGGTCCCCCTCAGCCACTCGGTGTTGGGCAGGAGCCCGATCTGCACGAAGATACCTTCGACCGCGAGCGCGTGCATACGGCCGTCACCACGGCTTTCATAGTTGAGGCCGGTCACCCGCCCGCCGTCGCCCAGCACTTCGGTCGTGCGCGCGGAGGTGATGACGGTGACATTGGGCAGGCTGCGCAGCTTGCGCTGCAGCACGTCGTCGGCGCGCAGCTTGCCGTCGAACTCGACGAGTGTGACATGGCTGACGATGCCGGCGAGATCGATCGCCGCCTCGACGCCCGAATTGCCGCCGCCGATGACCGCCACGCGCTTGCCCTTGAACAGCGGGCCATCGCAATGCGGACAATAGGCGACGCCCTTGTTCCTGTAGAGCTCCTCGCCCGGGACGTTCATCTGCCGCCAGCGCGCGCCGGTCGACAAAATGACAGTCTTCGACTTGAGCGTAGCGCCGCTGGTGAGCTCGACCTCGAAGAGCTCGCCTCCGACCGAAAGCTTTTCGGCGCGCTGCAGGTTCATCACCTCGACCGGATAGTCCTTCACATGCTGTTCGAGCGCCGTGACGAAGGCCGGCCCCTCCGTATGAGGGACGGAGATGAAGTTCTCTATCGCCATCGTGTCGAGCACCTGGCCGCCGAACCGCTCCGCAGCGATGCCGGTGCGGATACCCTTGCGCGCGGCATAGATGGCGGCCGCCGCTCCGGCGGGTCCACCGCCTACGACCAGGACGTCGAAGGGTTCCTGGCTGTTCAGCCTCTCCGCCGTGCGTTTGGAGGCGCCCGTGTCGATCCTGGCGAGGATCTGCTCGACTTCCATGCGGCCCTGACCGAACATCTCGCCGTTGAGATAGACTGATGGCACCGACATGATCTGGCGTTCGGCCACCTCCTCGGGGAAGACCGCACCGTCTATTGCGATATGCGTCACGTTGGGATTGAGCACCGCCATCAGGTTCAGTGCCTGCACCACATCGGGGCAGTTCTGGCACGATAGCGAGAAATAGGTCTCGAAGCGGAACTCGCCCTCGAGGCGCTTGATCTGATCGATCACGGCTTGCTCGACGCGCGGAGGATGGCCGCCCACCTGCAGGAGCGCCAGCACGAGGGATGTGAATTCATGGCCCATCGGCACGCCAGCAAATTGCAGGCCGATGTCCTGACCAGGGCTGGTGAGGGCGAAGGAGGGCGCCCGTTCGTCGGGTTGGCGCTCCTCGACGACCTCGATCTTGTCGCACAGTGCGGGCAGTGCCTGAAGCAGTTCCATCAGCTCCCGCGACTTGGCGCCGCTGTCGACATTGGCCACGATCCGCACGGGGCGGACGACGTTTTCGAGATAGGTTTTGAGCTGCGTCTTGAGGGCGTCGTCCAGCATCGTCAGGCTCCATGTCCGACGGCGTCCCGGCGACGGCGGTCCGCGGCGGGATCGAGCCACCTGCCGGGGCGGCGCCGGAGCTGCCATTCTTGTTTCTTGTTTCGCCGCACGCGAGGTCGGATCTCCGCGTACGGCGATGACGGTGAAGGCTTCAGGCCGCCTCGCCAGGCATGGCGCCTGGCCGGCCGGGCAAGCGGTCAGATTTTGCCGACAAGCTGCAGCGAAGGGGCGAGCGTCTTCTCGCCTTCCTGCCACTTGGCGGGGCAGACCTCGCCCGGATGGGCACGCACATATTGGGCGGCCTTGACCTTTCGCAACAGATCCGTGGCGTCACGGCCGATGCCCTCCGCCGTCACTTCCATGGCCTGGATGATGCCGTCGGGATCGACCACGAAGGTGGCCCGGTCGGCAAGGCCCTGGCCCTCGCGCATGACGCCGAAATTGTTGGTGATCACGCCGGCCGGGTCGCCGATCATGGTGTACTGCACCTTGCCGATCGTCTCGGAGCTGTCGTGCCAGGCCTTGTGGGTGAAGTGCGTATCGGTGGAGACCGAATAGATCTCGACGCCGAGGCGCTGAAATTCGCCATAGTGGTCGGCGACGTCACCCAGCTCGGTCGGGCAGACGAAGGTGAAGTCGGCCGGGTAGAAGAAGAAAACGGCCCACTTGCCCATCACGTCGGTGTCCGTCACCTCGATGAATTTACCCTGTTTGAAAGCCTGAGCCTTGAATGGCTTGATGGGAGTGTTGATGAACGACATGACGGCTCCTGCTTGGATTGTGCGATGCGCAAAATGTCTTCGCAATGCAACATGGGGAGGTCTCGTCGTTAAATGAAACGGATGCGAGTCTCAAGGTGGATAGACCTTCTCCGTCGGGTTCAGGCACACGCAAAACGCCGCAGCCAGAGGCGGGCCATGGCGTGTCCAGAAGCTCCCATGTAGATCGGCATAGATCAACATGATCCATTATGTGGACCTATGAAAATCTCATAAAGCTAGCAGTATCAAATGTTTAAAAAAAACAGTTGCGCGTCTAAAATCATTGATCTGTATTGTGGACTATCTCGACGCACCCTAGGGGAGTGCCGAAAATCGCAGCCTGCGCCTGCTTGGAAGGAGCCAGTGCGTCCGTTCGAGGTCGCGCTGAGTGGACAGGCTGCCGTTTCGACGGAGGAGACACGCATGAACGCAGCCACGGACGAGATAAATGACTTCGCCGTTCCGGCGGAGACGCTGGAGGCGAAGCCGGGCTCGGCACTCATGAAGCCGGTCGAGGTGATCTCAGCCGGGCTTCTTGTGTCGATCATCGGCATGCTGCTGACGGGCGTGGTTTCCCGATACGTTTTTTCGCGGCCGATCGTGTGGATCGACGAGGCCTCGTCCATCGCCTTCCTGTGGCTCGCCATGCTGGGCACGGCGATCGCCATCGACCGCAGCGAGCATCTCAGGCTCACCATGTTCCTGGGCTTGCTGGACGAACGCAAGCGACAGTTCGCCGAGACGCTCGGCCTGGTGCTGATCGGCGCCTTCATCCTCGTCCTGTTGCCGGCCGGCTACGAATATGCGGTAGGCGAGATGGAGATAACGTCGTCGGCGCTCAACATCCCCGTCGGCTACCGGGTTTCAGCCATCGCTATCGGCATGGCGCTCATGCTGGCGCTGGTCTGCTCACAGGTCGTAAAATCGGCCAAACTCTCCGACTTGGCCGGCGCCGTCGCGATCGTAGCCCTGATTGCTGCCACGCTCTGGTTTTTGTCGCCGGCGCTGAAGTCACTCGGCAACCTCAACATCCTCATCTTCCTGATCGGCGGCGCCGCGCTCTGTCTGATGCTGGGCGTGCCCATCGCCTTCTGCTTCGGCATCGCGACCCTCCTCTTTCTCGGCTTCACCACGTCGATGCCGCTGGTTGTCATGATCAGCCGCATGGACGAGGGGATGTCGAGCCTGATCCTGCTGTCGGTGCCGGTCTTCGTCCTTCTCGGCTGCATCCTCGATGCAACCGGCATGGGCAAGGCCATTGTCGGCTTTCTCGCCTCGCTGCTCGGTCATGTGAAGGGCGGCATGTCCTTCGTGCTGCTCGGCTCGCTGTTTCTGGTGTCCGGCATCTCCGGCTCGAAAGTGTCCGACATGGCGACCGTCGCGCCTGCGCTCTTTCCGGAGATGAAGCGTCGCGGCCACAAGCCCAAGGAGATGATCGCGCAGCTCGCGACCGGTGCGGCCATGGCCGACACCGTGCCGCCCAGCATCGTGCTCATCGTTCTCGGCTCCGTGGCGGGCGTCTCGATCGCGGCGCTGTTTACCAGCGGCTTCGCGATCGCCATCGTCCTCCTGCTCGTTCTGGCGGTTCTGGCCCGCTTCAAGGCGCAGGGCGAGAATGTCGGCGACATGCGCCGCGCCTCCATGGCGGTGATCGGCAAGACCGCGCTCATCGCCGCGCCCGCCCTGGTGCTGCCCTTCATCATTCGCAGTGCGGTGAGTAGCGGTGCGGCGACCGCCACCGAAGTGTCCACCATCGCAGTGCTCTATGCCTTCATCATCGGTGTCGTGCTTTATGGCGGCATCAGCCTGCGCAAGCTCTACGCCATGCTGGTCGAGACGGCGGCCATGAGCGGGGCGATCCTGCTGATCCTCGGCACGGCCGCCGCCATGGCTTGGGCGCTCACCCAGACCGGCTTCGCTTTCCAGCTGCGCGACATGCTGAGTGGGCTGCCCGGCGGCTGGTTCACCTTCATGCTCGTGTCCATCGGGCTGTTCTTGCTGCTCGGCTGCGTGCTCGAGGGGCTCCCGGCCATCGTTCTCCTGGCGCCGATCATGTTCCCGATCTCGCGGGCCGTCGGCATCAACGACATCCACTATTCGATGGTGATCGTCACCGCGATGAACATCGGCCTGATGGCTCCGCCCATCGGCGTCGGGTTCTACATCGCCTGCAAGATCGGCAACGTGTCGCCCGACGAGGCCATGGGCGCGATCTGGCCCTATCTCGCCGCGATGGTGGTCGGCCTGTTGGCGATCGCCGCCGTGCCGTGGTTCTCGCTGGCCTTCCTATAGACCGGCGAAAACGAGAAGACATTCAACAAGGAGGAGACCTCAGGAATGAACATCACCCGCCGCACCATGTTGGTCGGCACCGGCGCGATCGCGCTGGGCGCCGCCATCCACACCAAGGCCCGTGCGGCCGAATTCACCTACAAATTCGCCAACAACCTGCAGCCGGCACACCCGCTCAACGTGCGGCTCCAGGAGGCCACCGCCAAGATTCTCGAGGAAACCGGCGGCCGGTTGCAGATCAATGTTTTTCCCGCCAGTCAGCTGGGCAACGACACCGAGACGCTGTCGCAGCTGCGCAACGGCGCGACGGAGTTCTTCTCACTGTCGCCGCTTATCCTATCGACGCTGGTGCCCAATGCCGCCATCAGCGGCATCGGCTTCGCCTTCCCGGATTATGAGACGGTCTGGAAGGCGATGGACGGCGAGCTCGGCGCCTATTCGCGCGCCGAGATCGAGAAGAAGGGCCTCGTGCCCATGGAGAAGATCTGGGACAACGGCTTCCGCCAGATCACCAGCTCCAACAAACCGATCAACTCGCCCGAGGATCTGAAGGGCTTCAAGATCCGCGTCCCGCCGAGCCCGCTGTGGCAATCCATGTTCACTGCCTTCGGGTCGTCGCCGACGACGATCAATTTCGCGGAGGTCTACACCGCCCTTTCGACCGGCATCGTGGACGGGCAGGAGAACCCGCTGGCCATCGCCTCCACCTCGAAGCTCTATGAGGTGCAGAAGCATTGCGCGATGACCAATCACATGTGGGACGGCTTCTGGTTCCTGGCCAACAAGACGGCCTGGGAGACCCTGCCCGAGGATATCCGTGAGATCGTTGCCAAGAACCTCAACGCTTCTGCTGTCGACCAGCGTGCCGATACCGAGAAGCTCAACGAGACGGTTCGGGAAGAGCTGACGAAGAACGGCATGTCCTTCACGGACCCCGACAAGGACGCGTTCCGCCAGACGCTGAAATCGGCCGGCTTCTATGCGGACTGGAAAGGCAAGTTCGGCGACGACGCCTGGGCCATATTGGAGAAGGCGGTCGGCGCAAGCCTGGGCTGATCCTTCCTCCGCCCAAACCGGAAGAACCAGAACCGCCGCGCTCCGGCGCGGCGGATACTCTCTTGCACCTGAGGGAAACCGTGCCTGACCGTGTGAAAGGAAAAGTCGCCATCGTCTTCGGCGCCGGCTCGTCGGGGCCAGGCTGGGGCAACGGGAAGGCGGCAGCCGTTCTCTATGCCAGGGAGGGGGCGGCGGTGGCCTGCGTCGATCTCCACGCGAAAGCGGCCGAAGAGACCGCTGGCATCATTGCCGGGGAGGGTGGCAGGACGATTGCCGTCGCCGCCGACGTGACCGACCCAACCTCGGTGGAGAAGGCCGTGGAAACGACGTCCGAAGCTCTCGGAACGATCTCCATCCTGCACAACAATGTCGGCGTAACCCACATGGGCGGACCGGCGGACCTCAGCGAAGAGCAGTTCCAGCTTTCGGTCGACCTCAATCTGGGCTCGGTCTACCGCACCACCAAGGCGGTCATCCCGCAGATGGTCGAAGCGGGCGAAGGCGCGATCGTCAACATCTCCTCACTCGCTGGAATCCGGTGGACCGGCTATCCCTATTTCGCCTACTACGCGACCAAGGCTGCGGTGAATCAGGCCACTGTGGCCATCGCCATCCAATATGCGTCGCGGGGCATCCGTGCCAATTGCGTGATGCCGGGTCTCATCGACACCCCGCTCATCTACAAGCAGATCTCGTCGCAATACGCTTCCGTGGAGGAAATGGTAGCAGCGCGCAGCGCCGCCGTTCCCGGCGGCAAGATGGGCGACGCCTGGGATATCGCGCATGCCGCGCTCTTCCTCGCATCCGACGAGGCGAAATTCATCAATGGCGTCTGCCTGCCGGTCGATGGCGGTCAGAGCTGCACCGTCGCGGGGCTGCGCTGATGTCGCTGAAGCCCGTCGTTTCGGAAAAGGACATGACTGGTTCCCAGAGCGTGGATCGCGCGCTGAGGCTCCTTTCGCTCGTCGGCCGCCAGGCGGAACGCGGCATGGCCCTCAACCAGATCGTGGCGGAAGGGGGCTTCAACAAGCCGACGACCAGGCGGCTGCTTCTTGCCCTGATGCGCGCCGGCTTCATCGAGCAGGATCCGGCGGATCGGCGCTACTACATCGGCGAGGAGGCTTATGTGCTGGGCTCGCTCGCCTCCACGCGGTTCGGCCTGCTGCAGATGTCGATGGAAAGCCTCATCCGAATGTCGCGGAAGACCGAGGATTCCACCTTCCTGTCGATCCGGCGGGACACGCATTCGATCTGCCTGCATCGCGAGGAGGGTACTTATCCGATCCGTACCCATGCACTGCAGGCGGGTTTCGAACATCCCCTCGGCGTTGGCGCCGGCTCCCTCGCCATGCTGGCGGCGCTGAGCGATGACGAGATCGAGGTGGTGATCGCCCGCAACGCCACGATCCTGGAAGAGGAGTATCCGCGGCTGCCGCCCGATCAGATACGGCGCGACGTCCGCGCCACGCGGGCGCGCGGCTATTCGGTTAATCCCGGTCTCGTCTATGCCAATTCCTGGGGCATGGGCGTCGCGCTCAGATACCCCGACGGCAGGCTCGCCGGCGCGCTCAGCATCGCAGCCATCGACAGCCGCATGCAGGAGCAGCGCCAACTCGAGCTCGCTCCCATCCTGCGCGAGGAGGCGGCGCGCGTCGAGACGAAGCTGGCGGACATGTTCATGCGCGGGACGACCGAGCGGAATGCCGAAAGGACCAGGCCGCGCGCCCCTGTTCGTTTGAATACGAGGAGAATTGCGAGATGACGAAAGCGCAGATCGTCGGCTGGGCGCATTCCCAGTTCGGCAAGACCGACTATCCCGACACTGAGGCTCTGATGGCTTCTGTCGTGGCCCCAGCTCTTGCCCATGCGGGCGTCGAGGCGAGTCAGGTCGACGGCATCTTCGTCGGCGTGATGAATGGCGGGTTCTCCAAGCAGGAATTCCAGGGCGCGCTGGTGGGCATGGCGGTGCCCGAACTGGCGCAGGCGCCGTCGGTGCGGCTGGAGAACGCCTGCGCCACCGGTTCGGCGGCGATCTACACGGCCATGGACTTCATCGA
This sequence comes from Mesorhizobium sp. 1B3, assembly GCF_050958605.1. Taxonomy (NCBI): domain Bacteria; kingdom Pseudomonadati; phylum Pseudomonadota; class Alphaproteobacteria; order Hyphomicrobiales; family Phyllobacteriaceae; genus Mesorhizobium; species Mesorhizobium sp. 1B3. Next base: position 76,092 of record NZ_JBJHDO010000018.1, on the reverse strand, counting down.
ATCCGGGCGCGGCCGTATCGCTCTCGTCGTCGGCGCGGAGAAGATGACGGCGGTGCCGACCGCCGAGGTGAGCGATATCCTGCTCGGCGGCAGCTACCGAAAGGAGGAGGCTGACGTGGAGGGTGGCTTCGCCGGCGTCTTCGGCCGCATCGCGCAACATTATTTCCAGCGCTACGGCGACCGCTCGGAAGAGCTTGCCATGATCGCGGCGAAGAACCACGCCAACGGCGTCGCCAATCCATTCGCCCATATGCGCAAGGATTTCGGCTTCGATTTCTGCAACACCGTTTCGGAGAAGAATCCCTTGGTCGCGGCGCCCCTGCGGCGGACCGACTGCTCGCTCGTGTCGGACGGCGCGGCGGCACTCGTGCTGGCCGATGCGGAAACGGCCGCGACACTCGAACGCGCCATCGGCTTTCGCGCCCGCAAGCACGTCAATGACGTTTTCGCCTTGAGCCGGCGCGACATGATCGATTTCGAAGGTCCGCGCCGCGCCTGGCAGGCAGCGCTTCAGGAGGCCGGCGTCACGCTGGACGACCTGTCCTTCGTCGAGACCCACGACTGTTTCACCGTGGCCGAGCTGATCGAATATGAGGCGATGGGCCTTGCGGCGCCGGGCGAGGGCTACAAGATCGTGCGCGACGGCACCACGGCCAAGGGCGGCCGCCTGCCGGTCAATCCGTCAGGGGGCCTGAAGTCCAAGGGACATCCCATCGGCGCGACCGGTGTCTCCATGCATGTCATTGCGGCCATGCAGCTCATGGGCGAGGCGGGCGACATGCAGGTTCCCGATGCCCGGCTTGCCGGCATCTTCAACATGGGCGGAGCCGCGGTCGCCAACTACGTCTCGATCATGGAGCGCGTGAAGTGACGTCAGCCAATCCCAAGGGCGGCGTGACGCCTTGCACCACGCGCGTCATGAACCTGTCTAACTTCCTCACGCAGGCGGCGCGCCGACACCCGGGGGGTCTCGCCCTGGTCTGGGGCGAGCGGCAGTGGACGTGGCGAGAGATGGAGGCGCGGGTCAACGCCATGGCCCATGCGTTCGTGCACGAGTTCGGCGTCGAGAGGGGCGATCGCATCCTGGTGCAGTCCGCCAATTGCAATCAGATGTTCGAAAGCATGTTCGCGGCGTTTCGCGTGGGCGCGGTGTGGGTGCCCGCCAATTTCCGGCAGACTCCGGACGAGGTAGCCTATCTCGCTGCATCGAGCGGCGCGACTTTGATGATCTGCCAGGCGGCGTTTCCGGGTCACGCCCGTATTTGTCGTGAGGCTACGGGCAATGTCCGCCATGTCGTATCGATCGGCGCGTCCGACTTCGGCGAGGACTACGACGCGGTCGTCGAACGCAATCTCGGAAAGGTCACGCCTGCTGCCGCGGTCGACCGGGACGATCCGTGCTGGTTCTTTTATACCTCCGGCACGACCGGCCGGCCCAAGGCAGCGGTGCTGACACATGGCCAGATGGCCTTCGTGATAACCAACCACAATGCCGATCTCTTTCCAGGCACCACGCATGAGGATCGGTCCATCGTCGTGGCCCCCCTTTCGCATGGCGCCGGCGTACACCAGCTCTGCCAGGTCGCGCGCGCCGTGACCACCATCCTGATGCCGTCGGAAAGGTTCGACATCGATGCTTTCTGGAGGTTGGTGGAGCGCTGGAAGGTCACGAACCTCTTCACCGTGCCCACCATCGTCAAGATGGTCGTCGAGGATCCCGCGGCTGACCGGTATGACCATTCCTCGCTGCGTTACGTCATCTATGCCGGCGCGCCTATGTACCGGGCCGATCAGAAGAAGGCGCTGGAAAAGCTGGGTGCAGTCCTCGTACAATATTTCGGGCTCGGCGAGGTGACTGGCGCCATCACCGTGCTGCCGCCCGCCTGGCACAGGCTGGAGGACGGGCCGGAGGCGCGCGTCGGGACCTGCGGGTTCGAGCGCACGGGCATGCAGCTCCAGATCCAGGACGACGACGGCAACGAGTTGCCGGTGGGGCAGACGGGCGAGATCTGCGCCATCGGCCCGGCCGTTTTCGCCGGCTATTACAACAACCCCGAGGCCAATGCGAAGTCGTTCCGCAACGGGTGGTTCCGCACCGGCGACCTCGGCCATGTCGACGAGCAGGGTTTCCTCTATATCACCGGGCGGGCCTCCGACATGTATATCTCCGGCGGCTCGAACGTCTATCCGCGCGAGGTCGAGGAGAAGCTGCTCACGCATCCCGCCCTGAGCGAGGTGGCGATCGTGGGCGTGCCCGACCCGTTCTGGGGCGAGGTGGGCATCGCGGTCTGCACGCTGAGACCGGGTTCCCGTGTCGACGGTCGCGAGCTTCACGCCTGGCTCGACGGCAAGGTGTCCCGCTACAAGCTGCCCAAGAAGTTCGTGTTCTGGGAGGAGATGCCCAAATCCGCTTACGGCAAGATCGCCAAGAAGCTCATCCGCGAAGAGCTGGAACGGCGCGGTGAACTTCTCGAACCTCTCGAAAAATCCACCGCCTGACAGGGAGCTCGCCATGGAAGAGAACAGCAGGTCGGCCGTCGTCACCGGCGGCGCTTCCGGAATAGGCTTCGAGATCGCCGCCGTGCTCAAGGAGAGGGGGTGGATGGTCTACCTCCTCGACCGCAACGCCGATGCCCTGCGCGAGGCCTGCTCAAATCTCGGCCTTGGGGAGAACCACGCCATTGCCTGCAGCGTAACGGACGAAAACGAGGTCGAGGCGGCCATCGCACGAGCCGCAGCCGATAGCCCGCTTGGTGCGGTGGTCAACTCGGCTGGCATTGGCATGGACAAGCCGGCGGTCGAGACCAGCGTCGAGGAATTTCGTCGCATCATAGATGTGAACTTGACCGGCACCTTCGTGGTTGCGCGAGCCGCGGCGCGCCATTGGATCGCCAACAGCCAGCCCGGCTCGATCGTCAACATCTCGTCGGTGTCGGGCATGATCGGAAACAAGGGACGCAGCGCTTACGGCTCTTCCAAAGGCGCGGTCAACATGCTGACGGCGATCCTCTCCACCGAGCTCGGACGCAGGAACATCCGTGTCAACGCCGTGGCGCCCGGCGCGGTCGACACACCGATGTCGCGGGCGGTGCATACCGAGGATGTGCGCGCCCAATGGTACGAGCGCATCCCGCAGGGCCGCTACGGAACCGCGCGCGAGATCGCCACGACGGTAGCCTTCCTGGTCTCGGATGATGCCGCCTATGTGAACGGCCAGGTGCTCGCAGTCGATGGCGGTTTCGTCAATGCGGGCCTGTCGGCGCGGGACGCCGCATGAGGACGATCCGTCATCCCGGCGAGCCGCTCGAGCCGCGCGTGCCCGCTGTGCCCTGTCGCGCGCGCAGGTTGGGGGTGACGTTCCGGCCGGGTGTCAGCGTGCTCAGCTCGGTGTCGCAAGCGCTAACGCCGCTCGGAATCGAAAGTGCGGTCGTCGAGATCAGCGGCGGGGCATTCGATCCGCTGGTCTATGTGATGCCGGCCGAATCGGACGACGGCGTGCATGCCGCCTGGTACAGCGAGACCCATGCGCCGGAGGGGAGGGCTGAGATCGAGGCCCTCAGCTTCACCTATGGCCGTCGCGACGGCGAGCCGTTCCTCCACTGTCATGGCGTCTGGCGTCATGCCGATGGACAGCGCCGCGCCGGCCATCTGATGCCTGGCGAAGCCTGTTTCGCCGAGCCGGTGGAAGCCACCGTCGTCGCGCTCTCCGGCGCGATCCTGGATCAGCTCGAGGATTCGGAGACCGAATTCCGCCTGTTCACGCCGGTGGTGCATGGCGGGTGGAGCCAGGAGAGCCGACGGGCCGTGCTCTGCCGTGTGAAGCCGAATGAAGAAATCTGCTCGTCCATCGAGCATACGGTTAAGGAACATGGCATCGAGCGCGCCAGCCTGCACGGCGTCGGCAGCCTGGTCGGCTGCGATTTCGCCGACGGCCAGCACATGGCCTCGATCGCCTCGGAGCTGTTCATTAGGCGGGGCTCGGTCCGGCGCGAGAACGGTGAGCCGGTGGCATCGCTGGATATTGCGATCGTCGACATCAATGGCAGAATCTTCGAGGGGGAGATCTTGCGTGGTCGCAATACGGTCTGCGTCACCTTCGAATTGCTGATCGTGGAGGTGTGACGCTGTCCGCTATTGGCCGTTCGCGCCTGCCCCTCACTGTCCTGCCGGACATCTCTCCCCGCACGCGGGGAGAGAGACGCTGGCCGCTCGGATTTCGCCAATCGGCAACGCAAAAGATTGGCGAAAGCAGCGACGCCATCGACTCTCTCCCCGCGTGCGGGGAGAGATGTCCGGCAGGACAGTGAGGGGCAACCACGCTCTTATACGAACGGCCGGCCGATCGTGTACTTCCTCGGCACGAGCCGATCGAAATAGGCGATACCTTGGGGCGACAACGCGCCGGCATCCGGCAACAGGAAGTCTTCCGGCATATGCCGCGTCTTGCCAGCGACGGCCGCGAGCGCAACGAGCGTCGGCGCGGTCTTTTCCCCATCATACTGCAGGGCGACCGACCCGTTGCCCTGCATCGCGGCGGCCGCGGCGAAGGCGCCGGCTTCGAAGGCTTCCCGCGAATCGGTCTGGTTGATCGCCCCGACATAGCCGCGGGGCAGGTAGCCGAACGTGTCGACGCGGGCGCGTTTTCCCGGAAGTCCGTCGCGCAGGGCGTGTTCGAAGGCAAGGCCGAGATCGCCGCCGGAGAGCTTGACGTTGCCATGGGCGTCGCGCTCCAGCCGGTCCGGGGGGATCAGGACTTCCACCAGCGAGCGGCCGTCCTCGGTGGCGACGCCTTCGGAGATGGCGACGACGCAGCGGCCGTGACGATCGAGCGTCGAACGCACGTCGTCGACGAAGCGGGGTACGGAGAAGGCGCGTTCCGGGACGTAGAGGAGATGCGGTCCGTCATCCGCTTCGTCCCGCCAGGTCGCCGCGGCGGCGGTGAGGAAACCCGCGTGGCGACCCATGACGATGCCGACATAGACGCCGGGCAGGGCGCGGAAATCGAGGTCGATGCTGCGGAAGGCTCCCGCCACGAATTCGGCAGCCGAGATAAAGCCGGGAGTGTGATCGTTTTCGACAAGATCATTGTCGATAGTCTTGGGCGCATGGACGAAGTTCATTCTTCCGGCGGCCGCATCGGCGAGGATCTCCTGCGTGCCGGCCGTATCGTTGCCACCGATATAGAGGAAGGCGTCGGCTCCGACCGTTTGCAGACCCTTCAGGACAGCCTCGCAATAGGCCGCGTCTGGCTTGTCGCGTGTCGACCCAAGCGCCGCGCTCGGAGTAGCCGCGACTTGAGCCAGCCGTTCATCCGGTACATCGGCGAAATCGATATAGTTGCCGTCGCGGATGCCGCGCACGCCGTGCAGCGCACCAAGGATGCGGGCGCCTGGTTGTCGCTTGCGGATCTCGGTGACCGCGCCCGCCATGGTCTGGTTGATGACGGCGGTCGGTCCGCCGCCCTGAGCGATAACGAACGTGCCGGCCATGATGGGACTCCTTAGTGAGGGTGAAGTAGTGAATGGTAAAATGGCAAGTGAATGTCATCCATTCACTATTCTACCAGCTTCACGCCACCAGGATCGGAGTTTTCCCGTTCACGCGATTGTAGAGATCGATGATGTCCTGGTTGATAAGCCGCACGCAGCCTGAAGACATGGCTTGGCCGATCGTCCACCATTCGGGCGAGCCGTGGACGCGATAGCCGGTGTCCTGGCCATTCTGGAAGATGTAAAGCGCGCGGGCGCCCAGCGGATTGTCGAGGCCACCAGGCTGCCCGCCGCGCCATTTCACCAATTCCGGCTTGCGCGCTATCATTTCAGGCGGCGGCGTCCATGTCGGCCATTTCTTGCCGTATTGGATGTTGGCGCGGCCCGACCAGCGAAAGCCGTCTCGCCCGATGCCGACCCCGTAACGGATCGCGTCGCCCCCGGGCTGGACCAGATAGAGGAAACGTTCCTGCAGTCGCACGACGATCGTGCCGGGCGCTTCGCCGGTCGGGTCGACAACGATCTGGCGGCGATATTTCGGCTCCACCTTGTCATAGGGGATGGCAGGAAGGGCGAAGCCTTCATCGGTGAAGGCAGCATACATCAGGTCGGGACTCGTCACCTGCCGGTCGACGCTGATCTTCGGCCTTATCGAGCCGGTCGTGACATCGTCGAGCTGCAATTCCGGAAGCTCCAACGACCGTGTGCAGGCTGCCAGGCCCGTCAGCGACAGCGCAGCCATGCCGAGCAACGCGGTGCGTCGGGTCGGTTGCGGAGCTTCATCGGAGCAGGAGCCCGGTTTCGAGGAGGAGGCTGACATACGCGACACGCGACAGATCCCACATTGCTACCCTACAAGAGATCGCAAAACATGGTTGATAAAGACTGAATCGCCGGAAATGGAAGCTTAAAGCATGTCTCCCGAAAGTGTGCATCGGTTTCGGGAGAAAGACATGCGCTAAATCAAGAACCCACAGCGCGTCGCGTGAATCCTTTTTCACGCGACGCGCTGTAGGGGCAGGCATGCCGATCCGCCCGGGCGCACGTGTGCCATCGCCCGAGCTTATCTCGACGGGATCGAAGTCCTACCGTAGCCACCCTTTCCGCTTGATGTAGAGCAGCGGCAGGAGTGCGGCGAGCAGCGTCTGGATGATGGTCGCGGTGAAGCCATGTTTCCAGGCCAGCTCCGGCATGACCGAAAAATTCATTCCGTAGAATGTCGCTACCAAAGTCGGCGGCAGGAACACCGCAGTAATGATGGTGAAGACCTTCACGATCTGGTTCTGCTTCACGTTGAGCGATGTCATCACGGATTGCTGGAGGTAGCGCACCTTCTCGTGCTCGAAGCTGGCATGCTGCTTGACCCCGTCTATGTCGAAGATCAGCGTATCGATCAGTTGCCGCAGCTCGATGTCGGACGCATCGGCCTCCATGCGCAGGTAGCGCGCTGCCCTGGCGAGAAGGAGCTGGGCTTCCTGGCAGCGCGAAACCAGCTCCTCCCGCTCGTTGAGCTCCAGCATCGTGTCGCTGATGTCGGACACCCCGATCTCCCGCCCGTTCTCGCTCAGGCCGCTGGTGATGCGGCCGATCTGGTCGTTCATGGCTTCCAGCGATACGCTGACCAGCTCGATGGACTGTGCGGCCGCGTCGTTCATCACCTGCAGGAGGAGCCGCATCGCGGCGGCCGACGAGCGCGCGTGGCCGGGATGTCGCTTGAAGCGGGCACGAGCGACATCGAAGGGTTTGAAGCCATCCGGCGATTCGACCGTGACGACGACGTTGCCGTTCAGCGCGAAGGCAACGGTTTCCTGGCGGAACTCGTCTTGCGCGGCGATGACGAGCGTCACGGAGAGATAGATCGCATCGTCGTCCTCACCGACGCCCTGAAGCGTGTCGGTGAATTCGAGCCCGTGCGCATCGCGGATCCTGGCGATGCCTTCCGCATCGTCGGCACGCAGGCGGATCCAGACACGATCGAGGTCGGTGGCAGGAGAAAGCGAGGAAGCGCGGGGCAGGATAGTGTTGGCCATGGGGGCGATCCCTTCAATTCGTGTCGTTGACTATTCTGTGACAACCGGAAGCGACGTGATCGTGCCGGTCCGCGTGTCGATGGAAAATCGGACGTCTTGGCCATCCCGTGTCGCGTCGCCTTCGATGACGAAGCCTGCGATCCGCATGTCACGCGGCCGGTCATAACCCTGCCGAGCCAGCCGGTCGTAGGCGGCACCAAGGGTGAGCGGCTGCCCGGCCTCGGCACTACCGCCGCTCGTGCTGAAACCGCCATGCGCGGGCGACATCGAGGATGTCACCGTCTCCTGTCCGTCCGGCTGGAGATAGTGGGTCGCCAGCATCGCCGCGCATATCAGCGCATAAAGGATCGTGACGGCGGAGATCACCTCGCGCTCGAGCGAGGGCTTCTTGGCTTCGGGTGCTGTCTTCCTGACCATGGCATCGGCTCACGCATTGACGGTCGCCGGTGCGGTCGCACCGGACGTTCTTTCGACCTTAGGTGTTTTGAGTGGTCGGCGGCTTATGCGGCGCGCGACCGGATCCCGATCAACGTCGCGCGCAACAGTCGGGACGAGGTGATGCAGGGACTGGAGGGCTCCGCATTGTTTTCCCGCCGCCAGCGGCAGACGAGCCGGCGGGTAGCATCGTCGACATGCCAGCCGGCCACGAGCCGCTCGGAGCCGTTCCCCTTGTCGGCGGGCATGCGGTCACGGACGGGAAATGTCACGACCTTGGCGACGGCATCGAGCAGCGGGCGGCGCTTGGGTGCCACAACGCGGGTTGCGCGAACGCTAGCGAGATTGAAGATGTTGTTCATGGCTCACCTCCATGTCGGGCCCGGCAGAGACCCGGAGGTGAGCGGACAGGCTAGCCTGCCTGACGGACGCCCACCGGCCGCGACATGCCGGACGCGATCTTTTCGATCTGATGTTCGAGGCCGGCGACATGCCGCAATGCGACAGTCGCCAAGCGACTAGGGTAGCTGTCCATCGTTTCGGTTTCGGTTGTTGCGGAACGCCCGGCCACGATCTTTCGCGGCAGGACAGGCCCCCGTTACGCCTCATGGCAGGGCTTGTCAACATCGGCAGGCGCACGGTCGCGGCCGCCCCCTTTTCGCTCTTTACTTTGCCCGCTGGACGGAGCTTCATACCTCCCGCGTCCGGGAGAGGATCATGGCCGTTGAAACCTGGGCCGCTTTCGTTGCGGCCTCCGCAATCCTGCTGATCATTCCGGGGCCCACCATCCTGCTGGTCGTTTCTTATGCGCTCGGCCAAGGCTGGCGTACGGCCCTGCCGATGGCAGTCGGCGTGGCGCTCGGTGACTTCACGGCCATGACGCTTTCGATGCTCGGCATCGGCGCACTGCTGATGGCCTCGGCCACCGTGTTCACGGTTCTGAAATGGCTGGGCGCCGCCTATCTCGTCTATCTCGGCATCAAGCTCTTCCGCGCTGGGGGGACGCTGGAGGCGAAACCCCGCACCGACGCGACGCCGCCGCTGAAGATGATGGCCCATGCCTGGCTGGTCACCGCGCTCAACCCCAAGAGCATCACCTTCTTCGTGGCCTTCCTGCCGCAGTTCATCGATCGACATGGGGCCTTCCTCACCCAGATGCTGATCTTCGAAACGACCTTCCTCGCGCTCGCCTTCGCCAATGCTTTCGGCTACGCGCTGGTCGCCTCGCGTGCTCGCCAGTTCGTGCGCAACCCGCGCGCGATCCGTGTTTTCAACCGGGCCGGCGGCACGCTTCTGGTCGGCGCCGGTCTTGCCACAGCCGCCATGCGCTCCGGGAACTGAGCGCGATGGCAGCGCTTTTCAACGGGACGCGCGAACATCGCCACCGCGGCAAGGAGGCGGAAATCTTCGCTCTGGTGGGCGGCGAGGGGCCGCCGCTGCTCCTGCTGCACGGCTTCCCGCAGACCCATGCGATGTGGCACGCGGTCGCGCCGGCGCTCATGGAGCAATTCACCTGCGTGATGCCCGATCTGCGCGGCTACGGCGCATCGTCCTGCCCCCCCAACACATCGGACAACTCCGCCTACTCCAAGCGCGCGATGGCTGAAGACATGGTGTCGCTCATGGATTCGCTCGGCCATTCGCGCTTCGCCGTGGTCGGCCACGATCGCGGCGGCCGGGTGGCCTATCGCCTGGCGCTCGACCGTCCCGAGGTGCCGACCTGTCTTTGCGTGCTCGACATCGTGCCGACTTCGGTGATGTGGCGCGAGTTCACCGTGGACTTCGCGATGAAGACCTATCACTGGCTGTTCCTGGCGCAGCCCGCGCCATTGCCCGAAATGCTGCTCGAAAAGGCGCCCGTTGCCTGGATCGACTACACCATCGCGAGCTGGTCGAAGGCGAAGGATCTGTCTGCCTTCGACCCGCGCGCACTCGACGCCTATCGCGAAAGCTTCGCCCCGCCGGCGCATATCCACGCAATGTGCAACGACTACCGCGCCGGCGCGACCTTCGATCGCGCGGCGGACGAGGCGGACCGGGCGGCGGATCGCAAGATCGCCTGCCCGGCGCTGGCGTTGTGGGGTGACATGGGCTTCCCCAGCGAAACGTCGGGTCCGCTCGACACATGGCGCGACTGGTGCGAGGACGTTGCCGGTGCCGGGATCGATGCAGGACACTTCGTCGTCGAGGAGAACCCGACGGAGACGCTCGCGCATCTCATGCCGTTCCTGAGGCGGTATGCGGGGTAGGTTGTCTGGCAGGGCCGTTCTTGGCGGGCCCCTCATCCGTCTGCCGGCACCTTCTCCTCGTCACGACGGCTACTGGATTCACACTTCCTGCGCGGTTGCTTGGCGGCCAATCTTCTGCAGATGAACGTGGCTCGGACGGCAGGCCCCCCTCTCCGTCTCGGCTTCGCCGAGCCACCTCTCCCCCACTTCGTGGGGAAGAGGAAGGGCGCCGAGTGCGGCCGACGATTCCTCTCCCCTACGCGCAGCGTGGGGGAGAGGTGGCTCGGCGAAGCCGAGACGGAGAGGGGGAAACCCTCCAAGCAATCAGGAAAGACACCTTTCCAGATGTGTGAATGCGACAGGTCACGACGGGAAGAAGGACGCTGTCGTCTCCAGCTTCGGCAATCGCCAGCGTTGCCGGTTTGCGAAAAGTCGAGCGGCCGGCGTCTCTCGCCCCGCTTGCGGAGAGAGATGTCCGGCAGGACAGTGAGGGGCGAAGCCGTCCGTTGAACATTGGAGCCGGTTGCATGACACGCCGGATAAATGGCCTCAATTCAACGGGATGTCATTCCCGCTTTTCCCAGACTGATAGGCTTGCGACAGGCGTTCGTAGGTCTCTTCGATCCGACGGGACCTTCCTTCCAGCCTTTCCCGCTCGCCCGCCGGCAGTTGCCGGATCAGTTTGCGGATCGCATAGCTCTTCCAATAGGCGTTCTCGGCGTTGTAGCCGCCGGGATCGAGGGTGAAGACCTCCTTCAGGATCTTCAGGTCGTGCGGGATCGCGAAGGAGTCCCGCGAATCCTCATGGCTGAACAGATAGTAGAAGTTGTCGAAGCCGGCCCAGGTGATGGCCGAGAGGCATAGCGAGCAGGGCTCGTGCGTGCTGAGGAAGATGCAGTCCTTCGTGTCCGGCCGGTCGGTCTTCGGCAGCTCGTAGAATCGCTTCAGGCAATGCATCTCGCCGTGCCAGAGCGGATTCTCGAGTTCGTTGTTGGTCTCCGCGATGACGAGCGACAGGTCGTCCTTCCTGAGCAGCGCCGCACCGAACAGCTTGTTGCCACGGGCCACGCCCTCGGTCGTCTTCGGCACGATATCTTTCTCGATCACATCGAACAGCCGGTCGATCAGCGAAGCTTCGGCCATGTCACTTCTCCGGCAAATTGATTTCATAGGGGTGGGAGAAGTGGAACTCCTCGACGTTCGATCCGTCGCCGCCGCGATCGACCACAATGAAATCCTGAGGCTCCCCAACCGGGGTGAGCACACCGTGCCAGAGGTTGCGCCGATAGTTCACGCCCTGTCCGGGTTTGGTCAGGAAGGCGTGCGGCGTCGACGGGCCATCCGGGCCGTCATGGCAGACGACGACCACAAACGGCCGTGGCGACAGCGGAATGAAAGCCTGGCTGCCATAAGGATGGCGTTCGACCATGGTGAGCTTCAGCGGGAAGTCGTAAGGCGTCCCCTTGAAGATGTTGATCAGGACATGACCGTTTGGCCCGGCGGCCTCGGGTCTGGCAAGGGCGTGGAAACGTTCGGTCTTGCCGTTGTTGATCGGATAATGCGCATCGGTGTCGGTGTCGATGACATCGCCGAATTCGGTGAAGTTCTCGCGTGTCAGGAGCTTTGCGACGACCCGACGCATGGCGCTCAAGCCCCCGGCCTGCGGACACCGCCGAGCTTCATATGCCGGTTCACGTCCTTGTAAAGGAGATAGCGGAAGCGGCCGGGACCGCCGGCGTAACAGGCCTGCGGACAGAAGGCGCGCAGCCACATATAGTCGCCGGCCTCGACCTCGACCCAGTCCTGGTTGAGCCGGTAGACCGCCTTGCCTTCCAGGACGTAGAGGCCGTGCTCCATGACATGGGTCTCGGCGAAGGGAATGACGGCGCCCGGTTGGAACGTGACTACCGTCACATGCATGTCGTGGCGCATGTCGGCCGGATCGACGAAGCGGGTCGTCGCCCATCTGCCCTCTGTGCCCGGCATGGGCGAGGGTTCGATGGCGGCCTCATTGACGAAAAAGGCTTCGGGCGCATCGAGACCGTCGACGAATTCATAGGCCTTGCGGATCCAGTGGAAACGAACCGTTTCGAGACCTTCGTTGCGCGCCGACCAGCGGCTGGCCGGCGGAATGAAACCGAAGCCCCCGGGCCGCATGACATGTTTCTTGCCTGAAATGGCGACGGTCAGCTCGCCTTCCACGACGAACAGCACGCCTTCTGCACCATCGTCCAGTTCCGGGCGGTCGCTGCCGCCACCCGGCGCGACTTCCATTATGTATTGCGAGAAGGTCTCCGCGAAACCCGACAGGGGTCGCGACAATACCCAAAGCCGGGTTCCTTCCCAAAAGGGAAGGCAACTGGTGACGATGTCGCGCATCGTGCCCCTGGGGATCACTGCGTAGGCATCGGTAAACACCGCCCGATCGGTCAGCAGCTGGGTCTGCGAGGGATGTCCGCCCTTGGGCGCGTAGTAGCTCATGGTAGATTCCTAGAGGGGAAGGATATCCCGAAGCCTCAGAAGCGCGATGCGCTCCACCTGGCCGCAGGCGGTCGCGAATTCGGTGGCGCGGTCGTTGCCGATTCGCGTTTCGAATGCCGCCAGGATCTCGGCCTTGGTCTTTCCCCTGACCGCGATGATGAAGGGGAAGCCGAAGGTGCTCACATAGGCGGTGTTCAGCTTTGAGAAGAGCTCGCGCTCCTGGTCGGTCAGCGCATCGAGACCGGCCGAGGCCTGCTCGCTCGCCGATTCCGCTGTTAGGCGCTTGGCCTGGGCAAGCTTGCCTGCGAGGTCGGGATGCGCCTTGAGCACGCCGAGCCGTTCGCTCTCGCCGGCCGAGCGGAACACACGGCAGAGCGCATTGTGCAGCCCGCCCGCGCTGTTATGTGCCGGGCCAAGCTCCAACTCGTAGGCGCGCTCCGCGATCCATGGCGAATGCTCGAAGATGCCGCCGAATTTCGCGACGAACTCGTCGCGGGCCATGCGCGACGGGCGCAGTCCCGGGGCCCTGTACGGATGATGTTCCCGCCAGTGGCGGGCGATATCGATGCGGCGCGGCAGCCAGACATTGTCGTGGCTCTTTACATAGTCGATGAAGCGCCTGAGCGCGGCTGCCCGACCGGGACGACCCACCAGACGGCAGTGCAGGCCGATGCTCATCATGCGCGGGCGACCTGCCTTGCCCTCGGCGTAGAGCGTGTCGAAGCTGTCCTTCAGATAGCAGAAGAACTGGTCGCCGGAGCTGAAACCTTGAGGCGTTGCGAAACGCATGTCGTTGGCGTCGAGCGTATAGGGGATGATGAGCTGCGGCTCGATCGGATTGCCGTGGCCGTCATGGTCCAGCCAATAGGGCAGATCGTCGTCATAGGTGTCGGAGATATAGGCGAAGCCGCCTTCCTCCGCCGCGAGCCGGACCGTGTTTGCCGAGGTGCGGCCGGTATACCAGCCCGCCGGGCGTTCCCCGGTGACCTCGGCATGAAGGCGGATCGCCTCCATCATGTCGCGGCGTTCGCTCTCCGGCGTGTGCTCGCGATAGTCGATCCATTTCAGGCCGTGGGAGGCGATCTCCCAGCCAGCTTCCTGCATGGCCGTCACCTGGTCGGGCGAGCGGGCGAGCGCCGAGGCGACGCCGTAGCAGGTTGCCGGTACGCCTGCTTCGGTGAATATGCGGTAGAGCCGCCAGAAACCGGCCCGGGCGCCATATTCGTAGATCGATTCCATGTTCCAGTGGCGCAGGCTCGGCCATGGCTGGGCACCGACGATCTCGGAAAGAAAGGCTTCGGACGCCGCGTCGCCGTGGAGCACGCAGTTCTCGCCGCCTTCCTCGTAGTTCACCACGAACTGCACGGCGACGAGAGCATCCCCCGGCCATTTCGGATCGGGAGGATTGGCGCCGTAGCCGCGCATGTCTCTGACGTAACGCATGAAATTCCCTGGGTTTCGGCCATGCCCGACAGGCAGGGTGAAGGATATCAAAGGGGACTACGGGCATTCCCCCGAAAAAATTTGAAAGTCTTTTTGTGGCGCTTCGCCTCACCGGGTCTTATGCACGGCCGCCAAATGGCGCAAGATTGACCGTTCGCGATTGAAATGGGGAGGCTGAATGTCGACGGAGAAGAGCGGGCGCCTGACGACCCATGTGCTGGACACCGCGTCGGGCAAGCCGGCGGCGGGACTTTCCATTGCGCTCTATCGGCTGCAGGGCGAAACCCGCACACATCTGAAGACGGTATCGACCAACGACGACGGGCGCTGCGACGCGCCGCTGCTGCAGGGGGCCGAGTTCAAGCCAGGCGAATACGAGCTCGTCTTCGCCGCCGGAGACTATCTGCGCGGCCAGGGTGTCGACTTGCCGTCGCCGGCCTTCCTGGATGTGGTGCCGATCCGCTTCGGTATGGCGGAAGGGGCTCACTACCACGTGCCGCTGCTCCTCTCGCCCTATGGCTACTCGACGTATCGCGGGAGCTGAGCCATGGCCAAGATCCGTAACGAGCTGCATTTTATCCTGAATGGCGAAGATGTTGCGTTGACCGACGTCGCGCCTGACGAGACGCTGCTCGATTTCCTGCGCCTGCGCCGCTCGCTGCGTGGCAGCAAGGAAGGGTGCGCCGAGGGCGATTGCGGCGCCTGTACCGTACTGGTCGGCAAGCTTGTCGGCGGCAAGCTCGTTTATGAAGGCGTCAATTCCTGCATCCGCTTCCTCGGCTCGCTCGACCGCACCCATGTGGTGACCATCGAGCACCTGAAGGGCGCCGACGGAAAGCTCCATCCCGTCCAGCAGGCGATGGTCGATTTCCACGGCTCGCAATGCGGCTTCTGCACGCCGGGCATCGTCATGTCGCTCTATGCTTTGTGGATGGAGAATCCTCGGCCATCCGATCAGGCGATAGAAAAGGCGCTGCAGGGCAATCTCTGCCGCTGCACGGGCTACGAGGCGATCATCCGCGCCGCGCGCGCCGTCTCCAGCTACGGCGACACCGAGAAGGACCCGCTGGCCGCCGAGCGCCAGGCGGTCGGGTCGCGGCTCGCAGCGCTCGCGGATGGTGCGCGCGTCGAGATTGGCACGGGCGAACGACGCCTCGTCGTGCCGGCTGATGTCGACGATTTCGCCACGGTGCTGGAGGCCGAGCCCAAGGCGACCGTCGTCGCGGGCTCGACCGATGTCGGCCTTTGGGTGACGAAGTTCATGCGCTCGATCTCGCCGGCCGTCTTCATCGGCGGGCTCGACGAATTGCGGACCATCTCCGAGGAGAACGGTGTGGTGACGATCGGCGCGGGCGTGACCTACACCGAAGCCTTTGCCGCGTTGTCGGGAAGGATCCCGGCGCTCGGGGCCCTCATCGACCGCATCGGCGGCGACCAGGTCCGCAATATGGGGACGATCGGCGGCAACATCGCCAATGGTTCGCCGATCGGCGATACGCCGCCGCCCCTGATCGCTCTCGGGGCGATGCTCACGCTGCGCAGGGGCAAGACGCGCCGCACGATCCCACTCGAGGATTTCTTCATCGCCTATGGCAAGCAGGACCGTCAGCCCGGCGAATTCGTCGAGGCGGTGCGTGTTCCTCTGCCGAACAAGTCGAGCTATTTCGCCATCTACAAGGTGTCGAAGCGCCGCGACGAGGATATCACGTCGGCGCTCGGGGCGTTTCACCTGATGCTGGCGGGTGACGGCACAGTTGCCGCTGTCCGCATTGCCTATGGCGGAATGGCGGCGACGCCGAAACGGGCGGCCGCGGTCGAGGCGGCGTTGATCGGCCGGCCATGGAACGAAGCGACGGTCGAGGCCGCGTTGCCTCGATACGAGGAGGATTTCACACCGCTCACCGACATGCGCGCGACCGCCGCATACCGGGCGCTCGCGGCGAAGAACCTGCTGCGCCGTTTCCTTGCGGAAACCAGCGGCACGAGCGAGCCAATCCAGGTGTCGCGCTACGAGCCGGCGTGAGGGTCAGATCATGAACAAGCACGCCAGCGCCGATCTGAAAGCCGCGAAAATCAGGGGCGGCGTCGCCACCGATCAGCGCCACGATTCCGCGCATAAGCATGTCACCGGCGAGGCCGTCTATATCGACGACATGCCGGAGCCTGCCGGCACGCTGCATGCGTGCCTCGGGCTTTCGACCGTCGCCCACGGGACGATCCGGAAACTCGATCTTGCCGCCGTGCGCGCGGCGAAAGGCGTGGTCGCGGTGCTCACCGCCGAGGACGTGCCCGGTGACAACGACATTTCGCCGAGCGGCCGCGATGACGAGCCGGTGCTTGCCGAAGGCAGGGTCCAATTCCACGGGCAGCCGATCTTCGCCGTCGTCGCCAGGACGCGCGAGGAGGGGCGGCGCGCCTGCCGGCTCGCAGTGGTCGAATATGACGAGTTGCCGGCGATCATCGAGATAGAGGGGCTCGATCCCATCAACGACAAGCTCGTCACGCCGCCGCTGACACTCAGGCGCGGCGATGCCGCCCAGGCGATCGCACAAGCGCCGCGCCGGCTGAAGGGGCGGATGCGGATCGGCGGCCAGGATCATTTCTATCTCGAAGGCCATATCGCGCTGGCCGTGCCCGGCGAGGACCGCGACGTGACGGTTTATTCCTCGACGCAACACCCCAGCGAGGTGCAGCACATGGTGGCCCATGCGCTCGGCGTGCCGAGCCATGCCGTGACCATCGAGGTTCGGCGCATGGGCGGCGGCTTCGGCGGCAAGGAAACGCAGTCGAACCAGTTCGCCGCGGTCGCTGCCATCGCGGCCAAGAAGCTCCGCCGGCCGGTGAAATTGAGGCCGGACCGCGACGACGACATGACCGCAACCGGCAAGCGGCACGACTTCGTGGTGGATTATGAGGTGGGCTTCGACGACGAGGGCACGATCCTCGGCGTCGACTACACCTACGCGGCGCGCTGCGGCTTCTCGTCGGACCTTTCCGGTCCGGTGACCGACCGGGCCCTGTTCCATTGCGACAACACCTATTTCTATCCGGCCGTCCATGCGCGCTCGGCACCGCTTTACACCAACACGGTGTCAAATACGGCGTTCAGAGGATTCGGCGGACCGCAGGGGATGGTGGGCGCCGAGCGTGTCATCGACGAGGTGGCCTTCGCCACGGGTAAGGACCCGCTCGAAATCCGCAAACGGAACTTCTACGGCACCGGCGATCGCAATGTCACACCGTACCACCAGACGGTCGAGGACAATATCATTCATCGGATCGTGGCTGAGCTCGAGGAAAGCTCGGACTATGCGAGGAGGCGCAGGCAGATCCAGTCCTTCAACAACAACAGCCGCTTCATCAAGCGCGGCCTGGCGCTGACGCCGGTGAAGTTCGGGATCTCGTTCACGGCGACCCATTTCAACCAGGCCGGCGCATTGGTTCATGTCTACACGGATGGCTCCGTGCATCTGAACCATGGCGGCACGGAGATGGGGCAGGGGCTCTACGTCAAGGTCGCGCAGGTCGTGGCCGAAGAGTTCCAGATCGACCTCGACCGGGTGAAGATCACCGCCACGACGACCGGAAAAGTGCCGAATACGTCGGCGACGGCTGCTTCCTCCGGATCGGATCTCAACGGGATGGCCGCGAGAGATGCGGCGCGCCAGATTCGCAGGCGCCTCGCCGACTTCGCCGCCGACAAATATCAGGTTCCCGCCGACCAGATCGTGTTTCTGCCCAACCGGGTGCGCGTCGGCAATCAGGAGATCGCGTTCGACGACCTGGTGAAACAGGCCTATCTCGCTCGCATCCAGCTTTCGGCGGCCGGCTTCTACAAGACCCCGAAGATCCATTGGAACCGCGACACGGGCGAGGGCCATCCTTTCTATTATTTCGCCTATGGCGCGTCCTGCTCGGAAGTTTCGGTCGACACGCTGACCGGCGAATACATGGTCGAGCGGACCGATATTCTCCACGAGACCGGCCGCTCGTTGAACCGCGCCATCGATCTCGGGCAGGTCGAAGGCGGCTTCGTCCAGGGCATGGGCTGGCTCACCACGGAAGAACTCTGGTGGGACGAGAAGGGTAGGCTGAGGACCCACGCGCCCTCGACCTACAAGATCCCGCTCGCGTCGGACCGGCCGAAGATCTTCAACGTGACGCTGGCCGACTGGCCGGAGGCGCACGTGCCGACCATCCACCGTTCCAAGGCCGTGGGCGAGCCGCCCTTCATGCTGGCCATGTCGGTGCTGCACGCTTTGTCCGATGCCGTGGCGAGCGTGGCCGATCACAAGATCTGCCCGCGCCTCGACGCGCCAGCCACCCCGGAACGCGTGCTGATGGCGCTTGAGTGCCTGCGCGCGGAGGCGAGGAAGTAGTGCGGGGCGGTTGTCGGGTTTATCTGTTTGAGATGGCTGCACTCCTTCGCACCCCCCTCTGTCCTGCCGGACATCTCCCCCTCAAGGGGGGAGATTGGCTGTTGTCAACGACGGCACTTGTTCTGCAACGCAGACGATTGGCGAAAGCGAACATGAAGGCCAATCTCCCCCCTTGTGGGGGAGATGTCCGGCAGGACAGAGGGGGGCAACGTAGCGCGCGAGACGGACGATGCTCGCCATGACGACCGCCGGCGCCCTCCACGCCTTCTTCGCAGCCTCGCCCGCTACGGCGCTCGTGGAGGTGACTGAGGCCAAGGGCTCGACGCCGCGCGAGAAGGGGACCTGGATGCTGGTCTCGCCCACCGCCATTTACGGCACGATCGGTGGTGGGCAGCTCGAATTCATGTCGATCGATCGAGCGCGGGCGCTGCTCAAAGATGCGGCGCCAAGCCACCCGGTCACACTCGACATTCCGCTCGGACCGGAGATCGGCCAATGCTGCGGCGGCCGCGTGGCCGTCGGCATCAGGCCGGTCGACAAGGCGCTTAGGGACGAGTTGACCGCTATCGCCGAAGCCGAGGATGCGCGCCGTCCTCATGTCTATATGTTCGGCGGCGGCCATGTCGGGCATGCGCTCGCGGCGGCTTTCTCGCTTCTCCCCGTCGAAACGACCGTCGTCGAGACGCGCGCCGAAGCGTTGGAGGGCATGCCTGAAGAGGTCGCAACACGGCTGACGCCGGTTCCCGAGGAAATGGTGAGGGATGCGCCGGCCGGCGCCGCTTTCGTGGTTCTTACCCACGACCACGCCCTCGATTTCCTCATCGTGGCGGAGGCTCTGAAGCGCGACGATGCAGCCTATGTCGGCATGATCGGCTCCAGGACCAAGAAGGCGACGTTCAGAAGCTGGTATCTCAAAACTGCAGGCGGCGGCGAGGAAACCTTCGCCCGCCTCGTCTCGCCCATTGGCGGCGATGCCGTGAAGGACAAGCGGCCGGCCGTGATCGCCGCGCTCGCGGCGGCGGAGATCATGGCAGCGCTCTCACGCTCCGGTCGGATAGCTTAGAGCATTTCGCAGCCGACCGGATTCGGTCGGCGTCGCGAGAATGCGCAAAAACAAAAACCTGAAGCGATTGCCAGCGACACGCCTTAGGCATCCCGCACCGGACCGCTCACTTCCCAGCCAAAATATCCCTTATCAGCCGCTGGCAGCGATCGGCCATAAAATCGAGCAGGAGACGCACCTTGGGATCCTGCAATTTCTTGTGCGGATAGACGGCCGCGAACTGCACCGGGGTCGGTGGCGTGTCCTTGAGGATCACCTTCAGCCGCCGATCGCGAATAAAAGGCTCCACCTCGAAACGCGGCTTGTTCACGATGCCCCGACCGGCCAGCGCCCAGCCTGTGATCACGTCGCCGTCGTCGGAATCGAAAGGGCCGTGGACCTCGAACTTGGCCGGCCCGCCTGGGGTCCTCAACGTCCAGTAATGTTCCTTCGCACCGGGAAAGCGCAGCATCAGGCAATCGTGCTTGGTGACGAGCTCCGCCGGCTCCGCCGGCTCGCCGCGCGCCTCGAGATACTTTGGGGAAGCGACCAGCACACGCTCGCATTCCATGATGCCGCGCATCCTGAGGCTGGAATCCTCGATGAGGCCCAGCCGGAAAGCGACGTCGATCCCCTCCCTGAGGATGTCGACATTGTGGTCGGAGAGTCGCAGGCGGACCTCGATGTCGGGATATTTGTCGTGGAAATCGGGGATGCCGGAAGCAATGAAGCGGCGGCCGAGCCCGAGCGGAGCGGTGACCCGAATCGTGCCGCGGGGCTGGCCGGACAAGGCGCTGACGGCGGCCTCGGCCTCGATGATTGCGTCGAGCACCTGCTTGGCGCCGGAATAGAACACCGTGCCATGCTCGGTCGGCATCAATTGCCGCGTCGTGCGGTTGAAAAGACGCACGCCGAGATGCTTTTCCAACTCCTTGATGCGATTGGACGCCACGGCCGGCGAAATGCGCATGTCACGGCCTGCGGCAGAGAGATTGCCCAGCTCGACCACACGAACAAATACGGCGATATTGTCGAGATAGGCCATGCGTCGTCAGGTTCCGTAGGCTGGTCCTCTTCGAGTAGCATTTTACATTTTTTTTTGAAAGTGATCGCGCAGTCGCGGCCTTTCCGTTTGGTTGAAGGCACGTAGAGTTCGACGGTCGAGGGACGAGGATTTCACTGCATGCTGGATTTGGCGATCACCTGGGACTGGCTGAGCTTCGCCGTGCGTTGGCTGCACGTCATCACCGGCATCGCCTGGATCGGCTCATCCTTCTATTTCGTCGCGCTCGACCTCGGCTTGCGCAGACATTCCGGCCTTCCCGAAGGCGCCCATGGCGAAGAGTGGCAGGTGCACGGGGGCGGCTTCTACCACGTCCAGAAATATCTGGTCGCGCCGGCCCACATGCCCGAGCATCTGACCTGGTTCAAATGGGAGGCCTATTCCACCTGGCTGACGGGATTTGCGCTGCTCGCTGTCGTCTACTACGCCGGGGCCGACCTCTTCCTGATCGACCGCAACGTGCTCGACGTCTCGGCCCCGACTGCAATAGGCATCTCGATGGCCTCGATCGCGGTCGGCTGGATCATCTACGATCGTCTCTGCAAATCGCCGCTCGGCAAGAGCGATACCGGCCTGATGCTGGTGCTCTATGCGGTTCTGGTGTTCATGAGCTGGGGCTATACGCAGCTCTTCACCGGCCGCGCCGCCTTCCTGCATCTCGGCGCCTTCACCGCCACGATCATGTCGGCGAACGTCTTCTTCATCATCATCCCGAACCAGAAGAAGGTGGTGGCCGACCTGATCGCCGGACGCAGGCCCGATCCAGTCCTCGGCGCGCAGGCCAAGCAGCGTTCGCTGCATAACAACTACCTGACGCTGCCCGTCCTGTTCCTGATGCTGTCGAACCACTATCCGCTGGCCTTCGGCACGGAATTCAACTGGGTGATCGCGTCGCTGGTCTTCATCATAGGCGTGATGATCCGGCATTATTTCAACACGGTGCATGCGCGCAAAGGCAACCCGACCTGGACCTGGCTGGTCGCCGCCGTCCTGTTCATCGTCATCATCTGGCTGTCGACGGTGCCGAAGGTATTGACCGGGGAGCCGAAGGCCGCAGCTGCCGCTCAGGTCTTCACGGCGTCGGCCCATTTCCCGGCTGTGCGCGACACGGTGATGGGGCGCTGCGCCATGTGCCACGCAATGGAGCCTTCCTATGAGGGCGTTTATTTCGCGCCGAAGGGGGTGGTGCTCGACAACGATGCCGATATCGCCGACCACGCTCGCGAGATCTATCTGCAGGCCGGCCGCAGCCATGCCATGCCCCCGGGCAACGTTACCCAGATCAGTGCGCAAGAGCGCGCGCTTCTCGTCGCCTGGTTCGAGGAAGCCCGGCAATAGGGCATTTCCACCGCCGCCTCGGCCGGATAAAGGGGATGCCGATTCCCGACTCGAACGGAAGGGCCTGCCATGAACCAAACCCTCATTCGCGGGAGGATCCTGACTTTCCTTCGTTGGCCGGATAGCAGGGCCGATCGCGACGCCTATCGTTACGAAGAGGATGGCGGGCTCCTGATCGCCGACGGCAAGATCGTCGCTGCCGGTCCGTATGCGGCGATTGCCGCGAAAGCGGGCGAGGGTGTCGAGACGATCGACCATCGGCCGAATCTCGTCCTGCCGGGTTTCGTGGATTGCCATGTCCACATGCCGCAGATGCAGGTGATCGCGTCCTACGGTACCGAGTTGCTCGACTGGCTCAACACATACACCTTTCCCGAGGAGAGCAAATTCCGCAACGCCCAGCACGGGCGGCGCATCGCCCGGCTTTTCCTCGACGAGATGCTGCGGCAGGGCACGACCACGGTCGTGGCATATTGCTCCGTGCACAAGGAGTCGGCGGAAGCCTTCTTCGCCGAATCGCACGATCGCGACATGCTCAATATCGCCGGCAAGGTGATGATGGATCGCAATGCGCCCGAGGCCGTGCTCGACACGCCGCAATCCGGCTACGACGACAGCAAGGCGCTGATCGCCGAATGGCATGGCCGCGGCCGCCAGCACTACGCCATCACGCCGCGCTTCGCCATCACCTCGACGCCGGAACAGATGGAAATGGCAGGAGCGCTGATGCGCGAGCATCCCGACCTCCACATGCAGACGCATCTGTCCGAAAACCACGCCGAGATAGCGTTCACCCAGGAGCTTTATCCCTGGTCACGCGACTATACGGAGATATACGAACACTATGGCCTGCTGGGGAGGAAAAGCCTGTTCGGTCATTGCATTCACCTTTCTGAACGGGAGGTGGACACGCTTTCCGACAGCGGCTCGGTCGCCGTGTTCTGCCCGACCTCCAACCTCTTTCTCGGGTCCGGACTATTCGACTATCAGCGCTATCGCCGGCGCGAGAAGCCGCTTCGCATAGCGGTGGCCACGGACGTGGGCGGCGGCACCAACTATTCCATGCTGCGCACCATGGACGAGGGTTACAAGGTGATCGCGCTCAACGGCGAGAAGCTCAATCCCCTGGCTGCCTTCTGGCAAATCACGCGCGGCAATGCCGAAGCCCTCTCGCTCGCCGATCGCATCGGCACGCTGGAACCCGGCACCGACGCCGACATCGCCGTGCTCGATTCGCGCGCGACGCCGGTCATGCGGCTGCGCATGGAGACCGTGGAGAGCCTGGCCGAGGAGCTGTTCCTTCTCCAGACGCTGGGCGACGACCGTGCGATCCGGGAAGTCTACGTGGCGGGAAAGCCTGCAAAAAGCGTGATAAGTTCGGCCGACGTCTGAACGAAGACTATTGCGAGGGGAGGAGCAGCATGGCCACCGCGGAGGACATCGAGAAGATTGCCGAGCAGGAAGCTGCGCTGGTTTTCGACCGTTTCGACGAGGCGACGGCCTTCGCCGTGGGAAGCCTGATCCGCGAGCGCGCGCTGGCCGACAAACTTCCCATCGTGGTCGACATCCAGACATGGGATCGGCCGCTCTTCTACGCGGCGCTTCCGGGTTCGACGGGATCGAATGCCAACTGGGCACGCCGCAAGCGCAACGTCGTGAAGATGTTCCTGAAGAGCACCTACCGGATGGTTCTGGAGAAGGCGCGGCCCGACCGGACCTTTCCGCCCGGCGAAGGTTTCGATCCCGCTGATTACGTGCTCGCCGGTGGCGGCTTCCCCATCCACGTCAAGGGCGCCGGTGCGATCGGCGTGATCGCGGTGTCCGGGCTGCCCGAGCGACAGGACCACGAGGTGATCGTCGCCGCGCTTGGCCAGTATTTCGGACTTGATGTCCGATCCCTCGCCCTTGGCCCGGTGGAAACCTGACGTATGATAGTCGAACAGAAGACACTCCTGACGGCGATTTTCAGGGCTGCGGTCGCCGCTGCCGATCCGGAACTGACGATCCGGAGGCACCTGCCTCCCAAGCCGAAAGGACGTACGATCGTCATCGGTGCGGGCAAGGGGGCGGCTCAGATGGCGGCCGCCTTCGACAAGGCGTGGGATGCGCCGTTGGAAGGTCTGGTCGTCACCCGTTATGGCTATGGCGCGACCTGCGACCGCATCGAGGTTATCGAAGCCGCCCATCCTGTGCCGGACAGGGCCGGACTCGAAGCCGGCCGCCGCCTGCTGGAGAAGGTTTCCGGATTGAGCGAAGACGATCTTGTCGTCGCACTCATCTCGGGCGGCGGCTCGGCGCTGCTTCCGGCGCCGCCGGACAGCCTGACGCTCGCCGATGAGATCGTGGTCAACGAGGCGCTGCTTGCATCCGGCGCGCCGATTGCGGCCATGAACACGGTGCGCAAGCATGTCTCGCGCATCAAAGGTGGTCGGCTTGCCGCAATGGCCTTTCCGGCGCGGGTCGTTTCTCTCGTGGTTTCGGACATTCCCGGCGACAACCCCGCCCTGGTCGCGTCCGGTCCGACCGTGCCCGATGACGCCGGTCGAGAAGAGGCTTTGCGCATCGTCGAGACCTATGGAATGGCGCTTCCTCCGGCTGTCATGGCTCATCTGCGCTCACCGGCCGCGGACGCTCCACGTCCCGGCGATCCACACTTTCGGCGCAACGAAGTGAGGGTGATCGCCTCCGCCGCGGTGTCGCTCGAAGCGGCCGCCGCCGAGGCACGCCGCCAAGACGTGGAAGCCGTCATCCTGTCCGATTCGATCGAGGGCGAGGCGCGAGACGTGGGCTCGGTCCATGCGGCGATCGCAAGGGAGGTGGCGACACGCGACCGCCCGTTCCGCAAGCCGGTACTGATCCTTTCCGGCGGCGAGACGACGGTCACGTTGCGGGCCAGGGGCAGGGGAGGCCGCAACAGTGAATTCCTCCTCTCCTTCGCCATCGGCATCGACGGCGTGCCCGGCATCCACGCGCTTGCCGCCGACACGGATGGCATCGACGGCTCCGAGGACAATGCCGGCGCCTTTGCCGATGGCACGACCGTTGCCCGCATGCGAGCCGCGGGCGCCGATGCGAAAGCGCTGCTGGCAGCGAACAACGCCTGGACGGCATTCAATTCGGTGGGTGATCTCTTCGTAACCGGGCCGACGGGGACCAACGTCAACGATCTCAGGGCGATGCTGGTAAGGTAGTCCTGCGGAAGCGCCATAGGTCTCTCGGGCAGACATGGCTACCCCGCTGCCATCAGCTCCTTCACAGCCTTCATATCCCCTAGGAAACGCTCCCGTTCCGCAGCAGCATCGGCCTTCTCGCGAATGCGCAGGAGGAAGGAGGGGTGGATGGTGATGAATACGCGCAATCCGTCGTCGCGTTCAATCACCTGGCCACGCATTTTGGTTACCGGGACGGCCTTGCCGAGCAACGATTGAGCCGCCGTCGCTCCGAGCGCCACGGCGAGTTCGGGTTCGATCAGCTTCAATTCCTTGGTCAGCCAGCCGTTGCACACCTGGATTTCTCCGGCATTGGGCTTGGAGTGGATACGGCGCTTGCCGCGCGGCTCGAACTTGAAATGCTTGACGGCATTGGTGACGTAGACTTCGTCACGATCGACGCCCGCTTCTTCCAAGACTTGGTCGAACACCTTGCCCGCTGGGCCGACAAAGGGTTTGCCGGCGATGTCCTCCTGGTCGCCAGGCTGTTCGCCGACGAAAACGACCGAAGCGTCTGCCGGTCCCTCGCCGAAAACAGTCTGCGTGGCGTCCCGCCACAACGGGCAAGCACGGCAGTCACGCGCCGCGTTGCGCAGGGCTGGAATGGAAGCTGCATTTTCGCCCATATCGGGTTTGGCCGGCGGGCGAACCGGCCAATGGCGAGCTTGCACCTTCGCGTGGTGTGGCGCTGGGGTTGTGGGCATTCTGGCAATCATATCCTTAGCGGCCTTGTCCGCGCCCGCTACTAGACCGGGAATGAGCGAAGCCTCCGGAAGGTTCCGCCAATATTTCTTCGGCATCTCCGCCTGCATGGCTTTCACCTTCAGCCGCGCCGGGTTGAAGATGTTGGAGAAATACGTCCGCCAAAGCTCCTCTGCGTCATCGTCAGCAGGCGCTGCGTCGCGCGATGTCCCTTGACCGAGAACCAGTCGCTCACCATCCCAATCCGCCGACGCATAGGGCGTCAGGATCCTCCACTTCATGCCGGTGAAGCGATTGACGAAAAACGGCGCGTTGCGCTCGAGGATGAAATGCTGCGGTTCGAACCAGGCGACATAGCGTGCGTCCTCCCCATTGCCGATTTTCCTGAAGCGCACGAACGCCCGCATCTTGTGGAGGTCGCGACCGACAGATTTTTCCATTGTCTCGAAGCGCCGGACCTCCTGGTCGGAAGCGATCTTTAGCAGATGAGGCTCCATACTAAGCCGCCGCAGCATACGGTAGAGGAAGGTGAAACGCTGCGGATCGGCATGGCAGATCACGGTTTCGACACGCCGAACGAAGTCTCTTGGCACTTGCAACGGCGAGGTTCGCGTAGCATGTGGCGGCGGAAAGACGCCCGACGTTCCTTCGGCGACGGTCCACGCTACATCAGCCGGCGAAACGTCTGCCAAAGCCAGCTCACGTGCGGCGTCGCGCCATCCAGCAAAGTCGGTTTCGCTGGCGAGGCCGACGTTATAGCGGCTAAGGGCGAAGGCTGCCTGGGTCATGATCACAACAACGACAATTGTCGGGGCTGCGGCGCGAGCTGGTCACGCAGACGCAACTGGTCCGTCAGTTTCGTTGGCGACCAGCCTTCGGCGATAATGAAGGGACGTATCTTCCCGACGGACTGGCAAAGCCGCCCGACATCTTCCAGGCGCAGCCGGCGATGGACGCGCGTCGTGATGATGCGCTCCACTGCCCTTGCACCCAGTCCGGGGATGCGCAACAGCTTCTCTTTGTCGGCGCGGTTGACGTCGACTGGGAAGGCCGCCCGATTGCGTAGCGCCCAGGCGAGCTTAGGGTCGATTTCGAGGTCGAGCATTCCGCCTGGCACGCCCTTCAGGATCTCATCCTGCGAAAAACCATAGAAGCGCATCAGCCAGTCCGCCTGATAAAGCCGGTGTTCGCGCATCAGAGGCGGCTTCTTCAGGGGCAGGGCGGCCGAAGCGTCGGGGATCGGACTGAAGGCTGAATAATAGACCCGCCTCAGATGATAGCTGCCGTAAAGTCGGGCGCTGCTATACAGGATTTCGGCATCCGATGTGCGGTCTGCGCCGATGATCATCTGGGTAGACTGCCCCCCTGGCGCGAAGCGCTCTCGTTTTTTCGATTTCAGGGTCGGTTCGCTCTTCTCCTCTATCTTGCTTCTCAGCTTCGCCATGGAAAGCCTTATGGTTCCCGGATTCTTTTCCGGTGCGAGTTGCTTGACGCCGTCGTCGGTCGGCAATTCGACATTGATCGACAACCGGTCGGCATAGAGGCCAGCCTTTTCAATCAGTTCGGCAGAGCATTCGGGAATCGTCTTCAGATGGATGTACCCTACGAACTTCTCCTCGACGCGAAGGCGATGAGCGATCTCCACCATTTCAGCCATGGTCTCCTCTGGGGAGCGGATCACGCCCGAGGAGAGGAAGAGCCCCTCGATGTAGTTGCGCTTGTAAAAGGTCATGGTCAACCGTACGACTTCGTCGACGGTGAAGCGCGCGCGGCGGACATTGGAAGAGGACCTGTTGATGCAATAACTGCAGTCGTAAATGCAAAAATTGGTCAGCAGGATCTTCAAGAGCGAGATGCAGCGACCATCCGGGGCGTAGGAATGGCAGATGCCTGTTGCCTCCGTCGAGCCTATCCCCTTGGTCGCGCGCGAGTTCCTTTTCTCCGCGCCGGAGGACGCACAGGACGCATCGTATTTGGCGGCGTCCGACAGAATGGCAAGCTTGTCGCGGGTCGAGAGCATATGTTCATGATATGTTCTATCTGGGCCGCTTGCCAGCAGATTTGCACTGTCGGCTTCAAATGTGATCGTGAACGCGTGGCGGCTGTCACACCTCGTGCAGATAGAGGTGATAATCGAGTTCGCTCACGGTGCGGGCAACGCGCAGATATTCCGCCTCCTTGATGGCGGTGAAAGTGCGGTGCAGGTCTTCGCCCAGAGCCCGGCGCAGGAAGGCGGACGCCTTGGCGGCCTCGATCGCGGTTTTCCAGTCGCCGGGCATGGCCGGCCGGTCCTTCGATGCCGCCTCGTAGCCATTCCCGGTCGTCTCCGGACCGGGGTCGAGCTTCTCGTCAAGGCCTTTGGCTATACCGGCCAGCACGGTAGCGGCGACGAGATAGGGATTTGCGTCGACGCCGGACGGACGATGCTCTATGCGTCGGTTCCTGGCGTCGCCCGCCGGCACGCGCAACGCGACGGAACGGTTGTTGACACCCCAGGTTGGAGCCACCGGCGCGTAGGATTGCGAGACGAAGCGCCGCCAGGAATTGGCGTGCGGCGCAAAGACGAGCATGGATTCGGCCATGGTTTCTGCGAGCCCGCCGAGCGCGTGCAGGAGCGTGGGTGCCCAGCTTCCCTCTCGGGCCTCGGTGAACACATTGGCGCCGTCGCGGTCGCGCAACGATACGTGAAAATGCATGCCCGAGCCGGCATATTTCTCGATCGGCTTCGCCATGAAACAGGCGGTCAGGCCGTGGCGGCGTGCCTGCGCCCGAACGAGGCGCTTCAGCATCAGCAGGTCGTCCGCGGCGCGCATGACGTCCTTGCGATAGTTGAGCGTCAACTCGTACTGGCCGGGCGCGTATTCCGAGATCACCGTTTCGGCCGGTATGTCCTGGGCCTTTGCCGCCGCGTAGATGTCGGAGAAGAGCGGTTCCATGCCGTGCAGATGGTCGACCGAATAGACTTCGGTCTTGGAGCTGTGCCGACCATCGACCACCGCGCGGGCCGGCTGGACGCGGCCTTCGCCGTCTCGCTCATTGGCGAGCAGGAAAAATTCCAGCTCGAAGGCGCCTGCCGGATGAAGGCCTTTGTCAGCCAGCGCGGCGACCTGGCGGACCAGTGCGTGGCGCGGATCCGACGTCATCGGCGTGCCGTCGAGATGATACATCGACATCAGAACCTGGCCGCGCGCCGGCGCGGTGCCGTGAAGGGGAACGAGCGTCCCGGGAACTGGCCAGGCATGCAGGTCGCCGTCACCGGAATCCCAGATCAATCCCGTCTCGTGAACGTCCTCGCCAGTGATGTCGAGCCCGAGAATGGAGATCGGCAGATGCCGCCCGTTCTCGTAGAGGCCTGCCAATTCATGACGGCGGATGATCTTGCCCCGCCCGACGCCATTGGCGTCGGTAAGCACGATGTCGAAGGCTTCGATCTCGGGGTGGGCTTCGAGGAACGCCTTTGCCTCGTCGAGCGTCGAGCCAGAGGGGGAATACATGAATGACCTTTGGGCAACCGAAGTTTTGCGGGCTTTTCTCACGCCGCGAGCGCGGCGGCAATATCGCTGAAGGCGGAAATCAGGCGATCCACCTGCCGCGCCGTCGTTGCCGGCGAGATCAGCATCATATTGTGGAAGGGGGCGATCAGCACGCCGCGATTGACGAGGGCGACATGGATTGCCGCCTCGAGTTCCGGCGCGTGCGCGTCTTCCGCCTCGCTGCCATTCGTGAGCGGCCCGGGCGCGCAGATGAATTCCACGCGCGCCCCGACGCGCAACACGTGCCAGGGCAGACGATGCCCTTCGATGGCATTGCGCAGCCCGCGCTCCAGCCGGTCGGCGAGCCGCTCCATATGGGCATAGTTCGCTTCCGTCATCACCTCTTCGAGCGTGCCGCGCATCGCGGCGAACTGCAGCGGGTTGCCGGAGAGGGTGGTGCCCATGCCGGAATAGCCGGTTTCTTTGGTGCGGTTGTAGGCGTCATAGCGGTCGGCCACGTCCCGGCTCATGCCCCACACGCTCGCCGGCACGCCGCCGGCCACCGGCTTGCCGAGCACGAAAAGGTCCGGCTCCAGCCCGTGTCTCCTCGTGTAGCCACCGAGGCCGGTCGAAACTGTGTGGGTCTCGTCGATGAGAAGCAGGGTGCCGGTCTCGCGCGTCATGCGGCGCAGGCCGTCGTGGAAGCCGGGCTCCGGCTGGACCATGCAGCAATTGGTGAGCACGGGTTCGGTGATGACGCAGGCCACGTCGCGGTCGCGCAGCGCTGTTTCCAGCGCCGGCAGATCGTTGAACTCGACGATCCGGGTGGCCTGGGTGAGGTCGCGGAACTCGCCGGCCAGGCCGGGCCGGTTGATGGGGACGCCGTTCTTCATGCGCACCATCGTTTCGTCCACTGCGCCGTGATAGCAGCCGTTGAAGACAAGAATCTTCGGCCGCCCGGTGACGGCGCGGGCGACGCGGAGCGCGAAGCGGTTGGCG
Organism: Mesorhizobium sp. 1B3; assembly: GCF_050958605.1. Classification (NCBI taxonomy): domain Bacteria; kingdom Pseudomonadati; phylum Pseudomonadota; class Alphaproteobacteria; order Hyphomicrobiales; family Phyllobacteriaceae; genus Mesorhizobium; species Mesorhizobium sp. 1B3. The sequence continues at coordinate 45,781 of NZ_JBJHDO010000018.1, read as the reverse complement.
TCGCTCGCCGTCGTCGCGATCTGCCAGTAGGGAAGCCCGAAGCGCTGCTCCAGGAGCAGGCCGACCGCAAGCGCGTCGTCGCTCGGCAGCATGTAGGTCAGGCCGCGCGAGGACTGCCTTCGTATCGCGCGTGCCACAGGCGCGGGCGAGTGGCCGAACATCGATCCGGTGTCGCCCAGACAGAAGTCGGCAAGGCTGTTGCCGTCGACATCGGTGATGACGGCGCCGCGCGCCCGCTCGACGAGGATAGGAAAGGGAGTGGGCCAGTCCTTCATCCAATGCATGGGAACGCCGCCGAGATAGCCCTTGGCGCCGCGGCCGATCGCGGCTTGCGTTTTCGGCCGCGCCTTGCGGAAGAGTTCGGCCTCGCGTGCGCTCATCTCGGCTATCCGCCTCGCCGTGATGCCGGCGATAATCGCCTTGGCGGTCCCCTCCAAATCCATTCCTGCCCCTCTGCTCTACCCTCTCTCTATATGCGGGCGAGCGCATGACCAACAGGCAGCCGACGTCCAGAACAGGCCACGCCGTCGAGAAAAGGTCGTTCCGTCGAAATTTCGTCTCGGCAGCGCTACAACACTAGCCCGCTATGTCGATCACCCCGCAATCGCCCGAGGCTGAGCCGAAGGCGACGCGGCGGCCTTCCTCGTCCCAGCCCATCGAAGTGATGCCGCCCTGGCCCGGGCGTCGCAGCAGGACCTCCTTGCCGTCGGCGAAACGCGCCGCCAGCACCATGCCGTCCTCGTAGCCGATCGCCACGATGTCTTCGGCAGGATGGCAGGCGACGGCCGTCACCATGGTGTTGCCGCGCGTGCCGAGCTCAAGCGGCGCCTTGCCCATCGGACCGTCCTTTGTCTGGAAAGGCCAGACGATCGCCGCCGGCGCGCCCGAGCTGGCCAGCCATTTGCCCTTGGCGCTCCAGGACAGGCTTTTGACCTTTGCCGGATAGCCGCTCATGCGCATATGCTTGCCGTCGGCCAGCTTCCAGCCGTGAAGCGCGTTCTCCTGCATGGTCGTGACGACGAAGTTGCCGTCCGGCGAGAAGGTGATGCCGGTATGGGCGCCCGCCCATTCGAGCTCGGCCGGCTTTCCTTCCGCCGCGGGGAAATGCAGCGTCACGCCATTATAGCGGGCGACGCCGAACCGCATGCCCTTGGGCGAGAAGGCTAGGCCTTCGACCGTGCGAGGATGGGCGAATTCCTTCGTCTTGCCATCGGCAAAACGCACGGTCGCGTTGCGCCCGCTCGCAACCGCGACGGCTCCCTGCGGACCGATCGCCACGTTCGTCACCCATTTGCGGCCGAGTTCGACCAAGGTTTCGACCGTGCCGTCGGCTTTGAGAGACGAAGCCTTCCCATCCTCGCCGCCGCTGACCAACCGTTTCGTGCTCATGTCGGCGACAGCACAGAGCAAACCGTCATGCACCACCGCCGACTTCTGGCCATGATCCAGCCAATGCACGTTGCCGTCCGCCAGCGCGAAAAAAGGCACGCCGCCGATGAAGGCGGCGGTGATGCAATGGCCGTCGAGATCCAGCGGTGCGACAGTGGGCATGAGAAACCTGCAGTCCGTATTTCGTGCAATGCTATGCCTCGAAGGCCGCCGGTCATCGGGAGACGGCCTTCGACGACGATCGGAGGCGTTAGGCTTGGCAGGCTTCGAAGCTCTTGCGCAGCCGCTCCTCGTCGAGCTTGCGGCCGATGAAGACCAGCCGGCTGTCGCGCCTCTCGTCGTCCCTCCAGGGGCGTTGATGATCGCCCTCGATGATCATGTGGACGCCCTGGATGACGTAGCGGTCCGGATCGTCCTTGAAGGCGATTATGCCCTTGAGACGGAGGATGTTCGGGCCTTCGATCTGCGTGATCTTCTCGACCCAGGGCAGGAATTTCTTCGGATCCATCTCGCCGCCGCGCAGCGACACCGACTGCACGGTCACGTCGTGGATCGGTGAGGCATGGTGGTGATCATGATCGTGGTGATGATGATGGTGGTCGTGATCATGATGGTCGTGATCGTGGTCGTGATGGTCATGATCGTGGTCGTGCGCGTCGAGGAAATGCGGATCGTTCTCCAGCGCTCGCTTCAGATCGAAGGCACCGCGATCCAGAACCTCGGTGAGAGCGACGCCGGCGCGCTGCGTTCGATGGATCCGGGCGCCGGGGTTGATCGCGCGGACGGTCGCCTCGACATCGCGCAGCTCTTCCGGCGAAACGAGGTCCGTCTTGTTCAACACCACCACGTCGGCGAAGGCGATCTGGTCTTCCGCTTCCTTGGAGTCCTTCAGCCGCAGCGGCAGATGCTTGGCGTCGACCAGCGCCACCACTGCATCCAGCTTGGTCTTGGAGCGCACGTCGTCGTCCATGAAGAAGGTCTGGGCGACGGGCGCGGGATCGGCAAGCCCCGTGGTCTCCACCAATATGGCGTCGAAACGGCCGGGCCGGCGCATCAGGCCCTCCACCGTGCGGATGAGGTCGCCGCGCACCGTGCAGCACACGCAGCCATTGTTCATCTCGTAGATTTCCTCGTCGGACTCCACGATCAGGTCGTTGTCGATGCCGATTTCACCGAACTCGTTGACGATCACGGCGTAACGCTTGCCGTGGTTCTCGGAGAGAATGCGGTTCAGCAGCGTCGTCTTGCCGGAGCCGAGATAGCCGGTCAGCACCGTTACGGGGATTTGCGTCTGAGCTTCGCTCATTCTGTGCTCTCACGAGATAGGGTGGATGGGTTGTCGGCAACCATATAGGACGGGAGGCAGCGTTTTGCACGCCCCAATCCCGGCTTCGGCGTGTTACGCCGCTCGATCGACGAGCACTGCCGGAGACGGAGCAGGAGAGCAGGTCGAAAGCCACTACGGCGGTATAGTGGACGTGCGGACAAGCAGGCGTCGCATGGATATTGACACCCCTGGGTGGCAGGTCTAGCTTTTCGTCAGCCTGTTTTCAGGCAGGTGGCAACGAGGCCACCCGATAAGATCAAGGCAAAAAGGCCTCCCTTTGACTTCCGACGCGAAGCCATCGGGGGGCCTTTGTCGTTTGAACGACTCCGACCGAGACGCCGAAGGGGAACCGGCGCCGGACGGCTATGCAAATGGGACTTGCGCCTGCGCTCTCTCGGGCAGCCGGGCGCATTCGATCTGGACCATGGCCATACGGCAACCCTCGACGGGCAGCGGAGCGGACACTGGCGTCCAATCGCGACGACGGCCGCATCTCGCAACAAATTTGCCCCGAGGAGGGCCGAATGACGAAAACCAGTTTGGAGTCCGAGACGCTCGACAGTGTCGATCACATACTCGGAGAAGAATACGAGCACCACCCGATTCCTGCTTCGGCAAGACGTTCGACATTTTCGGTGACAACGGTCTGGATCGGCTTTCCGATGATCATTACGGGCGCGATGACCGGGTCCATCCTTGTGCTGGGCATGGGCTTCACCAAGGCGCTTTGGGCAATGGTAATCGGCAATCTCATCATGTTCGCTTATGTCGGGGCTCTCGGCGTCCTGGGTACAACCCGTGGTATGAACTTCGCCTTGTTGGCCAGCATAGTCTTCGGGCGCCGGGGATATGTCTTCGCGTCGGGGTTGCTCTCGACACTCCTCTTGGGCTGGTATGCGGTCCAGACCGGCATCACAGGAGCTCTCATCAGTTCAGCCTATGACCTGAACTACGTGGCGATGACCATCATTGCGGGCCTTCTCTACATCGGCATCACCTTCGTCGGCGTTCACGGCCTCCATCTTGTCGGGCTGGTTTCCGTCCCACTCTTTGTCGTGCTGGGAGGGTGGGTCGTGTTCGACGCGGCGTCAACGACGACCTGGGCGGCGATATTCGCCTATCCCGGCAACAACGGCAGCGCTTCGATGACAATGGGCGTCGGTCTGACCGTGGTAATCGCATTGTTCATCGATGCTGGTACCGTCAGCGCGGACTTCAACCGTTGGGCGAAAGACACGAAGGGATCACTCATCGCAACCTTCAGCGCTTTCCCTTTCGCCAATCTTGTGGCGATGCTGGTCGGGGGGGTGATGACGGCCGCCATTGTCGTGCCGAACGCAAATCCATTCGGTGCGGACAATATGTTCGGCTACATGAACGCCAAGGGGATCGCCTTACTCAGCGTCGTCGCGTTCGTGTTCCTCTACCTCAATCTGGGGTCGGTCTGCGCTCACTGCCTCTATAACGCCGCAACGGGTTGGTCCCGCATCTTGCATAACCGAATGCGGGTCATGGCCGTGGTCCTCGGCGTGATCGGGATCGTCGTTGCCGCCGGCAATGTCTGGGCCTTCTTCATCGAATGGCTGTCGTTGCTCGGGATTCTCGTTCCACCGATCGGTGCCATAATTCTGGTCGACCAGTACCTGTTTCGCAGGAACGCAGAAATCGATCGAGACTGGCGGCCGACCGCCTTCGTGGCGTGGGGAGTCGGCTCTGCGGTGGCACTTCTCGTCGAATTTTACGGCCCGCAATGGTCGACAGCGATCAGTGCGGGGCTGGCAGGAGGAATCGCTTATCTGGCGCTCTGCTTGCTGCCATCCCCCGCTCGTGCTCCTGCCTGACACTATCGAGTGGGGCTGGCCGTCCCGGCCCACTCGTCGTTCGTCCACGCCTAAATGAAGGATATTTCGAAATGACGGACTACGAAACATATTCTCTCGGCGATCTTGTTCTCCAGCGGGGCGCCACGCTGCGAGACGCCAAGCTGGCATACAAGACCTTCGGCAAGCTCAATGACTACAAGGATAACGCTATCGTTTATCCGACATGGTATTCTGGGCAACATGTCGACAACGAATGGCTGATCGGCGACGGCATGGCCCTCGACCCGGCCAAGTATTTCATCATCATTCCCAACATGTTCGGCAATGGGCTGTCGTCTTCACCCAGCAATACGCCGGAACCCTATAACAAGTCGCGCTTCCCGCAGATCACCGCCTATGACAATGTTCGGGCTCAGCACAGGCTTGTCACGGAAAAGTTCGGCGTGAACAAACTCAAGCTCGTGACCGGGTGGTCGATGGGAGCCTTGCAGACGTTCCATTGGGGGGCAATGTATCCCGATATGGTCGAGCGCATCGCACCCTTCTGCGGCTCGGCCAAATGCTCGCGGCATAACTTCGTGTTCCTCGAGGGGGTGAAAGCGGCACTGACAGCCGACAGCGCCTGGAACAACGGCTGGTATGACAAAAAGCCGGAAAAGGGTCTTCGAGCCATGGCGCGCGTTTACGCCGGCTGGGGCTTCTCCCAGGCTTTTTACAGGCATCGGCTCGACATCGAGGCGATGGGTTATTCCTCTCTGGAGGATTTCCTGGTTCAGTTCTGGGAAGGTTTCTTCCTGCCCAAGGACGCCAACAACCTTCTTGCGATGCTGTGGACTTGGCAAAACGGCGACATCAGCGACAACGAGACGTACCGGGGCGATTCCAAGAAAGCGCTCGGAGCGATCAAGGCCAAAGCCTACGTGATGCCCGGCAGGACGGATCTCTACTTCCCGCCCGAAGACAGCGAATTCGAAGTCGCCAACATGCCGAATGCCACGCTGATACCTTTCGAGTCGATCTGGGGGCATTTTGCTGGCGGCCCGGGAACCAGTCCCGAAGACGTCAAGTTCGTCGACGGCATGCTGAAAGAGCTGCTTGCAAGTTGACCGAGAAAGCTGGCCCGCCACAGGATGTCGTCGGGCCGGTGCGGCAGACAACAGGGGAAGTGCGAGACGACCTACGGGATAAGAGGGAGCCTAATCGGTGAAAACGACCAATACCTCCGAACCATGGCGCGTCGGCGTCCTGTTTTCGCGAACCGGTTTCATGGCAGTCATCGAGGAGACGCAACTGCGCGGCACCCTCACAGCGATCGATGAGATCAACAATGCGGGAGGCGTCAATGGCCGGCCGCTGGAGGCCATCGTCTACGACCCCGGCTCCGACTCCCGGGCATTCGGACGATACGCGAAGCGCCTCATGGTCGAGGACGGCGTGAACACGATCTTCGGCTGCTACACGTCGTCGAGCCGCAAGGCGGTTCTGCCGGTGGTGGAGCGGCTCAACGGACTGCTATGGTATCCCACCCTTTACGAGGGCTTCGAATTTTCCTCCAACGTCATATACACCGGTGCGACGCCGAACCAGAACAGCGTCGAACTCTGCCGGATTCTGATGGAGCTCTATGGGCCTCGCGTCTTCTTCGTCGGTTCCGACTATGTCTACCCGCGCGAGTCGAACCGGATCATGCGCGAGTTGATCCGGAGCAGTGGCGGCAGCGTGGTCGGCGAATGCTATGTCCGCCTTGGCGCCTCGCGAAACGAATTCCTTCCCGTCCTGCGCGAGGTGAAACGCGCCCAGCCCGACGTGATCTTTTCAACCGTCGTCGGTGACGGAACCGTTTTCCTCTACCAATGCTACGCGGATCTGGGGCTCAACCCAAAGGTCATGCCGATTGCCAGCCTGACCACGACCGAGGCTGAGATACGTGCCATGGGCTATGACGTCGGCGAAGGCCACATCACCGCCGCTCCGTACTTCCAAGGCATCGGCAACGAACGCAACTCAGCCTTCGTGCGACGCTACAAGAAACGCTACGGGGACGACGAGCCGACCAACATGTGCCTGGAGGCATCGTATTTTCAGGTCAATCTGTTTGCGAAAACGCTGGAGCAGACCAACTCGATGGACACCGAGGTGCAGAGGACATCCGTTATGGGCTCGGAAATCCACGCTCCCCAGGGCGAAATCGCGATCAATCCCATTTGGGGGCACGCCGATTTGTGGACCCGGGTCGGGAGAGCCAATCGGCAAGGCCAGTTCGATCTGGTCTTTGAATCTCAATCCTGTGTTCGCGCCGACCCCTATCTGCTTGGCTATGGGCGGCACGTAGGCCAGCGGAGCCTGGAAGTAGCATGATGCATGGTCACGGGACACGCGGCCTTCGGGGATCGGCCCACAAGACAATTGGGATGCCCGGGCTTAATGAGCCCGAAAGACGCCCCGGCAACCAGGGACGACCCCATGAGCCCGCGCAGCAGTCGGCAACCAAAGTATTTCGGGACCTAAAGATTGCGGTGATCGCGGAGCGCGATCCGGATGGAGAAAGGCTGATCCGCGAACTCCAGCGTCTGCATTGTGCCGTCCACCATGAATGGCCCATGCCGCCGCAGATACCGTCGATATTCGATGTCGTCTTTTGTGTTTTCGCGCCCGATCTTCCGCAGCGCCTTCCGTGGATACCTGGCGATCCGGCGTCGACACTGATCGTGATCGACCCGGGCTATGGGCAACTCGATCTCAAACCGTTGAACAATTGCGCGCCCCACGCAGTGCTGCACTATCCGGTGACGGGGCGGTCGATGCAGGTGATCCTGGCTGTCGCGCGCAGTCATTTTCTCTACGAACGACGCTTGAGGCTCCGTATCGACAAGCTCGACGAGAACCTTCGGACGATGCGTAGCGTCGAGCGGGCCAAATCCCTGCTGATCCGTCTCAAGAATGTGAGCGAAGAAGAAGCTTACAACTATCTGCGCCGGCAAGCGATGGAACGTCGCGTGACGATCGGGGCGGTCGCCAACGCCGTAATTGACTCGTTCGAACTTCTCGGATAAGCCTCGAACATGACGGCAACGATGCCGTCAGGCAAATAGGGTAACGGAACCTCACGATCTTTCGCGGAAGCGAAGCGTGGGGTTTTTCATTTTTTGGACCGCAAGGTCCCGCGGCGCTGCAGCCGCGCCAAAAACGGCAACAAGGCCCTCGAAACGGCCGCCTCAGAGGCGGTGTTTCGAGGGCCTTTTTTGTTTTCAGGGGAGAAGAAGGTGATCAACAGTCGTCGTAATTTCCTAAAGGGCACGGCAACGCTCGGCGCTGCGAGCCTGGTCGGCTTCCCGCATATCTGGAGCAAGGACGGTTCGCTTGCCCGAGCCGCCGATGGCGAGATCAAGGTCGGAGTGCTGTTCTCGCTGACCGGCACCACCGCGATCATCGAGGAGTCGCTCAACAAGGCGACGATCATGGCGATCGAGGAGATCAACGATGCCGGCGGGATCAACGGCATGCGCATCGTGCCTATCGTCGAGGACCCGGCGTCGGATCCTGCCACTTTCGCGGAGAAGGCGCGCAAATTGGTGCTCAGCGACAAATGTGTTTCGGTTTTCGGCTCCTATACGTCGGCCAGTCGCAAGGCGGTGCTGCCGGTCTTCGAGAAGCAGGACAACCTGTATTGGTATCCGACACTCTACGAGGGGCGCGAATGCTCGAAGAACGTCATCTACACGGGTGCCGTTCCCAACCAGCAGCAGGACGACTTCGTGCCGTGGCTGGTCGAGAAGTTCGGAAAGCGCTGGTACCTGATCGGCTCGAACTACATCTATCCGAAGGAAGAGAACAACTACTGCAAGAAGCTTCTCGCGGATCTCGGGGCGGAGGTGATCGCCGAAGAATATGTGCCGCTCGGTCATTCCGAGTTCTCATCGGTCATCAACAAGCTCAAGGGGGAGAAGCCGAACGTCATTTTCTCGACCGTTGTCGGAGACTCCGTGGTCGCACTGCATCGGCAGTATCATGCAGCCGGCCTAGATCCGGAAACGATGCCCATGGCGAGCTTGACCACTTCCGAAAACGAAGTGGCTGCAATGGGCGGCGCAGCCGCCGCCGGCCACTTCACGTCCGCTCCCTATTTCATGGTGTGGGACTCGCCCGAAAACCACAAGTTTGTGGAGGCCTACAGGAAGCGGTGGGGCGCCGATAAGGTCACGCACTTCGTTTCCGAGCCGTCATATTTCCAAGTGTATCTTTTCAAGCAGGCGGTGTCGAAACTCGCCCCGAGCGACATTGATCCCGGTACGATCCGCGAGGCCGTGAAGGGCGAGGAATTCGTCGCACCGCAAGGCAAGATCCGGGTGGAGCCGGAGAACCTCCATACCTGGCTAAGACCCAAGATCGGGCGTTGCCAGCCGGACGGGCAGTTCGAGATCCTGAAGCAATCCGCCGATTGGCTCGAGCCGGCGCCCTACAAGGCATACCCCAACCAGCATTGCACCGCAGCCGGCCTGAAAGAGGCCTGATCGACACCCAGCTCGACAGAGGGGGCGGCGCGGCCGCCCTCCCTTCCACAACTGCGAAGGTTGCCGATGGACATCATCGTTTCACAGCTCCTGACCGGCTTGAGCATCGCTTCTATCCTGCTGCTCGTCGCGCTTGGACTGGCCGTCATCTACGGCGTAACCGGTGTGATCAATCTCGCCCATGGCGAATTCGTCATGCTCGGCGCCTATGCAGCCTGGGCGCTGCAGGCGCAGTTCGGGCTCGGCCTGCTTGCAAGCCTCGTTCCCATTTTCGTTCTGCTGGCACTGTTCGGCTGGTTGATCGAGGCCCTCGTCATCCGACACCTCTATGATCGGCCACTCGATACGATCCTGGCGACATGGGGCATCGGTGTGATAGCCCAGCAGGCGATCCGGCTCATTGCCGGCGGCGAACTTCGCTATGTCGAGATGCCGCCCTCACTGGCCAACAGCGTCAATCTCCTAGGCGCGACCGAGTCGGCTTATCGATTGTTCATCCTGTTCGTGGCGCTTGCCCTGTTCGGCCTCACCGCCGTGCTCTACCGTTACACCAACTTTGGCTTGAAGCTGCGCGCCATCACACAGAACCGTGCGGTCGCTTCATCCTTCGGCATCAATTCAGCCCGAATCTACCGCATCACCTTCGCCTATGGGGCGGGGTTGGCGGGCCTGGCCGGCGCACTGGTATCCCCGCTCAAGAGCGTTTCGCCGGAAATGGGCACGACCTACGTCGTCGACGCCTTCATGGTCGTCGTGCTCGGCGGAGCGCAAAGCCTGATGGGAACCTTGATGAGCTCCGGCCTGCTGGGCGAGCTGTCCGGTTACCTCGCCTTCTATTCGAACGACACCATTGCCAAGGCGCTCGTCCTCCTGGCCATCGTCGTCCTCATCCGCTTCCGGCCCCAGGGCCTCTTTGTCTCCCGCATCAGAACCTGAGCAGTCCGATCCAATGCAGTTGCAAGGAACTTCCACGCAATCCCGCAAAGCAGCGGTCCAGATAGCGCTGTGCGCCGCCGCCTGCGCAGCGATCTTCCTCGTACCCGTCCTGCTGGACGATGCGTTCCTTCTCAACAAATACGCGCGCTATCTGGTCTTCGGAATGCTCGCGATTTCGCTCAGCCTCTCGTGGGGACAAGCCGGGATCCTCAATCTCGGACAAGCTACCACCTTCGGGCTTGGCTCCTACTGCATGGCAATGGCGCTGAAGCTCAAGACCGTGCCGGTTCACACCGGGAGCGACGGGTTGCCGGATTTCATGGTCTGGAACAACGTTACGGAGCTGCCCTGGTTCTGGGCGCCGTTTCATTCCCTTGCCTTCGGCGTGCTTGCTGGAATTCTCGTCCCCGTTGCCTTTGCGGCCCTGCTTGGCTGGTTCATGTTTCGTGGTCGGGTCACCGGCGTCTATTCGGCCATCATCACCCTTGCCGCGATGGTCGTCGTTCAACTGCTCATCATCGACCAGCAGGCCTACACGGGCGGCTTCAACGGGATCACCGACCTGGCACAGTTCGAAGTCGCCGGCATTGCCTTCGACGCCTACAGCGCATCCACCTACTACCTGGTCGCCGCTTGCCTGACGATCACCCTCTTTGCCGGCTTGGCGATCACAAGGAGCAAGACCGGGCAGATCCTCCAGGCCATTCGCGATCAGGAAGACCGTGTCCGGTTCTTCGGTTACGACGTCGCCCTCTATAAGATCTTCATCTTCTCCGTGTCGGCGGCGTTCGCCGGCCTGGCCGGAATGCTCTACACGATCGTCATGGAGTTCGCTTCGCCGACATTCCTCGGCGTGCCACTGAGCCTCTCCATAGTGATCTGGGTTGCGGTTGGTGGCCGGCAGAGCCTTCTGGGCTCGATGCTGGGAGCTTTGATGGTCACCGGCGTGCAGGGCGCGCTGTCCGAATCCGAAGCATTTCTCGACAGTTGGACGCTTGTAATGGGGCTGCTCTTCGTGGTCGTGGTCCTGTTTCTGCCGAAAGGTCTCGCAGGCGCCTTCGAGGGCATTGCGGCGCGCCTGGGGCGGCGGCCGAACGAACGTCCCGCGAAGCCGGAGCGGCCTGCGGCCGCAATGACCACACCTCGCTCGATCGAGGGCGTAAGATGAATATGGCCGATCAACTCGTCATCGATCGTGCAACGGTTTCGTTCAGCGGCTTTCTTGCCGTGTCGGAGCTGAGCCTCACGGTGCGTACCGGAGAACTGCGATGTCTTATCGGCCCCAATGGCGCCGGCAAGACGACCGCTCTCGATCTGATTTGCGGAAAGACGCGCCTGAGTCATGGGGAAATCCGCTTCAATGGCCAGCCTATTCACCATCTGAGCGAGCACCGCATCGCACGCGCGGGAGTCGGCCGCAAGTTTCAGGTCCCTAGCGTGTTCCGCGAACTCAGCGTGCGCGAGAACCTGCATATCGGCCACTCCCGACAGGCCGGCGTGTTGGCCAATCTTTTCACCTTCAAACGGGATCTCACGCAGATCGAGAAGATCGCGGAGCTGGTGGGTTTGCAGGATGAGCTCGACATCCAGGCGGCCCACCTTTCGCATGGCCAGACGCAATGGCTCGAGATCGCGCTGATCCTTGCACAAAACCCGTCGCTTATCCTGATGGACGAGCCGACGGCCGGAATGACGGCCCAGGAGACCAGGAAGACGGCCGAGCTTTTCGACCGGCTGCGCGGTCGCCACACCCTCATCGTGGTCGAACACGACATGGGGTTCGTCCGCGACATCGCCGAAACGATCTCGGTGATGCACCAGGGGAAGCTTCTCGCCGAAGGTGGCATCGACGACATCGAACGCAACCAGCTCGTTCGCGATGCCTATCTCGGCTCAGGGGGAATCGGCCATGCTTGAGCTTGTGGACGTCGATGGTTTCTACGGACGCAGCCGTGCTCTCCAATCCGTTTCAATGAAGGTTGAGAGAGGGGATTTTCTTTCCGTCCTCGGACGCAACGGGGTTGGAAAGACGACGCTCTTGCGCACCATTCTCGGCCTCATGACCCGAACCACGGGCTCGATCCGCCTGGACGACGAAGAGCTGATCGCGAAACCGACGCATGAACGCTCGAAAGCCGGCATCGGGTACGTACCCCAAGGTCGGGGGATTCTTCCTGCCTTCACAGTTCGTGAGAACCTGCTGATCGGCACTTTCGCCGCGCGAAACGGCGGTGGCCAGATCGGCGAATGGGTGCTCGACCTGTTTCCCATCCTGAAGGAGTTCCTCAATCGACGCGGCGGCAATCTGTCCGGCGGTCAACAGCAACAGCTGGCGATCGCCCGGGCGCTGTTATCCGAGCCCAAGGTGATGCTGCTCGATGAACCGACCGAGGGGATTCAGCCCAACATCGTGGAGCAGATCGAGAACGTTCTGATCGATCTCAACCGCAAGCAGGGGCTCACCATCGTGCTCGTCGAGCAGAACATCGCATTTGCACGGCGTGCTTCCCGCCACTTTGCAATCCTGAACCGCGGCACCGTCGTGGAAGGCGGTCCTATCGCGCAGTTGAGCGACATGCTCATTCACCGGCATCTCGTCGTCTAGACGAGCGGCAAAACGCAAGAGGAGAGAGAAGATGTATCACGGCGACATTTCGAGCAGCAACGATACCGTCGGCGTTGCCGTCGTCAACTACAAGATGCCACGGCTCCACACGCGCCAGGAGGTGCTCGCCAACGCCCGCAACATCGCCAGCATGGTCGGGGGGATGAAAGCGGGGCTCCCGGGCATGGACCTGGTGATCTTCCCCGAATACTCGACCCACGGCATCATGTATGATCAGAAGGAGATGTACGAGACCGCCTCCAGCGTGCCCGGCGAAGAGACCCAGATATTCGCCGAAGCCTGCAGGAAAGCGCGTGTCTGGGGCGTTTTCTCCCTTACCGGCGAACGCCACGAGGACCACCCGAACAAGGCCCCGTATAACACGCTCATCCTGATGAACGACAAGGGGGATATCGTTCAGAAATATCGCAAGATCATGCCTTGGGTTCCGATCGAGGGCTGGTATCCCGGAGACTGCACCTATGTGTCGGAGGGCCCCAAGGGTCTGAAGATTAGCCTCATCATCTGCGACGATGGCAACTATCCCGAGATCTGGCGCGACTGTGCGATGCGCGGAGCCGAACTCATCGTGCGTTGCCAGGGCTACATGTATCCGGCCAAGGAGCAGCAGATCCTCATCTCCAAATCGATGGCCTGGGCGAACAATGTCTATGTGGCGGTCGCGAATGCCTCGGGCTTCGATGGCGTCTATTCCTATTTCGGCCATTCCTCGATCATCGGTTTCGATGGCCGCACGCTTGGGGAATGCGGCACCGAAGAGAACGGGATCCAGTACGCCCAGCTTTCGACCTCGCTGCTTCGCGACGCCCGCAGGAACATGCAGTCGCAGAACCACCTCTTCAAGCTGCTCCACCGAGGCTACACGGGCCTCATCAACTCCGGCGACGACACCCGCGGCCACGCCGTCTGCCCCTATAATTTCTACAAGCAGTGGATCACCGATCCCGAGGGCACACGAGAGAAGGTCGAGGCGATGACGCGCCCGACCGTCGGCACTCCCGAAAGTCCGATCGAGGGCATCCCGAACAAGGTCGCGGCGCATCGATAGGTGGGATCCGGAGACGCCGCGACACATGCCGCGGCGTCTCCTCGCGTCATGAAAATTTCAGGAGACGAGAATGCCGAATGCCAGGATCGAGGCGAGAACGAGCGCGTCCCGTGATCATGCTCTGGCGGAGTTCCTGATATCGGACGAACGCTATTATCGTCCCGTTGACAACGAGATCGCCCTCTTCGAGGCGGCTTATCGATCTCGCATGCCTCTCATGCTGAAGGGTCCCACCGGCTGCGGGAAGACCCGCTTTGTCGAATACATGGCCTGGCGGCTCGGATCTCCACTGATCACGGTGTCATGCCATGAGGACATGACCGCGTCGGACCTCGTCGGCCGATACCTGCTCGACCCCGACGGTACGGTTTGGCATGATGGTCCTTTGACCCTTGCGGTTCGCTCCGGCGCCATCTGCTATCTCGACGAGATAGTCGAGGCGCGTCAGGACACGACCGTCGTCATCCATTCTCTGACGGACGACCGCCGCATCCTTCCACTTGAGAAGAAGAACGAGATTATTCCGGCACACCCGGATTTCCAGCTCGTGATCTCTTACAATCCGGGCTACCAGAGCGTTCTCAAGGATCTGAAGGAATCGACCAAGCAGCGCTTCGGCGCCATAACCTTCTCCTACCCGGATCCGGAGGTCGAAGCCGAAATCGTCGCCGCAGAGGCAGGGATCGAGCCGGGAACAGCCCAGACACTTGTCCGCATCGCGCAACGATCGAGGAACCTGAAGGGCCACGGCCTGGAGGAAGGGGCGTCGACCCGCATGCTCATCAATGCAGGGCTTCTGGTCCGCAACGGGATCAAGATCACGGAGGCGTGCGAGGTGGCGCTCGTGGTCCCGATCACCGACGATCTTGATCTTCGCGACGCCCTCAAGGCAGCAATCGCTGCTTCGATCTGAGTGAGCTTCGACCCCCTATCGGACCAATCCCGGAATGCCGTCGCAGCCGAACCCAGAAGAAGATCGTGTCCTGTCCCTGTTTCCAGGCGACTTCGGTCAGGCCTGGCAACGGGCTCGCGACCGCATATCTGGCGCGGGCTACGGAGGAACAGTCAGCGACGACTACGTGCGCTTCTCTCGGGAAGTGGCGACATCTGCGGGGCCACAAGCCGCCATCGATCTGGCCCCCGCCGTGTCTGGAACGGCAATCCGCGCCGGCGTCCGGGCCGCTTCGTTGTTCGCCGAAGGCGCGGCCAGCACCGCTCGACGATGGCCTAACGAATTCGGGCGTTGGCTTCGCCTGATGGAGACGATGGCAATCGAGGCTCCCGAATCCATGTCGGCGCTTCTGGAGCGTACTGACCTGCTGCTTTCCGAACTGGACCCTCCAGGCTTTGAAACGTGGCTGCGTACCGGCCTTCTGTTCGCGGGTGGAGATCCGGTTCGCCGGCGCAAATTCTTCACACTTGAGCAACCGGAAGCGCGCCGATGGCTTCAAAGGGAGGCTGCGGGCCTGAGTTTCAGCGACATCGAGAGTCGTCTCAGACCCTATCTTACCGCCATATGGGGGTTGCGAATGCCTCTTCGCGAAGTCCCCGCGGACGCCCCGGAGCAGTTGCGGCGAAGGCCGGGTTTCGACGGAGCCGTCATGCGCCTCCCTTCGATCTTTCGAGGATTCACCGCAAGCGATGCTGAAAAGCTGTACCGTGCCACAGTCGCCCATGTCGGAGCGCATTGTCGTTTCACGCGCACGAAGTTTCCTCCCGGCGGCCTCAAGCCGCTGCAGGTGGCGCTCGTCTCGCTCATCGAGGATGCCCGGGTCGAACAGCTTGCCATGCGTGAACTTCCCGGACTCCGGAGCCTCTTCCTCCCGTTCCATTCAGCCTCGCCGTCCGGGCCCGTTACCGCCGATTCGATGCTTGCCCGCCTGGCGAGAGCGCTGGCCGATCCTTCCTACCGAGACGATGATGGCTGGGTCGCAAAGGGGCGGGATGCGTTCTTCTCCAACGAAAGCAGATGGGATGACCAACAACTCAGCCGGCGGATCGGAGATCTCCTCGGCAATGATCTCGGGCAAATGCGGGTGCGGTTCGATTCCCGCAACTACCTGGTCCAGCCGGCATATCGCGATGACAACCTCTTCCTCTGGAATTTCGAAGACGAAGAGCACCAGTTTCTCAATGCCGAGCAGATGCTGGAGGCAGCGAAGATCCGACAAAGCGACGAGGATCCTTCGCCAACCGGCCAAAACGATGCCGATGCCCAGCCGGAGCAAGCGCTGGGACGCCTGGAAATCACGCATCGACAATCCGGCGGTCTGACTGTCGCTCAATATGCCGAGTTCGATTACGTGGCGGCTTGCGCGCGACCGGAGTGGACGACCGTCAAGGAATACACGCCGACCCCACGCTCGCCCGACTTCCTTTTGCGTCTCCTCGACCAGCGGCCAGACCTGGCCCACCGCTTCACGGAACTGATACGGTCGGCGCGCGTGAGCCGCGCGGAGCGGCTGCGCCGGCAGGCGGAAGGCGAGTTCCTCGACCTCGATGCCTGTATCGACGCCACGATCTCGCTTCGTGTCGGAGAGGCACCCGGCTCGCGTGTCCATGGCCGTTACGAAAGGCGAAGCCGCGACCTGTCGGTTTTGCTCCTCCTGGATAGTTCCCAGTCGACCGCGGACAGGGTGTGTGGAGGCTCCTATTCGGTTCTGGACGTCGAACGCCAGGCAG
Source organism: Mesorhizobium sp. 1B3 (assembly GCF_050958605.1). Classification (NCBI taxonomy): domain Bacteria; kingdom Pseudomonadati; phylum Pseudomonadota; class Alphaproteobacteria; order Hyphomicrobiales; family Phyllobacteriaceae; genus Mesorhizobium; species Mesorhizobium sp. 1B3. Next base: position 29,439 of record NZ_JBJHDO010000018.1, on the reverse strand, counting down.
CCGCATTGCTCGCACATGCCATGTCCGAACTCGGCGATCCCTTCGCGATCGCGGCATTTGCATCCGACGGCCGTGAGGATGTCCACTATTTTCGCATAAAGGACTTCTCGAAACCCTACGATGCAAGCGCACAGGCAAATCTGGCCGGCTTGCGCAGCAGCCTTTCGACACGTTTGGGCGCAGCGATGCGGCATGCCGGATCTGCGCTGGCGCAACAACGCAGCTATCGCCGACTGCTCCTCGTCGTGACGGACGGCCAACCGTCCGACCTGGATGTCATCGATGAGCGCTATCTGGTCGAAGACGCCCGCAAGGCCACTCATGAACTGCGTCGGATCGGCATCGACACATTCTGCGTGGGACTGGATACGGGCACCGGTGATTATCTCGACCGAATATTCGGGAAACGAAACGCCGTCAGGATCCGGTCGATTGAGCGGCTGCCCGAACTCCTGCCCAATCTATATTTGATGCTGACCCGCTGACGTCGGTTGCTCCGCGTAGTCTCAAGATAGCAGAGATTCGTTCATCGTTCGGATCGACGGCCGAAGGCCGGCCGTTTTCGTTTGTCATCTAATTGAAACGCTGGTCTGGCATTGCTTTTGCCGGCACAAGCAAATTGCCGGCAAAGGATCGACCAATTGGCTTGCGCCGGAGCATTGCCATCATTTGAACGAACATTATTCTCCGCAGCAGCGGGGTTTTTCCGAGGAGGGCCCATGGCCAAGGCTGACAAGAGCGCCGCGATGAACCGCCTCCATTCGGCGGCGCGACTGGCGCGAACGGCGCTTGCGGCGCGATTGCTCGATCATGGCTTCTATGCCGGCCAGGACCAGATCATGCTGGCGCTCGATCAGTCCGATGGCCAGACGCCGGGCCAGCTCGCGGCGCGGCTGGGCGTCAGGCCCCCAACCATCACCAAGACGATCAACCGCTTACAGGTCCAAGGCTTTCTCGACAAGCGAGCGTCCGAGACCGATGCACGCCAGGCCCATATCTTTCTGACGGAAGCCGGTCGGAGCACCATTCGCGCCATCGAGAAATCGGTGCGCAAGACTGAAAAACAGGCGCTGAAGGGGCTGGACAAGAAGGAGCAGAAGACACTCGCAAAACTGCTGTCAAGGATAGAATCCAATCTCTCCGCCAATGGAGCGGACATTCACGACCCCGAGACGGACGAAATCGAATAGGCCGCGCTTGCGCGCCTGGCTATTTTTGCCGCGCCGGTCTTTTCCCCTTGCCGTCCAGGCAAGGCTGGCCGACAAGAGGGTTTCATCGCTTTCTTCCCACGGCGCGGACAAGTGAACAAACCATTACCAACGACGGACGGCGCTGCGCCGGGATCCGCGATCCTGCTCGTATTCGGCTCGGGCGTCCTTTTCACCTTTCTCGACAGCACGGCCAAGTATCTCGTCCTGTCCGGCTTCGATTCCGGATTTATCACCTGGGCGCGTTTTGCGGTCCATGCCGTATTGGTGGTCATCTTCTTCCGCGCGTGGAAGGCGCCGGCGCGGCTAAGGGTGCACAGCCTGTGGCGCCAGTCGCTGCGCGCGGTTTTCCTGTTCGCCACGACGATATTGAACTTCCTGGCGCTGCAGACGCTGCAACTTGCCGAAACCGTATCGATCATGTTTTTCGGGCCGATGGTGATTACCGCTCTTGCCGGGCCGATGCTCGGCGAGTGGGCCGGCTGGCGGCGCTGGCTCGCCGTGCTCGTAGGCTTCATCGGCGTGCTGGTCATTACCAGGCCCGGCATGAGCGCCTTCGGCACGGGGCACGTCTTCGCGCTGTGCGCCATGTTGTGCAATTCGCTCTACTCGATCATGACGCGATCGCTCTCCGCGAGCGAAAGCGCGGAAAGCCTGATCTTCTATTCTGCCATCGTGCCGGTCGTGCTGCTCTTTCCGGTCGTGCCACTGAAGGGCACGATGCCGACCGACGCGCTGAGCTGGTTCCTGATCCTGTCCCTGGGCTTCTACGGCGGGCTCGGCCACTGGCTACTGGTCCGCGCCTATCGGAAGGCGACCGCGACCGCCCTCGCGCCTTATCCCTATCTTCAAATGGTGTGGATGATCGCGGCCGGATATCTGATCTTCAACCAGCTGCCGGACCGCTGGACATTGGTCGGGGCCGGGATCATCGTGGCGAGTGGCCTCTATATCGTCTACCGGGAGCATGTGCTCAGGCTGCGGAGTTCTGCCGGCCCCAATGCGGAAGCCGACGAGCTGGCCAAAAAGCTTTGATTCTTCTGGCTGCAATGGCATAAGCCGGTTTTAAACTCTTTAATCGGTTAGGTCGGCGAGGGCGCCCTGGCACAAAAGATCAAGCTTTCCACCATTGCCGACGCGCTCGGCGTCTCGACCGCGACGGTGTCGCTCGCCCTGCGCGACAGCCCGCTGGTGGCAGGCGCCACGCGAGATCGCATCAAGGAACACGCTCGCGCCATCGGCTACATCTACAATCGCCGCGCGGCCAGCCTCAGGACCTCCCGATCCGGGATCGTCGGCGTCGTCGTCCACGACATCATGAACCCGTTCTTCGCCGAGATCCTGCGCTCCATCGAGAGCGAGCTCGATCGCAGCCGGCAGACCTTCATCCTGTCCAATCATTACGACCAACTGGAAAAGCAGCGAACCTTCATCGACACGCTCCTGCAGCTCGGAGCGGACGGCGTGATCATGTCGCCGGCTATCGGAACGCCTCCGGAAGATATCCGCATGGCGGAGGAGAACGGCCTGCCTGCCGTGCTGATCGCACGCACGGTGGAGGGTGCCGGCGTTCCCGCCTTCCGCGGCGACGACGCCTACGGGACTTCGCTGGCCACCAACCACCTGATCTCGCTCGGGCATCGGCGCATTGCCATGATCGGCGGCACCGACCAGACCTCGACCGGCCGCGACCGGTTCCAGGGTTATCTCAATGCCATGGAAACGGCCGGACTTGAGGTGAAGCCGCATTGGCGCCTGCCGGGGCCGCGCACCAAGCAGGCCGGCTTCGAGGCCGCCGGCCAGTTCCTCGCTATGAAGGACAAGCCGACCGCCGCCGTCTGCTGGAACGACCTCGTTGCCATCGGGCTCATGAACGGCATCGCGCGCGCCGGTTTAACGCCGGGCGTCGACATTTCGGTCACCGGCTATGACGACCTCGAAGAGGCCGAGATTGCGACACCGGCGTTGACGACGGTATGGAACGGCCAGCGGGAGGTTGGCCGCCGCGCCGCCCGCGTGCTGCTCGATCGCCTCAACGGCGCCGCGGTGCGTGCCTCGCAGGAACTCATAAGGCCGGAACTGCATGTGCGCCAATCGACGGCGCGGCCTGTCGAGCGCTGACTAAAAGAAAACAGGATGGTGCCCCGATGAGCGCTTTGAAAGACATAGTCGTACTCGTTCCCGGCAGGCTGCACGACCATGCGGTGAAGCGGGTCGAGGAGACCTTCCGCATGCTGCGCATCGAGCGTGCCGACCCCGCCCTGTTGTTGGCCGGGATGGCCGATGAAATCCGCGGCGTGGCCGCCATGGCCACGATCGATCCGGCCTTCATCGACGCCTTGCCGAAGCTGGAGATCATCGCGAGCTTCGGCGTCGGTTACGACCATGTCGACGCCAAATATGCAGCGACCAAGGGCGTGATGGTCACCAACACACCAGATGTGCTGACCGAGGAGGTCGCCGACACCGCGGTGGGGCTGCTGATCAATGCTGTGCGCGAACTGCCGCGGGCGGAGAATTGGCTGCGGGAAGGGCGCTGGGTCCGGGAAGGAGCCTATCCGCTGAGCAAGGGCACGCTGCGGGGCAGGCGCGTCGGCATTTTCGGTCTCGGACGTATCGGCCTCGCCATCGCACGCCGGCTCGAGGGTTTCGGTCTTCCGATCGCTTATCACAATCGCCGCCCGGTCGAAGGTGTCGGCTATGCCTATCACCCGACGCTGGTCGGGCTCGCGGAGGCGGTCGACACTCTGATCTCCATCGCGCCGGGCGGTGCCTCGACCGCCAAGGCGGTCAACGCCGAAGTGCTTCGCGCGCTTGGTCCGGACGGCGTCTTCGTCAATATCGGCCGCGGCAGCACGGTCGATGAAGAGGCGCTGATCGCGGCGCTCTCCGACGGGACCATCCGCGCGGCCGGCCTCGACGTCTTTGCCGACGAACCGCGCGTGCCGCAGGGGCTCATCGAGCTTCCCAATGCCAGCCTCCTGCCGCATGTCGGGTCGGCTTCGGTCCACACGCGGCAGGCGATGGCCGATCTCGTGGTCGATAATCTGGCGGCATGGTTTTCCCAAGGCCGGCCGCTGACGCCGGTCCCCGAAACGGCCGGCCTGAAAAAGCCGTAAACCTGTCGATAAGGTTAATCCCTGTTTAAGGGGAATGGGCGCATGCTCGACGCTCGCCGGCACCGGACCTGGGGGAATCCGATGTCTGAGGATTCTATGAGGGGACGTTCCGATGGGTTTCTTATGGCATGGTGCGCTGGCTGCGGCACTGGTGACAACGACACTTGTAGGCTTCCGGCTGGATGGCAGCGAAGCTACCCTCGCGAACGCAGCGGCCATTCGGAATGACGGCATGCCGCCGGCCGCCGAACGCTTCCGCCTCTCGGCCGGTGACCGGTCCTGCCTCGTGACGAAGTTCGACGTTTCCGACACTGCGGCGAGGCTTACGGCAGAGGCGGCCTGTGACGACGTCATGGCCGGAATGTCGACTGTTCGTTCGTGGCAGGAAACACCGGACGGAGCGGTTGTTCTCAGCGACAGTCGAGGCGCCGTGCTCGCCGAGTTCGCGATTGCCGACGGCGCGGGCTACGAATCCTTCGAGCCGCGCCTGCGGCCGATGTCGCTGGTGGAGGCCGGTGGCTAAGGAGTTATACCAGTGGCCCTGCATGTTGACACATCCAGGGAGCCTCAGTCGCCGGCGCGGCCCATCCGGGCCTTGGCTTTCGCGCCAACGGCATCGGCCCGAACCTTCGGTTCGGAAAGCACGATGCCAGCTTAAAAGATCGAGCGTCCTTTGCGCATCCGAAGGACGCGCGGCGCTCGATGACGCGGCGCGCAGTCGCTCGCTCCAACGGTCAATCAGATCGACCGTTGATGCTACTCCGCGGCCTGCCGCGCAGCCGCGCGAGCGGCGGCATGCTCGCGGACGGCGTCGCCGAAGGCCTTGAAGACGCGGGCTGAAGCGTCGTCCGACTTGACCCAATATTCCGGATGCCATTGCACGCCCACGGCGAAGGCGCGGGCGCCTTTCACCGAGACCGCTTCCACGGTCCCGTCCTCGGCGACGGCTTCGATTTCCAGGCGGTCACCGAGCCGGTCGACCGCCTGCCGATGGACTGAATTGACCTTGATCTCGCCGGCTCCGAACACGCCGGCCAAGCAACTGTCCGGCTTGATCCGCACGGCCTGGCGAAGGGCGAAGCGTTCGTCCTGGCTGTCGCTTGCCGGAGCGCGGTGATCGAGCGAGCCCTCGCGCTCCTGGATTTCCGCCGCGAGCGTTCCGCCCAGTGCAACGTTGAGTTCCTGGATGCCTCGGCAGATGGCAAGCAGCGGTACGCCATGGTCGATCGCCTTGCGAATCAGCGGCAGGGTCGTCGCGTCGCGCGAGGCATCATAGGGACCGTTCGCTTCGCTGGGGTCGCCGCCATAAAGCGAGGGATGGACGTTGGACTTCGATCCCGTGATCATGACGCCGTCGACAGAGGCCACCAACTGGTCGAGATCGAGACGGGCGCCGAAGGAAGGCACGAGCACGGGCAGCACGCCAGCCCCGGTGATCGCTGCCTCCAGATATTGCTGCGGCGCGGCGTGCCAGGTGTAGTTCTCGAACTGACGGACATCTGTCGACACGGCCACAAGCGGCTGCAGCATTCTGTTCTCTCACGGTGAGCCCGCCCTGCGGGCATGATGGTGAGCCTCGAATCTAATGCGGATCGGCTGCATTTCCAACTCTCTCCCGTGGGCGAGGGAGGCGAGACGGAAATGCGTGCAACTAAAGTCTAAGCGAAATTCCTCAGCCGGTATTTCTACGGTACTGGCTTTCTGGACGGCGGTATGCTGGACACAACAAGCTTTGAATGTATTGTGCGGCGGCCGCCGAAGATACGGAATTTCGTCCGTCCGCTGCACGGCGCAAAACGAACGATAACGTTGGAGGAGAATTCATGGATCGTCGTTCATTCATCAGAAAGGCCGGCGTTACCGGCGTAGGCGCGGCCGCTGCCGCGGCGACGCTTGCAGCGCCGGCTATCGCCCAGTCCAATCCGAAGGTGACGTGGCGTATGGCGTCGTCCTTCCCCAAGTCGCTCGACACGATCTATGGCGGCGCCGATGTGCTGGCCAAGATGCTGTCCGAGGCGACCGACGGCAATTTCACCATCCAGCCCTTCGCGGCGGGCGAGATCGTTCCCGGCCTTCAGGCTGCCGACGCCACCACGGCCGGCACGGTGGAGGCATGCCATACCGTCGGCTACTACTATTGGGGCAAGAACCCGACCTGGGCGCTCGGCGCGGCCGTGCCGTTCGCCCTCAACGCGCGCGGAATGAACGCCTGGCACTATCATGGCGGCGGCATCGATCTGTACAATGAGTTCCTCGGCACTCAGGGCCTCGTCGGCTTCCCCGGCGGCAATACCGGCGTGCAGATGGGTGGCTGGTTCCGCAAGGAGATCAACACTGTCGCCGATCTGCAGGGCCTCAAGATGCGCATCGGCGGCTTCGCCGGCAAGGTCGTCGAGCGTCTCGGCGTCGTGCCGCAGCAGATCGCCGGTGGCGACATCTATCCGGCGCTGGAAAAGGGCACGATCGACGCCGCCGAATGGGTCGGCCCCTATGACGACGAAAAGCTCGGCTTCCAGAAGGTCGCGCCGTACTACTATTATCCCGGCTGGTGGGAAGGCGGCCCGACCGTCCACTTCATGTTCAACAAGGCCAAGTACGAAGAGCTGCCGGCTTCATACAAGTCCTTGCTGCGCACGGCCTCGCAGGCCGCCGACGCCGACATGCTGCAGAAATACGACTACAAGAACCCGGCCGCGATCAAGAGCCTCGTCGCCAATGGCGCGCAGTTGCGTCCGTTCAGCCAGGAAATCCTGGCGGCCTGCTTCGACAAGTCGAACGAAGTTTATGCCGAGATGACCTCGACGATCCCCGAATTCAAGAAGATCTGGGATTCGATCCTTGCATTCCGCAAGGACTACTATCTCAATGCGCAGATCGCGGAATACAATTACGACACCTTCATGATGATCCAGCAGCGTAACGGCAAGCTCTGATCATCGCCGGTATTCGAAAAAGCCCCGGAGCGGCGACGCTCCGGGGCTTTTTCACATCAGGCGTTTACCCTGGCCACAATGCGGAACGAAGGCTTCGGACCGATTGTGGGAAAAGGTCCGATGCCGTCTTGTGCAGGGAGCTGTTCAGTTGAACTTCGGCGGCTGCGTCAGTTCGTTTGCCGGGGGCTGGGCCGGGGTCGCGGGGGCCTTGCCGCCGTCGGTCGGAGGCGCTCCGAGCGGCGGCAGCCCGAGGCCGGGGAGGCCGGGTTGGTTCGATCCGCCCAGAGGTGGCAGCTCGATCTTGATGTCGGCCGGGTTCACCGTCGGTCCCTTGTAGTGCATCACCATCTGCGGGAAAGAGATGGTGAGGCCGACCATGACGATCTGGATGCAGACGAAGGGCACAGCCCCCCAATAGATCTGGCCGGTGCTGACCGGGGCGATCTTCTGGCCGGTGATCTTGTCGAGATAGGGCACGCGTGCCGCGACCGAGCGCAGATAGAACAGCGCGAAGCCGAAGGGTGGATGCATGAAACTCGTCTGCATGTTGATGCCGAGCAGCACGCCGAACCAGATCAGATCGATGCCCAGCTTGTCCGCGGCCGGTGCGAGCAACGGCACGATGATGAAGGCTAGCTCGAAGAAGTCGAGGAAGAAGGCCAGGAAGAAGACGAGCACGTTCACCGCGATCAGGAAGCCGACCTCGCCGCCCGGCAACGATACCAGGAGGTGCTCGACCCAGAGGTGGCCGTTGACGCCGTAGAAGGTCAGCGAAAAGACGCGGGCCCCGATCAGGATGAACATCACGAAGGCTGACAGCCTCGTCGTGGAGGTCAGCGCCTGGCGCACCACATCCATGCTCAGACGCCCCTTGGCGGCCGCCATGATGAGGGCACCGACCGCGCCCATCGCGCCGCCTTCCGTCGGTGTGGCGATGCCGAGGAAGATTGTGCCGAGCACGAGGAAGATGAGCGCGAGCGGCGGGATCAGCACGATGATGACCTGCTGCGCCAGCCGCGACATCATGTTGATTTTCATGTTCTTGTCGAGGACCGCGACGATGTAGATCACGATCACCCCGACCGTGGCGCCGAGGATGTCGGCGTTGGCGCCGTGCGTTGGCGACAGGTAGACATGGGCCGCATATGCGACGACGGCAGCGCTGGCGAGCGCCACGAGGAGCGACGTCACGCCCGAGCCGAGCGTCCGCGCTTCGGGCGGCAGGGCCGGCATGGATTTCGGCCGGATGATCGACATCGTCAGGACATAGGCCATGTAGAGCCCGGTCAGCACGAGGCCGGGGATCAATGCGCCCTTATACATGTCGCCGACGGAACGGCCGAGCTGGTCGGCCAGAACGATCAGGACGAGGGACGGCGGAATGATCTGCGCTAGCGTTCCGGAAGCCGCGATGACGCCCGATGCGAGGCGCCTGTCGTATCCGTAGCGCAGCATGATCGGCAGCGAGATCAGGCCCATGGCGATGACCGAGGCGGCAACCACGCCGGTGGTAGCGGCAAGCAATGCGCCGACCAGGATGACGGCATAGGCGAGGCCGCCACGGATCGGGCCGAAGAGCTGGCCGATCGTGTCGAGCAGGTCCTCCGCCATGCCGGAGCGTTCGAGCACGATGCCCATGAAGGTGAAGAACGGGATCGCCAGCAACGTCTCGTTCGCCAGGGTGCCCCAAAACCTTTCCGGCAGGGCATAGAGCAGCGGCCAGGAGAGGTTGATCGTGCCGTTGGAAAATGGCGCGAGTTCGACGCCGATGAAGAAGAAGAGCAGGCCGTTGGCGGCCAGCGAGAAGGCGACGGGATAGCCGATCAGAAGGAAAACGATCAGCGAGAAGAACATGATCGGCGCCATGTTCTGGGCGATGAACTCGATCATGAGCGCAGCTCCTCGACCAGCGCCTTCCCGTCGGCTTCGGCCTGCTCATGGGCCGTTATGAAGGGGTTCGGGTCCTCGATCAGCCCGCGCATGATCGCGATCTTCTTGATGATCTCGGAGATCCCCTGGATGCCGAGCTGCGTGAAACCGATGAGAAGCAGCGCCTTGGCCGGCCATATGATCAGCCCGCCGGCGCTCGAAGACATTTCGCCCGAGCGGAAGGACAGCATCACATAGGGGACGAAGTAGTAGATCATCAGCAGGACGAAGGGCATGAGGAAGAAAACGTGCCCTAAAAGATCGATCCAATGCTGGATGCGTCGCGAGAACAGGCCGTAGACGATGTCGATCCGGATATGCTCGTTCTGCTTCAGCGTATAGGCGGCGGCCAGCAGGAAGGCGGCACCGAACAGATACCATTGCAGTTCGAGCCAGGCATTGGACGACACGTTGAAGGCCTTGCGGATCACCGCGTTGCCGGCGCTGATCAAGATCGACAGGAGGATCAGCCAAGCGACCCATTTGCCGATGAATTCATTCAGGCGATCTATGGCTCTGGAAAGAGCGAGAAGCCCTGCCATATGGAAGTTCCTCCGGTTGTTTCCTCCGCGAGGCAGCCGGTCGTTCCCTTATGTCTTTCCCGGCATGCCTATCCCGCCGAAGCCCCGTGACAATATACACGAGGTGGCGGCGAGCAGGTGGATAACAGGATCAGGGGCAAGGGAAAAGATAGTGGGAATACGACGATGGTCTCGCATGACGTAACGTCTGGTCGTCATGGTTGTGATCTCTTGGGAGACAACTATTCGTCGTGCTGATTCCAGGAAATCAGGGCTGGGCTACACGCGTTTCCTCGTGTCCAGGGCGCAGGACGAGCAGGGCGACCAGGCCCAGAAAGACGGCGGCATCGCGCCATTCGATCGGGAAATAGCCCGACCACAGGGTCTCGGCCATGCCGAAGATGGCGGCACCGGCCGCCGCGCGCGGTGGCGAGTCATAGCCTCCGACCGCGGTGACGAAGAGGATCTTGAGCCCGAACACGAGCCCTGTGCCGAAGCTGACGTTACCGAAATGGAGCGCGGTGAGGATGCCCGCTAGCGCAGCTGCGAGGCCGCCGGCCAGGACCGCATGCCTGAACACCGCCGGCACGTCGACCCCGCACATGGCCGCGGCTTTCGGGTCGTCGCATACCGCCCGCCAGCGCTGACCGAAACGCGAGCGCTCGAGCGCAATCGTGGCTGATATCAGAACAAGCAGTATAGCTCCAACATTGATGAGCTGCATGACGGTCAACGTGGCACGGAAGTCGCCTTGCGAAGCAAAGACGACCGGCCAAGCCAGAAGGGGCGGCAGCCAGAAATCGCGCGTCTCGGAGGCGATGCGGCCGATCTCCATCAGCATAAGCGCGACCCCGTGCGTCGCCACGACGATGGCATTGGGCGTGCGTATCGCAAGCCGTGCAAAGACGCTGCGCGCCAGGATGGCGCCGACGAGGGCGGCGTAGGCGAAGGCGGCGAGGATGCCCAGCGCCACGGTTGCCGGCAAGGTCAGCCAGAGCACATGCCAGCCGAACACGGCCACAAGAATCATCGTCTGTCCGGAAAAGGCGAACAGCGCGCCGTAGGCGAGATTGGTGCGACGGACGACCCCGTTTGTCAGCGCATAACCGAAGGCCAGGAGCGCGTAGAGCGCGCTCATATGAAGCCCGTTCAGGATCTGCTGGAAGAGATAGAGCAAGACCGGCCTTCCATTTTCTCCGGACGTTGGGCCGCTTGTTCTAACTTGTCAAATTGATTTTGAAGGTTAGTCTGACGGTATGACGGTTCACTGGACGCAACACAGGTTTGCGGGAGGCGTGCTGGCGCTGGACACCGCCAACACCGTCGTGCTGCGCGGCGATCCGCGCGGCTTCGATCGTCTCGAGGACCCTTCGGAGATCGTGCGCTTCGCTGCCGCCGCCAGCCGTCATCGCTCGGGCGAACTCGCGGAGCGCCGTCTGTCCGTTTCCGACGCGGAGGCGATCCATCCGCTGGTGATTGAAATGCGCGAGGCCATCGACAGCCTGTTCCGCTCCATGGTGGCGGATGGACGGCCCGGCCCGGGCGCGCTGCCGCGCCTGTTGCGGGCCTGCGCCGAGGGGCTCGACGGCCATGACGGGATCGGCGGCGCCGGCCCGTTCGAAGGACCAGGGCAAGGCGTTGCCTTCGAGGCGGCACTCGCCGTCTCGGCGCTGTCCCTGCTCTCGGGCGAGCGTGCCGGTCGGCTGCGCGTATGCCCGAACTGCCGCTGGCTGTTCATGGACAGAAGCCGCAACGGCAGCCGGCTGTGGTGCGACATGGCGGTGTGCGGCAACCGTCAGAAAGCCAAACGGCATTATCGCCGCCGTCGCGCGACTGGGGAGGAGCGTCGTCATGAATAAGGTTGCGCGCACGGTTGCCGTGCTGCTCGCACTTGCCGCTTGCCGTGAGATCGGCGGAGAGGACGAATTCTTCGAGATCTCAGGTAAACTTTTCGTCTTCAACTATCGCATGGCCGAGGCGACCTATCTTGTGACGTTGAAGCCCTTGCAGCCGATTCATGAAGGCCAGACTGCGGTTGCGACATTCGAGGATCCTGCGGATGGCGGGGCGATCGTCGTGCGCCAGAAGATCTGGCCAAAACTCGACAAGGTCACGATCGAAAGCCCGCCACTGTATTGTGTGGCCAAGGACAAGCCGTATGCGGTGACGATCGCCATCGAAGGAAACGACGGCGCGACGTTGCAGACCTTGAAGACCACCATCACCTCGTCGGAAGACCAAAGCCGGCTGCCAGACGCGCCGTTGGTGGTCGGGCCGGCCTATACGCCCAATCCCGAGCTTGCCGGCAACCCCGCCGGCAAGCGGGCGGACGCGGCGCGACGTTGCCCTGCTTAGGCGGGTCCGGGATGAGTTAAATCGCTTCGGTAAATCCACGCCCCGCGATTCCCCCTGACCTGCCGGCGAGGATGCAGAGCTTGCGGCCGCGGTTCGGCCGATCTGCCTGTTTGTCCCTTGCTCCGACCCAAACCTGTGATCGGCGAGCAGTTCAAACGACGCAGGAAATAGTCTAAACCCGGTCACTACCCGACGTTGGCCGTTCCGGCGAATCGGCACGGCTTCCGCAAAGGAGAAGGTGATGACGCTTCACGACGTCGCCCTGGACGACAAGTTCGACCTGTCCAAGGAGCGCATCTTTCTCTCCGGCGCCCAGGCTGTGATCCGCATGCTTCTGATGCAGCGCGAACGCGACCGGCGGGCCGGGCTCGACACGGCCGGCTTCGTCTCGGGCTATCGCGGTTCTCCGCTCGGCGGCCTCGACCAGCAATTGTGGAAGGCAAAGAAACAGCTCGCCGCGTCGAATATCGTTTTCCAACCGGGGCTCAATGAAGAGCTTGCCGCGACGGCCTGCTGGGGCACACAGCAGACCGAGCTCCTGGGCGAAGGCAAGCATGACGGTGTGTTCTCCGTCTGGTACGGCAAGGGACCGGGTGTCGACCGTTCGGGCGACGTGTTCCGGCATGCCAATCTGGCCGGCTCTTCCAGGCATGGCGGCGTCCTGGCCCTGATGGGCGACGACCATACGGCCGAATCCTCCACAAACGCGCATGCGACGGAATTCCTCTTCGTCGACACGATGATTCCGATCCTCAATCCGGCCGGCGTGCAGGAACTGATCGATTACGGGCTTTATGGTTTCGCCATGTCGCGTTTCGCCGGCACCTGGGCGGCGATCAAATGCGTCAAGGACAACATCGAATCGACGGCGTCGGTGGATGTCTCGCTCGACCGGCTGAAAATCGTGCTACCGGAATTCGACATGCCCCCCGGCGGGCTCAATATCCGTCACGAACTCGACCAGATCGGGCAGGAGGCGCGGCTCCACGAATACAAGCGCGCCGCCGCGGCCGCCTTCATCCGCGTCAACGGGCTCAACCGCATCGTCTATTCCGGCGGATCGCAAGCCCGGCTCGGCATCGTGACGGTGGGCAAGAGCTATCTCGACGTGCGCCAGGCGCTGGAGGACATCGGCATCGACGAAGCCCGCGCCAACGAGATCGGCGTGCGTCTGTTCAAGGTCGGTTGTCCCTGGCCGCTCGATCTGGAACATGTCCGGGACTTCGTGCAGGGCCTCGATATGGTGATCGTCGTCGAGGAGAAGCGTTCGCTGATCGAGACGCAGCTTCGTGAGCATCTCTACGGAACGGTCATGCAGCCGCAGATCGTCGGCAAGAAGGACGAACGGGGCGATTGGCTGTTCCCCGCCAAGGGAGCGCTCGATCCCAACGACATCGCCGTCGCCATCGGCGAGCGGGTGCTCAAGGTGATCGGGCCGGCCGAGGATATCGCGGCGCGGGTCGCCAAGCTGCGCCAGTTCCAGGCGATGCTGGCCGAAACAAAGGACGTCGCCGCGCGCACCCCCTATTTCTGCTCGGGGTGTCCCCACAACTCCTCCACAAAGGTGCCGGAGGGCTCGATCGCCGGGGGCGGCATCGGTTGCCATTTCATGGCACTCTGGATGGATCGCCAGACCGTGGGTTTCACGGCGATGGGGGGAGAGGGCGCTCAATGGATCGGCCAGGCGCCGTTCTCCAGGCGCGAGCATATGTTCCAAAACCTGGGCGACGGCACCTACGACCATTCGGGTGTGCTGGCGCTGCGTTTCGCGCTCGCCGCCAACGCCAATATCACGTACAAGATCCTCTATAACGACGCCGTCGCCATGACCGGCGGCCAGCCGCTCGAAGGCAATCTCTCCGTCGACATGATCGCGCGGCAGGTGCGCGCCGAAGGTGTTTCCCGCATTGCGGTGGTCTCCGACGAACCCGGCAAATATGCCGGCGTCGCGGAGTTCCCGGCAGGCACGACAATCCATCATCGCGACGAACTCGACCTCGTCCAGCGTGACTTGCGCGAAGTGAAGGGCGTCTCCGTCCTGCTCTACGACCAGACCTGCGCGGCCGAGAAGCGCCGTCGCCGCAAGCGCGGCACCTATCCCGACCCCGACAGGCGCGTCATCATCAACGAACTGGTCTGCGAGGGCTGCGGCGATTGCGGGGTCCAGTCGAACTGCGTATCGGTGCAGCCAGTCGAGACCGAGTTCGGCCGCAAGAGGCGGATCGACCAGTCGAGCTGCAACAAGGACTTTTCCTGCGTCAACGGCTTTTGTCCGTCCTTCGTCACCGTGCATGGCGCCAAGCTGCGCAAGGCCGAAGGCCTCGCCGGCGCATCCGATCCGCTCGAGGGCGTGCCGGAACCTGTCCTGTTTCCGCTCGACGGGGATGGCTGGGCCTCGATCATCGACGGCGTCGGTGGCACCGGCGTCGTCACCGTGGGGGCGATCCTCGGCATGGCGGCCCATCTGGAGGGTAAGGGCTGCGGCATGATCGACATGGCCGGACTTGCCCAGAAGGGCGGGGCGGTGTTCACTCATGTGCGCATCGCAAGAACGCCGGAGGACATAAATGCGATCCGCGTGTCCGCCGGCAAGGCCGACCTGGTCCTGGGATGCGACCTGGTCGTCTCCGGCGCAAGGAAAGTGCTGGCGTCGGTACGCGAGGGGCATACGATCTTCGTCGCCAACACCGCCGAGGTAATGCCCGGCGATTTCGCACGGTCGGCCGATTTCTCGCTTCCCAGCGAACGGCTGAAAAAGGCGATCCGTTCGGCTGCCGGCGACAGGGCCCATTTCTTCGATGCCACACGCACGGCCGCGGCCCTTTTCGGCAATTCGCTCGGCGCCAACATGTTCATGCTGGGATTTGCCTACCAGCTTGGGGGTCTGCCTGTCTCGGCCGAAGCCATCGAGAAAGCGATAACGTTGAACGGGCAGGCGGTGGGCATGAACGTCGCTGCCTTCCGATGGGGGAGGCGGGCAGGGTTCGAACCGGAGTTGGTCCGCCGCCTAGTCGCTCCGCAAACGCCGGGTGCAAGCGTCCCCGACACGTCGCGGACGCTCGACGAGGTCGTCGCCCGACGCGTCGATTTCCTTACCGCCTACCAGAACGCCGCTTACGCCCAGCGCTATGCCGACCATGTCGCAGCCATCCGCATCGCCGAGGAGAAGGCGGCGCCCGGCTCCATCGTGGTCACCGAAGCCGTCGCCCGCAACCTCTTCAAGCTGATGGCGATCAAGGACGAGTATGAGGTCGCGCGCCTCTACACGGATGGTTCGTTCCGCCGGCAGCTCGCAAGCCAGTTTCAGTCATATGACAGGTTGGAATTCCATCTGGCGCCGCCAGCGCTCGGACGGCGGGGCGCCGATGGCAAGCCGCGAAAATCGAGCTTCGGGCCATGGATGATGACAGGGTTCAGGTTGCTCGCCGCCATCAAGGGACTGCGGGGGACACCGTTCGACCTGTTCGGCCGCACCCCCGAGCGACGGCTGGAACGGCGTGTCCTTGCCGACTACGAGACGGATCTCGACCTTATTTTGCGTGTCATGTCGCCTGAGCGGATAGAGGCGGCGGCTGCCCTTGCCTCGGTGCCTGCGCTCATCCGCGGCTACGGCCATGTCAAGGAAGCCAGCGCCGCCAAGGCGGAAGGAGAGAGGGCGCGGTTGCGCGAGCGACTGGCCGGACGAGAGGCGGCCGCCATGCTGCAAGCGGCCGAATAACCCAGGGAATCCGGCTTCTGCCAAGTATGCGACGACTAAACTTTTATTAATGTGATTGTGGCAAACCGGAGGCTGGGCTAGGCCGCTGGTGATGGGCAAAACAACCGAGAACCACATCCCCGACGACGTTTACATCCAGTTCGTACGCTCGTTGTTCAACAGTGCGTACACTGTGCTGGTCGGCGCCGCCATCCATGCGCTGCTCGCCTTCATGGGTTATTGGACCAGCGGATACGTCGTCTATGTCTGGCTTGCCGTGACCCTTCTCGCGGTGGGTGTCTGGCGCTTCGCGGGAATGCGGAAATTTCGTCGTGCCACGCCTCTGACCACGCGGGAGGAGGCCTCCCGGTGGGAGCGAGAGTATATCCTTCGTGGCACGGTCCAGGCTTTCGTCATCGGGCTGTTCGGACTGGTGGCGCTGACGGTCGCGCCCATCGAGTTCGTGGCGATCGCGGCGGCATGCGCGCTATTCGGGTCGATCGTCACCGTCGCCGGGCGCAACTACGGTTCCAGCCGCATGGTGGCCATCTTCTCCGCCGCCTTCCTGGCACCTTTCGCAATCGGCCTGGTCCTGCGCGGCGATGTCGCCCATGTGTTGCTCGGGCTTACGGCGATCCCTTATTACTTCATCATCAAGAGCACGGCCGACCAGATCCGCCAAGTGCTCTTCTCGGCGGTGATCGGCCACAAGCAGGCACGCCAGATCGCCCAGCGTTTCGACCGCGCGCTGAACACCATGCCGCACGGCTTGGTGATGCTCGACAACAACGGCCGTGTGGTCGTGGCGAATGCCGAGGCCGCGCACCTCATGGCGATGTCTTCGCCCGAAGCGGTGATGGGACGCACCATCGAAGCCCTGCTTATGCGCGGTGTCGCCGCAGGCGTGCTTGACATGCGCGAGTGCCGCTATGCCGTCAGCCAGCTCACGAGGTCGCTACGGGAGGGGCGCGACCGCAAGGTTATGGTGCCCTTCGCGGATGGCCGGCACTTCGAATTCTCGACCCGTGAGGGGCGTGACGAACTCAGCGTAATTACGTTCGAGGACGTTACCCAGCGTGCCCAGTCGGAGGAGAAGATCCGTACGATGGCCCGCTTCGACAATCTCACCGGCCTGCCGAACCGAGCCTATCTGCACGAACTCGTGAGCGAGTACATGGCTTCGGGTGACCGGAACCGACTCTGCGGCCTCGCCGTCTTCGATCTCGACGATTTCAAGAGCGTCAACGACACACTCGGCCATCCGGTGGGGGACGGCCTGATCTATGCCGCGGCAGAGCGGCTTGGCGCCTTCAAGCGCAGTGGGGTCGAGGTTTCCCGCTTCGGCGGCGACGAGTTCATGATCTATTTCGACAGGATAGAGGATGACGCGCATATGGCGCAGCTCCTCGATGAGATCTTCGCCGGGTTGCAGGGCGAAGTGGACGTCGCCGGACACTCCCTGCGAATCCAGGCGAGCGCTGGCGCGGTTCTGTCGCGGGTAGAGGACACCGATGTCGATGCCATGACGGTAAAGGCCGACCTTGCGCTCTATACGGTGAAGGAACTGGGGAAGAATGGCTGGCGGCTGTTCGAAACCACGATGGACGAGGCCTTCCGCAACAAGCAACTGCTCAAGGCCGACCTGCGCAATGCCATCGGGGCAAAAGCGCTCAGGGTGGTCTATCAGCCGATTGTGGACATGGCGTCGATGCGCATCGCCTGCTGCGAGGCGCTTTGCCGGTGGGATCACCCCGACCTCGGTCCGATCTCACCTGCGATCTTCATTCCGCTGGCAGAGGAGATGGGCATCGTTTCGGAGATCAGCGCGTTCATGCTTTCCGCCGCCACGAAGGAATGCGCCAAGTGGCCGGAGCCTATCAACGTCGCGATAAACCTGTCGGCCAAGGATTTTCGCAATCGCGACATCGTCGACAAGGTTCGCAACGCGCTCGCCGAATCGGGACTGGCATCGCATCGCCTCGAAATCGAGGTCACGGAAACTGCTCTTCTCGACGATAAATCCCTGACACGGGAGCTGATCGAGGAGATGAAGACCCTCGGCGTGCGTATCGCATTGGATGATTTCGGCACCGGGTATTCCAGTCTCAGCTATTTGCACAAGCTGCCGCTCGACAAGATCAAGATCGATCGCAGCTTCCTGATCGACGTGACCCAGAACGAGCGGTCGCTCGAGCTTCTGAAAGGGGTGGTCAACCTGTCCCGGCCGCTCGGTCTCCAGGTTACGGTGGAAGGCGTGGAGACTTTCGAGCAGTTCAAGGTCCTGGCCCTCACCGTAAAGCCGGATCTCGTACAGGGCTTCCTTTTCGGGTCGGCGCTTTCGGCGTCCGGCATCGAAACCATGTCGACGACCGTCTGGCCCTTCGTGAAGGACATCCGGACGGAAAGGCTTACATCCAGGCAGTAAGTCAGCGATGCGTCCGGCCAGCTCACACTTGGCGGGAAGCTGTACCTGGAACTTACCGTTAAGGTTAATATTTAGTAAATCACGCCAATAGAAGTTTCCACTTTACGTTTATTTAAGTGCTGGTCTACCGTTCCGGTAGGATGCGGAGGCGGCACATGAAGTCCAATCTGGCGATGGAACAATCAAAAGGTGTTGGCGGCGGGATTGCCGACGATCCCGGGATGAACGCGTTCGCGCTCAGCGTGCTGAGGGTGATGGACAACATCGAGTACCGCCTCTGCGAGGACGGCGAGGACATGGAGGATATCTATCGCCTTCGCTACAATTCCTATCTCAAGGGTGGCATGATCGCATCCGATGCCTCGCGAGTCGTCGTAGACGAGTTCGACGGCCAGCCCAATGCGTATCTTTATGGCGTCTATTACGATGGACATCTCGTCAGCACGGTACGCCTGTCCCATGTCACGCCGGAATTTCCGAAATCGCCGAGCGTCAAGGTCTTCGGCGATGTGCTCGAGCCGCGGCTCGCCGCCGGAGAGAGCTTCATCGACCCGAGCCGCTTTGCTTCCGACGGCGAGTGGTCGGCCACGTTGAGAGTGCTGCCCTACATAACATTGCGGCTTGCGCTCATCTCCACCTACTTCTTCGAGCCGACCTCCTGCCTGACGGCAGTCAAGGAAGACCATGCCGCCTTCTACCGGCGCATGTTCCTGGCCAAGCCGCTGGTGCGAGCGCGGGCCTATCCCGGCCTCATCCGGCCGGTCGATCTATGGGAATCCAAATATCCGGAATGCGCAGACCAAGGGGCGCGGCGCTTCGCCTTTTTTCGTTCGTCGGCCTTGGAAAGACGCATGTTGTTCACGAAGCCTATCCAAGGCCATCGAGCACCGCTGACCATCCTGCCAAGCACCAAGTTTCTCAACAACGCTGCCTGACGACGGTGTCGACGGCTGCTGGCACGTCGCTGTCCGGGCGAAGGCGACCTTTCCGCACGATCTCGCCTGCAGCAATTGCAAGTCGGCCTGGCTGCCGTCAGAATGCCGGATACGCCGACGAAGGCGATGCATGGTGCTGCAAAGCATGAGCATGGCAAGCGATCTCGTGAGGTCGGCCATCTGGGCCCGCGAACTCTCCGCCGACGAGATCGAGCGGGCGCGCCGGGGCATGACGGAGCGGCAATTTCCGAAAGGCAGCTATATCTGCCATCGCGGCGATCGGCTGGACTACTGGACTGGTGTCGTCACCGGGCTCGTGAAGATCAGCGCCATTTCGCGCAGCGGCAAGGCCATGACTTTCGCCGGCGTCGGGCCCGGCGGCTGGTTCGGCGAAGGTTCCGTTCTGAAGGACGAACCGCGCAAATACGATCTCGTCGCCATTCGCGACACGCGCTTCGTCATGCTCAACAAGGCAACGTTCTTCTGGCTCTATGAGAATTCGACTGCCTTCAACCGCTTCTTGGTGCGGCAACTCAACGAGCGCATGGGACAGTTCATCGCCACGATCGAATATGACCGGATCCTGGATCCTAAGGCGCGGGTGGCGCGCAATCTCTCCTGGCTCTTCAATCCCGTGCTTTATCCAGGCGCAGGCGGACATATCGAGATCACCCAGGAGGAACTCGGCCTGCTGGCCGGCGTCTCCCGACAGGTCGCCAATCGCAGCCTGCAGGCGCTCGAGGAGGAAGGCTTGCTTCAGGTAGAGCATGGGCGCATCACGGTGCTCGAGCTCGACAGGCTTGCCGACTACGAAGGCTGAATGGGCCAAACGGGAAGGTGCTGGGTGAGCGCACACCAAGCGCCATTGCATAACACAATCCCAGGTCCTGTCTGTCAATGCCCGTGTTGTCGGTGCGCGCCATCGGGGGTAGTTTTGCTGCAATGACAAAGGCCGCCGCCTAGCGCGCCGCACGTCCATTCGGATGCGCAACGACGTTCTGGCAGCTTGAAAGCTACGAATCGCGCTTTCCGAAAATCGGACCTGATTTCGGGAGATGCATCGGCGGACGGCTTTGGATGCCTGCATCGCGCTTTCCGATTTTCGGGCCGATGTGGGAGCGGCAGAAGAGGAACTGCCGCTCAGAATCGGGAGGAGCCGTTCTTGGAGCGATCGATCGCGTCCGGCAGAGCATTCACAGATCCAGCGCGGCGACATTCAAATCCCGCGCCGATCTTGTCGGGGAGGACCTAGGAATGGCCGAGCTCGACACGTTCCCCAAATACCTGCTGTTCAACGCGGCACGGTTCCCGGCTCGTCCGGCGATGCGGCACAAGGATTACGGGATCTGGCAGAGCTGGAACTGGAGCGAGCAGCTCGTCGAGATCCGCCGCTTTGCGCTCGGCCTCCAGGCGCTCGGCCTTGGCCACGGCGACAAGGTTGCGATCGTCGGAGCCAACCGCCCGCGTCTTTATTGGAGTTTCGCGGCGGCCCAATCCCTCGGCGCGATTCCCGTTCCGGTCTATGCCGACGCCGTGGCCGAGGAGATGGCCTATGTGCTCGACAATGCGCAGGTCCGCTTCGCCATCGTCCAGGATCAGGAGCAGGTCGACAAGATCCGGTCCTTCGCCGCGAAGATCCCCGCGCTCGAAGAGGTCATCTATGACGAGCCGCGCGGCTTGCGCGACTATGATCCGCGACGGCTCACCGCCTTTACCGCAGTGCAGGAGAAGGGTGCCGCGATCGAGCGCGCCGATCCTGACGCTGCGCGCCGCTGGGAGGAGGGAATCCGCGCCGCAAACGGCGACGACGTCTCGGTCATGCTCTATACCTCAGGCACTACGGGGCGGTCGAAAGGTGTGGTGGTCAAGGCGGCAGCCGCGGTGCAGGCAGCTCGCGATACGGTCGAGTTCGACCGGCTGACGGAACTGGACAGCGTGCTTGCCTATCTGCCGCTCGCCTGGGTGGGCGATCATTATCTGAACTACGCGCAGGGATATGTGAGCGGGTTCTGCATGAACTGTCCGGAGAGCCACGAGACGGTTCCACAGGACTTGCGCGAAATCGGACCGACCTTCTATTTCGCGCCGCCGCGCATCTTCGAATCCCTGTTGACCGGCGTCACCATCCGCATGGAAGACGCCGGCTGGCTCATGCGCAAGATGTTCGGATATTTCATCGGCGTGGCGAGGCGTCACGGCGAGGCGATTTTGGAGGGACGTCCCGTCCCACTCTCCGCCCGGCTGGTTTATGCCTTCGGCAACCTGTTCGTCTATGGGCCGCTGAAGAACGTGCTCGGCCTCTCACGGATCCGGATCGCCTATACGGCGGGCGAGGCGATCGGCGAGGATCTCTTCTCCTTCTTCCGTTCGCTCGGTATCAACCTGAAGCAGCTCTACGGCCAGACGGAAGCCTTCCTCTACGTGACCGTGCAGAAAGACGGCGAGGTGCGTTCCGACGCAGTTGGACCGGCGGCGCCCAATGTCGATATCAGGATCTCGGAGGCGGGCGAGGTGCAGTTCCGCTCGCCCGGCATGTTCGCCGGCTACTATCGCCAGGAAGACAAGACCGCCGAGGTCATGACGGAGGACGGCTACGTCAAGACCGGGGACGCCGGTTTCTTCGAGGCGGACGGGCAGCTCAGGATCATCGACCGTGCCAAGGACGTCGGCAAGCTGCGCTCGGGCGCTCTGTTCGCGCCGAAATACATCGAGAACGCGCTGAAATTCTTTCCCAATATCAAGGAGGCGGTGGCCTTCGGCGATGACCGGGATTTCGCCGCCGCCTTCATCAATATCGACCTGCAGGCCGTGGGCAACTGGGCCGAACGCAACAACATCGCCTACGCCTCTTATCAGGAGCTCGCCGGCCATCCCGAGGTCTACAGGATCGTCGCCGGCCATGTCGACGAGACGAACCGGCGGCTCGCCAGGGAGCCGATGATGGCGGGCGGCCAGATCCGCCGATTCCTGGTTCTGCACAAGGAGCTCGATGCCGACGATGGCGAGCTCACCCGCACGATGAAGGTGCGGCGCGCCTTCATCGCCGAGCGCTACGGCGATCTCATCGAGGCGCTCTATGACGGCTCGGCGGAAAAACACGTAGAGACCGAGGTGACGTTCGAGGATGGCCGCAAGGGCAAGATCCGGGCCAAGGTGAAGATCATCGAAGCGCGGGTGCATGGGCTCGAGCCCGCGCGGGAGGCAGCCCAATGAACGCCGTGCCGGACAGGCTGCGGGTCGCAGCACCCGACGATGGCATCCCGCGCGGCGAGGTGCTGCTCGACATCCGCAATGTTTCTCTTTCCTTCGGCGGCGTCAAAGCCGTCACCGACATTTCTTTCGACGTGCGCAAGGGCGAGATCCGCGCCATCATCGGCCCGAACGGCGCCGGCAAGACGTCCATGCTCAATGTCATCAACGGTTTCTACACACCGCAGAAGGGGACCATCGTCTTCCGGGGCGTCGAGCGGCGGGGCATGAAACCCCATCACGCGGTAAGGCAAGGCATAGCCCGGACCTTCCAGAACGTGGCTCTCTTCAAGGGCATGACGACGCTCGACAACATCATGGCTGGCCGCTCGGTGATGATGAAGCGCGGGCTCTTCTGGCAGATGCTGTGGCATGGGCCGGCGCTCAGGGAAGAGATCGAGCATCGCGAGAAGGTCGAGGAGATCATCGACTTCCTGGAAATACAGCACATAAGGCGCACGCCCGTTGGCAAGCTTCCCTACGGCTTGCAGAAGCGCGTCGAGCTCGGCCGGGCATTGGCGATGGAGCCTTCGCTGCTTCTGCTCGACGAGCCGATGGCGGGGATGAATCTCGAGGAAAAGGAGGACATGAGCCGGTTCATCATCGACGTGAACCAGCAGCGGGGGACCACGATCGCCCTGATCGAGCACGATATGGGCGTGGTCATGGACCTGTCCGACCGCGTGGTCGTTCTGGACTACGGCAAGAAGATCGCCGACGGCCCTCCCGAGGCGGTCAAGGCCAACAGGCAGGTCATCGACGCCTATCTCGGCGTCGCCCATTGAAAGGACATGAAATGACGATCTCCGCCATCACCATCGGGCCGCTCGTTGCGCTGATCGCCGGTGTGCTCATCCTCGTCATGCCGAGGCTGCTCAATTACATCGTCGCGATCTATCTGATCCTCATCGGGCTCCTCGGCCTGTTCCCGCAACTCGCCGGCTGACGGGTGCACCTCATGGATTTCGTGAACGCCATCCTGGTGAAACCCTTCGCCGACATGTTCGGGGCGCCGGACTTTCTTCTACAGGTTCTCTGGGAGGGCCTGGTGTCCGGGGTGCTCTACGCGCTGATCGCGCTCGGTTTCGTGCTCATCTACAAATCCTCGCGCATCTTCAATTTCGCGCAGGGCATCATGGTGGTGTTCGCGGCCCTGACCCTCGTCGGGCTGCACGAGAAAGGCGTGCCGGCGCTGCTGGCGGTGCCGCTGACCCTCGTGGTGATGTTTATCCTCGCTGTTGCGATCGAGCGCGTGGTCCTGCGACCGCTGGTCAACCAGCCCGACATCATCCTCTTCATGGCCACCATAGGCATCACCTTGTTCCTCGTCGGCTTCGGCGAGATCATCTTCGGCGGAGAAAACAAGGTGATGATCACCGAAAAACTCCTGATACCGACCGGAAGCTTCGAGTTCGAGCCGTTCGGCGGCTTCGTCTCGATCGAGCAGAAGGACGTGACGGCGGTGGTGGGCGCGATCCTGCTGGTCGTCGGGCTGCTCGTCTTCCTCAATCGGTCCAAAATGGGCAGGGCCATCCGCGCGCTCGGCGACGACCATCAGGCGGCGCTCTCCGTCGGCATCTCGCTTTCGACCATCTGGGTGCTGGTCTGGTTCATCTCCGGCATCATCGCGCTCGCCACCGGCATCGTCTGGGGCGCACGGGCCGGCGTCTCCTTCGCGCTGGAGGTCATCGCCTTCAAGGCGCTGCCGGTGTTGATGCTGGGTGGCCTGGAATCGGTGCTCGGTGCGATCGTCGGCGGCCTCGCCATCGGCATCCTGGAAAAACTCTTCGAAATCTACTGGGGACAGCCCCTGCTTGGGGGCAATACGGAAACATGGTTCGCCTTCGTCTTCGCGCTGCTGGTGCTGTTGTTCCGGCCGCAGGGCCTGTTCGGCGAGCGGATCATCGAGCGGGTGTGAGGGATGGTGAAGAAGAGAAGGAACGTCGCCGGCGTATCCCTCCCCCTTGAGGGGAGGGTGGCCGCGAAGCGGCCGGGTGGGGTTCTCGCGGCCGCGTGGTACGTCTTCCATTTTCGAGGTGCCCTCTAGATGGTTCGGACCCGCGTCAGTCACGAGATGCGTCAAAAAGCTCGCACTCTTCGGCATAGGGCTACAAAGGCCGAGACGCTTCTCTGGTACGAACTCCGTGCGTTGAAGCCTCAAGGGCTCAAGTTTCGCCGCCAGTCGCCGGTCGGACCCTATGTCGTCGATTTCGTCTGCCTGGCCGTCCGATTGGTGGTCGAGGTGGACGGGGACACGCATGAGACGGAAAAAGGTCTGAGTCACGACGCAAACCGCGATCGCTATCTGAGGTCGCTAGGCTATGCGGTCTTGCGTTTCGACGAGCCGGACGTGATAGCCAATGCTTGGCATGTCGCGCAGCTGGTAAGGGAAACGGCCGAGCGCTTGATCGGCGACCCCACCCGACCGCTTCGCGGCCACCCTCCCCTCAAGGGGGAGGGGAGGGCCGCGCCTGGCATGCCGTCGCTGCCTTCGTTTCGTTCAGGAGCCGACAGCTAATGCTCTATCGCACCGCAGGCCAGTTCAAGACTTCCTACCGCGCCGACCATGCGCTGTTCCCGCTCAAGCAGGACGCCTGGCTGCTTGCCTTCATCCTGCTCTTCGCCTTCGTCGTCTTTCCGCTTACCGCCGACGAGTTCGCCTTCCGGGCGTTGCTCATCCCGGTGCTGATCTATTCGCTGGCGGCGCTGGGCCTTAACATTCTCACCGGCTATGCCGGCCAGTTGTCGCTCGGCACCGGCGCGTTCATGGGCGTGGGAGCCTATGCCTGCTACAAGATCACGACGCTCTTTCCCGAGCTCAACCTCGTGGTCGCGATCGCGTTCTCCGGCTTCTTCTCGGCGGCCGTCGGCGTCGCCTTCGGCCTGCCGTCGCTGCGCATCAAGGGCTTCTACCTCGCGATCGCTACGCTCGCCGCCCAGTTCTTCCTGGTCTGGCTGTTCGAGAAATGGGGTTGGCTGTACAACTACAATTCTTCCGGCGCGATCCAGGTGCCCAACATCGACATGTTCGGCGTGGCCGTCGCCGGGCCGCAGGCCAAGGCGGTTACCCAGTACTATTTCGTGCTCGGTGTCGTGACCCTCGTCACATGGTCCGCCATCAACATCACGCGCGGTCGCATCGGCCGCATCTGGAAGTCGGTCCGGGACATGGACATCGCCGCCGAACTGGTCGGCATCAATCTCATGAAGGCCAAGCTTTCGGCTTTCGCGGTATCGTCCTACATCGTGGGCGTCGCGGGCGCGCTGTTCGTCTTTCTCTGGCGCGGCGCGGCGGAGCCGAATCTTTTCGACATACCGCTGTCGTTCCGCGTTCTCTTCATCGCCATCATCGGCGGTCTCGGCTCGATCCTCGGCAATTATCTCGGCGCAATCCTCATCGTGGCGCTGCCGGTGGTCCTGAACACAGTGCCGGGGGCACTCGGCCTGCAAGTTGCAGCCGCGACGGCGGAACACCTCAACACCATGACGATCGGTGCGCTGATCATCTTCTTCCTGATCGTCGAGCCGCACGGGCTGGCGCGGTTCTGGGCGGTGATCAGGGAAAGGCTCATCATGTGGCCATTTCCGCATTGACGGAAACGGGCGAGGGCCGCCCAAGAGCGGGGTTGGTTCGCCCGCTCCACAACGGAGAAACGGACCAGTGGAGGAGACTAGGATGAAGACATCTCTCAGCACAGTGATTGCGGCGGCGGCGCTGATCGCTGCGGCATTCGGCGCGCCGGCCGTGGCACAGGACAAGGTGAACCTGCCGAACCTTTCCTACCGGACGGGACCGTTCGCGGCGACGGGAATTCCGCTGATGAACGGCCAGCGCGACTACATGACGATGCTCAATGAGCGCGACGGCGGCGCGAACGGCGTCATGCTCGACTACAATGAATGCGAGACCGGCTACAACACCGAGAAGGGCGTCGAGTGTTATCAGAAGACCAAGGCGGCGGGCGGGATCGTTACCCAGCCCTGGTCTACCGGCATCACGCTGCAGGTGCTTCCGAAGTCCAACGTCGACAAGATCCCGGTGCTGGCGCCTGGCTACGGTTTTTCCGCCATGCAGGACGGCAAGACCTTCCAATGGGCATTCAACCCGCCTTCCTCCTATTGGGACGGCGCCTCGATGATCCTGGGCAACATCTCGGGCGGCAATCTCGACAACCTGAAGGGCAAGAAGATCGTCCTGCTCCATCTCGATCATCCCTACGGCAAGGAGCCGATCCCGTTGCTTGAGGCGCTGGCAGCCAAGCATGGCTTTACATTGCTGCCGATCCCGGTCGGACTGAAGGAAATGCAGAACCAGTCGGCGCAGTGGTTGCAGATCCGGCGCGAAAGGCCGGATTTCGTGCTGATGTGGGGCTGGGGCGCGATGAATGCGGGCGCCATTACCGAAGCCGTGAAGACCAAATATCCGATGAACCAGTTCGTCGGCATCTGGTGGTCGGGCCATGACGGCGACCTCAAGCTGGTGGGCGACGCCGGCAAGGGTTATCGCTCCGTGTCCTGGAGCCTGCCCAATTCCGATGCGCCGGTGATGAAGGACATCAAGAAATATGTCGTCGATGCCGGCAAGTCTCTCATCAACACGGGCGAGGGCGAGTTCGACTCGGTGTTCTATCAACGCGGCGTGCTGATCTCGATGATGCTCGCCGAAGGTGTGAAGGCGGCGCAGGATCATTTCGACACGAAGGTAGTCAACGCCGAGCAGTTGCGCTGGGGCCTCGAGAACCTGAAGCTCGACGAGTCCAAGCTCAAGGAACTCGGCGCCGAAGGCATGATCCCGCCTTTTTCGACTTCCTGCGCCAACCATACGGGCCATGCAGGCGCGTGGATGCTGGAGTGGGACGGCAAGAAATTCGTGAAGGTCTCGGAGCTCCTTACCGCCGATCGTGCCGACATCGACGCGTTGGTCGCGACCAAAGCCAAGGAATACGCCGACGCCAACCAGCCCTGGCCGGTCAACGAAGAATGCAAGCCTTAAGGCCCAGCCTTCGGCCTTCTCCCTGCAAAACGGGGAGAAGGCTTCAATGTCAGAGGTCGTGATGAGCAATGCCAGTCGCCCTGTCGCGGCGCCAGCCGGACCCATCCTCTCGGTCAACAATATCGAGGCGATCTACGATCACGTCATTCTTGTGCTTAAAGGCGTGTCGCTGAGCGTGCCAAAAGGCGGAATCACGGCGCTTCTGGGCGCCAATGGCGCGGGCAAGACCACGACGTTGAAGGCGATATCCAATCTGCTTCAGGCCGAACGCGGCGAGGTCACCAAGGGCACGATCGTCTTCGAGGGCGACGAGGTGCAGTCGCTCTCGCCGAACGAACTCGTCCGGCGCGGCTGCATCCAGGTCATGGAGGGGCGACACTGCTTCGGTCATCTCTCCGTCGAGGACAATCTCCTCACCGGCGCCTTTACCCGGCGCGACGGCAATGCCGCCATCCGAGACGATCTGGAACTCGTCTACAGCTATTTCCCTCGCCTCAAGGTGCGCCGGCAAAGCCAGGCCGGCTATACTTCGGGCGGAGAACAGCAGATGACGGCGATCGGGCGGGCGCTGATGTCGCGTCCAAAGATGATCCTGCTCGACGAGCCCTCGATGGGGCTCGCGCCACAGCTGGTCGAGGAGATCTTCGAGATCGTGAAGAAGCTCAACGAGGAGCAAGGCGTTTCCTTCCTGCTGGCCGAGCAGAACACCAACGTGGCGCTGCGCTACGCCAAATATGGCTACATACTGGAGACCGGCCGGGTGGTGCTCGACGGGAAGGCTTCGGCGCTGCGCGAGAACGAGGACGTGAAGGAGTTCTATCTCGGCGTCGGCGGGGAAGGGCGCAAGTCGTTCCGGGATGTCAAGCACTACAAGCGCCGCAAGCGCTGGTTGGCTTGATTGACCGGCTCTTGCCAGGTTCGGTGCTCGGGACCGCACATGACAAACCCAGAAAAAGCCGCACCCTCATGTCGCAGGGGAGCGCGGCAATAGCGCATTGCCCTTGACCTCGCTTTTCGCTATGTGCCGGTCAGAGCTTTTGCGAGGGATTGATAATGGCTGATCATACGCCGACCGGCCCGGTCGAAACAGGTGCGCAGATGGACTACGACGAGCATCGCAAGACCTACTCGCTTTTCATCTCGCTGACGAAATATGGATCGCTCGTCTGTGTAGCACTGCTGATAGCCATGGCCTTCGGCTTCTTCACCACGGCCGGCTTCTTCTCTTCCCTGGTGCTTTTCCTGATCATTTGCGCCGTCGGCGGCTATCTGCTGCGCGACGTGCCGGCTCATATCACCTGATACTCCGCTCGGAGCACCAAGGCGCCCGAAAGCTTGCGCAGCGCCGCTCCCAGTATTTTTTGTTTTCGCATCGGATCTCTGGACCGACTTTCATTTTCCGGTCCGATGCAAAGGAGATGCCGCCGGCCGTTACAGCGGGTGAATTAGGGGCATCGTTCCAACCGGAGGGACTGAGGCGGTGGGACAAACAGTTTTCGTACCTCGTGAGACCGACGCCAACGAGCCGCGCGTGGGCGCCTCGCCGGAGACGGTGAAGCGGCTGGCGGGGCTGGGCTTGGATGTGATCGTCGAGGCCGGCGCCGGGCTCGGCTCGCGCATCCTCGATGCGGATTTCGCCGCCGCCGGCGCGGCGATCGGCAAGGCGTCCGACGCCGGCAAGGCCGATGTGGTGCTCAAGGTGCGCCGGCCGAGCGAAGCCGAGCTCAAGGGTTACAAAAAAGGCGCGGCCGTCATCGCCATCATGGATCCCTATGGCAATGATGCCGCCGTGGCGGGACTTGCCAAGGCCGGCGTCACGGCCTTCGCCATGGAGTTCATGCCGCGCATCACCCGCGCCCAGGTCATGGATGTCCTGTCCTCGCAAGCCAATCTCGCCGGCTACCAGGCCGTCATCGACGCGGCCGCCGAATACGACCGCGCGCTGCCGATGATGATGACGGCTGCCGGCACCGTGCCCGCCGCCAAGGTCTTCATCATGGGCGTTGGCGTCGCCGGCCTGCAGGCGATCGCGACGGCGCGCCGGCTGGGCGCGGTGGTCACCGCCACCGATGTGC